>JAJEBQ010000001.1 GCA_022822495.1 Paracoccaceae bacterium | reverse complement strand
GGGATCCTTCAAATAATCCTGACCGATTATTTTGCTTTTTTGATCAATCCTGTACTGAAGGTCTTTTCGTCCTGTAAAGAACGGATTGATCATCCGGTCTTCATCAATCAAAAATCGTTGTAACCCTTTGGCATCAAAAGTGTTGGTCATATAATCGAATCCTTGCTCTATAAAGATGTATTATACATGAATTGACCGAATTTGGTGAAAGTAACACCTACTTTGTAAAATCAGATGTGGATAACTTGGACCCACCCCAACCATCTAAAGTAACTTATGGAGGGAGGTATTGTATTCCATTGCACCTTCAACAAGACATTTTGATATGAAAAAACACTGAAAAGAACGAAGACCCGTTTTTTGTTTCGATATAACAATGCAGGATTAGTTTTTCAGTCTGGAACCATAGATGCATCGCTTAAATATGAGTTTAAAATGATTGTTCGTATTCAATGCTCTTGCAACACCTCTAATGATTCACCCACCAAATAGGACGAAGAGCCAAAATAAGTATTCTATCAATCTATCCACTCTCAGTTATCAATCTTCAGCTGTGCATAACCGGTTCGTACAATTTGCTCACATGCTGATGCTAGGGCCTTCCGGTCTGAATATTCAGAAACTTTGACCGGATTATGGAATAAAACCGAAACAAACCCCCCACCGGGTGAGGACAATACTTGTTTAAGATGCTCCCACATGTTGAAATCACCCCACCAGGCATAAAATCTGGGATCTTGCCCTTCGGGTGACTTATAATACACACTCACAGGCTGAACAAACAAATTATCCTTAATTTTCGTTTCAAACAATGCTGCAAACAGGGTTGATTTGAATTTTACAACCTGCTGACCATCGGTACTTGTGCCTTCAGGGAAAAATAGGAGTTTGTCACCCTTGGCCAGCCGTTTATAAAGCATGCCTTTTTGAGCCAATGATTGCCTTATTTTTCGTTCGATGAATACGGTCCCGGTAACTTTCCCAAGAATACCAATACCAAACCAGTTTCGAACCTCACTTTTTGATACAAAGAAGATTCTTTGCGGTGCATTTAATACGAAAATATCAATCCATGAAGAATGGTTGGCAACCACACTTCCAAATGCGCGCATGGGAGTCCCTTTTACAGTTTGTGTAATTCCCAGGATCTTCAGACATAGGTGGCAGACCAATTGTGTTATGCCCGGCGATATATTACGCCCAAACGGCCATTCGAAAGCACGAACAATTAAGAATATTACCAATAGACCATAGATCACCGTAATCAGAAGGATGAGTCGTATGAGGATTCGAATTATTCCCATCGTTTCGCAATATTATTATAAGGCTATCTGTTGGTAACCATTCGATGGTAATATTCTCTTCGGTTGTTGGCCATATTTTGGGTATCCATCAGGATACAAACATCAATTGTGTTGAATGAATTATCCTGGTATGCACCTTCACCGATCAAACCACCCAACCGAATATAGGCCTTTATGAGCGAAGGCATACCGACAATAGCCCGCTTAGTGTCAATGTGTTGCTTTGGAAGCATATCAAGGTTTATACCATGTTCCCGAACCGTAACCCGTAGTTTTTCTGGAGCCAGGTGATGATGATGCAAGTAGGTTAATTGGCTGGCATATTTTTGAGGATTTGTGCCATGAAAACTGGCAACCCCAAAAAGAATTTCTATACCATGTTCAATAACGTATTCAGCCAGGCGATTCCATAAATGAAACATTGCTATTCCCGATCGAAAGTCGGGGTGAACACAAGAACGGCCTAATTCAAGCAGTTTCTTGCCAGAATTTTTCAAAGGCATGAGATCAAACTCTGATTCTGAGTAAAATCCACATTTACCAAGTGCTACATCATCCCTTAACAAACGGTAAACGCCAATGACATGATTCATTGTTGAAGGGTCAATACTTTTGTCGATCAGAATCAGATGGTCACACCATTCATCAAATTCATCAGCCTCAATTTTCAAGTCATGATCAACGGCATTACTTGTGGCGCCCAACTCTTCAACAAAAACTTTATAACGGAGTCTTTGGGATGCAAGAACCTCATCCCTTGAAGAGGCGATTTTCAGTTCAAGCTGGGGATCTGAATTTACCATGCCACAAGATACAAAATCTGATTAATTCAGGTAATCGTGGCCAATTTTAAAAGCATTTTCCATCAGATATCCTGGTCAAAATATTCTTCTAGCGAAACTTCATTACTGTTCAGAACCACCTTCCCAATATTCTCAAAATTTACGGTTATTCTGTTTTCTATAATTGATTGAATTTGACCTATACCCCAATCAGATTGGGTTGGATTTTTAACCAGAAGGCCAGGTTCAAGATAGTTATTGCTTAAACCCACGGGATGCTCATTTGATTTTGACAAGACCTTGCCGATATCGGGGAATGTTTTCCTGGTAGTGTCTTGCGGCAGATATAAACTCCTCATGCTCATCATCATTAATGGTTCTAACGAATCTGGCCGGTGATCCTATGAACAGTGAGTTTTCGGGAATGGTTTTACCTTCGGGAACCAGTGAACAGGCACCTATGACAGCTTTCTTGCCGATTGTTGCACCATTCAGGATTGTTGCTCCCATACCAATAAGAGCATCATCTTCTATGGTACAGCCATGCAAGAGGGCCTTATGACCTACAGTACAATTGGTTCCAATTGTAAGTGGAAATCCCATATCGGTGTGCAAAACACAACCATCCTGTATGTTTGATCCCTTGCCAATGGTTATAGGTTCATTATCCCCCCTTAAAACCGAACCGAACCAAATGGAGACATTTTCAGCGAGAATTATTTTGCCAATAAGATCAGCATTATCGGCGATCCAGTAATCACCAGACTCAGGAAGTTGGGGTTCGGCGCCATCCAATTTGTACAAGGTCATGATTTCATGCTTTCAAATTCCTGATTAAGTTTATTTACGAACTCACTGAGCCCCGTGCACCTTGTACGTTTCAGTCTCTCGGCCTTGACAATCGCCTTAATTTGCTCCAATACTTCTTCAAGCTGGTTATTGATCAGAACATAATCATAGTCGGTCCAGTGGCTGATTTCATCCTTACACTTGTCCATTCGACCTTCAACCATGGCACGGGAATCAGCACCTCGGCGCCTAAGTCTGTTATCAAGTTCCTGAATGGAGGGAGGAAGGACAAAAATTGAGACAACTTTTTCCCGAAACATGGAATTCCTGATTTGCATGCTTCCTTGCCAGTCAATATCAAAAACAACATCCAAATTGGCCTTTTGACATTCTTCAATGAAGGATAGGGGGGTGCCATAAAGATTACCAAAAACTTCCGCATACTCCAGAAATTTACCGTCATCAATTTTTTGTTGAAACTCATTTTTGGTTAAAAAGTAATACTCAATACCTTCATTTTCGTTATCTCTTGAGGGGCGGGTGGTTGCCGAAATTGAAACCTTGATGCTTTTATCCCACCCGGCCAGCAGCCTGGCAAGGGTAGATTTTCCTGCCCCTGAAGGGGAGGAAAGGATAATCAACAGCTGGTCATTAAGAGAATTATTCATTTTATTTAGCAACCATTTGTGTTTTTAGATAATTCCTTTTTGGCAATCTAACTACCCTAATTGTGAATACAATAAAACCGTGCAGATGGTAAAATGTTACTTCCACGGTTGACTACAATCATCAGACGGAACCTGGAAGTCAATTCGACCAAATTCTGTACGGTTATTTTCTTGGTTGTTTGTTTAACTTCTCCTTACCATTATTTGTATGGAGTTCAAACATTTTCATAGACAATTTATATTCATTTACTGAAATCATCCCATGACGGATTATTCAACTACCGAGAAGGAACTGTATCCCGACTTTATTTTTGTCAGGTCACAGTTGGGAGAAAATTTGGGTTCAGCGGCCCGAGGTCTGCTCAATTTTGGGTTCAAGAGCATGGTTCTGGTTGCTCCAAGAGAGGGCTGGTTAACTTCCCAGGCCATCGCTCGGGCGAGTGGTGCTGCATCCCTATTGGATCAGGCTCAACTTTATCCAGATGTTGAAAGTGCGGTCAAGGATTATTCTTATGTATTTGCCACAACGGCTCGACGAAGAGGTCTGGTAAAAAATCTTGTGTCACCAGAAGGCGCCATGATTAAGGCACGACAACTGATGAAAGAGGGTAACAAGGTCGCATTTTTGTTTGGACCGGAAAGAACAGGATTGGAGAATGCAGATTTGACTTTGGCTACTGAATTTGTGTTCATACCTACAAACCCGGAATTCAGTTCTCTGAATCTGGCTCATAGCGCCGTCCTGCTAGCTTACGAATGGCAAAAACAGAAGGATATTGCAACGGAATCATCACCAGATTCAGAATTCTTTGCAACCGTTTCTTCCAAAAAGGCTCTGGCGGATTATTTTATTCAAGATTTGGTGGATACAGGTTATTTTCAACCTGAAAACCGAGTTGAAGCTATGAAGGAATATTTGCAGAACCTTATTTTGAGATTGGAAATTACCGAAGGTGAGGTCAAGACATTCCACCGAATTCGTAAAGCCCTTGTAACCAACAAGAAATAATTCTTTCGACAACATACAAAAACAAATCGTTTTGGATATATCGTGAATCAAAAGAGAAAATTATTTGAAGAAGTCTCTGAAACTGCGAGAGGCGACACAAGTAAGCTGACGAGTCAGAGGCCCCTGGTAAAAGAACAAAACAATTTTGGTATTCGTATTTTTTTGGGAATTTTGTTTTTCCTTGTTGTTGGAATGGTTCTTCTGGGTGGTCTGACAAGGCAGACAGATTCGGGATTGTCCATGACTGAGTGGCATCCGGTCACAGGTTTCATACCACCGTTGTCTGAAGAAGCGTGGATTGAAGAATTTACAAAGTATCAGGAAACCTCTGAATATCAACTTGTCAATCAAGCAATGGAGTTGGCTGAGTTCAAACCAATATACTGGTGGGAATGGTGGCATCGTCAGTTGGGCAGATTGGTAGGAATGGTGTTCATCGTTGGTTTTTTAGCTCTGACGCTTACGAAGAAATTGGATGCTAACTGGACTAAAAGGTTGCTTATGCTTGGGGGGCTTGGGTTGTTACAGGGAATTATCGGCTGGTGGATGGTCAGGAGCGGTTTAACTGAAAATGCCGTCGATGTGGCTTCGTATCGGTTAGCAGTTCACCTGAGTCTTTCTTTTCTAATTCTGCTTCTGGTTTCATGGCAATACAGTATCTCTCTCCAACGACCACATGAACTCTTTCAAGCCCGAAGATTGCGCGATAAAAAAACCGAGTTTCTTGCTTTACTATTTATTTGCCTATTATTCCTTCAGTCGATCTTGGGAGCTTTGGTTGCTGGGATAGACGCTGGCTTGGGCTTTCCCACATGGCCTTTGATGAATGGTGAAGTCCTTCCCTCCAACAGTTTTGAATATTCCCCCTGGTATGTTAATTTTGTGGATAACCCCAGCCTGGTTCAATTTAACCACAGGATGGTGGCATACTTGCTGTTTATCCCTGTTGTCCTCGTTTGGTATAGGTGTCACAGATCACCACATAAGCAACTGAAATTACTCGGAAATGTAGGGGTTGTCCTGTTTTTTTGCCAATTCGGATTGGGCATTATTAGCGTTCTTTATTCAGTTCCTGTTTTGCCCGCTCTGGGGCATCAAATCCTGGCTGTTTTATTGATTGTTTTATACACCCAAATTCTATTTTGGAGTAGATACCCAAAGCAGTTAGACTTTAGGAGTTAAACATGAACGATTTTGCTAAATTGGCTTCTTATGTAAGGGATACAAATTCACTTGGTTATCTAGGTCAAATTTTGGAATGGGATCAATCCACTTATATGCCTTCATCTGCTGTTGAACAAAGGGCTGATAGCTTGGGAGCATTGGAATCAATTATTCATAAGAGAAAAAAAGCTCCTCTCATTGGTGACTTGTTGGCCGATGTGGACGAGGATAAATTGAATCCAGCTGAAAAAGCACAGTTAAGGCAAATAAAAAGATCCTATGATCGGGCTCATAAAATCCCGGAAGAATTATCAAGGACAATCGTTGAAACGACAACCAAAGCAGAAACGGTTTGGCGTCAGGCAATGTCCGATAATGATTACCAATCCTTCAAACCTGAACTCAAAAAAATCATTAATTTGAAAAGGGAAGAGGGTCAAATACTCTCACCCAAGGGTAATCCCTATGATGGCCTGTTGAATGATTATGAAGTTGGTATGACCTGTGAACACCTAGATGCATTATTTGGTGAATTAAAACCCGGGTTAAATAATCTACGTGAAAGAATATTGGCAAAACCTCCCTTGTCTCAACCTCCTAAATTCGAATACCCGAAAAATAAGCAAATCAAACTTGCCAAGGAACTCGCCAAACGATTCGGTTACCATTTGGATGAAGGGCGTGTGGACCTTGTTACACACCCCTTTTGTGCAGGCTCTGGTCAAGATGTAAGGATTACGACGAGAATAGATAAATACGACCCCTTTAACTGCCTGTACTCAACTATTCATGAATCTGGTCATGGTGCATACGAACAAAATATTGACCGGGAGTATTGCCTAACCTCCATAGGGTTGGGTTCGTCCTTTGGAGTTCATGAAAGCCAATCCAGGATTTGTGAGAACCAATTAGGCCGCAGTAAAGCCTTCACGGGGTGGCTTTATCAGAAAATGAAGCATACCTTTGGTGATATAGGCATTTCTTCAAAGACAGAATTTTATCATTGGGCCAATCAGGTCAAGAAGGGATTTAAGCGGACTGAGGCTGATGAGGTGCAATACAATCTACACATCATCTTGAGGTATGAACTTGAGAAAAATTTACTTACCAGGGATCTTGAAGTTGATGATCTCGAGGAAGCGTGGAATGAAAAGTTTTTGGATTATTTCGGTTATCCAGTAGAAAAACCATCTCAAGGTATCCTTCAGGATGTTCATTGGTCTCTGGGATTATTCGGTTATTTTCCAACTTATGCTTTGGGTAACGTATATGCCGGTTGTTTATATGACGCGATCCAAAATGAAATTAAGGATTTAGATAGATCTTTAGCGCAAGGGGATATAACCCCTGCTACGAGTTGGTTACGTAACAATATCCATCAGTATGGTGCCTTGCGAGATCCAAAAGACACCATCGAAAAAGCTACAGGTAAACCAATAAGATCTACCTACCTCTTGGAGTATCTCGAAAACAAATTCACAGAAATTTATTCTCTTTGATTTTTCTTAGTTCCAATCAGGTTTTCGTTTCTCCAGGAAGGCATTGATGCCTTCTTTGGTATCCCTGTAGAGCATGTTCGTTACCATAACATGACCAGCATAATCATAGGCTTTATCCAAGGGCAATTGCGTTTGATGATAGAACGCCTTTTTACCGATCTTCACGGCAGCAGATAATTTAGATGAAATGAGTGTTGCCATTTTCTCAACCTCGTTTGCAAGATTTTTATCAGACACAACCTTGTTTACTAATCCCAGGCTTAAAGCTTCATCGGCTTTGATTATTCTTCCAGAAACCAATAATTCAAAGGCATTTTTCATATGAATGTTTCTGGTTAACGCCACCATGGGTGTAGAACAAAACAAACCTATATTGACACCATTGACACCGAACTTGGCTGCCTCACCAGCCAGTGCCAGATCACAAGTCGCAACAAGTTGACATCCGGCTGCCACTGCAGGGCCATTAACCTGAGCGATTACTGGTTGAGGGACCTGCTGAATTTTCTGCATTACTTGAGAGCATAGATCAAAGATGCTTTGAAAATATTCCTGCCCTCCATCGGGTGCTTGTCTCCCCAATGTCAATTCTGACAAGTCATGGCCAGCACAAAATGCTTTTCCCTTGCCGGTAAGTACAATACATCTGATGGCATCATCATCTTCCAGACTAATTAAATGTTCCAACAATGCCCCAAGCATACTTTCGGAAAGAACATTTAATTTCTCTGGATTGTTAAGGGTCAGATAAGCGATTTTTCCCTTATCTTCTCGTAGGAGAATTTCTTTGTCCATATTAACTCATCCAATATATTTTCTTGTTGTTATACTAACTCTTTATAGGTTAGATAAGTGGAAACAGCAGGTGATATCGTGACAACCTCTGCTGGAACTTAGAGTGTTATTATAATGGATATGGTCTCTGTGTTTAACTGTGACAAAGAAAAGTTGCTAAGTCGCGTGGCGCCTATATCAATTAGAAAAATAAAAATCAAATTATAATTCAACCACTGGGTGTACAGGGTAATCGCTTTTAAAATTTTGGCTCTTCACCAATTATGGTGGGTAATTACCCAGTTGAATCCCTCAGGATATAAATCCTGACCCCCAATTCCTGCCATGCCAGTGGTTTGCTGCCATCCGGGACAATGTGTATCCCTTGCTCTTTTCCCAGGGGGAGAAACTCATGGTTAAGAACCTGTCAGGGACGCAAGGGTTTCAGGTTGGTCTTGACAAGGGCCCGGTTTGTAACGATAAACATCTTTTGGTCTTTATTCCTTTCCCAGTAGCAGAAGAGGGTTGGTGGTGACAATCCTGCTTGCAGTTCAACATGAACACGACCTTTAACACAAAGAGTTCCCATCAAAAAAGACGAAGACCCAAAATTTTTATTTCTTCTTTTGGTTATTTATTCCCATACGGTCTCAAAAAAGACAACACTAATTTGAGGCTAAAAAGATGCCGAATTATTCCCATGTTTTTGAGGGGATTACGGATCCCCGACGTCGTAACGCAACCCGCCATGATCTTCACGAAATGCTGATGATTGCCCTATTGACTGTCCTCTCGGGCGGTGAAACCTGTACCGACATGACTCAGTTTGGCCGCGACAAGAAAGCTTTTCTTCGTCGTTTCATGACCCTGAAGCATGGTATCCCCAGCCATGATGCCTTCTCGGATCTCTTCAATTGCCTCAACCCCCAGGAACTTGGCCGCACTCTGGCCCGTCTCGCGGTTGCCTGGAGTGATCGTCTCAAGGCTCGTCTCCCCGATTCGGCTAACGATGTTATTGCCATTGATGGCAAAGCTTTACGGCATTCCTTTTCCGAGGCCACCGATCGTCAGCCTTTACATCTGGTCCATGCCTTTGCCACCGGGACAAAATTAGTCCTGGCCCAAGCGAAAGTCGATGGGAAATCAAACGAGATTACAGCCCTCCCCGCCCTCCTTGACGTGCTTGATATTAAGGGACGGACCGTGACCCTGGATGCGATGCAGACACAGCGCGCGACGGCACGGGCGATAACCGATGCCGGTGGGAGTTACATCTGTGCACTAAAGGGCAACCAAAAAATACTGTACGAGGATGTCAAACTGTATTTGGACGATCCCGATCAAGCGTCGTCCATCACGGTCTCGGACCCCGATGTGGACACCGGGCATGGCCGGATCGAAACCCGCACCGCATCGGTGTGTCATGACATTGACGGGTTGGATGTGCATGACGGGCCGGCCTTGGCGGCGATTGGATCGGTTACAGCACAACGCGAAATACGGGGGAAACAGAGTATGGAGACCCGCTACTTTATTATGAACACAAAACTGACACCGGACCACTTACTCCGGCATGTCCGATCCCACTGGGCGATTGCGAACGCGCTTCATTGGGTTCTCGATGTGACCATGAACGAAGAATATTGACGCAACCGTACGGGTCCGGGGCCGGAGAACTTGGTGGTCATGCGAAGGTTGGCCCTCAATCGGGCCCGTTTGGCCGTAGACAAGAGGACTCCATCCATTCGGGGAAGGCTTAAAAAAGCCGGATGGAATCACAATTATGCCTTGAAACTCATCAGTTCGGCTGGACTATTACCTGAAAATGAGGCATTTCAAAAGCGATAGCCCTGTCTGCTTGTCGTTAAGAGATATGGAAACTAAGTTAAAGTCTTGTATAATTTGTTGGTAAAAACTATATATCTTCTGACATATTTAAGTAAAAATCATACCAATGACAATTGCAGGAAACATTCGTTCCAAAATACTTTCTGTACCTCAAGGTCAACCGTTCACAACTTCCTGCTTCACCAAGTATGGATCTCGTGATGCAGTTGACCGGGCATTATCGCGTATTGTCAAGGAGGGTGAAATTATACGCTTGTCACGAGGGGTTTTTGTACGCCCCAAGACCAATCGCTTTATTGGTACAGTTCTTCCAGGGGTTTCCAAGGTTATTCAAACAATTGCCAGAAAAAATGGTGAAACCATCCAAGTCCATGGTGCTGAGGCGGTGCGCCTCTTTGGTTTTAGTACTCAGGTGCCAATCATAACTGTCTACCTTACCAATGGTTCAAGCCGGTCAATTCGTATTGTCAATACAAACGTAAGGATGATTCATACGTCTAATAACAGACTGCTACAATTTGCAGGTAAGCCTGCTGGTATTGCGATTGTTGCTCTCTGGTATCTAGGAAAAACTAACGTAACATCCGAGACAGTTGCAAGGGTCAGGCAAGTAATAGGATCCAAGGAGTTCGATAGGCTTCTGTCAGCATCGTTGCCTGCTTGGATGACAGGAGTTCTCAATTCAAAGGTCTATAAAATCTCACATGAGTAACTCTTTTTTGACTTTATCCATAACCGAACAAAAGGAACTTCTCGAAACAGTTTCTGAAATCTCAGGGATTCAGGACTTTATTCTGGAGAAGGATATCTGGATTTGTTGGGTTCTCAAAACAATTTTTTCTATCAAAAATTCTCATCCAATGGCCTTTAAGGGAGGCACTTCACTTTCAAAAGTTTACGGGATTATAGATCGTTTTTCTGAAGATATAGACATTACCTTGGACTATCGGTATTTCGAGGACGATTTTGATCCTTTTGATAATAATGCAAGTAAGTCAGCAATTCGTAGATTTGGTGACCGAATTAAGTCCAATGTCGAGGTTTATACCAAAGAATACATCTTGCCTGCCCTCAAGGAGGCGTCTTTGGAATTACCCGGGATGAGCGATCCCAACATTAGCTTGGATGGTGAGTGTCTTAATTTCAACTACAAGTCTGTCATCAGGACATCCAATGATTATTTTGAAGCGACTATTCTCCTGGAATTTGGTGGCCGAAATGTAATCACACCAAGCGAGCAATACAATATTACCCCGGATATCGCAAAGTTCACCAAAGATATAAATTATCCCATTGCCACTGTAACAGTTCTTTCTCCACAACGAACCTTTTGGGAAAAAGCAACACTTATACATGTCGAATGCAATCGGCGACGGCTTTCCTCTCACCCGGACCGCCTTGCCCGGCATTGGTTTGATCTAACATGTTTGTTTAAAAGTAACATCGGACTCGAAGCACTAAATAATCGAGTTCTTCTGGAGGATGTTGTCCGCTACAAAACCATCTTCTTCAACGCAGGCTATACGCATTATGATCAATGTCTTGATGGTCGATTCCGATTAGTTCCTGACCAAGATCAGCTTGAAGGACTTCGTTCTGATTACAACAAAATGTTCCAAGCAGGACTTCTCGGCATCAATGCACCCAAATTTGAAAATCTCATGCAGGAAATTGAGGGTATTGAGTCGTACATCAACGATTATGTTAACAGTTGATCAAAAGATCAAGCTAATCACTATGTGGAAGGTTTCATATGGGAATTTCCACGATAATCAGGGTTTGCTGGACCTCATGCCACAGAAAATAAAGAAACAACCAAAGAAAATTGATAAAATCAAAATAAAACTCCCCAACAATAAGTATCAACCCAGCGTTGAAGAGTTGAGGGAGGAAGTGAGTATACCGATAAGCCCTAACGAGTTGGGTAGATTGCTGGTTAGAGATTATGAGATTGAATATGAAAAATGAAGGGGAAAATGTTACTCATGTATATAATTCCCAATAATTAACTATGACATCTGGCTAGAGTCTGTCAATACCTACATCGTTGATCAATCAAGGAAAAAATGAACCAAAAAATGTCAATTAAGGAATTGGAAAACTTCCTGCATAAAGAATTTCCACAAGCTGCCAAAACTTACCGTATAAAGAGTTTTGATGGTGCAATCATGATTGTTCAAATGAATACGGAAGAGAAGCATTTGAGGCCGGGAAGAACTGTCTCTGGCCCAACGATGTTTGCCTTGGCAGATGTTTCCGTTTACTTGATCGTACTTGCCAATATAGGCCCCAAGGCTTTGACTGTAACGACAAATTGTTCAATTGATTTTATGCGACGCCCTTCGCCTGGGTTGCTTTATTCGGAAACAAAACTTTTGAAGTTGGGTCGACGATTGGCTGTCAGCGAGGTACTGATATTTTCGGAAGGGACTAACCAGCCTGTCGTGCGAGCCAATCTGACATATTCAATTCCTGATCAAGCAGGAATCTAACAAATTATTCCGACTTTGAAAAAATATAGTTTTACAACTTGAAAAACCATCCATTAACCCCATTTTCACAAGCGTATGTGAGGTAAGTGGTAGGTTTGGCCCCTTGTTTCCAGTAAACGACTCATTCCCTGTAAGGTCTTCAATATTTAGAAATAACATTTATGAAATCGCGATGACTACTTATATGACAACCCCCAGAGATATCGACAAGAAGTGGATATTGATTGACGCAGAAGGACTTGTTCTAGGACGTTTGGCTGCTTTTGTGGCAACCAGGCTCAGAGGCAAGCATTTGGCTAAGTTTTCACCTCACATGGATACAGGAGATAATGTAATCATAGTGAATGCTGAAAAAGTTGAACTTACCGGGAACAAGAGTAAGGATAAAACATATTATTGGCATACAGGTTACCCAGGAGGAATTAAATCTCGAACTCCAGAACAAATCATTCAAGGTAAATTCCCAGAAAGAGTTATCACCAAGGCTATCAAGCGAATGCTTCCTGCCAATAAACTGTCTCGCAGACTTATGACCAATTTGAGGGTATATCCTGGTTCAGAACATCCTCATAAAGCTCAAAATCCAGAAATTATAGATTTGGCTTCGATGAACCCAAAGAATACCCGGAGTAAAGTTTAATGAACGAACAAAACAACCCTATTGAAGAACTTCAGGAACAAGTTGCCGAACCTGAAGGGGATTTGGTCATTGAGGAAGTAGAAAAAAGAGAACCAGTAAGAGATGATCTAGGTAGATCCTATGCCACCGGCAAGAGAAAAGACGCTATAGCCAGAGTATGGATAAAGCCAGGAAAAGGAAAAATTACAGTAAACAAAAAGGATTTTACTAATTACTTTGTACGGCCAGTTTTAAGAATGATCATCTTGCAACCCTTCAAACTCTTTGATGCAGAAAACCAGTTTGATGTTTTTGCTACTGTAAGGGGTGGGGGTCTTTCAGGTCAAGCGGGAGCTTTAAGACATGGTATATCAACAGCCTTACAGTATTATGAACCAGACTATCGTCCTGCCTTGAAAAGTTCAGGTTTCCTCACACGTGATTCCAGAGTGGTTGAACGAAAAAAATACGGTAAAAGGAAAGCTAGAAGAAGTTTCCAATTCTCCAAGCGTTAATTCTCTTTCAGGAATTATCAAAGAATTGTTTTCTTTGAATCGGTCCAAGAGGATTGTTGGTTAAATTAGGTTATTTGCCTCCTCGTAATCTCTAAATATTGGTTTTTCCATATGATGGGTGTGATGAGCATTTAGCCCTGCCATCCTGATGTTACTTATTACAATAAAGGTAGGTGGATTATCTCAATCGGTATTTTTGATTCAGGTTTAGGTGGTCTGACCATTTTTGATGCAATTTCAAAACGTCTGCCTGGAACAGGATTTATATATTATGGTGACAATAAACATGCTCCGTATGGAGTGCTTAGCCAAGAAGAGATTTATCAGTTTACAAGAAAGGGTGTGATAGAGCTTTGGAAAGAGGGATGTACGCTCGTTATTTTGGCTTGTAATACTGCTTCGGCAGTTTCCCTGAGAAAACTGCAGGAAGGAATTGTCACTGATAACAAAAGGGTTTTGGGGGTTTTGGTTCCAACAATTGAAACCATAATTCAAAGAAATTGGGGTGATAATTCAGCACCAAGGGAAACCTCCATCAATAGAGTTGCACTCTTTGCTACTCCAGCTACAGTTGCTTCAAGGGCCTTTCAAAGAGAGCTTTCCTTCAGGGCAATTGGTGTTGATGTAGAATCACAGCCATGTGGGGGACTGGTTGATGCCATAGAGGAGGGGGATATGATTTTGGCTGAAGCCATTGCCAAAAGTCATACCGAAGCTTTATTAAGAAGAATGCCGAACCCAGAAGTGGCGGTGCTCGGATGTACACATTATCCGCTAGTTCAAAAAGCTTTTCAGGAGGTTTTAGGACCCAGTGTAAAGATAATCAGCCAATCTGATGTTGTTGCCGAAAGTCTTACTGATTATCTTCAAAGAAATACATGGGTTGATTATAAGCATTGTAAGAACAAGTTTATAACTTCGGGAGATCCAGTTGTAGTTAGCAACAGGGCAACAATATTTTTGAAAAGACCAATTAAGTTTTATTAAGTAGATAGAAACCTGAAAAAATGGCTAAAAAGAGAATAGCAATAGTTGGGGCTAGTGGATACACTGGCCTGGAGCTAGTAAGAATCTCCTTAAACCATCCGGAGTTTGAGATCGTATCGCTAGTTGCTGACAGAAACGCAGGAAAGTCGTACTCGGATGTTTTCCCAAGCTTCAATAATGTGACCTTGCCGGCTCTAGTTTCTTTGCATGATCTGGTACCAGAAAATTGTGATTTGATATTCTGCGGATTACCACACACAACTAGTCAGAAAGTAATAAAGGGTCTCTTTGGGAAGGCAAAAATAGTGGATTTATCGGCAGACTTCCGATTACGGGATACATCTGAATACGAAAAATGGTACGGCAGTCCGCATTTTGCTCCTGAAATTCAACCTTCAGCAGTTTATGGGCTTACAGAATTTTATCGAGAAGAGATAGTTGAAGCCAATTTGGTAGCCTGTACCGGGTGTAATACAGCTGCAGGTTTGTATCCCCTTGTTCCTTTGCTTGCCAGGAATATAATTTCTTCCAGAAGGATAATTCTGGATTTGAAAGCTGGGGTATCAGGTGCTGGAAGGGCAGCCAAAGTCAACACGCTTTTTGCAGAATTATCCGAAGGATGCCAGCCATATAATCCTGTTTATCACCGACATTTGGCGGAATTTGACCAAGAGTTGACCAAAGTTGCCAAAGGCAAGGTTGAAGTATCATTTACCCCCCACCTCATACCTATGAACAGGGGAATTTTAGCTACCATTTATGTAGAGGGAGACGCCTCGGAAATTTATAATTGTTTGCAAGAGCGGTACAAGAATGAAAAATTTATTCATGTTCTTCCCGCAGGAAAGGTTCCATCCACAAGGCATGTTCGAGGTTCAAACAATGTCTTTATAGGTGTAATGCAAGACCGAAATGAAGGTAAGGTAAAATTGTTTTCGGTATTGGATAATCTAACAAAAGGATCGTCTGGCCAGGCTGTACAAAATGCCAATCTTATGTTGGGTTTAGATGAATCTGCCGGCTTGTCAATGGTGTCACTGGTACCCTAATCAATGAGAACCATGAAAAAAAGGGGTCGAATACAACTCCTCATTGTTTCTTCCACTTTATTGCTTGTGGCAACAATATTGATAGGATACGGTTTCAGGGAAGGTATTTCATATTTTCGCAACCCAACTGAAGTGCTCGAAGATCTTCCCCGACCTGATGAAACCTTCAGGGTAGGGGGACTAGTCAAACCTGATTCCATAAAAAAAAACAAGGATGGAACTATAGAATTTGAAATCAGTGATTTGACAACATCTATTGGCGTTTTTTATGAGGGTATTTTACCAGATTTGTTCGCTGAAGGGCAGGGTGCAATCGCGTTGGGGAATTATGTCGATAATGTCTTTATTGCCACTGAAATACTAGCCAAGCATGATGAAAAATATATGCCCAAGGAGATAGCTGATACTCTCAAGGAACAAGGTCTCTTCAAGCCGATTGAGGGAAATTAGATTGATTAAGGCAAAGTTAAAACTGCGCACTCACCCGAAGATTCAAAATTCAAACACGGTTTTGAATTTTAATATTCAGAATTGAAATGCAATTAGGTTTGGCAGAAATTATATCTAATCAAGAATATGAACTGAGTATTGTCTATTTAAATGCCACAGCAGAAAAAAGATAAGATTAAAGGAACCAACCTACAACAAACAATCAAGCACTGCTTCCTGATGGTAAGTGAAACGTAACGCATGTTTGGTCAACAGTTGTTCATTTTCTTGAATATTCGCAATCGGGGTTGAAGGGTATGATTACCGAAATCGGACATCTTTCACTGATATTGGCCCTGCTTTTGACATTTTTGCAACTTGGCATCCTCGGCTTGGGCTATCTTCGCTCCTGTCCTAGTTGGATGGACCTAGGTATCAAGGCCACAATTCTTCAGTTTGTTTTGATAACCATCTCATTTATATCCCTCACTTGGGCCTTTGTAACTTCGGATTTTTCGCTAGTTCTTGTGACCAATAATTCGCACACTTTCAAGCCTTTGCTATACAAGATTTCAGGTGTTTGGGGCAATCATGAGGGGTCCATGCTTTTGTGGGTTTTGGTCCTTTCATTCTTTGGGTTTCTACTTGCTATTTTGCAAGGCGAAATGCCAAGGAGTTTCAAAGCCATGGTTCTGGTTTTTCAGTCGGCCATAACGCTGGCGTTTCTTACCTTTATACTTTTTACTTCCAACCCTTTTGCCAGGTTGGAGTACCCACCATTCAACGGGTATGATTTAAATCCACTATTGCAAGATCCAGGTCTGGCGTTCCATCCACCTTTATTATATCTCGGATATGTCGGACTTTCGATTTCCTTCAGTTTTGCCTTGGCAGGAATGGTTCATGGTAACATTAACGCGGCCTGGGCGAATTGGGTAAGACCCTGGACACTTCTTTCCTGGATCTTCTTGACCTTGGGAATAGCACTTGGTTCGTGGTGGGCCTATTATGAACTTGGTTGGGGTGGTTGGTGGTTTTGGGATCCTGTTGAAAACGCTTCCTTCATGCCTTGGCTTATTACAACTGCCCTGTTGCATTCAACTCTTGTTTTGGAAAAACGCGATCAACTGGCTAGGTGGACGGTATTACTTTCGATCGTTGCATTCACGTTATCACTCATTGGAACTTTCCTGGTGAGGTCAGGAATAATTACCTCTGTTCACTCTTTTGCAACAGATCCCACGAGGGGTATATTTATCCTGGCAATATTGTTTTTATTCTCTGGGGGAGCTTTTATTCTCTATCTCGTTTATGGCAGGAATATCAGGCACAGCAGTGTATTTTGGGCCTGGAACAAAGAATCAGCCCTGATATTCAATAACCTTCTCCTGGTCATAGCAGCTCTGGTCGTTTTTATTGGTACATTTTGGCCCCTCATTATCGAAATAATTTATGGTGATAAAATTTCGGTGGGGTCACCGTATTTTAATTTAACCTTCACTCCCTTCATGGTTGTTCTGGCCTTAATCCTTCCGGTTGGGATTTCTCTTGCCTGGAAAAGGGGAGATATCAATAAGGCACTCAAGAATCTTTATGCCCCTGGTATATTGGCCATAGTACTTGCAGTACTCGTATTGGCGCTTCAATCAGGGATAAGAATGCTGGGGCCAATCGGTTTGTTGCTATCTGCCTGGATAATCCTTGGTACCATTTCGGAACTTGCCAACAGGGTTGGTTTAGGAAAACACCCGATTGAAAAGTCATTGCGATGGTTTAAAACGCTTCCCAGATCGGAAATTGCAAAATCCATATCCCATCTTGGTTTTGGGTTCACAATTCTCGGTATAGCTTCAATAACCTCCTGGGAAAAGGAGGATATTAGGGTCGCCCAAATTGGTGAAACATTTGAGGTAGGTTCCTATGAGTTTGAATTTAGGGATGTTGAGGAAGTGCGGGGTCCGAATTATCTTTCGCAAAGGGGAGTTTTTGAGATATTCAGGAATAATAATTCTATCGCAACAATGTTACCTGAGAAAAGAGTTTACCCCGTAGCAGCCACAACCACGACCGAAGCAGCGATTGATATGGGGTTGCTTAGAGATCTTTATATTGTCTTGGGAGATTCTCAGGGAGACAATGGGTGGGTCGTACGAACTTACATAAAACCCATGGTAAATTGGATATGGATAGGTGCCTTTGTCATGGCTTTTGGAGGTTTGATAAGCCTTAGTTCAAGGATGCCCTTCGGACACCGCAAACAAATGAGGCTATCTGGTTGAAAAGGATTGTTCTAATCATTTTGATAACGGTACTCACTCCTCAAATCTCCGTCGGAGTCGAGCCTGATGAAATACTGGATAATCCTATACTGGAACAAAGAGCAAGAGAGATCTCAAAAAATATCCGGTGTATGGTGTGTCAAAATGAAAATATTGATGCTTCCGAAGCAGAACTTGCCAGAGATTTTAGAATTCTCATAAGGGAGAAACTCGTTGAAGGTAATAGTGATCAGGAGATTTATGATTACATAGTTGATCGTTATGGTGAATTTGCCCTATTGCAACCAAGGTTTAATACTCAAAACTGGATTCTGTATTTTTCAGGCCCCATATTGATAGTCATTTGTCTCTTTATTGTTTGGCGAAGATATAAGGGAAAGGGAAATGAAGAAACCGAATTCAATGAGTTAACTTTGGAAGAAGAACACAGGATTGAAATGCTTCGAAACAAGAATCGAAAATAAACAACAATTTGAGTGATTTGAAAAGGAAAATGTCATGGAATATAAAGCCATCAAGCAGACCGTTGATAATGACGTTGTAATCGTAGAACTCAATCGACCCGATGTTAGAAATGCACTAAATTCAGAAATGCGGTATGAATTGACGGATGCCATTAGCAGGGCAGAAACCAATGGTAGGGTTTTGGTCTTAACTGGGGCAGGGAACTCCTTTTGTTCTGGGCAGGATCTTGGAGATAATATAAATCTGGGAAATGCTGATTTGGAACAAACGTTACGGGATGAATATTATCCCATAATTGATGCCATCTATAATGCCAAGATACCAAGCATTGCAGCGGTCAATGGAGCCGCGGCAGGGGCAGGCGCTAATCTGGCACTGGCAACTGATGTTGTGATTGCAGCAGAAAGTGCCTACTTTTTGCAGGCTTTTACCCGCATTGGCTTGATACCAGATGCTGGAGGCACCTGGTTTTTGCCTAGAAAAATAGGTTTGGCCAAAGCTATGGGGGCCTCGTTGTTTGCAGATAGAATTTCAGCATCTCAGGCGAGCAGCTGGGGCATGATTTGGGAAGCTGTCCCTGATGCCAGTTTCGAGGAAAATTGGCGTTTCAGGGCCTATCAACTGGCAGAAGGGCCAACATGTGCATATTATAACCTCAAGCAGGCATTCAAAAAGACCTATGATAACGATTTGGGAGAGCAGTTCAGGTTTGAGGCCAAATTACAGGGAGAATTGGGCAAGTCTCGTGACTTTAGGGAAGGTGTAATGGCTTTTGTCGAGAAACGACTACCCAAGTTTGAAGGTAGATAGATATAAACGCAAGAATTTGGTTTTGTATCAATTCTGGGAGTTGTACAAGACTCTAACCCAACTTCTGGTGCCCCGGTAAAAGGATTCGAAATCATACTTCTCATTCGGCGAATGAATGTTGTCATTGTCCTTGCCAAAACCCGTGAGAAGTGAATCCATGCCAAGGATTTCCTGAAAATATCCAGCGATGGGGATAGAGCCTCCACAACCAGCATATACCGCCTCCTTTTGCCATTCCTCGGTCAGGGCTAATTTGACAACTTCAAAGATGGGCTTGTCTGTAGGCATTTGACAGGCTCTTGCCAAGCCGTGGTTGATGTATTTTACCGAGCAATCATCAGGCAATCGAGATTCGACAAAGGCACAAAAATTATCCCGGATGTTCTGTGGGTCCTGATTCCCTACCAAACGGCAACTTACCTTGGCTGATGCTTTAGAGGGTATAACAGTCTTGAAGCCATCTCCGGTATATCCCCCTGTTATACCGTTGATTTCACAAGTTGGACGGGACCAGAGTTTTTCCAATGGAGTACGGTCGACTTCACCTCGGGGGGAATGCAATCCTATATCACCAAGAAACACCTGTTGGTCAAAATGCAAATTGTCCCATTGTGCTTTATGAGAAGGCTCCAGTTCTTTGACCCCTTCATAAAAGTTTTCAATCGTAACTCTTCCTTTGGAATCAAATAAATCTCCAATAATGTTTCCAAGGATTTGTATGGGATTGGCGGCCAAACCGCCATACATACCCGAGTGCAAATCAATGGCGGGGCCTGTTATCTCGAATTCGATACCCATCAATCCTCTTAATTGTGTCACGATCGCAGGAATTTTTGATTCAAATAGCCCAGTATCACAAATAAAGGCTATATCAGCCTTGAGTTCGTCCGTATTTTGTTTCAAAAATGGAACAAGGGAAGGTGAACCCGATTCCTCCTCTCCTTCAAGTAAAATTGAAATACCCTTTGGAGGTGCCCCCTTAACCTTTTTCCAAACTCGGCATGCTTCAATGAAGGTCATGAGTTGACCCTTGTCATCAGAAGCCCCACGGGCATGAATGGATTTTTGGCCTTTTTCAGTTACAATTTGAGGGTCGAAAGGATCATGCTTCCACTTTTCCAAAGGATCTACCGGTTGCACATCATAATGGCCATAAAACAGAATTCCAGTTTGTGCTGGTTCACTATGTGCAACAACCATTGGATGGCCTGCAGTATCCCTAATGCTTGCTTGAAATCCTATCGACTTAAGCTCATCACGCAACCATTCGGCTGCCTGCCGACAGTTCCTCCTGTATTTAGGGTCGGTTGATATTGAGGGAATTTTCAAAAGACTACAGAGCCTGCCAAGCGAACCCTGGAACTGATTATCGACTTCATTCAACAGTTCTACTAATGCCATTGCTGATCCTTTATTTTTTAATTTAAGTGCTGGATTATTTACTCAATCGGAAGCGATTTCCCTTGTACCGAAATGGTCTCGTTGACCAAGGAATTCAGGTTTTTCCTGGAAATCCAGCCACCACCCATAACTCTTGATCCTTCCTGGGAGTAAAACACACATGCTTGACCTGGTGAAACAGCTGGTTCGGGGTCAAGCAATTGAATTGTGGCCTTTTTATCTTCCAATGGTATCACAAAAGCCGGAGTTGGCTCCCGGGTTGACCTTACCTTGACATCTAGATTTACCGAAGTTTCGTCTTCAAAGGGTTTGTTTCCAAGCCAATTCACATTCGAAATTTCGAAATCAAAAGTGTCAAGAGCCGATCTAGGGCCTACAACTACCTCGGCCTTATTTGGATCAAGTTTGATGACATAGAGTGGGTCAGTGAAGCCGTTTATTCCTAACCGTCTTCGCTGTCCGATTGTATAGTTTGAAACGCCCTTATGTGTCCCCAGTATTTGACCGTTCTGATCGACTATATTACCTGGCCTGAGGGCTTGAGGGTTCATTTGTCTTACCAGTTTGGCATAATCGCCATCCGGTACAAAACATATATCTTGGCTGTCCGGCTTTTGAGCAATTGATAATCCATATTTTTTTGCCAGTTCACGCGTCTCACTTTTTGAGTTCATTTCCCCCAAGGGAAATCGAAGGTAATCCAATTGCTCCCTTGTAGTTGTAAACAGAAAATAGGATTGATCCTTGGACAAATCCCTGGCGCGGTGCAGTTCGACACCATTTTTGCTTGCAATCCTTTGTATATAGTGTCCGGTTGCGAGGCAATCAGCATCAAGGCCTTTGGCCATTTCAAGCAACTCACGAAACTTTACTCTCTCATTACATCTGATACAGGGTATGGGGGTATACCCACTGGTATAGCTATCTACGAACTCCTGAATAACCTGTTTTTTGAAGTAGCTTTCATAATCAAGAACATAGTGGGGGAAGCCTATTTCATTGGCAATTCGTCGAGCATCATGGATATCCCTACCAGCACAACAGGCCCCTTTTTTGGCTACCATTGCCCCGTGATCATACAACTGCATGGTGATACCAATGACTTCGTAACCTTCTTCGTGCAACATTACTGCGACAACAGAACTGTCAACTCCTCCTGACATGGCAACCACAACCCGGGTATTTTCAGGTTTTTTATCAAACCCTAAACTGTTCTTACTGTTGGTAGACATTTTGTGTTAATCCAGCCCAAAAGTTGTAATAAATCTCACATTCGGTCCTTCTATCTGCTGCAATTCAATATATCCGTCAGAACCGATTGTTGGTTAAAATAGTGTTGTTTGGGAAATCTTTAACCATAGCGGGTGTAAATCTGACAATACGGCAGAATTTGTTGGAATTATACGGATTTTCGTATTTTTCCCTTTTTGAAATTGATTCGTTTCCTATCATCTGTTCGTTTTTCTTGGGTTCATCTCAAACGACATTATGATGCCTTTTTGGGAAGGTCGGGAATACCACGGATACACTTGTATTTCACCTCAAGGAGCATTACGGGTGACACCATATATAAGACATGATAAAGTTCTTGATATTATATCAAAAAATTAGTGTGGATTAGCAACTTGGGAGTTTTGGTTCAGGAACACCTTACCTACTTACCAGAAGCAAACTCCAATTTTCGTGGATACAACTTGATTGTTGAAACCTAATTCGAACCTCGTACACTTCGTTTTTGCGCGTCTTTCTTAACATTTTCCAAGACTAGCAACCCCTGTAATGGTCTTTCAAACCAAACGGTCTGGTCACGGGTATCAACAGCAAACTTGGCACAAGAGGTTTTGGTTTCACTCCAACCGACCAAATGGTGTATACTGCAATTGAATAAGGAAGGTAACCCATGACCAATTCGTTTGATACCGAAAAACTCCAGGCCTTTCTTTCTACGGAAGACCGGCAGATCACCCCCTTTTTTTCTGGACGAAAAAACATTCAGTATACGATAGAAGTAAAAAGTAAGAACATCGGTCTTAAATACAGCAAAGATCCTGACAGTGATCCAGCGGCTGGCGAAACCCAAGTGATTATGGGGGCGCCTGGTATTGGTAAGACATCTCTTCTCAAAAAAATCAGGCAGAACTGCATCGCGGAGTTGAATGATGCATCCTGCAATCACAAGATTATACCGATCATTATCGGGGCTCCATCAAGACTCACCTTCGAATATCTCTCTGCTAGAATTCATGAAACCGTGAGTGAACTGGACAATAGGATTTCCATTTCATCTGTCATGGATTCGGTAAAAACCTCAATGAATGCCATCACTTCTGTTTCGGCCTTTGGATTTGGCGTGGGGTTTCAGGGGAGTGAAAAAGGCAAGCCTGCTCTTCCAAAGAACTATACAATCCTGATGATGATTGATGAAATCCAGTCCATTCCGATTGATAAGAATTCCGAAGTAACACAAGTTTTGCAGCAACTTCATACGGGGAGTAATGGCTATCCAATACTGCCTGTATTTGCGGGTTTGTCGAACAGTATTTCGGTCCTTCAGCAAAATAACATTTCCAGATTTGGAACGAATGCGGAACGCACCTTAGCTCCACTGGGTAAATCGGAAGTTATTGACGCTGTCGAAAAATTCATGGACTATTTTCATGTCACGACGAATCCGATCTTGACGTTATCTTGGGCGAAGCGGACACATGAGTGGTCTGAAGGATGGCCCAAGCATGTGGAAAATACAATGCGGTCTCTTGGCGAGGAGCTTTTGGAGCATGCTGGGGATCTTTCAAAGGTTACTTATCATGCCGTCAAGCTTAGGGCAGCAAAACGCCGTATAGACTATTACAATACCCGTTTTGGACCATTTCTTTCGACACCAAAAATAGTGGGAGGGGTTATGGCTGAAATCAGCCCCATTGCAAGTCTTGGGCATGATATTGCTGCCATCACCACAAAAAAACGCAAGAAGCCGTTTTGGGTTGATCGGATCCCAAATGATACCCTCCAATTGTTGGATTTTGAATTTCTTCTTCGTTATGGATTTATTGACAGAGTCCTAAATAGTCCTGCGGCGCTATATCACAGCACCATCTCCTCTTTGCATTCATACGCTGTTGCCCAGACGGGTTCACCCCTTCATAGTAGTGCTATACGTGGGGAACTTGATTCACTGGAAATGACTTTGGGTTTGGGGTTGGATATTAATGGCGTTGATGATTGGGGCCGAACAGCACTGCATCTCGCTGTTGAAAACGAGTGGCATGATATGACCAAACTTTTGTTGGAAAGGGGTGCTGACCCACAGATCATAGACAAAAGGGGGAAACTTGCACTTGATTTGGCTTTTGAGGGGAGTCCAACCCATAATCTTCTTCATCAGGTAACGGA
>JAJEBQ010000016.1 GCA_022822495.1 Paracoccaceae bacterium | reverse complement strand
AAATACAATGCCGGTCAGTTCAATATCGGTGTTGGCATGGACAGCGAGAAGGGTATGGGCCTTTCAGCCGGTACCGATGTTTCCGGCGTTTCCATCGGCATGATCTATACCAAGGCCGAGATGGGCGAAGGTAACATGAAGCAGGAAAAGAGTGGTTTGGGCGTGAGTGCCGGCATTCCAGCCGGTGAAGGTGCCTCGCTCACCCTTAAGTACTCGACAAACGAGACCGAGGGACACGATGCCATGGAGAAGAAGCTGGTTGAGGCCGACTTCAACTATGACCTTGGCGGTGGAGCCAAGCTCAATGCCGGTGTCGAACAATTGGATACCGACGGTTCCAAGAAGACAACGCTTGAAGCATCCATCTCGATGTCCTTTTAATCAGGTTTGTCCAGAAACAGGCAAGGGGCGGTTTTTACCGCCCCTTTTTGTTGCCGCCCCACAATAAAACGGTATTTCCCCAATGCTTCTCACTGGTTGTGGTGGAAGCAGTAGCAGTGATAATAATAAGGGGGAGGGTACCCCACCTTGTGACCCGGTAGGCCCTAGTGAATATGATATAGAAACAAGTTGTGCACAAGAAACTGAAAATTATCAATCCAATTTTGAGGCCGCCGAGAAAGTCATAAAGGATCATGAATTTGCCAACGAGAACCTCTTCACTCGGGGAAGAGATTTGTCGAACATTCTTGCCAATCATCAAACTATCACCGACGACCAAACAAAACTATCTTGAATTTCTTTTCGAACATAGACATGTCGAATATCTGCTGAAAGAGGGAATTACCAACAGTGACGGAATGCACTTTCGCCCCGGAATTTATCATAGGGCAAATGAAGAACCGTCTTATGAGAACAGATTGGGTAGTGAAAACTACGGAGCATGGTTACATGATCCAATAGATGGGACGGCATATGTTTATGTAAACACATATTTTAAACCAAGGGTCGGTTATGTCGTTTATCAGCCTGATACGACACAGATTGCCACAAATTGGAAGCAACCTTTGAAGGCACGGCCTAGTGTCCTGAATCTGAAGTTTGTATCATAATTGTGGGTTGATTTTAGGGTAGAATCTCTTTACCGAAGCAAGGATATCATCAGCCGATTTGGTCCACTTAAACGGTTTCGGATTGTCGTTATGAAAATCCATAAATTCCACGATGCCACTTTCGAGTTCCTCAACGGATCAGTGTCCCCCGCGTTGCAGTTGTTGACGTGATAATTCGGCAAACCATCGTTCCATCTGGTCAATCCATGAGGCCGATGTCGGTGTACAGTGAACATGCCCGTGGGGTCAACGGGCCACCCCGTCCCTGACCTCTTTCGTTTTGTGGGTGGCGTCATTGTCCATGATCATATGAACATCAAGCCCCTCGGCGATCGTGTTTTCCATGACCCTGAGCCCGTCGAGGAACTCAGATGAACGGTGGTGTTTGTCGCATTTGCCGACGACCCTACAGGTGGCTGTATCAAGTGCTGCCAACAAGGATGTGGTTCCATGGCGTTTATCATCATGGGCACCTCTTTTTTAAGATCATCGGAGAGACCCTGATTTTCAAAAGTCACTTTTCTAAATTTTCTATCCCTGTGACATATAGCTTTTTGTAAACTCTTGATCCATCAGACCCTTTTTTTCGCTCCATTCACCCTATGATCGAACCAGGACACACACCTCTTCCTTCCTTTGGACAATCATGACATAATGCGTCCTATACCGCTTCGGTAGCCCGCTGCAAAAAACACACCCTCTTGATGGTATAACACAGATGGCCCAAGCCAATCCAAACCCGAGACCGACTGAGACCCAGACAGGTCATAGAACGGACCTTCCGGTCAGTCCTCATCGCCCCAAAACATGCTCAAAACGACACCGCACCTTCGCAGAGGAAGGGTTCAACGCCATCTGAAGAGAACGCAAAGGCCTCCCACGCCTGACCCTTGTTATTTCTCACAGCAAACCGTCACGTAACCCCGATTTATTGTGAGAAATAACACCGGCAATGTCAATGGCGCCGAGTTCACGGTGGGGCTTGCTGACATGTCGCATCGGTCAAAACCTGCGAAGATTGATGGATATTGGATGAAAAAAGGCCCTGATACGGGTAAATGCCAGAATGAAACCGATCGTCATCGTAAGATCTCGATTCCAGACCCTTGTTGTCAAAGGGGGGGGGGGGTAATGTCTATATACTTTTCGGGCAGGCACTAAATAACGATTAAAAAGAACAAGCAATATATTGACGTTAGTATTAAGGAAAATTAATGTGTAATTTGTATGGATTTATTGGTTAAGTGTTATAGCAATTAGCAAATGATAGGTAAATCATGAATAAATACCTTCCATTTGCGGGTACAAATGCAATTCAAGAAGTAATCATGGGCGTACATTTCGAAAAGAAATTTACTCCCAATGAAATCCTTAATATCCAAGAAATTATTCAACAATCAGACCTGAACCAAGCAAAGCAATTACCTAAATACCTTTATAGTATGCAGTTGAATAGTGATAATTCAAAACAAGGGGTTATATTAAGTAGTACACATGAACAGTATTTATCTGGTATTCGAGTGAAACTGCCAGAATTAGATGGGACATCTGACAAGGGGATTCTTGTTGATAATAAAAACATATCCATACATTTTATGAAATACAGAGGTTGAGGAAAAACATTGAATGAAATACAAGATTTTATTTCAACAATTTCTCAAATCCTAAAGTATAATCGTAATTATATTCAGGCCTTTAGCCTAAGGTACGTAGATAATTTTTCTTTTGATGGGCCTCCTGAACTAGCTTCAGTTGATAAATTATTCAATAACCCTTGTGATTATATTCCAAATAGGTGTTTTTTAGCAGGTTCCCTTTAGCATAATTTTACTGGATGGACTGATAAGCACGATGACAGTTTCATAATTTTCAATCAGTTAAATATTAATAGTATTGAAAAGGATTCAGTTGTAAATGTGACAATTGATCACAATATGATTTGCCAATTGAAACAAGCCATTAAATCAATGGGCAAATTAAAACAATTTACCAAACAAACAAGTTCCAGACAAGAAGGTATACCTAATCATCTTCATAGTATAAACCTTCAAGTATTAAAGCAGTTACTAATTGAAGAATTAGCGATAAAAATAGGGTTGGAATGATGGCGGAACAGTTAGTAAATTATCCTGAAACTTCTACCAATAATTCTCACTATAGATTGGGTTTGAATATCCCATCTGAATTTGATATTTCAGTTACAGATACATGGCAGAAACCAAATTGGCTCGTAAATTATTATCCCTTTGGTACATCGCCATTATTTCTACCATCAATAATGAGTCGACAAGAGCTATCCCCTGCATTCAAATTATTAAAGGTACTTCAAGATTTATTCAATCAGCCTGAGGACAGTCGATGGCCCGAGGCTAAATGGCCCACGGAGGATGCCTTGGAGGATGCAAGAGAATTTATCCAAAATTTGCCATTTAATGAAATCTCTCCACCGGAAATTGGATTTTGCGATGATGGTGAAATCAATTTTCTCTGGAGCACTGAAGTACTGCATGTAGATTTAGGATTTTATGGAACAGGAAATTACTCTTATTTTGGTAAAAATGACAAAGGGGATGAGATCCTTGGAGACGATATCCCTGCATCAAATGGTTTAGATAAGAAACTTTATAAATTTATGGTAAATTGAACAAAGATTGCAATCTAAACCTATGCATCTGGACGAGTCAGAAAGTGCGGAACCAAAACTATCTCCTGGAATTGTTGAAGACAATGAAGTGGTTCTAAGGAGTTATTTAATCCACATCACATTAAGGATGGCAAAATACAAAAACGAGCGATAACTATAAATGACCTTCTAAAAGAGGGGTTCTCTGTTCACAGAAAAAAGTATATTTCACCAGATGGTTTAAGAATATCTATTGAACAAAGGCTTGCCATACCACGCAAAAATTCCACTTGGAATTGTGAAGGTGTTGTCGAAATACTTGTAAGTGATATAAGGAATTTCAAAGAAGAGGAACAGCAATTATTTGTCGTAATTGATACGGCAAATGTAGAAAATCCGAGTCATGCAAGTATTTATATAGCAGATCCAACTATTAAAGAATCTCAGGCTAGGAGATTAAGAGATAAGTTGATCCCATATTTCCAAAACATAAAAACTATTGACGACATATTTGATAATTTAGCATAGAAAATCTTAATTAGTGCCTTCCCAGAAAATACCCTATTTTTGCAGTAATTCCCGCTAACGTCCATTACCCCTTATTCATGGCGATCCCCGAATTTCCTCTTTCGTAGACTTTTCTCCCCGATCAGGGTATTATAAGTACAATAGCGACCATAAGTCAGAGCCGTGAGCCGTAACAATGCCGACATTGAAAATGCCCAGGCGGTTACGCCGCCACTTGAGTGCCTCCGGAATGGTGGCAACAATGACCACATGTTTAACGGCCGGTGGTATCGGAAAGACAATCCATCGCAAGCGGCGAAGAGGCCCTACACGCTTGCCTTGATACCACGCCCGGCCCAGAGGCATGGACATCAACAGTACAGCTGTCAACATGGTCCAGATGACAAGTGCATCCATATCAACTGCAAACCCACAAAGGGGATAAACCAGACAATCGCCACTGCCAAATTTTTTGCCGAACCCGATTCTGATCCCAAGAACGGTCCCTCCCATCAAGCCGGCCTCGCGATAAGCATATCGGCCAGGAGATGCCAGGTTTGTGCTGTGACCACAAGCAGAATCAGAAGACTCAGTGTCAGAATGAGTTCATCATCATGGGGTATCAGAAACCGGAGATCACGCCAGGCAATTCTGATGAAGCCGCCCACACAGCCTGCCGAAACCAGCAGGTGACTCATTCCTAGTCAGATGGGGCAAAGGTTCCCGTCAGCAGGTCAAAAAGATTGCCGATGGCAACGAGAGCTGTGCATTGCTCCCTGGACAAGGCGTTAACCACCTGTCTCGACAGGATCTGGAAAGACGGCTATACCTATCAGAAGGCCGGGTTCATGCTTGCAGACCTGATAACAGCAGAAAAAAACCAACTCCCCTCTTTGAAAAAACATCCGGACAATCCACCCGTGAACTGATACTGATGCGGGTTGTAGATCAGATGAAACACCGTAGGGCGTGAAACCATCTGTATTGCATCAAGTGGCTTTGAACATCCTTGGATGAGGGCGCGGGCGCTTCTCAGTCCAAACTATACGCACGATGGGAAGACATCCCCACGGTTCGGGCCTGAAACAAGATAAAGGATATGTGTAGCAGGTTTTCCCAGGGCCGAATCGAGGAGGGGATCGGGGAACTGTTTGATTTGTCGGATACTGACAGTTTACCTGACCTTCAGAACATATCTCCAAAGTACAATGGAGCTCCAATCCAGAGTTTTATCCTGTTGATATGATGAAATCAAAAAAGGGTACGGGCACATCTGACCTGGGGTCTGGCACCCTTTTGGTCCAGGGATCACTTCATCGATAATCGCTTAATCAATGCTAGATTGGAAACCGTAGCTGACAAACCCTCCTGACCAGGGACGCTTGTCCAGAGCTGAGATCGATCCATCATCGTCAGCCAGTGGTGGTTGATCAGCATGATTTTGATAACTGGTTGTATCCGGGTAGCAGCAAAAAGGAATTGATGGATGTCATCAAGGCGCCACCACCCACATTCGAGGCCTGTCCTGTCTCCACCCTGGTCACAACGTCCGGAATAATGTTCCCGAGGTACTTGTTCCCCTTTAACATCTCCGAAATCACCTCAATTCAGTTCTTGCCAATAGGGCTGGTTTCGTTATATAGTGTAGGGTAAGTGGTTAATGGAGTTTTATCATGCACCAAATCATAGCTGACAAAAGGGAAGAAATTGCGGTGATCTGCCGCAAGTATGATATTGCAAAGTTGGAAGTTTTTGGCTCCGCATCTAGGGCTGTGGATTTTGATCCAGCCAAAAGTGATGTCGATTTTCTGGTGTCGTTCAATCCGCCACTGTTGCCGGGTTTGTTCGGCCGTCGTATGGACATGAGGGAAGACCTTCAGAAACTCTTTGCGCGCAAGGTTGATCTCATTCACTTTGGAACGATCCGTAATCCCTATCGCCTGGCGTCTATCGAAGAAGATAGAGAGATGATTTATGAAGAATGAATACAGGCGGTTGGCAACACTGTATGATATCAGGTTGTTTTGTGACCGCATTAGGGATATCACATCCGAATTTACCAGAGAACAGATAGAAGAGGATTATGTCAAACTTGATGCTTTACACCATAATTTTGCCAAGATAGGTGAAGCCACCAACCGGATTTTGCAAAATGATCCTGAGGGGGCTGCCAAATTGCAAGCCAGAATTCCAAGAATCAGAGATGTTGTTGATTTCAGGAATGTGGTTTTACATGATTATGATGAAGTTAATAATGATGAGGTTTGGGGTATCATAGAAGATCATTTCCCCATTTTTTATCAAACAATCGCAGATTATCTTGAAGAGTTTAATCCACCTGACCCTGAACCGGATAAATCATCTACTGGCTCTAAGCTTTAGGCTGTCAAACTGTACTTGGAAGATCCTGATCAGGTGGTGTCCCTCCAGGTCTCGCCTCCTGATGTGGACACGGGGCATGGCCGGATTGAAACCCGTACCGCTCGGTGTGTTATGACATTGACTGGGTACACGAGTATGACGGGCCGTGTCTCGGGCGGCGATGGGATCGGTTGCGGCATGACGAGCTGGAGGGCTCTTTTCTTATGAACAAGAGCCTGAAGCCTGAGAAGTTACGCCGGCACATAAGATCGCATTGGGCTCCTGAGAATGTGCTTCATTGGGTTTAAGATGTTACCATGAGTGCGGATGATCGGCACAACCGGACCGGTCCTTAACCGGAGAATTGAGCGGTTATACGAAGGTTGGCTCTCAATCTGGCTCGGATAGCCGAAGATAAGAAGACAAAATCTATTCGGGGAAGGCTGAAAAAGCCGAGTGTGACCACCACAACTATGTGTTCAAACGTATCCACTTGGCTGGACTACTCTCTAAAAAAGGGGTGTTTTAAAAGCGACTGCCCTAGCAGTTTACCACTTATCGGTATCAATTGAAAACATTTTTTGTAACTGGTCGAATAGTCTTATTGATAGATTAATGCGGATTGTACACACTCAGTAAATCTGCACCGCTCGTTTCCTTTATACCTATTCGGGGGTGAAACCTGGATAGCCACCCCACCAACGACCAACCCGATAATGGGCAGACTAAGTCTGATTTCCCGTCTGGCCACCTCTACCTGTATTTCCTTCGGGGGTCTGCAAAACTTCATAATTTTCTTCCAACACAGACATGTACTTAACAATAGTCACAACACCATCAGTAATGCATGTCTGGATCAGCCTATCCCAGATAGACGGCCACTCCGAGAATGAGGGCAGCAAGGCTCAACCCTACTCCAATTGTCCATCTGGTTTGGGTATTCTTTGCCTGTTCAATCTCAGCCTGCACCTCATGCCGCAAGGATTTCAGGGTTCCATTGATATCCACTTCCATGATCTTAACATCCTCCTTCTGAAGTTCAATTCTATGTTCCAGTTCACGACCACCCGGTCTTTCACTCATAACAATGAATCGTTTCCCCTTCATATCAAAAGCAATGATTTATAACTACACCCCTTATCTGGAACAGCCCTTTTCCGCCAGAAGTAATGGGTTTGAGAGCTCGGATAATAGGGAAAGAAAAGCAATCGCCACAGCTGTTCGGTAAAGCTCATTTATCGCCTTATAGCAGCGCTTTCAGCCCATCAAATGGTCCTTGTTAATTTATATTATCAAGGACAAAGAGAAATGAAGAAATTTATTGTTTTTCTCTCTTCTGTTGCTCTGGTTGGTAGCGTGTCCTACGCTATGGACGAGGAGGCAATGGACGAAGAAATGATGATGGAAGCGGCAGCCCCGT
>JAJEBQ010000004.1 GCA_022822495.1 Paracoccaceae bacterium | reverse complement strand
CCCTCCAGAGATTCAGCTAAGGGCACTTCGCAAACTTCGTCAACTTGATGCTGCAATGACAATGGAAGATCTAAAGAAACCACCTGGGAATCAATTGGAGCAATTAGGAGGAAAAAGAAAAAGATTCATGAGTATTAGAATCCCTGACTAGCGAGCAAAAAAAATTAAAAAACACCTGTCAGGCACTGGTAACTCCGGTACTTGAGTGCTATCATTACCAAAATCAACTTTAACCCAACAGGTGTTTAAATGACAAGGAATGCCGTAAGCAAATCTCTCCCCAACGTCAAATTTGCCTCGCAAAACATCACTGGTTTTGCTGGTACGATAACGCTACTCAAGATTATTCGCGACAACAACAAATATCTTCGTCATCTTCCCGGTGAGGATTAACGTTCCCAAGGTTGGCTTGATGGCCAAATGGTTTTGGCTGTCATGCTTCTTAATGTATGTGGCTGGATAGGAGCACCGATGTTGACAAGTTGGAGGGACAAAGGCCCTCTGTACCCTTGTCCGACAGCTTGAACCAAAACCGTATGGCCGACGCCGTTCCAATCTCAATCACCGTCATCGTGGTGGTCGGGAACGTCTCTTTCCCTCACTCCGTTCCATTCTTGACTGGCTTGCTCGGTTTCATGATGACGCTGCCGGTGCCAGGTGTCAGTACAAAATCTCGTATATTCCTGAACCCTCTTCTTCCTTTGCTCTTTTGCATCACGTATGGCAATGTCTTCTTCAGGACCTGGTATTGTATCTTGATCGCAAGCATATGACCAATTGATATTGATACCACCATCATTGCTTCCGGCAAGGAGAGTTGTCTCAGAACCTATCGGGCTGCAACCTGGCGAGGTTCCGTTTGAGCATGGTGATCAGCCAATCGTGGCCTATTGCAAGGGGTTGGGCATGCTTCTGCACCTTGAGATGCGGGATAGGAATGTTTCTGCCAAGACCGACATCGTCCGTTTTCTGGAGGAGACCCTGGCCCTTTTACCCTCATCGGTTTCATCGGTCGGGGTAAGAATGGATGGTGCCGGTTATCAAATGGATGTGATCCGTTATGGCAATCGTCCCTCTCTCTGACCCTCCCCTGCACCGGTTTGGCAAGATCGGTTTTGTGTTTTATCCCGAGGCTAGGGAGAATATAGTCAGGACCCCTTCTTCGGCTTGGTTGCAGATGGATAAGGGGTATGGCAAGGGAGCGGAGATCAATCATGTTACCGAGAATGTGGCCAAGATGAAGGCTGATGAACGGCTGCGCTATGTGGCCTATCGGCGTCGGATGCTGGTTACCAACCATCCGGCACCTGATGAACAGTGTGCATCCGATGCCGGTTTGAAGGAGGTGGGTTTGAAGGGTCTTCTTGCGGCTTCGAATAATCGTTGTGGCCGTAGTGAACACGCTAACGGGGAGATCAAGTCCGACTTTGCCGGTGGCATGCGGCCTTCCGGTTCCTTTGGTTCGAACAACTGCTAGTTGATGCTGGCCTGTCTGAGTTACAATCTGGTTGTCTACTTTCGGCACCGGGCAAAGGAGGGAGGTGCTTGGGTGCACTATCGAATGAAGAGGTTGCGAACCATTTTTTTCACACCAGTGGCAAGTTGGTATGCCAACGGCCATACCCGGAACAGGCGTTGGGGAGAGCCTGGAACAAGCTCCACCGACAGGCCCCCATACCCCTTTGACCAAAGTGCTGACCAAATAGGGCTTGAAGCCTCGGCAAGGGGACAGGGAAGATATCTGTGAACGTATCGCCGGAAGCGTGAAAATGCTGAAGAGACACAATTTCCATGAGGGGAAAGTACAAAAAAGTAAAAAATCACTTTTTTGAGTCGTGTATTTCGAATCAACAGCCAATAATTGATTAAATCCGTTACTTTTATATAAAATACGAATTGGCTCGCTGATTATGGAGGCCATGCTGGAATTGAATTAAGGTGGGGAATATGGTATTTTCATTCGAAATTAACGAATAATCCGACATTTATTGTTTCAAACAAATTATCAAATCCCACTTTGAATAATAGAAACAGAAAATTGCTCCAACCAATCCAATATAATTATGGACAAAGAATATTTTAAAGACCTTGTGTTGGAGCTGTGCAAGCAACCTGAGTCAGAATGGTTAGAATTCAAGAAAAGCTGGAATGAACCTGATAAAATTGGTGAACTTATTTCTGGTATTGCAAATAGTACTTTGCTGAAGGGAAAAAATTATGGGTATGTAGTTTGGGGTGTAGGAGATAGTTCCCAAAATCTTGTTGGGACAAAATTCAATCCTTTTAAAGAAAAAGGAAAAGGTAATGAGGAACTTATTCCTTGGTTAAAAAGACATATTTCACCAAGTTTAGATTTTGAGTTTTTTAGAAATGAAATTGACGAAAAACAAATTGTTTTACTGAGAGTGCCGGTAGCTGAATCTATGCCCATTCAATTTAAAGAATATAGGAGGATACGGCTAGGTTCTTATCAAAAAAAACTTACAGATTTCCCAGAGAAAGAAGCAAAAATTTGGAGAACTTTTGATACAAAACCCTTTGAAGACCGATTTGCTATCACAGGGGTTGAAGGGGATGAAGTAGAAAACCTGATAGATATTGATGCATATTTTATTGGATTAGGTAATTCCAAATTGGAAAATCTAGATTCAAATTTGAACCGATTAGAAGCCGATGGCTTGATAAAAAAGGATGATGCTTCCAGATGGAACATAACCAATATGGGAGTTATGTTGCTAGCAAGGGATATCAGCCAGATTAATGGTCTGGAAGGAAAAACTATACGTTTGATACACTACAAAGGGAAGGGGCGAACTGAGAGAATCAAAGAGCATGAAGAAAAAAGAGGTTATGTACTTGGTACTTCAGAACTAATAAATCTAATAAGTAACATGGTTCCTGACAGAGAAGAAATGAATGGAGGAAAAAGCCATTTGGAACCAACATTTCCTGAACGTCCGATCAGGGAGTTGATAGTAAATGCACTTATCCATCAAGATTTTACTGATAACACGAGAAGAATTCGTATTGAAATCTTTGAGGACCGTATTGAAATTACCAATCCTGGTAAACCCTTGGTAGATATTGAAAGATTTCTTGATGCGCCTCCCCGATCACGAAACCCTAAAATAACAAGATTTATGTATAGGGTAGGATTGAGTGAAGATCTGGGAAGTGGTGTTGATAGAGTAGTACAAATCTCCGAGGATAAATTGTTACCTCCGCCACTTTGGGAAGAATATAATGGGTCAGTGCGGGTTACCCTATTCTCATCAACTGATTATAGATTTATCAGCAAACAAGATCGGTTACGGGGATGCTATTTACATTCTTGTCTTAAGTACATTGAAAAAGAACCAATGACAAATTCTTCATTAAGAGAAAGGTTTGGTCTGGAAAAAGAAAAAAGTTCTCAAATTTCTAGATTAATAGCGGCGTCACTAGAGGAAGGAAAAATCAAGTCCTTTGGACAAGGCAAGAGAAGAAAAGATGCAAAATATCTCCCTTGGTGGGCTGAAAGCCCGATTACAAATTAATCAGAACCCCATTAGACTCTAAATTGTGGTAAGGAGTAGTTTATATGCCTCCTATTTGCACATTGGACTGATTTGCCGTCTTCTGACAGTCTTTGACCCCTTCTGGAAGGGGAGTGGTCGCCATGATTTGTATATGCATCAAAAATGAACATTGGACTGATTTGCCG
>JAJEBQ010000045.1 GCA_022822495.1 Paracoccaceae bacterium | reverse complement strand
ACTCTCTGGGAGTTTTAGAACCAAAGAAGGTGCACGGGACTTCGCGGTTCTAAGAAGTGTGCTTGAAACCGCCAGGAAACAGGGGTGGAACGCTCTTGAGACTCTGGGAACTGAAACCGGTGATTTATTGCCTCGGCTTGAGTCCTCGGTGCCGTTACCTAAGACCTAACCTAAAAAATAATCTTGCCCAGCAGATACGCCTTCATTAATCTGCACTGAGACTACCTGAGTAGTTACGATTTTGGAATATACCTACTTAGCTTTTTTAGATTTTTGTTAATGGTTAAAAATGAGTTGATTTTGTTTTTTTTGATGGGAACTGTGATATATATTCAAAGATAAAATAGTTGAATTCTAAGCTCTAATCAACTTAGAATTTGTGGTAATCGCATTGCAGGAGGCGTATTTCGGCTTCTTTGCGATCTGACGATACCATCGATTATAGTCATGCCAACACCTGGAAGATTCCCCTGCGCAACTGATTCCAATAGTGAGTTCCCAGGAGAATGTTGAGCTTGATCCATGAAGACAAAATCGGCGCAATAACCAACTTCCATAAGCCCCACATCCAATTCCCTATTGCGTGAGGTATTGCCTGTTCCAAAACAAAAAGCCACCTCGGCTGGGACATTGCCAAAACTTGATAACAGAGCGATCATTCTTAAGATACCAAGTGGCTGAACACCAGAGCCTGCAGGGCCATCCGTCCCAAGGATTATCCTATCCAACTGGTTGAGTTCCCTCGCAGTATTGAGGGTTAGAATTGCCGCACGTTCATTTCCGTTATGCACTATTTCAAGGCTTCTTTGACAGGATTCGCATAAACATACTATCTGATCGTCAGGTAAGGCCGAATGACCGCCGTTAATATGTCCAATAACGTCAGTATCAGCTTCGAGTACTATGTCCTTGTCAATAAGTCCTGAGCCTGGGATTGATGGCCCACCTGTATGAATGGTGCTTTGAATTCCGTATTTTCTGGCCCACTGAACCATCTTTTTGGCCGTAGGACCATCTTTAACAGACCCCAGGCCAATTTCACCAAGAAGTTTTACACCCGCATTGGAAAGTTCTTTAAAGTCTTCCTCGACCATACCATGCTCAATAACCGGAGCTCCCGCGAGAACCTTAACCCCTGAGGGACGAAAATTTTCATACCACCTTTGGGCAGCAATCGCCATGGCCTTCAGTCCTACTATATCTTTTGGCCTGCCTGGCATGTGTACTTCACCAGCAGAAATCAGGGTTGTAACACCTCCATTCAGGGTTGAATCAATCCAGTGGAGTTGTTGCTGCCTTGGTGTATAATCGCCAACAACGGGATGAATATGACTGTCGATCAAACCAGGAGAAATGGTAACTCCATTAGCATCTATAATCTGGTCTGGATCATCTGTATTGAGGTCCTTTTCATATCCAATGGCGGCAATTTTGCCGTCAATACAAATAATGCAATCTCCATCCAGAATTGGTTGTTCCAGCTTGCCTGAAAGAATCATGCCAATCTTTTTTATTACTAATTTGTTTTGGGAGGAGTCCACGATAATTCTCCGTATTAATATGGCCAGTACTTGAAGGAGATGATAAGTTCCCTAAATCAAATATCCAGTATCGGAACCTGGATTGGCTAAATTCACTTAAGCTCCAAGTTTTTGCATTAACCTATCTTGGTGTTCTCGTTCCTTCTAAATCATCATTTTCCAAGAATTGAGATTAGAGTCAATCAGATATGGTAGTTGTTGACACACAAAATTCCCAACAGTTTGTAAAGCCAAAAGGTGTTTTCTGTGAAAAAGTTGTCTGTGTAGAACATTACACGGACAGGCTGTTCATGTTCAGAATCACGAGGCCAACATCTTTCCGATTTCGATCTGGTGAATTTGTCATGATTGGACTGCCCAACCAAGCCAAACCGATTTACAGAGCCTACTCCATAGCTTGCCCAAGTTGGGACGAGGAGTTGGAGTTTTATTCCATCAAAGTCCCCGATGGACCTCTGACCAAGGATTTACAAAAAATCAGGATTGGGGATGAAATCCTAATGCGCCCCAAACCGACTGGAACCCTTGTAAATGACGCACTTATTGACGGTAAAAATCTTTACCTGTTTTCAACTGGTACAGGTATTGCACCCTTTGCCTCGGTGATCAGAGATCCGGAAACCTACGAGAAATTCGAAACCATTATTTTAACCCACACCTGTCGAAAAGTCGCTGAGCTTGCCTACGGCAAGAAACTCTTTGAGTTGACACTTGAAGATCCCTTGGTGGGTGATGAAGCCAAAGGCCAGTTCGTGTATTATCCAACAGTAACCCAGGAAGAGTTTTCGAATACAGGCCGCGTTACAGACCTCGTACAGTCTGGCAAACTCTTCCAGGATTTGAATTTGCCTGAACTGGACCCCCAACGTGATCGAGGTATGATTTGTGGGTCAATGGGGTTTCTCAAGGATATGAAAGAAATACTTCTTACAAAGGGTTTCGTTGAGGGTTCAAACAGTTCGCCCGCAGATTTTGTTGTTGAAAGAGCTTTTGTCGGGTAAAGATCCTGGCTTGAAAATTTTTAGCGAAAATACCGAAAATTCGCAAATATTTATTGCAGTGCAGCAATAAAATGTTATGTATAATTTCCAATCAGGAATCCCATGTAATTTTTGAGATAAATTATGGCGCAATCTTTAGCTTATGACGATAACCCAATCGGGGAAATTAAAGACCTTTATCAGATGGGAGAAGTGCCACCACTTGGGCATGTTCCCAATTCTATGCATGCTTGGGTTATCCGCAGGGAAAGACAGGGTGTACCCGTGGATGCAATGAAAGTCGAAGTTGTTGATGTGCCAAAGATCGACAGCCATGAGGTGTTGGTTATGGTTATGGCAGCAGGGGTAAATTACAATGGCGTCTGGGCTGGCCTTGGGACACCAATATCAATGTTCGATGTACATAAGGCAGAATATCATATAGCCGGGTCGGATGCCTCTGGTATTGTATGGGCTGTAGGAGATAAGGTCAGACGTTGGAAAGTTGGTGATGAAGTGGTCATTCATTGTAATCAGGATGACGGCGATGATGAAGAATGTAACGGTGGTGATCCGATGTTTTCGGCCACTCAAAGAATTTGGGGATATGAAACTCCTGATGGGTCCTTTGCCCAGTTCACCCGTGTGCAATCACAGCAATTGATGAAAAGACCTAGGCATCTGACTTGGGAAGAAAGTGCTTGTTATACCTTGACCCTGGCAACAGCTTACAGGATGTTGTTTGGTCATCGTCCGCATATTCTTCGGCCGGGACAGAATGTACTCGTATGGGGGTCCTCAGGTGGTTTGGGATCATATGCCATTCAATTGATCAATACAGCTGGAGCCAACGCCATCGGTATAATTTCCGATGAAAGCAAGCGAGAGTTTGTTCTTGATTTGGGTGCCAAGGGCGTAATCAACAGGAAAGATTTCAACTGTTGGGGGCAATTACCAAAAGTCAACTCACCAGAGTACAAGGAGTGGTTTTCTGAAGCAAGAAAATTTGGCAAAGCCATCTGGGACATAACGGGTAAGGGAAAAAACGTTGACATTGTGTTTGAACACCCGGGCGAAGCGACCTTTCCAATTTCAACCTTTGTGGTCAAGCGTGGTGGTATGGTCGTTATTTGTGCGGGTACATCAGGATATAATCTTACGATGGATGCTCGCTATGTGTGGATGCATCAAAAACGAATTCAGGGATCACATTTTGCCAACCTGAAGCAGGCTAGCCAAGCCAATCAACTGGTTTTGGAAAAGAGAATTGACCCCTGCATGTCAGAAGTGTTTGCTTGGGATCAAATTCCTGAAGCCCATATGAAAATGTACCGTAATGAACATAAACCTGGAAATATGGCCGTAATGGTAAATGCCCCCTATCCCGGGCTGAGAACATTCGATGATGTAATCGAAGCCGGCAAACCTGCCTTGGCAGGATAAACTTTCTCCTGAATAGAGATCAATAGTTGCACAACTATTGGTCTCTAACCTTCGCTCTCATGCGTCTTCATGGTTCACAGAAACGGGGCCTTCAACAAATATTTTTTGGATTATTCCGTGCTTCGGTATAAATCAAGGAACCAACAAATTTGTTTGAAATCAAAATCCTTCTGATACGATCGGAACTGAGGTATTGATATCCCACATTAAGTCCAGTGTTTAAAGTGAAGTAAAAATAAATGAACTGTGCTGACTATGTAATTATCGGATCGGGAAGTTCGGGATCTGCATTGGCTTACAGGTTAGCCGAAAATTCCAATGATCAGATTACCGTCCTGGAGTTTGGGGGATCTGATTTTGGTCCTTTTATCAATATGCCAGCGGCCTTATCCTATCCCATGAACATGAAGCGGTATGATTGGGGCTATTTTACAGAACCTGAACCCAACCTTGATGGACGGAGTATTGCCGCTCCCCGTGGTAAAGTTATTGGCGGATCATCTTCGATTAATGGAATGGTATATGTCAGAGGGCATGCCAGAGATTTTGATAACTGGGCTCAATTGGGTGCCACAGGATGGTCCTACCAGGATGTTGTGCCTTATTTCCTTCGAATGGAAAATTGGCATGATTGCGGTTCAGGTGGAGATCCCAGGGTGCGAGGAAATGATGGTCCACTCCACATAACAAGGGGTATCAGAAAAAATCCCTTGATTGAAGCTTTTGAAATGGCAGGAGTACAAGCTGGCTATCCGGCAACCGAAGATTATAACGGATATAAGCAGGAAGGTTTTGGACCAATGGAACAAACCATTTGGAATGGTAAAAGATGGTCTGCAGCGTCAGCCTACCTTAAACCTGCCCTCCAAAAGCCCAATGTAAAATTAATCAGGTGTTTTGCTCGCAGGATCATTTTTGAGGAGAAAAAGGCAGTTGGTGTCGAAGTAAATATTGGCCAACGAACAGAAGTTATTCGAGCCAACAAGGAAGTTTTGATTTCAGCTTCTTCATTCAATTCACCAAAACTTCTTCTATTATCAGGTATCGGTCCGGCAGATGAATTAAACGATCTTGGTATTGAGGTTCTTGTTGATCGACCTGGGGTAGGCAAAAACCTGATGGATCATCCGGAGGTTTACATCCAGCAAGCCTGCAAACAAGATGTTACTCTTTTCAAATACTGGAATTGGCCTGCAAAGATTTTGGCTGGCGTGCAATGGACATTTTTTCGAAACGGGATAGGTTCTTCCAATCATTTTGAGAGTTGTGCTTTCATTAGGTCTGCGCCAGGTGTTGAATATCCAGACATTCAGATACATTTCCTGCCAATTGCCATCCGGTATGACGGGCAGGCTATTTCCGAGGGGCATGGTTATCAACTCCATATTGGGCCGATGAGATGTTCGTCCCGAGGTACAGTGTCACTTCGTGACAAGAATCCTGAGACACCACCCAAGATAGTGTTTAACTATCTTTCTGAACAAAAAGATGTCATTGATTTCAGAAGATGTGTAACAATTGCCAGGGAAATTCTAGCTCAACCAGCGTTTGAACCTTACCGTGGGAAAGAAATCCAGCCCGGCGAGGATGTCGTTAGTGATGACAAAATTGACCAATTTATTAGAGAACATCTTGAAAGTGCCTACCACCCTTCGGGAACTTGTCGTATGGGTAACGCAAGTGACAAAAAAGCGGTTGTTGACCCTCAATGCAGAGTTATTGGAGTAGAAAACCTCAGGGTTATAGACAGTTCCATTTTTCCTCAATTAACTTATGGTAATACAAATGGGCCCTCAATAATGGTTGGAGAAAAAGCAGCAGATTTCATATTAGGACGAACTCTTCCGCCGGATGAAAATGCCCAGGTTTGGATACATCCCAATTGGGAAACAAGCAACAGATAAGCATCTCTGTTTTTACGTTTGGTGAAAAATGACTCAACTTATATCAACTATTGATCCTTGTACTACTGAGTTTAAAGAAAATCAGGTAGTCATGAATGGTCTTATTCAGGATCTGAGAGAATTAAACCAAAAAGCCCACGAGGGTGGTGGTAAGAGTGCCATGGAGAGACACAAGAAAAGGAATAAGTTACCAGTTCGGGACAGAATCAACCTCCTCCTGGATGAGGGGTCACCCTTTTTGGAGCTTTCTCCTTTGGCTGCCCATGGAGTATACGAGGAAGAAATTCCATCAGCTGGCTTGGTTTCAGGTATAGGTTTGATAGAAGGTAGACATTGTTTAATCATTGCCAACGATGCTACGGTCAAGGGAGGCACTTATTACCCTTTAACTGTTAAAAAACACTTGCGTGCACAGGAAATAGCTCGAGACAACAAACTTCCTTGTATCTATCTTGTGGATTCAGGGGGTGCCAATATACCCCATCAAGATGAAGTTTTCCCCGACAAGGAACATTTTGGCAGGATATTTTATAATCAAGCCACCATGTCTGCAGAAGGGATCCCTCAAATTGCTGCTGTGATGGGTTCCTGTACGGCTGGGGGTGCATACGTGCCTGCCATGGCTGAAGAAAGCATAATCGTTAAAGGAACGGGAACGATATTTTTAGGAGGGCCGCCTTTGGTAAAGGCTGCCACTGGTGAGGTTGTATCGGCAGAAAACCTAGGGGGTGGAGATGTTCACACACGTATTTCTGGTGTTGCCGATCATCTTGCGGAGAATGATATTGATGCGATAGCCAAAATCCGAGGTATTATAGCAAATCTAAAGGAAACAAGGATTCCCACAACCTCATCACAACCACAAGACCCCAAATATGACCCTGATGAGTTAAATGGTATAATTTCAGCAGATCTGAGAAGGACCTTTGATATCAAGGAAGTAATTGCCAGGTTGGTGGATGGTTCCGAGTTCGATGAATTCAAGGAACTCTATGGTACTACTTTAATATGCGGGTTTGCGAATATACACGGGACAAAGGTAGGTATTCTGGCCAATAATGGGATACTGTTTTCTGAGTCTGCTCTCAAGGGTACGCATTTCATAGAAATTTGCTGCAAAAGAAACATTCCACTTGTGTTTTTACAGAATATATCAGGCTTTATGGTTGGAAAATCCTATGAAGCGGGTGGTATCGCCAAGGATGGTGCAAAACTGGTAACGGCTGTGGCCTGTGCCAAGGTACCTAAAATAACAATAATTGTTGGTGGTTCCTTTGGTGCCGGTAATTATGGAATGTGTGGTCGAGCGTATAATCCAAGATTTTTGTTTACTTGGCCCAATGCCAGAATATCTGTTATGGGAGGAGAACAAGCAGCAAGTGTCCTTGCTACGATAAGACGAGATAAAATGGAAAGCAATGGCAACAATTGGAGCACGGAAGAAGAAGAATCTTTCAAACAACCAATTCGAGCCAAATTTGAAAAGGAAGGTCATCCCTATTACGCCACAGCCAGACTTTGGGATGATGGTATCATTGAACCCAAGGATACCAGAATGGTGCTAGGACTAACTCTTTCTGTTACCAAAGCTACTTCGCATGAAAAAACAGAGTTTGGTGTCTTTCGAATGTAGAAAATTCACCTGAGGAAATAACGATTGTGATTAGAAAGCTATTGATAGCCAACCGGGGAGAAATTGCCTGCAGGATAGTCCGAACCTGCAAGAGGTTGGGTATCAAGACGGTAGGTATTTTTTCATCCAGTGATCGAAGAGCACTCCACACAACATTGGTTGATGAGGCATTCTGTATAGGTCCTGGTGATACAGGTGAAGGTTATCTGAACGGCGATGGTATTATTGAAGTTGCCTTAGAAAACAATGTCGACGCCATACATCCTGGCTATGGATTTTTGTCTGAAAACCATGTCTTTGCTCAAAAATGCAAGGACCACGGAATTACCTTTATTGGCCCATCCCCCGAGGTCATTAAAGCTATGGGGCTTAAGAATGAAGCGGTTTCAATTATGGCTGCTGAAGGCATTCCGGTAATTTCAGGTTTTGGTTCGCCCAAGCAAGACGAAGATACTTTTTTATCACTGGCTGATAATATCGGATACCCAGTAATCCTAAAAGCCATTGCCGGCGGTGGGGGCAGGGGTATGAGGGTCGTGCAATCTCCCGGGGAGATGAAAGCGGCGCTTGTTTCAGCCCAGCGGGAAAGTCTTTCTGCCTTTGGCAATGATGCTATGATGATTGAAGAGTATATACAGTCAGCTCGACACATAGAAGTTCAAATCATCGGAGACAATTTTGGCAATGTTGTTCATCTGTTCGAAAGGGAATGTTCCCTACAAAGAAGACACCAAAAAGTTATAGAGGAAGCACCTGCATTGAACCTAAAGCAGTCTGTCAGAAAAAAATTGTTTGAAGCTGCCATTAGGGGAGGTAAGGGAATTAGCTATACTGGAGTCGGCACCTTTGAATTTCTGGTTAAACCAGATGGAGAATTCAGGTTTCTGGAAATGAATACCCGAATTCAGGTTGAGCACCCGGTCACTGAATTGATTACGGGATTGGATATTGTAGAACTCCAAATCATAGTGGCTTCAGGTCAACCCTTGCCGGAAAAATTGAAGACAATCCCCTCGAAAGGACACGCAATCGAAGCTAGGATTTATTCGGAAAATGCAGATTTTACCCCAAGTTTTGGTAAGTTGTATTGTTTAGGGTTACCTCAAGAAAGCGATGAATTAAGAATTGATCTTGGGGTATATGAAGGTGATGATATTACCATAAACTACGACTCGATGATTGCCAAAATCATCAGCTATGGTGCAAACAGGGAGGAAGCGCTCAATACCATTTACGATGGATTAAAATCTCTCAGAATAGGCGGTCCTTCCACGAATGAAGAATTCTTAATGTCCCTTATCAGTGACACCAATGTAAGGTCGGGTGATTTTGATACCAAGTTCATAGAATCAAACCTTAAGAAATTGCAATCATCACAAGAAACTACCGACGAGTTATTGGCGATTTCAGTATTTGCGCTGATGTCAAGAACCAAGTGTTCACAATCTATCTATTCCCCTTGGTACGATAATTCTGGTTGGAGATTGGGTGCTTCGATAGGTCGAGAAGCGAAGTATTTGGTAAATAACAAATCAAGAGGTTATCTGCTAGAAGGTGATACTTTGACGGACTTGGAAAACAAAAAGGCATCTACTGTTAGTGGCGAGTGGATAAGTGAACGAGAATTTATCGGAGTGATTGACGAACATACCTATACATTGGAAATTTATTATGATAGCGATGATTATACGGTGTTTTGGGAAGGTCAAAAACTACGACTAAAAAGGATGAAAAATTTTCAGGTCTCTCGTTTTAATAATCAGCAAGAAGGATCGTTAATGTCCCCAATGCCAGGAGTTATCGTGAATGTTTTCGTTCAAACGGGTCAGAAAATAAAGGCAGGTGCACCATTACTGGTTCTGGAAGCCATGAAAACTGAACATATTATTCGTTCACCGTATGATGGAGAGGTTATGGAATTATTCTTTGGCGAGGGAGAGCAGGTTTCAGAAGGTGTTGTGCTTTTGGGAATCCAAAAATGATTAGGCAGAGTGTTCAGATTTGAAATCTGTATTAACCCTATTTCAAAATGGTCACTCATTTTCAATTGGAATAATGGGGTAATTTTAGATCGGTATTGGCAGCTGATACCGGTCCCAGTAACTTCTACCAAAGAAATGATGGATTTGATGGTCGTACAAAGCTCCTTGCTGTCAGGAAATAACCCTATACATTTATTTTTTCAGTGGCTGGGTGATACCTCAACTATTTTGAAAACAAACACAAGCTGATTTGAATTTCTGGGCCAGCATTGTTACATTAACCCACACGTCTGTAGAACATGACTTTCTCGAACTGGAAAAGAGGTTCGCCGTTTTGGAGGAAAGAATGAAAACCCATGAATCAAGGATTGATTCCACCCTGAACGCCATGCGCGCTGACATTGAACGCGGACAAAAAAACCAGATTCAATGGACGATCGGGGCAGTCGGTCTTATCACCTGGGTCTCCTGACAGGATCAAATACCGGAACTGGGCAGAACAATCTGGAAATCGCCAATAGTCCAAATTATCTCCCCGTCATTTTCGAATCAAGGCACATCTTCGCCCATCAAAGTATCTCAACATCGCGGATATACCACTATTTCAGATGTTCATATTTTTTCTATGAAAGGGATCACCTGTCATAGGCTATATGATTATGAGGAAAGTGAAACCAGGTCGGAATCGGGTGGTGCAAGTTTTGCCGACACCCAGAGGGTTATCCGGACCCAAAAGCATTTGATGAAGGAATATGCCGATCCTGTTCTCCATATGGCCAATGTCCAGGTCAGTAATAATCCTTGGACCAAGAACTGGAGCAAGCCTGGTTCCCACCACGCCATTTTTTATTTTCAGGGACTTGAGAGAAAGAGTGGTGATTTGTCAGACCAGTCATCAGAAATCTTCAAGGTCAAAAAAGTACGATGCGGTAAAATAACGAATTGATTTATCTGGCTTTCTTTAGTAGATCTCTTTCATGAGTGAAGGATCTGAAATTCGAGAACTAGAACATAGGATTGAACTTCTGGAGAAGGATTACAAAATCATGGAAGCCAATATTGACAAAACTCTGGAAGCCATGCGAACAGATATTGCACAAGGTCATAAGGATGCCGCCAAGCGGGAAACAAGATTAATTTTGACCATGGTCGGACTGGTTGTAGGTGGTATTGCTATCCTGGGATTCATCCTCAACTGATCAGAATTGACTTGATTGGTTTTTGGTCTTGGCTAGGATATCTGGTGGATAAGACCTACCGCCCCGATGATAATTATGACTGCAACTACCATGGCCCCGACCGTCCATTGAAACTGAATTTTTTGTTCGCATTCAATATCAGTGCGCAGGGTATTAAGGGTTGAATCAATCCTTGCTTCCTAGGTGTTTATTCTCTCCTACAAAAGTGGGAACTATGGCCGTTTCCAGTACATGAAAGCTTTGATTTACAGCCATGTCAAATCAATATAGCAAAAAAGGTACAATAAATCATCGCTCAATAAAATAACGACTTCCCTTGATTAGAAATCCAATTCGTACGTAACTACTCAGGTGGCCTCTACGATAGTTTATTGGTAACTATTCAGATATGAGCTTACTCCTAAGGGTCATGAGGTGTCTGCCGACCGCGCCTATCGTTCGAAGGAAAGACTTTTTGGTTTGCGCAAGAAGGGGTTCAAGCCCCGGATCACGTACAAGGCCCTGCGTGGCCAGCCTTTGCGTTCTCGTTAGAGGGTATTGAACCATTCTTATTCAAAGGTTCGGTGTCGTGTTGAGCATGTTTTTGGGGCGATGAGGAATGACCGGAAGGCTCGTTATATGAACTGTCTTGGTCTGAACTGTTCCAGGGTTTGGATTGGCTTGGGCAATCTGTGTTATACCATCAAGAGGTTGAGTTATTTGCAGCTTTATGCCGAAGCGGTATAGGGCGCATTATGTCATGAGTGTCCAAACGAAGGGGGAGGTGTGTGTCCTGGTTCGATCAAAGGGTGACTTGAGCGAAAAAAAGCCCTGATTGATAAAAATTTTACAAAAAGCTATATGTCACAGGGATAAAAAATTTAGAAAGTGGCTTTTGAAAATCAGGGACTCTCAGGCAATAGTAAAAGAAAGAGGTGTCCTAGATTTAGAAAGGGAAATTAAGGACTTCCGTTCTACCTTGAATAAAGAATACAATTCAACAAAAAACTGGATTTAAACGTTTATGTCAAAGAACGACAAATAGCCATAAAACAATTGGAACAAGATTTATGAAAGAAGAAGGAACAAACTTGGAAAAACTGGATGGGAAAAGCATGAATATTGTGGAACATAATATTGGTAAGCTTAAAGAACTGTTTCCAGAAGTCTTTTCAGAAGGAAAAATTAAGTTTGATCAACTTCAAGAACTACTTGGGAATTATGTTACAGAAGATGAAGACCACTATAATTTCACTTGGCATGGTAAACGAAGGGCTAGCCGTTTAGCGCAAACACCAAGTACTGGCACGCTACGCCCTTGCAAAGAAGAAAGCCTTGATTGGGATAACACACAAAACCTGTTCATTGAGGGCGATAACCTTGAGGTTCTCAAACTGCTTCAGAAATCTTATCACCGCGAGGTAAAGATGATTTATATCGATCCACCTTACAATACGGGAAATGATTTTGTTTACGAAGATGACTTCAAAGATGGGGTGAGAAATTACCTTGAATTGACAGGCCAGCTAAATAGTGAAGGCAAGAAGATGGGAACCAACTCTAGTTCTGCTGGTCGTTATCATACCAATTGGCTGAATATGATGTATCCACGTCTGAAATTGGCAAGAAACCTGCTTCGTGATGATGGAGTCATATTTATTTCGATAGATGATGGAGAAGCTAAAAACCTAAGAACTTTGTGTGACGATGTTTTTGGTGAAGAAAATTTTGTAGACACAATATGTTGGAAAAAGAAATATGGTGGAGGTGCAAAGGAAAAGTACCTTGTCTCTGTACATGAATACATATTCGTTTATGCAAAAAATAAGGTAAAATTGCCTGAAATTTTAGTGGCCTTTGATGAACAAAAAGCAAAGCGATTCTATAAATTCAAAGATGAAAATTATAAGAAAATGGGTTATTATCGTACCCACCCACTAGAGGCTGTAAAAAGTTTTGATCTAAGAGATAATTTAAGGTTTCCAGTTAAAGCACCAGATGGCACAGAAGTCTGGCCAAAAAGACAGTGGAGATGGAGTAAAGAACGATTTGAAGAGGCATTTGCAAAAAATGAAGTCATATTTAATAAAAGTAAAGATGGTGAATGGGTACTGTCATCCAAGCAATACTTAAACGATGAAAATGGAGAACAACGCAAAACTAAAGCTCAGTCACTTATTGATGATATCTATACACAAGAAGGCACGAAAGAAATATTTAGATTATTTGGTGATGCAAAAATTTTTCCTTTTCCCAAACCCACGAAACTATTGAAAAGAATAATTGAGATAGGAGGAGTAAAGGAAAGAGATATCATTCTAGATTTTTTTGCTGGATCAGCAACTACGGCAGATGCTGTTATGAAAACTAACGAGGAGAGAGGCTATAGTTTAAGCTGTATATCTATTCAATTTTGTGAATCTACTGATAAAAAATCAGAAGCATTCCAAGCAGGTTACAAAAACATTGCAGATATTTCAAAAGATCGAATTCGATATGTTGTGAAAAGGATTCATGACGAAAATCCTGATTATAAAGGTGATCTTGGTTTTAAAGTTTTCAAGCTTGATAGTTCCAACATCAAACGATGGGAAGCTGATTTTGATACACTTGAGCAAGATCTTTTCAACGCTGTTGATCATATTAAGCAAGATCGGTCCAACGAAGATATTTTATTTGAACTTCTATTAAAATACGGCCTTAAACTCACTGTGCCGATTGAAACCTATACCATTGAAGGTAAGACCATTTATTCCATTGGTCTTGGGGCATTGGTGGTGTGTTTGGAAGAAGACATATCCATGGATGTAGTGAATGGCATCGGTTCATTGAAAGAGGAACTAGAACCCGAAATCATGCGGGTAGTGTTCAAGGACGACTGCTTCGAGGATGATGTCGTTAAAACCAACGCACTGCAAACGCTCAAGCGTTACGGTATCGAAGACATCAAGAGCTTATAAGGGTCGCTTGGATGAAGATTAAATTCGATCCAAACCAGGATCACCAACGCCGAGCATGGGAATCCGCTGTTGGCGTGTTTGAGGGTCAAGAACTGAACAAGACCATATTCTCCATGCCAAGAATTGGCCCGATTGATCTGTTTGATGACAAGATATCTAACCAAGCTGATAAGGGTATTGGTAACAGACTGCGTTTACTTGATGACAAGATCCTTCAAAACGTTCAAAAGATTCAACTCAACAATGGCTTGAAACAAACCAAGGAGCTGCAAGGACGTGACTTCACTATTGAGATGGAGACCGGAACTGGCAAGACATATGTCTACCTGCGTTCTATCCTTGAGATGAACAAGAAATACGGCTTCACCAAATTCATAATTGTAGTGCCTAGCATTGCGATTAAGGAAGGTGTTTTGAAATCCTTGCAGATGACAGAGAGCCACCTTAAAGAACTATATGACAATATCCCTTATGATTATTTCCAATACGATTCATCAAGACTAGAGCAAGTCCGTAGTTTTGCTACCAATGACTATCTGCAAATCTTGGTGATCAATATTGATGCATTCCGCAAAAGTTTTACTGATCCAACCAATGAGTCCAAAGCCAACATTATCCATCGTTGGAATGATAAAATGCAAGGAGTACCAATTGATTTCATCAAGTCCACCAATCCGATTGTGATTATTGATGAACCGCAAAGTGTTGACACTACGGTCAAGTCAACCGATGCAATAAAATCCCTTAATCCGCTGTGTACATTCCGATATTCAGCTACTCATGTTGACAAGCACATTATGTTGTATAAGCTGGATTCTATCGATGCCTACGAACAAAAGTTGGTCAAGCAAATAGAAATAGCCTCCATTCAGGTAAGAGATGGTCATAACAAGGCTTACATCAAGCTTCTTGCCGTCGATAATAAAAATGGACATCGTGCCCGAGTGGAAGTTGATGTCAAACACAAGTCAGGTACAAAAAGAAAGACCCTGTGGGTTAGGCAGGGTACAGATCTTTTTGAGCATGTTACCAAGCGAAGTATTTATGAAGGTTATATCATCAATGATATCTATTGCGAAGAAGGCAATGAGTATATTGATTTTCAGAGCAAGGAAGACATTGTAACACTCCATCATGCGATTGGTGATGTGAATGTAGATGAGTATAAACGCCTTCAAATACGTAAAACCATTGAAGAGCATTTGGATAAAGAACTGAAACTTACACCAAAGGGGATCAAGGTTCTCAGTCTCTTCTTCATTGATAGGGTTGCAAATTACCGTGACTATGAAGCCCCGGATCAAAAAGGTAAATATGCCATTATCTTTGAAGAGGAGTATGCGAAGGCAATAAGAAAGCCAAAATATAATGATCTCCTTTCGGAAATGGACATAGTCAACCATTCAGAAATTGTTCACAACGGTTATTTTTCACAGGATAGGAAAGGCCTTCTAAAAGATACTAGAGGGACAACTGCGGCAGATGAGGACACCTATAGCCTGATAATGAAGGATAAAGAGAAACTTCTGAATTTTGATTCAAAACTGAAATTTATCTTCACTCACTCAGCGTTGAAGGAAGGATGGGATAACCCGAATGTTTTCCAAATCTGTACGCTGAACGAAACAAGTTCAACAATCAAGAAGCGTCAGGAGATCGGTCGCGGGTTACGTATATCAGTTAATCAAGAAGGAGAACGTGTTCCCGGGTTTGATATCAATACACTGACTGTCATGGCCAATGAATCATACGAAGACTTTGTTGAAGGTTTGCAAAAGGAAATCGAGAAGGAAGAAGGAATAAAATTTGGTATTGTTGAAAATCATGGTTTTGCCAATATCGTAGTTGCAGAAGAGAAGGGGAAACAAGCATACCTTGGAGTAGAAGCCTCAGAAACCATTTGGAATTCTCTTTTGGAAAATAATTACATTGACCAGTATGGAAGGGTAAAGGATGAGCTGAAAATAGCACTTCAAAGAAATGAGCTAAAACTTCCCAAACAATTTGAAGAACAACGAGAAGCGATAAAGGTAACTCTAAAGAAAGTGGTTGGCGGTCTAAATATCAAGAATAACGATGATAAACGAAAGTTGCGGCTCAACAAGGCTGTATTTGATAGCGCCGAATTTAAGGAACTTTGGGACCGTATTAAATTTAAGACAAACTATAACGTAAATTTCTGTCCTGAAAAACTGATCGACAAATGTGCTGAGAGCATTAAAAATGACCTGATCGTTGGTAAAACGAAGTTCAATTACACTCGTGCACAAGCCGAAATCAAAAGAAGTGGAGTGCATGCTACCGAGAGCCACCAATCCACACATATCTATGACGTGCAGGATTACCCAATACCGGATATTCTGAGTTATCTACAAAACGAAACAAACCTCAAGAGAAAGTCGTTACTTGATATCCTAATTAAATCTGGACGTCTAAACGATTTCAAGAATAATCCCCAGAAGTTTATTGATGAAGTAAAAGAATTGATCAAGCGTGAAATGCGCCGTTTCATAGTCGATGGCATCAAATATCAAAAAATAGGTGATGATCATTACTACGCCCAGGAACTTTTTGAAAGTGAAGAGTTGATTGGATACTTGAACAAGAATATGATCAAAACCAAAAAATCAGCATATGATCACGTTGTATATGACTCAAATATTGAATCTGATTTTGCTCAATCCTTCGAGAAAAACGAAGAAGTCAAAGTTTACGTGAAATTACCTGCATGGTTTAAAAATGATACCCCACTTGGATCATATAACCCGGACTGGGCTGTTTTATTCAAACTTGATGGTCAAGAAAAATTGTATTTCGTTGTCGAGAGTAAATATACAATTTACAGAGATATGCTACGAGATATAGAGAAGGCTAAAATCCAATGTGGTGAGGAACACTTCAAAGCATTGGGTGAGGAAGCTCGTTACTTAAAGGCTAGTAATTACGAGAATTTTGTGGATCAGGCTATTTCACAAGTAACAAAAACTGATAACTAGATTTTAATGATTGCCAGGCTTATAGTGGAAATAATTGGTTCTGGATGCTCAACATCTGAATTCAATGGTTGTTTCTATAACCGGAAACAGCGATCGGTTCTGGGATCCTATGGAACAGGTTGTGGATTATATTCGTGCCAAAAAGTCTCTGCCCCTTCCACCGCTACCTGGTCAATAAGGACATAAGAGAAAAGGGAAAGGAGGTAATGGGGTAATTTTAAATCACTATTGACAGATGAATTACCTACTAAAAAGGGTGAAGAGCCAAAAAATAAATTGGAGTTATTTGTTATGAAAATTACTGTTAAAATCTTAAGGAAAACTGAATTATTTCGTTTCAGTCCTTGCTTGATAAGTTGATGGCCTGTTCCCTGACAAAAGTGAGAATTGCCTTCTTTTCAAGTTCAAATGGGTACACACTAGAAGACATTTTTGGAATTAGGTGGGGTATCAAGTATGGGAAATAGTAATAAATCTAACACTGTACGAGTATACGATTTTTTTTCTGGTTGTGGGGGTACGAGTAGTGGTTTTCAGAAAGCTGGTATGGAAATAGCCTATGCCTTGGACAATGATTGGGACTCTAAAGCCAGCTTTGAAGCCAATTTTCCAAATGCACATTTCGATTTTATTGATATCCAGAAGATAAACATTAAGGCTTTGAAGACCAGAGTTGAATTGGATCGACCCAATTTGGTTTTATTCAGCGGATGTGCACCGTGCCAACCTTTTACCAAGCAGAATACGAACAAGCCGACTAAGTCAGAAGATGAACGAATTCCATTACTTTCCCATTTTGCTAATTTGATTGAAAATTGTATTCCAGACCTTGTTTTTCTGGAAAATGTGCCAGGAATACAGAAACTTGAGAAAGATAATGAACCATTAGGTAACTTAGGAAAAATTCTTAAGAAACTTTATTATGAAATTGCATCCAACCCCATTATTTTCGCAAATTATGGGGTTCCACAAACTCGGAGAAGATTTGTCTTGATAGCAAGCCGTCATGGAAAAATAGATTTGCCACTCGAAACCCATGGTCAAGGTAAGGGAAAGGAGAAATATACCACTGTTCGGGACTGGATTTCTCATCTTCCACCAATCAAGGCAGGTGAAGAAGATAAAAAGGTAAAAAATCACAAAGCTGCTAGACTTTCAAAACTGAACCTTAAACGTATAAAGGCCACACCAAAAGGTGGAGGCAACCGAGATTGGCCTGAACACCTAAAGTTAAATTGCCATAAAAAGCATTCCGGTTTCTCGGACGTGTATGGCCGTTTGGATTGGGACAAAACAGCTTCCGGTTTGACAACCAGATGCATAAGCTATTCCAACGGACGTTTCGGACACCCTGAACAGAACAGGGCAATTAGTATAAGAGAAGCGGCATGTCTGCAAACATTTCCTGAAGATTTTATTTTCAAGGGGAATATGGGATCTATGGCTAGGCAAATCGGAAATGCTGTTCCAGTTCTTTTGGCTGAACGTATTGGAGAGCATTTTATTAACCATTTAAAGGATAGGGGGAAATTGGTCTAATGGCTACCTTCAGAGCACGAGCAAGGACCTTGGAAATGCTTGGGAGACAGCAGATTGCAGACATTCCCACAGCAATAAGCGAATTGTTCAAGAATGCCCATGATGCTTATGCCGATCATGTTGAAATTGATTATTTCAGGTTAGATGGCCTTTTTGTACTAAGAGATGATGGGGTCGGAATGAGTAAGGAGGATTTTGAAAACAGATGGTTGACTTTAGGTACGGAAAGTAAATTTGACCCCAAAATACGTCCTCCCCAATTTGCTGATAAACCCATTAGACCGATGCTTGGGGAAAAAGGAATTGGAAGGCTTGCTATAGCTATTATTGGGCCACAGCTAATTGTTTTAACCCGGGCAATCGGTTCCTCTGATCTGGTAGTTGCATTCCTGAATTGGGGCATTTTTGAATGGCCGGGTATTGATCTAGAAGAAATCATTATTCCTTCACGAATTATCCCGGGAGGAAAATTCCCAGCGGGGGTCATGAAGTTTCTGAAATGATTGATGAATTTCGTTCCAATGCAACAAAGGTAGGAAAAAAGGTTGATACTGAATTGAGACTGTGAAAGTATTCGTTTGAGTCCTTCAATTTACCAAATTATCTAATGATTGTGTGTTAACCAAAGCCCATCGGGTCCCTTTTTAGCCAGATACTTCTTAACCCATCTTTAACAAACGCACTACACGATTCCCTATGAACAGGGGCGTACAGGTAGGCACCCAAATCAGTAGGTCACTACCGTTATGGCTTTCATAGAGCTTTTTAAGGGTTATTACAACACTATTTTACGCCTCGTCTGACCCGGTTCCGGTCTTATGCCCAGAGCCGCATAGATCGCTAACTGCTTCGCCTCAACCTGCGTTGACCGGCGAATCTCTATTCGCGTGCCATCCGAGCGACAGAAACTGGCTGAAACCCGCTGATGACAGTTGAGTATCCGTCTGATCTCCGACCAGTTCCAAGAGATATCCACCGCCCGCAACCGGCGGTTGTTTTTCACAATAATCCAATACCAATGTGCGCCGTGGAAAGGTGCATTTTCCTTGCGGGTGCGAATCCCGCTCAACAACTGTCGTTTCCGGTTGATAGCAGCTAGAGCGGTTTACGGAGGTAACGATGTAGATTGAAGCACTTTAGTTAGAAGGGTCGCTTTAGGCGACTTAGCGACCATGCAGGCCATAACGCGAAGTGAACGCTGAGCAGGCCTCGAAACGGATAATAGGAATGACGACCTTCCATTGGTATGGGGAAGTCTGGCATCGGACGGGAAGAGAACGACAAACGCACCGTTCGGATTCATCGGGGTAATGGCGATGGCATGTATGGAAGATGGAGAATGTGGCAACACGGGAAGCCCTGTCAGTGGTGGGTACACCAAACGGGAACCCCGCGAGGGTCAGTCCGGGCTGGCAGGGTGGCGGACAGGCTTGTCGTACTGAGGACACCGAGTAATGCCGGTTGAGGGAAGGAGCCTGACTTTGGAAACAGTATGGAAAGGAGGCAAGGCATGGCTACTGGTTTAAACCTAACAGGGCGACAAGGAGTTCAGAAACTCCAGACCATACGACATGCGAAAGCGAAGAAAGACCCCGAGTGCCGGTTTCACGCTCTTGTTGACAAGGTGTGGCGGATGGATTTTCTGACTGTAGCCTACATACAGGTACACCAAAATGGTGGGGTTGACGGGGAGACCTTTGCGGACATTGAGTCCTATGGGCTGGAGACATGGCTTGGGGAACGGTCGGAGGAGTTGAAGGAAGATACCTATGTACCGAAACCGGTACGTCAGGTCATGCTTCCGAAGACGCAACCAGGAAAATACCGACCGTTGGGTCTACCCTGCATACGGGACAGAGTGGCCCAGACATCGGCTCTCCTTGTCTTGGAGCCGATTATAGAGGCTGACCTGCAACCGGAGCAATAGGCCTATCGTCCGGGGAGAAGTGCGAATGATGCGATCAAACGTGTTCACGGACTTCTGAACACCGGACATAAAGAGGTAGTTGACGGTGATTTGTCCAACTATTTCGGTGCGATACCACATGCGGAACTGATGAAGAGTATAGCCCGTTGTGTGCGCGATGGGAGAATGCTCAAACGGATCAAGGCATGGCTGGAGATGCCGGTGGCGGAGGATGATGGTCAAGGTGGCAAACGCCTGACCAACCGGGCCCGCAAGGAACGGAAGGGGACACCGCAAGGTGCCCCGATTTTGCCCCTTGCCAGCAATCTTTATATGCGTCGGTTCATTCTTGGTTGGAAAGTGCTGGGCTATGCCCGGCGTTTCAGGTCGGAGATTGTCAACGATGCGGATGACTTCTGTGTATTGGGGAAAGCATCGGCAACGGAGATGTTGTTGGCTGTCAAACGAATCATGGATCATCTCAAGTTGCCGGTCAACGACCAGAAGACCCGATGCCTGAGGTGTCCTGATGAGGCTCTTGAGTTTCTTGGATACCGTATTGGACACAATTACCGTATGAACGGGAAAGGCATCTATATAGGTACCCGACCGAGTAAAGCGAGTGTTCAGGGCATATGCCGTAAGATCAGTGAACAGACAGCCTTAAGATTTGTGTTGATTGAGAACGAAGATATGGTACTTAGACGGAACCGGATGATATCCGGCTGGTCAAATGACTATTGTCTCGGACAAGTCAGCCCTGCTTACAAGGCGATTGACACTCATGCAACGAAACGGCTTCGTCGGTGGCTCGGTCGGAAGCACAAGGTTAGAACCGGAGAATAGGTGCGATTCTCCAATACCAAACTGTACCATGACTATGGGTTGGTCTGCCTTGCACCGATGACCAAGGGCTTTTCGTGGGCGAAGGCATGATATTCCAGAGGAAAGCCGAGTGCGGGAAATCCGCACGCTCGGTTTGACGAGCGGGGGCAAGGAAACGCTGATAAGGTAAGGAATTGAGGCACCGGTATAGGGCGAAAGCCACCGGCAAACTGACACCCTCCGAACCTAAATAAGAACGCGTCTCCCCCCGACTCTACTTTTCACATTATTTCGGCAGTAGGGAGACAATTTTTTTCATGCTTTTTCGTCCTGGCGGTGACCTTTTCCCTTTCCCGGTCGTTTTTGGTACCGCAAATTGGCTTGATGTCCTTCCTTCGCCCGTCCCGATACGCCGCCCTATTGGGGTAATGAAGGTGGGACACGTTCCACCGGCACTTGGTGTCACAATAACCAGACAGGGTCAGGCCGAAGCCCCTGCTTGAGGGTGACTCCCTTGCCGGTATGGACATTTATCCCGGCCTCCCCGTGACAGAAAGGATGATGACCCCGTCTTAGCTCCTTCACAAAGAGACGGTTTAGAAAGGAAAGAAGATGCATTCTCAAATGCATTCAATTTATCAGCACATCGGCGTTGAATTAATGTGATAAAAAACTGGGGTTACATGACGATTTATTGTGAGACATAACAATTTATGTTATACCCCGGGGAACCTGTATCTCCAGATGCAGATAAAGCACCACGAGCACCAGCCAGTTGTATCGTTCGTAAATTATTTGTGTCAAGCTTGGCTTTCAATTCAAAAAGAGAACCAGTACAGTGGATAAAACGGGGAGAATTAAATTAAGCGTGAGAAAGTCCTGTACACTCGATTTAAATTAGGTATCGGTTGTTTTGAGCTAACTTTGGTATAAGATTATTTAATTCGTTTTATGGTTTCACCAATCCATTTTGACTCAACTGACAACGCAACACGACCTAACTTTCCGGCAACCTTATTTGCAATATGGTGAGCAAACTCTGTATTTAGTTCTCCCATCCACCTATAATATTTACCTCCGGTACTTATGAAATCTAAATCATTTGCCTCAACTTTATTTTTTCCTAGAGAAGGTTTAAATTTTATAGTACAAAAGTTTTCTAAATCTACCTGTCTCAACTTATAAGAATTATCAATTGTCTTAACTACTATTGAGGTGTTTGCATTATTTTTTGGTTCGACCAATCTTAGGAAAAGGTATGAAATCTTGTTTGCATTTTTTTCAATCCTTACAGCGTCACAACGGGGTTTAATACACAATAAATATTCATTAAATTCATCGGTAACTACAGTGCCAAGCCACAATGTAGGTGGATGTGAGTTTATGTCCATAACTGTCCTATAACTCATTAACCATGCCAAACGTTCGTCAAGTTGATTATTTGCATCTGTACTCGAATGGTTTGAAAATATATTTGTGAGTTCTTTGTACTTCTTCTTCGTACTTAAGTTTTCGATATTTATTTTATCAGAACTTATTCCGTGGTTTATTAGACCAATAATTTTCTCAGGTTCAATCGGTTTATTTTCAAATTGAAAGTAGTTCTGATTAACTCCGTGTTTTTGGTGTACCCAATTTTCAATTGCTTCTTTTCCAGCCGGTGATTTGAGGTTAATATCATTGGACATTATCCCACGAATTTCTTCTGCTATAAGATTTACAATTTGTTGCTCAGAATCTTCGCGTTCATTTCTAGAAAATAGAGCGATTTGGGTTAGATAAGCTGGATCCAAATCTTTACTAAAACGTTCTAATATCTTGTAAGTTTCCTCACGAACCGCAGCTAATGAAGTAAGAACCAAATTTGGGAGCAATCCCTCTGTCATCTTTGAAAAGTCCCTTAATAGCCTATTCGGGAGGTCGGTTCCTGAAACACTTCTATCTCTCACGTTTTTGTCGAATCTTCTAACACCGCCAAATTTATTATAAACAACTACACAGCCATACTGATATATTAGTTCAGTGGCTGATTGATTTTTTGGTGAAAGGTTTAACTCATCTAATGCACTGTATATCTTCTTTGTAATTCTTTCTAGTTCATGATCACCAGTATAAATAGCGATAAGTCTTAAAGAGGTACTATTTTCCACTAGATCATTGAGAATTTTTAGTGTATCAACGTAACTTCTGTCTTTCAAATACCAATCCAAAACCACAATATCTGCTTTCTTTACAGTTTGTTGTATTGCGCCAGTGGGATCAACTACACCACATATTATACCCAACTCAGAAAAGGAATTCATAATTTTTATTGCATCAAGGGAGCAGTTAGAGCTCTTTTCTTCAAATTTATTATTTTTAACCTTGGAAAGACCGGTCTTTCTATTTGGTTTTAGCAGATTTGCTTTGGGTTTATCTTCATCTTGGTTTGTTGAAGCCTCGTTGTCAACAATTACCGCAGTTTGAATAAAGCGCTCTGTTATACTACTCATTATATCACTTACGTTTCTGTCATTGGAATTAACCCAAATGTGGTTCCTTCATCCCTTTCAATAAGTTGTAAGTCAAACCCAACTTTTCGTAAAGTTTCTCGGCTAATGTATAATCCCATACCACTCCCACCAGGTTTTCTACTAAACCCAAATTCAAAAATAGCCTCCCTGTCGCGGATATCAATTCCGGGGCCAGAATCTGAAACACACAAGACTCCTTCTTGCTCATTTAGCCCAATATTTCTTTCAATTTTAGGATTCATTTGTGACAACCAAAATATTGAATTGTCTATTAGGTTAACAAACACTGGATAGATACTTGATGGGTAGCTATAAATTTTGGATGAAGAAAATGATTTTGAAGTATTTATTGATATATTATGACGAGCCAAACGTGCTTTAAACAAATCCTTTATGAAATCTCGAATTTCGGATCCATGTAATTCAACCGCATGTCTTTGAAGCCTCCTTTGTAGAGGAGTGAATAGTGTTAAATAACTATCTAGATGATCAAAACTAGTTCTAATGTCTTGGTATAAATCAACTAATCCTTCGTTAATATCTGCCCATGCCTTTAGTTTGCGCAACCCCTTTCTTATTGATCTTACTGTCCCTGAAAATTCATGATTAATTATTTCTATAGCCATTCCCAATTGCACCAACTGAGCATCAACTTCTGCTTCCTCCTCAAGTAAAATATTCCGTTGTTCAATCGCCATTAAATAATCACTTGCAGAATTTTCTCCGGTCAAATCTATTGATTTTAGTTGCTCTAGGATTGATTCTAGCATTTTATTTTGTTCTTCAGTAACATTCAATATCCTCATCTCTAAATCATCTCGAGTTTCAACAAAATCCTCGTTGGACATTTCTGTCAAATCTAGCCTTTGAAGGTTGCTTATTACCTCTTTGAATTCCCCCTCAACAGTATTCAATGAATTTCTTGCGGCTATTTTTGCTTTTTCGGCAATAGACTTAGTTTCAATATTAATTGCTTTTCCAGATTTACCAACTTTCCTCCTCACTTCACGTCCAAGTTCATCCAGTACCGCTTCTGTCCTGACCCGTCTTTCAAGTGAGATTGAAGATTTATTTAATTCTTCATCAATCAATTCGTTAAGATTTTTACTTAAAGGAATAAATACATTCTCTTGAAGCGATAAGAATTCAATTTTATAAATTTCCCAATGTCTGATTAATGCCTTTTTCAATCCGACTCTTGGACGTGACAATTTATAACGGGATTCTAAGATCCTAAGTTCTTCTTTTGCTTTGCTTTCTAGGGAAATAATTTTGTTTGCTTCCAATGGTCTTGATGATTTTAAATTATTTGACAAGTGATCAAAGATGGAAGTGGCTTCATTATGTGGTTCATTGCTCTTAACGCGTTCAAAGAATAAATTCAATTCGTTCTCAAATTTTTTTCTCCTTTCAGAAACTAGTCTCTCTCTTTTTTTTCTTAATTCCTCCTCCTTGGTAAGTTCTTTCTTTCTTTTGTTAAATATTTCGGTGTGTATTCCTTCTTCTCTAAAAAAATCTGCTGCTAATTGTATAAAAAGGTTTTCAAGAATTGATTTGAACTGACGGTATGCAAAATTCTTTTGAAATCCCTCTCTACCTGCTTTCTCCTGCAAGGCACTATTCTTATCTGAATCAATGGTGACAGTTCCAAACATTTTTCGGTGCGAAAAATAATAGTAATAAGCACTCTTTGACCTTCTGAGTTCAATATCTAACCAATCAAAATCAGTATCACCATAGGGCAATATTCGAATTCCGTTTCGATATATATAAAGACCACCCAATTGTTCTGTCTTTGCAGACAATCTTATGTGTTCTTCAAAAGGAATTGTAGAATGTCTATTTTCGCCCTCAAAAGTAGCAAAATCAATTTTAAATGGACCGCATTTTATATGTTTGCCTTGGGCACCACCCCAAGGGATAACATGATCAGATATCTCTTCGCCGTAGATAGTAATTACCCCTTTGAATTGACCAAACTCATCAATTTCCCCCTGAATTCTGTGATCAGAATTTTGAAATTCTTCTTGAGTAAAAAATTCCTCTTCTGCAATTAGATCATCAAAAGTTTCTTCTGTCTTGTGATCTCTGAAAGCTGTTTTAATAAGTGTGTCTGAGGGTGTAGTCATGGAGTTACTAAACCCCAATAAAGCTTTTTTTAGCGGTGTAGCCTTTTTCGTAATATTTTTACCACCAATAGTGGTATCTCCATCAATATCTTCTACCAGTAGAGGTGATACAGGTTTAATTATGAAATGAGTTCCATTAGAATTACCTTTGAGCGAAGGTTCATTCAGGTATGAGTCAATATCTTGCGGATCTATATCAAACTCTTCAAGTTCTTTGAAAAGCGATTGGAGTAAATCAACTTCAACATAACCTTTTGATTGTTTGATGCTCTGACGAAATTCTTCTACCATTTCTTTGACATCATCTTTTGAAGGCAAGGTGCCTGACGAAAATGATCTAAGTGGGACATTTATATCTTCAAGGTTAATTCCAGGCCATTCAAAAACTCTCCAATTAACAAATGCGGCCGTCAAATAGGAAGAATTCATATTGCTTACTTTTGGTCGTGTTAATACCAGTAATTGTGGTCCTATAGTAGCGATAGAAAGCCGACCCACACCTTTTTCACCTAGTAGTGGTCGCACTTCCTTATCTGGGTCTTTAATAGGTATTAACCCAGGGTCAAATTTGCTTTCCGTTCCAATAGTAAGCCAACGAGATATAAAATCTTTTTTACTCATTCCGATACCATCATCTCTTAGGACAAAAAGACAATCAGTTCTAAAATAATCGATTTCGACTTTGTCAGCATATGCATCATATGCATTTTTGAAGAGTTCGCTGATTGCAGTTGGTATACCTGCTATTTGCTGCCTTCCGAGCATATCAAGTGTACGTGCACGAGCTTTGAATTTTGCCATCAAGTTAACCTTCTTGCATCTCTCAAATGCGCGATGAAATGCAATCCAATAACTTTTGCCAAAAGTGGAGGAATGGCATTTCCGATTTGTCGTGCCATTGACCCCATGCTTCCCTGAAATAGAAAATCCTCAGGAAATGTTTGCAAACAAGCCGCTTCCCGAATACTTAGTGATCGATTTTGCTCGGGGTGTCCAAAGCGTTCGTTCGAATAACTTATACACCTAGTAGTAAGGCCAGATGCGGGTTTATCCCAGCTCATCCGACCATAAACATCGCTATAACCCTCAAAATGTTTATGGCAATCCAATTTTAGATGTTCAGTCCAATTTTTGTTTCCGCCTCCTTCAGGAGTTGCATTAATTCGCTTCAAATTAAATAATGAAAGTTTAGCAGCTTGATGGTTTGGTATTGAGGGATGTGTTTCACCTGCTTCAATTGGAGGTAAATATGCGATAGTGTCTCTGACTGAAGTGTAATTTTTATTATGTGTACCTGAACCATGGGACTCCCTCGGAAAATTGATTTTACCATGACGACTAGCTATCAATATAAGTCTTCGACAACATTGGGGCACACCATATTTTGCTAGTTTTATTGGTTTAAATGAGTATTTATATTCCATTTTCTCCAATTTTTGTACAAACCTCTGAAAATTTGATTTTCGGCATAAAATTTCTGCAAACCAGGAACATTTTCTAAGAAAACAAGATCTGGTAAACAGTTTTCCACAATAATTCCGAAATAAGAAAGAAGTGGGTACCTATCATCCTTATTTTGGTCTGGGCGTAAGGTGTTTTGATTTGAAAACGGTTGGCAAGGTGCACACCCGCTGAATAAAACAGGATCGGAATGATTTTTTACTATTTTCTTTATATATTCGATATTGGTTTTACCGATATCAATTAGGTCCGCCTGTGCATTGGGAAAATTTGTTTTGAAACTTGATAATGCATTATTATCTTGGTCAAGAGCATACACAATTTTCATTCCTGAGGTTTGAAACCCACAACTTGTGCTTCCACATCCTGCGAAGAAATCAAAAACTTTAAGGGTTTTTCTGTTTAAAGGCATACAAACGCATCTCTACAAGAAGTCACCTTTGGCACAATTTCATTACTACTTAGTGGTAACCTGCCTGTGAACTCAACTTCAATTAGGGTAAAAAAGCTAAATCTCGAACGGATATTATTTCCTGGTTAGTTAGAAGGATTCAAATTTAATAACATTTTTTGTTTTATATTTACTAATAATTCTTCTGAAACTCCAATGGCTATTTGCCAGGGATGTTTACCCAAGTCTTTATTCCCGATCGGGCACTTAACCCTAAGCATTACCTCTTGCTGAATTCCCAAACTGCGTAATCTCTTTTGAAACCTCACCCATTTAGTTTTTGAACCTATTAACCCAAGATATCTGAAATCCCTTCTTAACAGCCCTTCCATTATTTTAAGATCCAAGTCATGTGAATGTGTAAGGACAAGAAAAAAGCCGCCTTGAGGAGCATACTTTGTGAGTTGATCCGGATTGGATGCTATAAGTTTTTTCACACCATCTGGTATCTGTGGTGGGAACCTGTCCTCATGAAAATCAATCCAGGTTATTTCAAATGTAGGAAGATTGGAAACGAGATTCACGATAGCAGTGCCAACATGTCCGGCCCCAAAAACCCAGAGATGTTCCTTTGTAATGACCAACTTTTCAGTCAGCCACCCCTTATGTATAAAGGGTAACTCCAGTGGAGAAGGGTGATTGTCTTTGCGAATACTTTCTTTAGCCTTTTGAACAGGTCTTTCGTAAATTTCCAAGTCAATTAGTTTAGTCTTGATTTCCCCTACCATGCCCTTGTTAAAATACTCTAGAACAAACTTGACATGCCCTCCACAGCACTGACCCAAACCAGGTCCAAGGGGTTGTGAAATCACTTGGGGGTCATGAATGCCATCGACCAATCTGCTTCGGCAAATGGCTTGTATCTTATATTCCAGAGCACCCCCGCCGATGGTTCCTTTCTGACCCTCATGCCAAACCAGCATTCTTGTACCCGATTCACGAGGGGTGGAACCATTGGTAGATACTATCAGAACACGAATTAATTCTTCGTGTTCTGATACCTGTTGTTCAATTTCTTCCAGATTGAAAGTCAAAGGGAACCTGATAATTCTGGGTTAAGGTTTTAAGAATACATTCTGGGGTAGCTGGTGCATCAAGGGCAGGATAAATGCCAGTCATTGAGGCAATGGCATCAGAAATTGCCAGAAATACCGAAATACCCAACATCAAGGGGGGTTCACCAACGGCTTTGGAATTAAAGATGGTCTCTTCCCTGTTCCAACCTTTCTCCCAAAGTTTCACCCTCATATCCACTGGTCGATCTCGACAGGCAGGTATTTTATAGGTGGAAGGTGCATGTGTTCGGAGAAAACCCTTGTCATCCCAATAGAGTTCTTCAGTTGTCAACCAGCCATATCCCTGCACAAAGCCACCTTCTATCTGGCCTAGATCAATGGCCGGGTTTAATGAATTTCCAACATCATGGATTATGTCGGCCCTGAGCAATCTGTTTTCACCGGTCAGAACATCAATGATCACCTCGGAAACAGCCGCTCCATAAGCAAAGTAAAAAAACGGTCGCCCTTTGCCAATTTTTCGGTCCCAATGTAATTTGGGGGTTTTGTAAAAACCAGTTGCTGAAAGTGCCACCCTATTCATATAGGCATCTTTGATGACTTCACGAAAGGAATAGGTTTCATTTTTAACTTTGAATTCACCATGTTCAAAAAGCACTTCTTCAGGTTTAGATTGATGCCGTTGACCTAAAAAATCTATCAATCGCCGAACTATCTTGTCGCAGGCAATCTTGGTTGCCATGCCATTAATATCAGTTCCAGATGACGCTGCTGTAGCCGACGTATTAGGTACTTTTTCGGTATCAGCTGGTGAAATTCTTACAGCATCAACAGATTGACCGAAAGTATTGGCTGCAACCTGGGCAATCTTGATCATCAGGCCCTGACCCATCTCTGTGCCACCATGGTTCAAATGAATGGAGCCATCTTGATAGACATGAACAAGTGAACCTGCCTGGTTGAGATGGGTTAGGGTGAATGAAATTCCGAATTTTACAGGACTAAGAGCAATACCTCGTTTAAGAAGATGATTTTTCTCGTTCCATTCCCTGATCTCCCTTCTTCGTTGATGATAATCTGAAGTCATTGCCAACTCATCAACTATTTCGTTGATGATACAGTCTTCAACTTCCATTCCATAATGGGTTTTCTGGTGCGAAACAGCATGGGGCGGGGCATAAAAATTAACCTTTCTAACTTCCAGGGGATCTTTCTTGAGGTCATGGGCAATATGATCAATGACCCTCTCAATTCCGAGCATTCCCTGCGGTCCGCCGAAGCCACGAAAGGCTGTTGCTGATTGTGTATTCGTTTTCAACCGGTAGGAAGTGATTTTTGATGCTGGCAGAAAATAGGTATTGTCCGAATGGAGCATGGCCCTATCAGATACGGGGAAGGACAAGTCAAGGGACCACCCACAACGAACATATTGTTCAATGATAATACCATTTATCTTACCCCTTGGGTCGAATCCAACTTGATATTTGATCCGAAAATCATGCCTTTTGCCAGTAATCAAAAAATCATCATCACGGTCATAGCGAAAGCGACAAGGTTTCCCTGTCATCCTGGCTGCAATCGCACAAGAGCAGGCGAGAGCGTTGGCTTGACTTTCCTTACCCCCAAATCCACCACCCATCCTGCGAACCTCTACTCTGACGAAATTCATGGGAACCCCTAAGGCGTCTGCAACTTTATGTTGAATTTCGGACGGATGTTGGGTTGAGGAATAGATCAGCATACCCCCGTTTTCCTGTGGAATTGCTATGGCAACCTGACCTTCGAGATAAAAATGCTCCTGCCCCCCGATTTCGATTTCACCCGAAACTTTCCTTGGTGACGATTTAATGGCACTATCAGGGTCACCATTTTTATATGTGAGAGGCTCCTCAAAGAAAGTTTCTTCAGCAAGTGCTTCATCAATGGTCAAGAGGGGTTTGTGTTCTTCGATTTCAATTTTTGCTTTGCGGGCGGCCTTTCTGGCATTCAAGTTGGTATCAGCAACAACTATAAATATTGGTTGTCCTACGTACTCAACCATGTCCACGGCAAGCAAAGGTTCCCAAAAAGGTGAGGGTGATACATCATTGGCTGCCGGCAGGTCTGAAGCCAGAATGACTTTAATCACACCTTCAGATTGTTTGACCTGTCCCAAATTGATTGTCTTGATCTTTCCACTCGCTGTTTTCGACAGGCCAAAAGCCAAGTGGAGAGTTCCTTCAGTTGATGCCAAATCATCAACATATTGCGCTTCCCCAGTTACATGAAGCCTAGCAGAATCATGGTGAATATTTGGTTTTGCCTTATAAACACTCATTTAACTCACCAGATAATGATCGATTGAAGCGAAACCGTACGTGCGATTACGCTCGAAGAAGTATTTCAATAAAAGGTTTTTGGCTGATTGGATTCTGTAATCACTGGAAGCTCTCATATCTGATATGGGTTTAAAATCCTCCTCCAGTAAGGTCATCGCTTCAAGGATTGTGTCTTGGCTTAAGAACTTCCCACACAAAAAAGCTTCCGTTTTTGTTGCCCTTTTGGGTATGGCTGCCATTCCTCCAAAGGCAATTCGGACATTTTCTATGGTCTGACAATTTAACTCCATAAGAAAGCAGCCGCAAACAGCAGAAATATCTTGATCCCGCCTTTTTGATAATTTGTAGCATCGTAGCCATTCATATTGCAGGGGGATTTCAATTCCTTCAACAAATTCACCTGACTTGCGGTTTTGAACCCCGTAATCCATAAAGAATTCTTCCAGTGGTATCTTTCGACAAGACGATTTTTTTCTGAGTATCAGATTAGCGGAGAGGGCAATCAGTGCGGGGGGTAAATCACCGATGGGTGAGCCGTTTGCAATATTCCCACCAACAGTTGCCGCATTTCGGATTTGGACCGAACCGAAACGATTAATCAGTTCACTCAAAGAAGGGTAGTATTTCGAAATCACATGATCAAATTTTGTTAAGGTGGTGGCGGCTCCAACCGTCATTGTATTGCCACTAATTTTGATTTTTTTGAGTTCAGGAATATCCGAAATAAAGCAAGGTGAAGGTAATGTTTTGAGCTCCTTAGTTACCCATAGACCAACGTCTGTACCTCCGGCGACTAGCGTTGCCTCAGGATTTTTTTCGTACCAATCAGAAAAAGCTTCGATGCTGTCAGGTATGTATCTTGGTTTGTCTGTATTTGTTGAGAGTTGATGAGGAAGTTTGGTTTCTACATCCCTTAACCAAGCAGGTTTTGGCTTTTGCAAACTATCCTTGCCAGCATTTATTATAGGGTCATAACCTGTACATCGGCATAGGTTGCCTGCCAATATGGTATCCAGGTCCCCATTGTCATTGGTATGTGCTGAAACAAGTGACATAACTATCCCCGGAGTACAAAAGCCACACTGATTCCCGTTAAATTTTATCATTGCTTCCTGAACAGGATGAAGTTGTCCCTCGGGACCAGATACTCCCTCAATGGTTCTTACGGACTTGTTGTGCAACTGATGAAGAAACAAAATGCAGGAGTTTACAGCGGAATGAACTAATTGGTTGTCTTCAAGTGATTCTATTATAACCGTACAAGCACCACAGTCACCCTCGTTACAACCTTCTTTTGTACCCTTGAGGGAGGTCTTTTCCCTGATCCATTCCAACAGGGTTGTGGTTCCTGCTGGGTCCTCTGCCGTTACCGGTTCATTGTTGATAAAAAAATTTATTTTTGACATCAATCCCCATGTTTAAAGGAAATTAACCAAACCTGCTACTTTTGATTTAAAAGTCTTTCGATTTTTCTTTTAGATTATCTTCTAGAATCTATTCTATGTATCAAATGCAATTATTAATTTGAAATCAAGGTTCTACATAAAATCTGAAATTTCAATAATTTCTGGCTTTCACATTGTGAAGGTCAATATTGTTAGGTTCAATCGGCATGCAGGTTATTCCAGAAAAGCAACGGGTATCAAATAATGGTTTCTGATCCAAAATTTGTACACCTCAATGTTCATAGTAAGTATTCCATTCTCGAAGGAATACTGGAGATAAGTCAAATCACCGAAGCCTGCCTTGCACACAATATGCCGGCGGTTGCGCTCACTGATTCCAGTAACATGTTTGCGGCCCTTGCATTTGCCAAAAAATGCTCTGAGAAAGGCATACAACCCATTCAAGGCATGCAGGTTCCACTGAAATTCAGGGACAATCATCTTGATCCCTTTGACCCTTCTGGCACGGCCTTCATTACTGTCCTGGTACAAAATTTTACCGGTTATCAAAATCTTTTGAAACTGAATTCAAAAATGTATTTGGACCAGGATAAACTCGTTCCTTTCATGTCTCTTGGCGAGTTGAAGGATTTTCAAGAAGGCTTAATCTGCCTTACGGGAGGTAGTGAAGGACCCGGAGGTTTGTTGTTGAGGGATGAGTCATATACTGAAGCGAAGAAACTGGTATCTGAACTCGCAGGCATTTTTTCCTCGGGAGTCTATCAGGAAATTCAAAGACATACATTTGATGATTCGACCTGTACCCTCAATGAGTTGAAAACAGAATCAGGTTTTATTGATATTGCCTATGAATTAGGGCTGCCCTTGGTTGCAACAAACAATGTTATTCTTGCCAAAAGGGATGATTACGAATCTGTAGACATGCTGTTCTACATAAAAAATGGTGGCTTTGAGACACAAAAAGATGCACGAAGAATTCTAACGCCTGAACATTTCTTCAAATCACAAGAGATGATGCTTGAATTGTTTGAGGATTTACCAGAAGCTATCAATAATACCTTGGAGATTGCCAAAAGATGCAGTTTTCATTCACGAACGCGTGCCCCCATGCTGCCAAGATTCTGTGATGATGAAAGTGAAGAACTAAAGAAAAGAGCCGTTGCGGGGCTAAAAAGTAAAATAAGCAAGATTGAATTGGCTGACACTGAAGAGGCATATTTTCAAAGATTAGAATATGAGCTGGGAGTTGTCAACAGCACCAATTTTGCTGGCTATTTTCTTATCGTTGCTGATTTTGTCTGCTGGGCCAAGGATAATGGCATCCCGGTCGGCCCCGGCAGGGGCTCTGGTGCAGGTTCATTGGTTGCCTATGCACTCAATATTACCACCTTGGATCCCATTAGGTATTCATTGCTGTTTGAGCGGTTTCTAAACACCGAAAGGCTATCATTTCCAGACTTTGACATTGATTTTTGCTCCGAAAAAAGAGATGAGGTCATAGGATATGTTTCATCAAGATACGGTGAGGATAGGGTCGCCCAGATTGTAACCTTTGGTAGCCTTGGAGCAAAAAATGCCATTAGGGATTTTGGTCGCATTCTGCGGGTTCCAAGACATCTTCTTAACCTGTGGGCCTCAGAAATTGATCCAAGAATGCCCTTCAAAGAACAAAGAAGGAGTATTGAAGTTATCAGAACTGCTGAGGAAAGCAATCCTTATTTCAAAAAGATGTTTGATCAAATTGAGATCGTCGAAGGTATCCCAAGAAACACAAGCCGACATCCAGGTGGGATTGTTATCAGCAACAAGCCCATGAAGGAAACAGTTCCCCTTTATCACGACAAGAAGCAGGCTCTTCCAGTTACACAATTTGACCTGAAGTGGGTCGAAGAGGCTGGCCTGGTAAAGATGGACTTTCTTGGTGTTAAAACTCTGACGGTTATCTCCAAAGCTCTGGAAAAACTGGCCAAAAGGGGAATGGTTGTTGATATCGACAATGTTTCACTGGAAGACAAAAAAACCTTTGAACTTTATGCAAGTGGCAAAACCATGGGGGTGTTTCAGGTTGAAGGTGTTGGTATGACCAATGCCTTGAAGCTTATGAAACCAACTAGATTTGAAGATATAATTGCCATGGTTGCCCTCTATCGCCCTGGTCCAATGGAAATTATCGGGGATTTTTGTGCTGTCAAGAACGGAACGAAGAAAGCTCAAAAGTTACATAAATCCATCGATTATATCCTTGAAGAAACAAATGGTTTTATCGTTTACCAGGAACAGGTGATGGAAATCGTAAGGCAAATGGCTGGATATTCATTGGGCAGAGCTGATGTTGTAAGAAGAATTATGGGTAAGAAAATACCAGCCGAAATGGAAAAGGAGAAACCCAACTTTTTTGAAGGTGCTAAAGGAAGACAAGTACCAGAAGCAACGGTGCAGAAAGTTTGGGATCAATTGGAAGCATTTGCTCATTATGGATTTAATAAATCACATGCTGCCGTTTACGCCCTCGTAAGTTATCAAACGGCCTGGCTTAAGGCCAATCACCTGTTGGAGTACATGTCCGCTGTAATGACGCTGGATTTAAGTGATGTTGACAAGTTGGCAAGCTATGTAAGAGAACTGAAAAATTCAGGTGTGGAAATAATTGTACCTGATATCAATCGGTCAAATTCCGATTTTGAAGTAGAGGAGGGTAAAATCATTTATGCTCTTGCAGCAATCAAAAGTGTAGGGTTTGATCTCGCCAAAAAAATAGAACAGGTCAGAGGTGATGAACCATTCAAGAACATGTTCGACTTTGCTGAAAGGGTTGATTTATCAACGATTTCCAAGGGTGCTTACGAAAACATGGTGCGTGGTGGTATTTTTGACAGTTTGGATCCAAATCGTCAGAAACTCTTCAAAAATTATGATATCCTCTCTTCTTATGCGAAATCCCTTAACACTGGCGTAAAACACCAAAGCCTTTTTGATGATTTGCCGGAAGAATTGCCTAAACCGTCTTTAGGAAACCATCAGGACTGGAATGAGGCACAAAGATTGGCTGAAGAACATATATCAATTGGTTTTTACCTAAGTGAGCATCCCATTAGCAGGTACAAGAAAAATTTTTCATCATCAGTTATAACGTCTATTGCAACTATCCTGGATTGGCAGGATAATGAGATTAAAGATTTTGGTTCAAAGCGAACCATTATGATTGCCGGTATTATTACCAAGGTGACAAAAAGAACATCAAACACCGGGAAACCTATGGCATTTATAAAATTTTCTGATGATACAGGTGACATTGAAGCCTTGTTGGCTCCTGATGTCTATGCGCTTGGTAATACAAAGATGGAAGAAAATACTTTGGTTTATGCCAAATTAGAAACTGAGAGGTACAAGGATCAGATTAGGGTATCTGCATTCAGAGTTTCTCCCATAGAAGAGTTGGTCAAGCAGTATCCCATAAAGGTTCAGATTCATTTTGATAAGGCTTCAGTACCCAACCAAGTAAAGTCCATTTTAAAAGAAAACACCGGGAATTTGGCAAATTACCAATGGTCGAAGGTTGTTTTTTCTCCCTTTTGCGAAGCCATTACCGATGATTTGGCTATTGAGATTACACAAAGCTACAAATTGAACAAAAGGGTCAAACAGGCTATAAAAAGCTTGAATGGCGTAATTAAAGTCTCACCAATGGATTAACTTGCAGGGTACTTTATCGGTTTAGACAGAAGCCAGTGCAACCTCAATGGTAACATTGTATTTCGTCAGTTAGACATTAAAATTTTAAACTTGTAACTACCATCATAAGGCAGAATTAACTCTATGGTTGCCAAATCCAAAAACCAAAAAAAAGTACGACCAAAAGCAGAAACTCCACTCGGGTTTCAGGATTATTTTGGGGAGGTTCATAATACCCGAGTACATATGATGAATACCATCTCTGAGGTATTCAACAAGTTTGGATTTGATCCTTTGGAAACTCCTGCAATTGAGTATCTTGATACCTTGGGGAAGTTTCTGCCGGATCTGGATCGGCCGAATGAAGGGGTTTTTGCATGGAAAGAAGATGAAAAATGGATTTCCCTCCGTTATGATATGACTGCTCCCCTAGCAAGGGTAGCAGCACAGCACAGGAATACTTTGCCAACACCTTATCGAAGATATGCCATGGGACCAGTTTGGAGAAATGAAAAACCTGGTCCTGGTCGCTTCAGACAGTTTTACCAGTGCGATGCAGATACGGTGGGATCAAACAGTGTGGCTGCTGATGCTGAAATGGCTGTTTTAACATCTGAAATCCTTGATGCCCTGGGCATTGTTAGACATAATTACGTTATCAAGTTAAATAATCGAAAAATTCTTGATGGAATTTTGGTTGTCGCAGGTATTTTGGTAGAAGGGTCAGATGCCGATACAGCCCTCCGAGGTGCAGTCTTCAGAGCAATGGACAAATTGGACCGATTGGGGCCAAAGGGCGTCCGTTTACTGTTGGGTGAGGGAAGATTGGATGAAAGTGGTGATTACACCAAAGGTGCTGGTTTAACCACGGGTCAGATTGATCCAATCATGAGTTTTCTGGAACTTGGGGGTCAATCCAACGAAAACATTCTAAACTGCCTAAGGGACCTCGTTGCAGAAACAGATATAGGTTCAGAAGGTGTGTATGAACTGAACGAAATTTTGGACTGTATTCACTCCCAGACGAGCACATCTGAAAATTTTTTGATTGATCCCTCCATCGTTAGGGGACTGGATTATTATACTGGACCGGTTGTGGAGACGGAACTGACATTCGAAACAGTTGATTCCAAAGGTAAACCAAGAAGATTTGGATCAGTCGCAGGTGGTGGTCGTTATGACGATTTGGTCAAGCGATTTATTGGGCAGCAGGTACCTGCCACAGGAGTTTCCATTGGAATAGATCGGTTAATAGCTGCCCAGGAATATTATAAACCGAAAAAGGAAAGTGCATTAGGTCCAGTTTTGGTTACTGTCATGGACCGACATCGAATGGTCGACTATCAGAAGATGGTCGCAGACCTACGACGAGAAGGTATCAAATCGGAGGTTTTCTTGGGGAATGCCAGAAATTTTGGCAAACAGTTGAAATACGCAGATAACCGACGGTGCCCCATTGCCATTATCCAGGGGGAGGAAGAGAGAACCCGTGGGGTGGTTTTGATCAAGGATCTAAAACTTGGCTCAAAAATTTCCGAAACTGCTTCCAAGGATGAGTGGAGGTCACGGGATTGGCAGATCGAAGTAAAGGTGGCGGACCTGGTTACAAAAACCAAAGAGGTACTTGCCAGGCTCAACTCGTAAATCCCTCGCTATATGGCGCGTTATATCATTCCCCTAACCGGTACTGAATAGGTCTGATATTACGGCCTTTGGTAAGGCTCAAAGGTGATTTTCAATTCATCATAGGGGTATTTCTCCAGTATTTCCATAACTCTTTCAGTACTTCCTCTATTTCCCTGAAAGGGGAGGTCTGGAGGGCTTTTCTTGGGGGTAAGGTACCGCCATCCCTGAAAGGGGCGTTTGCGAACAGGTTCAGTTCTTATAATTTCTTCATCAAAGACAATTGCCCATCGTTTTATCTCATCAGTACCAATCCTTTGTTCAAAGGCAAGTATTCTTTGCCTGGCCAAAATGGCACCATTAATTACCCAAAAAAGAGAACCACCATTCAGAACTTCCTCAAATCTTCTTGGACGGAATCGTGTTACATGCTCTGGTTGGGAGTTATCACCATTCTTTCTTCTTTCAATCCGACGTTCCTCCAATTCTTCTACTGAGTTGATCCCTACACAAAGTTTCAATAGGTTCATGGTCTTGTTAGTCATGGTACACAAAGTATTTGATAAAAATTCGAATTGGCTCAAGAGATTTTCAATTTATTTTAATCACATGATTCTATAATTCAAATCCGAGCAAATGGTACGATCAATTAACGTTACCATAAAAAGGATAATTTTCTCGTAATCTGCAAAAAGTTCTTGCTAAAAGTTGTAAAACGTTTGGTTCCAACATACTTATCCAACCCAATCGCTAATTCATATTAACCTTGGTGTTGGTGGGTCTCGCAAGAGAATGCCTGTCGCTTAACGATTATCGTTGGGAAAGGACAACACCCTTCAATAGAAAGAAGGACAACAGCCGTGACAAAAAGAACGACTGCCAAGTATAAAATCGACCGTCGCATGGGAGAAAATATTTGGGGAAGACCCAAATCTCCCTTTAATCGAAGAAATTATGGTCCTGGTCAACATGGCCAGAGAAGAAAAGGGAAACTTTCCGATTTTGGTATTCAGTTAAGATCCAAACAGAAACTCAAGGGTTACTATGGTGATCTTACTGAAAAACAATTCCGTCGTACCTTTGGAGAAGCAGAGCGCATGAAAGGTGATACCGGCGAAAATCTTATTGGCTTGCTCGAACGACGACTAGATGCTGTGGTATACCGATCAAAGTTTGTTGTCACAATATTTGCTGCCAGGCAGTTTATCAACCACGGACATGTTTTGGTCAATGGCAAGCGTACCAATATCCCTTCTTACAGGGTTAAGGAGGGAGATGAGATAGAGGTCAGGGAAAAATCCAAACAAATGATTATGGTGGAAGATGCCATTGACAACCAGGAAAGGGATATTCCAGAATATCTTGAAGTTGATATAGATAATCTCAAAGCAAAATTTGTCAGAGTTCCCCAATTGAAGGATGTCCCCTATCCAACGATGATGGAACCAAATCTGGTGGTGGAATACTACGCCAAAAACTAATTTTAATTCCCTCTTTTCGGGGGGAGTTTCTTAATTCCCACCTGGTGTTTGGCGGTAGCTATCCTATCGTTCCAGTGTTGAAAGATATTTGCCTGTTGCAGTAAATTAATTTGATAAGGTATCTGGTTATGTCTGGAATGATACAAACTAAGGTTTTATTTTGAATAAATTGCTGTTGACAGAAGCCAGAAAATTACCTTTCTGGAAACAGCCTGTTTTTTTGCTGATTTTAATGGCAACGGCACTTCCTCTATCCTTTTCAACATGGAATGCACTCCTAAACAATTTTGTCGTTGAGGTTGGTAATTTTGATGGGGTAAATATTGGTTGGTTACATACCATCCGAGAAATACCAGGTTTCCTGGCCATAAGTGTTATTGCATTACTAATATTTATACGAGAGCAATCCCTGGCCTTATTATCGCTGGCAATTATGGCTGCTGCCACATCAGTAGTTGCATGGTTCCCAAGCTATCAGGGAATTTTGTTCACCACAATGATCAGTTCCATTGGATTCCACTATTTTGCCACACTGAATCAATCGCTGCAGTTACAATGGATTGAGAAGGATAAGGCACCACAAACCATTGGATGGCTCGTTTCCATTGGATCAGGTGCATCATTGGTCGCATACCTCTTTGTTGTCATTGGTTGGAGATTATTGGATTATTCCTACAACATGATTTACATGGTTACTGGCGGCTTAACTCTAATTCTCGTGGTTTATTGTTATTTGGCCTTTCCGAAATTCGAAACCCCCAATCCTCAAAAAGCCAGAATGGTCCTGAAAAAAAGGTATTGGCTTTATTATGCCCTCCAGTTCATGTCAGGTGCAAGAAGGCAGATATTTATGGTTTTTGCTGCCTTCATGATGGTAGAAAAGTTTGGATTTGAGGTACATGAAGTAACCTCTCTCTTTATCATCAACTTTATTGTCAATATGATCTGTGCCCCCATCATGGGTAAAGCCGTCAATGTATTTGGTGAGCGAAACACCCTTGTCTTTGAATACACAGGTTTAACCCTGGTATTTTTGGCATATGGAGGGATTTATTATTTTGGATGGGGGTTTCTGATTGCATGCATATTATTCATTATAGACAATGTGTTTTTTGCCATGGCTTTTGCCTTGCAGACGTATTTTCAGAAAATATGTGATCCGGCAGATATTGCACCAACAGCAGCTGTTTCCTTTACCATTAATCATATTGCAGCGGTATTTCTTCCAGCCTTTCTGGGTTATATCTGGATTATCGCACCGCAATTTGTTTTCATCATAGCGGCGTCGCTGGCAATGGTTTCTTTGCTATTATCCCTGTTGATACCTCGAAACCCAATTCCAGGGAACGAAACGATCCTTAAATTTATTTGATTTAGCCCAAAAACAGAAGTTTTTCACATTAAATGAAGCGGGGTTACCAATCTTATTGTTAGGATTATTAAAGGGGATGTACACACCAGAATTTGTCAAAATACAGGGTTTGATACACTTCACCTGCCAGCAATTACACCCACCCTGCAGGGATCCTGAATAAAAAATAACAGATTTACAGTTGGGTTTTTGGAGTTAGGACAGGTACCGTTCTCAACTTGAGTAGTACTCAAAACAAGTGAGTTCCATAGTTGCTTGCCGCTTAAATTAATGTTGTTTAGGTGTGAGTTTTAATTATATTTACGCAATCAGCGTTTCACAAAATTGTATAAAGAGTGAAGAAACATGTTCTCCTTGTTTAAGAAAGCAGAATTACCTGACCGAGCAACATCGCTTAACGGGCGGGCAACGGCTATTCCTACTGCCGAAAAGCATTTTGTTAATGGAAGACCTCTAAAGGGCCCATTTCCTTCAGATACGAAGCATGCAATGATTGGAATGGGATGTTTTTGGGGAGTTGAGCGTTTATATTGGACCTTAACTGGAGTATGGGTTACGTCAGTCGGATATGCCGGTGGTTTTACTCCAAATCCAACATACAAGGAAGTATGCACTGGAATGACCGGACACAACGAAGTGGTCAGGATAACTTACTCACCAGATTCCATTAGTTTTGCAGAGATTCTCAAAATCTTTTGGGAAAATCATGACCCAACCCAGGGGATGAGACAAGGTAATGATGTCGGTACACAATACCGGTCTGGGATATATTGTTATGATGCCGAACAACAAAAACGAGCTGAAGAATCTATGGAGGCATACAAACAAATTCTTGCTACCAAAGGATGGGGACCAGTTACAACCGAAGTGCTCAAAGCCCCTGAATACTACTTTGCGGAAGATTACCACCAGCAATATCTGGCAAAAAATCCGCATGGCTATTGTAACATACGTGGGACAGGTTTGTCCTGTCCCATTGGGTAATGATGACAATTGATCCTTCAAAAATCCATACATAATTGTTTTTGTGTAATCACATCGCTCTATGGCGAACAAAAGGCATATGAAGTTGCACACGCCTTGGAAAGAATTGAGCCAGAACCCGTAGGCGTGGCAACTATTGAGATTGATGAAAGTGCAGCCCTATGGGAAGTTTCAGCCTATTTTACTACCCATCCCGATGCGATAGCCATAGCCCTCATTGAAGCCACATTCAACCTAACCCCTTTTCAAGTCTCACAATTACCTGATACAGATTGGGTGGCCAAGGTAAACAGAGATTTGGTTCCTGTACAAGCGGGAAATTTCTGGGTTTATATGAACCAGGATCAGTCGGAGGCTCCTCATGATTCCATTCCCATCAATATTGTATCTTCCATGGCCTTTGGAACCGGACATCATGGGACAACCAAAGGTTGTCTGGAAATGTTGGAGAATGTGGCAGCAGATTTTCCCGATTTACAATCAATAGTCGATATCGGATGTGGTACGGGGATCTTATCAATGGCATCCAGTCACTTATGGGGTGGGAGAATTTTGGCGAGTGACAATGATGATGTTGCGGTTGAGGTAACAATTGAAAACATCAAGGCAAACCGATTGGAAGACAGGATCAAATGTACTGTTGCTGAGGGTTTTGGCCACTCCTATCATCTGGAAATGGTACCTATTGATCTCGTGGTTGCCAATATCCTCCTCAATCCACTGGTATCATTGGCACCAGAAATATATGCCAATCTTTCGAATAATGGATTGGCAGTGTTATCGGGTATAATGATCAATCAGGAGCAGAAACTAACAGCCAGCTATACCGCCATCGGTTTTAGGGTAAAGGACAGAATTACAATTGAAGATTGGGTAACTTTGTTGCTGGTAAAAGAATAGAAATCGGCTTTAACTGGAAGCAACAACTTTTTGAGTTTGTATGCCTAAACCTTCTATGCCAAGTTTAATGGTTTGACCTGGTTTGAGGAATACAGGTGGATTGAGTCCAAGACCAACCCCAGGAGGTGTCCCAGTAGGAATAATATCTCCTGGCTGCAAAGACATGAATCTGGATATATAACTGATCAGAGTAGAAACTCCGAATATCATCGTTTCAGTGCTTCCATCCTGGCGTTTTTGATCATCCACATCAAGCCACATTTTTAATTTTTGAGGGTTGGGGATTTCATCCTTTGTTACCACCCAAGGCCCAATTGGAGCAAAGGTATCACAACTTTTGCCCTTGATCCATTGCCCACCCTTTTCGATTTGGAACTCTCGTTCGGAAACATCATTCACTACGCAATATCCAGCAACATGGCTAAGGGCCTCGGTTTCGCTCACATATTTTGCCTCTTTGCCTATGACAATTCCAAGTTCAACCTCCCAATCAGTTTTGGTCGAACCTCTTGGGATGATCACATTGTCATATGGACCTGTAATGGAAGAGGTTGCTTTACCAAAGAGGATCGGCTCCTCAGGTATGGGATTATTTGTTTCGGCAGCATGATCAGAATAATTCAGGCCAACACAGATCAATTTTCCGACATTACCGACGCATGGCCCGATGCGAGTGTTATCTGGAATAACCGGAAGCGTATTTAGATCCAACCCCTCTAGCCAAGACATATCATTAAGTGTTGAACCATTAATGTCTGGAATGACCCCGGAAAGATCACGATAGGCACCATTCGTATCCATCGCAGCAGGAATTTCTTTCCCTACACCACCCAATCTTGCCAATTTCATAATTTAAATTCCTTCATAGTTATTTTTGTTGGAGCTTCAGGTCATCAAACCATTATACCACCATCAATGTTAAAAAACTGACCTGTAATAAATGCTGATCGTTCAGAGAGGAGGTAAATTGACAAACCTGCAACCTCCTCGGCGGTACCCAATCTTTTCATGGGTTGTCGCAATTCGAAATATTCTCTGGCTTGTTCATAACTTCCCACAGATTTTCCGAGCTCCTCACATCTCTTGCGCCAAGAAGGTGAATCTACTGTACCTGGGCACACGGCATTACAACGAATGCCCTGGCTTAAGAAATCACATGCTACAGATTTGGTCAAGCCGAGTATGGCAGCCTTAGAAGAACCATAGGCAAATCTGTCAGGCAAACCCTTGATTGATGAAACAACGGAGGAAATATTCACGATTGAGCCACCGCCATTTTGAATCATTTTGGGTACAGCAACGCGTAAAATCAGGAACATACTATCAACATTTATAGCAAATGAACTCTTCCAGGATTCAAAATCACAGTTAAGCAGGTTGCCATGATGGACATACCCCGCGACATTGGCAATACAATCAAAAGGCTCACTTGTATTAATTACCCTGTTGATAGCTGATTGATCGGTGACATCTAACCCAATGGTTTTAATATCATCACACGCAATCTTTTCCAACTCAGTCGTGTTTATATCAGCTGCTGTAACCTTGGCTCCCTCATTGGCAGCTTCCTGAGCGATAGCCTTGCCAATGCCAGCCGCAGCGGCGGTTACCAAAATAGATTTACCTTGAAGAGAACCTGTCATATTCCAACCAAAAACCCTACTAAAATCAATGTGTTGCAAGTCGGAGAATCTATGATTTCGTTTGCCGATAATCAAGCCGCCAGGCTCTGGTTAAAATTCCGATAGTGACAATTAAGTACGATATGAGAGGTAATAAATGAAATCATTGGATGATAATACCAATATCAGGGGTCAGTTACAACAGTTTACCTTTACAAGGACAATTCAAACATGAAATTTTCCTGAAATATCTTCGAAATACTTAGAAATCAGCTGAGGGGTATGTGGTTTTGACTTCCCGAAGTTTGGTAAATTGAAGAGAGTCTATCATACGTTTCCTCAATCTTCTTACGTTGCTTGGCAAACTTATGCTCACTACCCGCAGACAACTCATCAATTGATCGGCACTTCCAGTAATGATTCTGCCTTGCATAATTGCCTTTTTCTATCCGAAAGACTTCACTCAATATCTTTAAATCGTGCGGTATGTCAAAAGTATCACGCGTATCCAAATAACCAAACAAGTAATAAAAATTGTCAAAACCTGACCAAGTGATGGCTGATAGACAGAGTGAACAAGGCTCATGCGTTGAAACAAAAAGGCACTCATGGGGTTTGGGGCGTTGGTTCCTATCTAAGGCGAAATATGCATTAAGGGTAGATATTTCGCCATGAAAGAGTGGGTTTTGAGTTTCCCTGTTGGTCTCGGCAATGACCAGCGAAAGGTCTTTTTTCCTGAGTATTGCCGCTCCAAATATCTTATTACCCTTATTAACACCTATCTCAGTAAGAGGCAGGATGTCAAATTCAATTACATCAAGAATTCGTTTTGCAAGCGTATTGTCAGAATGTTGAGGCATTAGTACTCAATTAGATATGTGTCTGATATTAACCTTCTTAATCTTCCGATGTATAAAAGACAACCCTTACTTTCGGTAATAATGATTTAACAAATATTTCACAATCAAGGTGATAAAATTGAAATCCTATGAGGATAGAGACACTTTGTGGTTGATAAACCTAAGTTAAAGGTTTCACTTGCTTGTGATAAAAAAGCAATTCAAGATTGGTTTTCAACCAATTATAACTAAATTCTGTTCATCAGGAATCTTCCAATATTTTCGATTCTATGTGAGGGCTATAAGTTCATCAAAGGGAATTGAAAATTGGTAGATTCTCTTACACTTGAGGAAATTGATAAGAGATAAATTGGCCTGCGCTATTTTGACTTGAAGATAAACATATGTTCCAGGGAATAATCATTGATGAATAATCAACCAGTAGACCTATTTATTATAGGTGGAGGTATCAACGGGGTTGGTGTAGCAAGAGATGCTGCAGGAAGGGGGGCATCTGTGATGCTCTGTGAGAAAGACGATCTTGCTGAAGGAACCTCCTCTCGAACGACAAAGTTTATCCACGGTGGTTTAAGATACCTTGAGCAATTTGAATTCAGGTTAGTCAAAAAAGCCTTAATTGAGCGGGAAGTAATACTCCAAATAGCTCCACATATTTCATATCCATTAAGACTCGTACTGATAAACAACGGCAAAATACGTAATCCCCTGAAGATCAGGTCCGGATTGTTTCTTTATGACAATCTTGCCGGGAGGCGAAAGATACCTCCTACTGATAAAGTGAATTTACGAACTTCACCGGAAGGAACAGAAATTAAGGATAGTTTTAAAAATGGTTATGGGTACTGGGATCTTTGGTCAGATGATGCTCGGATGGTGATATTGAATGCTCGGGATGCAGTCATGCATGGTGCACAAATTATGACCCGGACGGAGTTTGTCAAAGCTGAACCAGTGGATGATTTTTGGTTAATTTCCATCAGGGATAAATCGACGGGAATTTTAAAACAGGTAAGGGCAAAAACCCTTTTTGATGCGACTGGCCCGTGGTTGAAATCAAATACAATCAAGATTGAAGGTTTGCAAAGACCAGACGATTTGAGGCTTGTTCAGGGTAGCCACATAATATTAAAAAAATGGTGGCAAGGTAATCATGCCTATGTTTTACAGCATTTTGACAACAGAATTGTATTTGTCGTTCCCTACCTGGATAATTTTGCTATTGTAGGAACTACTGAAAGAGATTTGCAGGGACCCATTGAGGAAGCCCGGATAACACATTCTGAGAAAGAGTATCTCCTGGATATGTTGAACAATCATTTCAAGAAACAATTTGAAGTTGATGATATAATTTCCAGCTACTCTGGGGTTCGGCCGCTATTCGACCGGGAGAGAGGGAAAAATAGGTCCCAGGTAACAAGGGACTATCACTTGGAATTTAACTTGGTTCAAGGAAAATTACCCGTAATTTCGGCATATGGTGGCAAACTAACCACCTACCGTGTTTTGGCTGAAGATGCCATGGCAATACTCGAACCCTACATGCCTGATTTAACGTGCGCTTGGACCTCTACCAAACCCCTTCCTGGTGGAGATATTCCAGAGGGCGATTTTAATCTATGGTTTAAGGACTTTAACAAGAAATTTGGTTCTTTGGGAGAACCTCTGATTAGTCATCTGGGAAGCACCTATGGGATTGAGGCCTTAGCAATCTTGCAAGGGGTCACATCTACAACTGATTTGGGCATAAATTTTGGAGGAAATTTCTATGAAAAGGAAGCACTCTGGCTCATTGAAAATGAAATGCCCAAGACCGCAAACGATATTTTATTCAGAAGGACAAAACACGGGTTGTTTCTTACAAGCATTGAAAGGAAGAATTTTGAAAATTGGGTAGCAGATAGACTATAATTCCCATTTTAAAATATTCTGGCTTTATAACCAACCCGAATATTATGGTATAGTATTCCCCCAACTGCATGTTATGTAGTGCCCGCCCAGAAAACACCCTATTTTTGACAAATCACCAAAAATCCAGGCAACAAAACCATTCCCGATTGACCAAAAAAGGGTTGGACTGGAACCGTTTTTTTACAAATTGCGAGAGTTGTCCACAAAAAAACGACCCGTTTCCAACCACTATGACAGACCTCTCCCCTCCGTTCCCGGCGGAACGGACACCAGTTCATTGACAAAAACAGGTGGTCAGGCGGCCAGTAGCAAACGCTGGCGCCGACGGCGGAGCAACAGGCCAAGATGATGGATGTTGAAGGCTAGTACCGATAGGCCTACGACACGTTCAAAGCCGCCAGCCCCATGGGCCCGCACACGGCCAAGACCACGGTGCTCAAGGGCGTTGATCGCTGATTCCACTGCCGGATGCTTCCGGCGCAACACCACGAAGGTCTCGGCACCTTCCCTGATCCTGTCGGCCCGGCTCAACCGGCCCTTCCTCGGCAGGACATTGTGATCCAGAAGATGGTCAAGGTCAAGACGGTTCGCTGGACTGTGAAAACCACGATCGAAACGGCACGACCTGAAATCCGGAAAACGGGACTGCGTGTCCCCAACCATCGGCACCGCATGATCGACATCACTCCCTTCCCACATGATCCGGTGGTTCAGGACAAAGCCAAACTCGTCCGCCACAATACACACCGGAACACCGCGTTCAACCGGACGGCCCGCCTTGCCCTTGGAAATCCACCAGGTGTGGGGTTCGAAGATCGAAAACACCTTCTCGTCATGAGGGATCGTCTTGCCCTTGAGCAAACGACGGTCAACCTGGTCAATCTTAACAGGATCACCCGTCCTGAGAAGATACCTGATCTGGGCATCCTGCAACGTCGACAGGGTCCCTTCAGCACGGCCAACAAGCGTGCGGCACACGCTAAGAGACGCCGCCACGCGTTCCGGTGCCACCCGGCGGGTCCGGCACACCGCATGAAACCTCCTCCTGACGACATCGGTCAGGTGAAGCCCTTGCCGCCAACCGGAAAGACCACACGCATTGGCCGCACGACCACTTTCCCGGATCAGACCGCGCAGCGCATCCCACAAAAGACCGACATCCGTCGGGTCATGAACATCCGTCGCAACCACAAACGAATCACACCGCCCGTGCAACAAGCCACCAGGCTTTTTTTTGAGACCTTGTGACCACTCCCCACCACCAGTTTACCGACTTCGGCCAACAACTCCGGAGTCAAAAGACTCACATTGTCAACCACCGACTAGTACGAATACGGCTTCCGGTCCCAGATATCCGCATGACCGAGAAACTGCCGCAGGGTGTTGTGCTCGTTGACCAGATCATGCAGACGGTCAAAGTCACAGTTCAGCCCCTGCATGACAAGAATCGGCCACAAATTCATGCCCGGACGGCCAAGATCATGGCGGACATTGGGAGCCAGGTGTTCCTCCAGAAGGGCAAACAGCCGGGACCTCAAGTCCCGGTCACAATAAAGGTGTTGAAGGCCTGTCAGAAGGGCGGGCATGTCATCACGGCACGTGCGACTAAGGTCAATGCCGGCAATGTCAATGGCGCCAAGTTCACGATGGGGCTTGATAACATGTCTCATCGGTCAGATCCTGCGAAGAGTGATGGATATTGGGTGAAAAAAGGCCCTGATACGTGTCAATCCCAGTGATGAAACCGATCTTCATCGTAACATCTCGATTCCAGCCCCTTGTTGTCAGGGGGTGTTGTAATGTTTATATACTTTTCGGGCAGACACGAACTAGAACTCACATTTTGCCTCAATCTCTTCAGAGTAAGGAGGATTACAACCACTGCGGGTACAGTTGATGCCAGCAGCTATTGTACAATATCTAAGCATTTTAACCAGTTGTTTTTCATCTAGATGGGTTAACATTTCCTTATTTGATAATCCTTTTTTTGCAAGCCACGATAAAGTCGTTCCCATTAAAGTATCTCCACCACCAACTGTGTCCATGACCTCAACCTTGGGTACCGGTAAAGAAATATGATGATCCCTCACAAACACTTGACACTCTGAACTCCCCGATGTGACAATAATCATTTTGTTTCGTTGCTTGATTAATTTATTGGCAAACTGCTCAGGTGTTAAATCGGATGCGAAATATTCAAGATCTTCATTACTAAGCTTGATGATACTGGCCAGGTCGAAGAGTTTACCCATGGTCTGAAGCCATTTTCCCTTATCACTAATAAGGTTTGCCCTTACATTCGGATCGAGTGTCAAAATCATTTTATCGGACATGTTCTTGGCCAATGATACAATTCGTTCAGAAACGGGTGAGTCAATGAGTGAAATCGATCCAACATGAAGAAAACTTCCCGCTGGAATTGAATCTCGATCAAGGACAGGATTTAGGTTCCTGTTAGTTGAGTTTTCATTTACAAAGGCGTACTTGGGCTCCCCTTTTTCATAACTTACAAAAGCTAATGTGGTCGGCAAATCGCTTCGAACACTGAGCGAACAATCAACTTTGTTATCTTTCAAGTGGTTAAGCAATAGGTCTCCAAAAAGGTCATTCGAGAAATTACCTAAGAAGTATGTCTTACATTCTGTTCTCGCAGCAGCTAAGGCCACATTATAGGGCGACCCTCCTGGTTTGGGTATAAATGCCAAATCCCCGTTCTCATCCTTGCGGGGTACAAAATCTATCAAGGCTTCACCTGTAACGTACACTGTCATAGAAATTCCGGTTGTGTTTAGTTTTTTAAGTATTATTGGTCCTTCATGATGGCTTCTGTGGCCTTCTTTACCGCCTGCTCGGTCACCTCAAAATCTTTTTCGGTTAAAACCAGACTTGGATAAAGCTTGCTTGGGGTTTTGAGTAATCCATATTGCCTCAATTCCTTGTTGAACCTT
>JAJEBQ010000055.1 GCA_022822495.1 Paracoccaceae bacterium | reverse complement strand
GCAACAACACAATCCGGCTGAGACTGCTTCCAATTGTTCCTCTGAAATATTTGGATCAGGGGGTAGTGCAATATGAATACTCTGCATGTCACTCTCATGGACATGGATGGACATGGATTCAGGCATGGTTATGCCCAATTCCGAGCAAATAGTACCCTTGGGTTCTGCCAACAGTTGTTGGCGGAAAGTCGCATCGACTGCAGACTTGTCCACAATCTGTTTCAGCATTTCATCACCACTTCTCATAAGATAAAAACTCCTTTACAGTTACTTTTATGGATACCCTACATAAATCAATTTTATAAATTTTTCAACTTAATTATGGCAATGAATAATCCTTGATGAACCTTATGATTCGATTGGGCTTAATTATCCTTGTCATCAGAGGTTTTAGCCTGCCAAAAGGAAAATACTGCTGATGTATAAATTAGGGGAATTGACATTTATTGATAACAAAATTGTCAATTTTAAATTTTACAATTATGTTCCCCAACAAAAGAAATTTTTGTAAGTGCCAATTCTATGCCGATAACTGAAAATAATCAGATAAACAAAATTGCAGTTGTAGGAAGAGGTACAGCTGGTTCGCTTGCTGCGGCATCAGTTACCAGTAAATTTGCTAAAACGCAGGACTTTGAACTTCACCATATATATGATTCAAAGATACCGGTTATTGGTGTTGGAGAAGGTGGATGGCCAACACTCGTCACCCAATTGCACGAATTAACAACTATACCTCATGAAAATATCCAGATGCGCTTGAATGCAACACGCAAATATGGGGTGAGCTTCGAAGGGTGGGGTAAAATGAATCACAACTTTACCCACTTTTTTACCCCACAGCAAGTTGGATATTCATATCATCTCTCAGCTGATAACATAACCGAACTGCTTCAGGAGGCCTCAAACGCGCAATACATTGATGCCAAGGTTCTTAGCATATCCAACATTGAGGGAGAGGGCGGGGCAAGAATAGAATTTGAGAATTTACAGGCTGAAGATTATGACCTGGTATTCGATGCCAGAGGATTCCCCAAGGAAATCAATCAGGAAGAACATATTAGCATTCCATTTATACCGACCAACACAGCCATTATTCGCCGATGTCCTTCGATTATAAACCATAATGGTAACCCCTATCTACCACCAACCTATACACGTGCAGTTGCCAGGCCTCATGGTTGGGTTTTTGTCATACCGTTGACAACCCACACCTCCTATGGCTATATATTCAATCGTGATTGCTCGGATATTGCTGAGGTGCAGTCTGATTTTGATGACTTGCTAGCGATTGACGGAGTCAAGGATTTTGAACAAAGATCAATTCTGCACTTCCCAAACTTTGTACACAGGCATATTTATGAAGGATCCATAGCCCGCATAGGTAACGCCGGAGCATTTATGGAACCGCTCGAAGCTACAGCGATCGTTTCTGCCCAACTTCAAATTGGAATGGTACTTCAAATGCGGCAAAATCGTCCCGTTGAATATTGGCAAGGTGATATTGGTGCCGTAAACAACTTTCTGATCAGCAGCATGTTGGGATTCGGCCTTTTTGTTGGTTGGCATTACAGTTGTGGTTCTAATTATGACACTGAATTTTGGCGCTTTGCAAAAAACAAAGTTTGGCCTCAGCACCACCTGATGGAATATGATGGAGATTGCGAAAAAAAGGCTTTGAAAAAATTCAAGATAATGCTTGAGTTGTTAAAAAAGCCTGTTGTTGAATCGGCCGAGTTAGATCGAAACAGGATCCTGCCGCTAACGAGTTATGCCCAGATTTCACAAGGCCTTGGTTGTTACCCCATGGGATAATGATACGACCTTCGAACAGAGTTCGCCGTCATAGGAACAACTTTATGTATGTTTTCAATTCATATATCTGGTAATAGTAGTTTGGTTGTTTTTGTAGGAGTAACCAAGTACTGTGTATTGTCATCAAAAGTTAAAGGAAATAATCTGAGATTAATCACAATGAACACCAACTCTCCCAAGGATTTGCGTTTCCATAAACATTCCCAGCAAGTAATGATAATGAGGGAACATTTGTTCTTTGAATTCCACGAAATGACTTGTCCGATTTAATAAAAATGTGAAATGGTTTTTGTATGTTTGGTAATCTGAATTCTTTTCATAATACAGTAGCAGAGTCTAAGGCGGAGCGTGATCAACACGATAAATTACTTACCATTTCCACTCCTGGCGAACGCCTGCTTATCATGGCCATTACACTTGCATTCCTTATTATTGGTTTCTGGCTCTATTTCGGTGATATAAAGCAAGTCCTTACCAGCAAGGCAATGCTCGTTGAAGTAGACACTGCTTCAGATAGCGACAATCAGTTAAAATCAGTGGAAGTATATGTTTGGATCAGGAAAGAAGACGCCCCCCAAATTATTGTTGGAACTCCAGCCAATCTGATCTGTCACGGGGAGTCAGATACTAAAAGTACCCATAATGGGGTTATAACTCTCATATCCCAAAATACCATCATGCAACCAGACCTCATACCTGTAATTGCTGATCTGTCAGGGGGGAATCTCCATAAAATTGGAATTACCCTAGTAGATAAGATTAACAATGCCTCAATGCTGGACAAGGAATGCCAGATTGATTTCCAGGTTGGCACCGTCTCTCCATTCCAATATTTCCTTTTGAGTTAACTTTGATACTCCTTCAATCATTCTTTTTTGACCCACAGGCCGTTAGAACCAATGTCAGAATTGAATAAACGCGTTACAACCCCTGTTCTTTTGCAAATGCATGCCACGGAATGTGGTGCCGCCTGCCTAGGTATGGTTTTGGGCTATTACGATCGGTGGGTGCCCCTGACGGTATTGCGAGAAGAGTGTAGTGTTAGTCGTGATGGATGCACGGCAGCCAACATTTTACGGGCAGCCAAAGGTTATGATCTTGAATGCAAAGGATTTGGGGTTGGAGCAGACCTACTCAACAAATTAAAGCTCCCACTGATCATATTCTGGCAATACAGCCATTTCGTTGTACTGGAAGGATTTGAAAACGACAATTTTTTTCTCAATGACCCAGCTATTGGACGCAGAGCTGTCACTAGGGACGATTTTCTGAGGGGATACAGTGGTATTGCTCTGGAATTCAAGCGTGGTGAAGGTTTCAAAACAGGTGGTCGTAAGTTGGGATTATTCAACAAATTGCAACCTCTTCTCGCAGGTACGGGCACCGATATAGCCATGATTATGACCTGTGCAGTTTTAACGGGTTTGTTGTTGCTTGTTATCCCTGCCGCTCTTAAAATTTTTATTGATGCCATATTTGCAGGTCAGAATAACTGGTGGTTTGTTGTCACAGCCCTGCTTATGGGGGGCATATTTGCTTACCTAATGACAATATTCAAGCACCGTATGCTCCAACGGATATCAATTCGGATCTCCATAGTTGGGTTTGATCAGGGTATCACGCGTCTGCTGCGGTTACCCATGGAATTTTTTACACGTCGTATGTCCGGCGATATTATGGACCGAGTGTCATCAAATGACCGCGTTGGAAAACGTCTGGCTGAACATTACATTGCCCTTCTCATCGAAATAACGATTGCAGCCATAATGCTTGTTGCGATGCTTCTGTTGAATGTATGGCTCGCCTTGATTGTCGCCCTGCTAAGTCTCGTTCATTGGGGATTAATTAAATACCTTAATTCTCTTAAAGGATACAAGGGTGAAATTCTGAGCCGTGAACAGGGAATGATGTTGGGTCTCGGTATGCAATTGCTGAGCCAAGTCGATAGTTTGCGCATGACAGGTTCTGATGACAGATTCTTCAGACGCTGGTCAGGACAACAGGCTCTGGAGTTGAAAGCTCGCCAATTATTTATGGAATTCGTTCACTATAACTCGGCTCTCCCCCTCATTATAGCTGCCTTCAGGAATGCTGCGATAATCTACCTTGGAGGAAGTATGGTTCTGTCCGGTGAAATGACTCTGGGGACCTTTGCGGGATTTTATATCCTGGCTGAAATGTTCATGTCTCCCATCAGCAAAATCCTGAATTTTACCGAAAAGCGTTCCGACATTGAGACCGATTTTCAACGTATAGATGACATTACCAATACACCCGAAGATATTACGTTCAAGCATCAGGAAACGGGCTCTGATTCCATAGTTACCTTCAAGGGCAGCCTGCAACTTGCGGGACAACTTGAGTTAAAAAATATTTCATTTGGCTTTAACAAAAGCCGTCCTCCCATAATCAAGGACTTTAACCTTCTGATCAAACCTGGTCAGCGGGTTGCACTGGTTGGATCAAGCGGTTCCGGCAAATCAACAATCGCAAAAATTCTAACGGGTATAGTTCAACCATGGGAAGGCGAAATTCTTTTTGACAACCATAAAAGAGAAGACATTCCTATTGAAGTTCTACGACGGTCACTTTCGATGGTCGATCAGGATGTAGTCCTTTTTCCGGCTACCGTCCGGGACAACATCACTTTATGGAATTCCGAGGTGTCCGACGACATTATCTTCTCTGCCGCACGGGATGCCTGTATCCACCACGAAATTCTGATCAGGCCTCAAGGGTATTCTACCAATGTACAGGAAGGTGGTGCAAACTTCAGTGGTGGCCAGCGCCAGCGCATGGAAATTGCCCGTGCATTGGTGGGTAATCCGGCAATGCTTATCCTTGATGAAGCGACAAGTTCCCTTGACCCTCTGGTTGAAGTCGAGATAGACAATGCGCTTCGTCGTCGTGGGGTAACATGCCTGATAATTGCACACAGGTTAAGTACAATCCGCGATTGTGACTTGATAGTTGTTCTTGACAAGGGAAACGAAGTCCAACGTGGTACGCATGAAGAACTCATAGCTGATAAAAATGGCACCTACTACAAACTGGTAACGTCAGGATGATGATACAAGCCGAAGCAGAAAATACGTCGCTATACCAACTTGCCACAACTTATGGGGAAGTTGTGCCCTGTGCAGGTAATCTGCCCCTAACCCTGGATGACCCGGAATCTGTCTGGTATATTGAGAGAGGCAGTGTCAATCTTTTTCTGGTAGAAATCAGAGATGGGGTAGAACAGTCCCTGCGTCAGCATATCATGCATTGTGAAGCAGGGTTTATGATGCCTGGAGTTGGTGCCGATAAAAATCAAGAAACCGAAGAAACTAAATTTATTATCATCGCCAAGGGGATTACTGGAACTGTACTCAGAAAAATACCCTTTTCTCGTTTGAACGAGGTCAAGCCTTCAGAAGTAGCAGAAAAGATCGATTCCTGGGTTCTTGCCTTCTCTAAAGTTCTTTCCAGATTTGTCCCCCACTTACCCCGTGCACAAATGCTGACTGAATCTGGTTCAGAACAAACGATTGAGCCCGGAACCTTTTCGATTCAAAGGGGAGTGCTTTGGCTTTCCGGTTTACCTCAGGGCACAAGTTTATTCATGGGAATTGTTGATGGAGCTGAGTTTTCTGACAAAAAGGACTTGGAAGTCTCCATGACACCTCTGACCTGGACAACCTGGTTAACTGTTCTTCAAAATACTTCCGTTACGTTGCGTAATACTTTGGATTTGATTGAAATGGGGTCGTTGGATCAGGCGTTGTCAGGATTTCATTCCCTTGCCTTTTACCTGGAACATCTTAACCGCAAGCTGGCTCTCGTTGATGATGCCAACCTTGAACGGGTTCGGAAGGCAAGCCGAAACACCGCCCAAAGAATTTCAAGGGAACAATTATTCAATATCTATGATTTGCCTATAGATAAAACGTTCCGTATCGGCGACACTTCCCTTGTTGATGCCATGAATATTATTGGGAAACATGAAGGTATAGATTTTAAGTTCCCCTCTCGTACAGATCCAACTCAGAATTCCATTGGCCTTAATGCCATCCTTGACACCTCCAGTATCAGGTCACGACGCATTAGTCTGAGGAACTCTGATCAATGGTGGAAAACCGACGGCAATGCAATCCTGGCTTTCATGCAAGTGGATGACCAACCGGTGGTACTATTGCCTGGCCTTTTTGGTCGTTATCATATGATTGATCCCGTCAAGAAAACCAAAACAAATATGAATCCTCAAAAAGCTTCCTTATTGAAGCAGGAAGCCTGGATGTTTTATCGCCCATTTCCTGACAGGAAGGTTCAAGCTTACGACTTAGTTCAAATGGCGTTTCAACACGCCACAGGTAATGTTATACGAATGATTATCGCAGGTATACCAGGAGGTATACTGAATATCGTACCTGCTTTGGCGTTGGGAATAACAGTAGCCCTAATCTTCCAGGGTGGAGATCAGGACAGTTTGTTATCAATAAGTTTGGCAGTCATTGCTTTCGGTGTGATTGCGGCACTTTTACATGTGCTTCAGGACAAATCTCTGATGCACCTTAAGGATCGGGCGATATCTCGCCTTGAGGCTGCCTTTTGGGATCGTGTCTTGCGTCTTCCTAGTCGTACCCTGAATAATCGACCAACAAGTGAAATTGCTATTGCTGGAATGACTTTCCAACATCTTCGTAATGGTGAACAACTGGAATTTATCGAAAATTTTCTTTCGTTGATATTTATTCTGCCCATAATCATTTTTATCTGTTTCTTCGATTTTACCCTTGGTCTGGTTACACTCGGTTTTTGTATTGTTGCCCTAGTGTTGACGGTGCTTGTCGGCTTGCTGCAAATTGAGCCCCATGGTAAGGTCATTCGAGCGACCCAAAAAACCTCAAGCAAGTTGTTTCAAATTATTGAGGGTATTGTTAAACTTAGAATAGAAAGGGCGGAAGGATCGGCCTATGCTATTTGGGCGCGAGATTATCGCAGTCAAAAAAAAGCTGAAGTTGAACTTGGAACCCTGGAGCGGCACGCACAGGCACTAAGTGTTGCTTTACCCTTTTTAGCCGGAGCAACATTATTCTTTTTTATAGCGATTGATAACAACAGATCCACACCTGTCGGCGACTTCCTCATTGTTTATGTTGTTTTTTTGACCTTTCTTTCGGTTACAACCAAATTTGGAGAATCCATAGGAACTTTGGCCCTGGGTGTTAAAACTATGGAACAACTCAGTCCTGTTCTTAAGGCTGAAACTGAAATATCTGATGGGATGGAGACCGTTGAGCATCTAAATGGAGATATTCTTTTTGATCGTGTTTCCTTTCGGTATGAACAGGACGGGCCCTTGATATTGGATGATGTAACCATTCATGCAAGACCAGGAGAATTTATTGCAATAGCTGGTGAATCCGGGGCGGGCAAAAGCACCTTATTCAAACTTGCTTTGGGTATTGATCAACCAACTTCTGGGGCAATACTCTATGATGGTCAAGATTTACGTCACCTAAATCTCAAGCAACTACGACGGCAGGTTGGGGCAGTACCTCAATCAATACGTCTGCATACCCAGGATATTTGGGATAATATCGCCATCAACCAAGAGGAAACAACAACTGAAATGGTATGGGACTCGGCTCGGGCGGCGCAAATAGAAAATGAAATTAAGGCCATGCCCATGGGATTGATGACAATAGTAGGATCCAGTGGTGCCGTTTTGTCAGGAGGTGAAAGTCAACGCATTGCCCTGGCCCGTTCTCTCCTTGGGAATCCAAGAGTATTGCTCCTTGATGAGGCAACCAATTGGCTGGATAATACAAATCAAGCCGAAGTTATGCAAAATTTGGCCAAGTTGTTATCAACAAGAATTGTCATCGCACACCGGCTATCAACGCTCGAGAAGGCAGATCGAATTTATGTTCTTAAAGCCGGTAAAGTTGTCCAAACCGGCACCTTTAATGAACTTAAAGGAAGTGCTGGCGTCTTCAAAAATCTAATCGATAGGCAAGATACGTGACACAAGAGGAAAAACACATAAATCCCTTCATGCAAACCGCGGTCAAAAATACCCAAGCCAAGGAAAATATGAAGGCATTGAGTATACTCATTAATAAATCTGAAAAAGATGACCCGTTGAGATCTCGACTGCTGGTAAATCCGAAGGAAACAATCGAAAAGGAGTTAAAAATAAAACTGCCCAATGATCATGAAATTTACATTCATGAAAAGGCTAAAAATATTTCCCACTTGGTCATTCCGCCAAAATGCCAGGCCTCACAAGAGGAAAGAGAGGCCGCTCGAACAGGAATGGCCTCACTTGAATTTCTCCAGAGGACAATGTTCGATCCGGTACCATCCCCAGTCAAGAAACGTAAGATGACCAAGGTGGATAAAGTTTCCAGGAAAGTTCTGATCAGAAGGATTTATCAAGCGATAGACCAAGGTTTGGAGTTTCTGGAAACAACCATAAACGAACATGGGGCTTGGTATTGTATTCGTACCAATATTGCCAAACCGGATGTACCTCGACATTACGAGAGACCTCCGTTTGTAGCGGCGTATGCTGCCTTGGCTTTGGAAAGTTGTGATCATCCCCAAGCCAAGCGGCTTTGTGCTTCAGCAAAACGGTATATAACTGCAATGATGGAGTTTCCTGGTTTGTGGCGATATTATCTTCACCTTCCCCCGGATTTGGACTCCACGACCCTATGCGCCTTGGTTGTCGGAGATCACCCGTGGATTTCTCTTGGACAAAACTTGGCTAAGATCCTGACTTACCGGAATGAGGATAAATTATTCAATACATGGATACTTAATCCAGAGGAACCTGATGTTGCGTCAAAGTTTCGCATGGAAGCGGATCCGGTTGTGAATGCCAATATCATTGCATTATTAGGCGATTGCGAGGAAACCAAATATGTTCAAATTTGGCTCGAATCCTTATTAGCACAAAAGAAACTGGATGATTCCTCCAAATGGTATACCGATACTATTGCTATTTGTTACGCTATTGCCAGAGCAATCAAGCGAACGAACCCCTTGCTTGCCAACTGGGGACCAATTCTAGGTGAAAACATAATGGCATCCCATCACCCTGAAGTGGGTTTTGGTAATGTACTTCTCACGGCGCAAGCTATTAGTTCATTGCATGCGGTTAATCAGCTAGACTTGATCGACCCTGAACATTATACGAGATTCATCTTGAATTCACGTCACAAGGATGGAAGTTGGCCCGAATTCTATGCCTTTGGAGACCAAAAATTGATGTGGGGTAACTTTGGCCAGTTCGTGCATGGATCAGAATCCTTGACCACAGCTTTTTGTATTGAGGCCTTAGTCTGTCTTTTGGAAGTCCTAGATCACTAACAACAGCAAGACAGTCCTGAGTCAAACAAGACGACTTCCTTGAACGATTTTGTGCTTGCCATCTGAGGCGTAAGTAAAAGTGCAAATGTAACTAAAGCCGCTGGATGCATGCGTTTTGTACCGGGTTTTCATAAACAGTAACCTGTTCCTTATAATGATACTTTCAGTGAAAATAACCTCCTGTCAAGAGGTCAGGAAATTGCAGTCGATGTTAATGAAGACGATGCGGTTCTGAACACATTGAAGTCCGGTGAGATGTCAATTCACCATGGACGAATGTTTCATGCATCAGGCCCCAATAATTCTGATGACCGACGCATGGCCATAGTTATCAGGTATGTCACACCTGAGCGCGTTCGAGACACTCTAGGTTCTGACTATGCAATGCTGGTCAGAGGTCTCGATTCCTTTAAAAACTGGATTAATGTAGCACCACCACCTACAACTTTTTTTGAGAAGGAGGAGTGAGACCTGTACGGTGATACCATGGGATATAAGGAAACAGTTTTAAGCGCCGGTGCTGAGAATGAATCTGGTCTGTTCAACATCTGAAGAAACGAAATAGTAGAAATTCCGACCTTTAAAAACTTGCGAGATATTGAGTTGCTTGCAGATTAATGTGATCTTTTAATGGCGGTATCAGCTGGTAAGCCCCTGGCTTTCTGGCAAAATCGTAAAGCCTTACCAATCGGAAAACATCTGATTTCTCTTCAGACACTCGCAATTCATTTCGGGTTATATAGAATGGTGTCCTAATCAAACCGTTAGTCGTCTTGACTTCCATACACCTCGTTTCACCATTTGCGGTATAGGACAGAATATCATAACCGGCATCATCTCCATCCTCCTCCGATATCCAGCGTACTTTATCAGCAAGATCATCACGCCCAATCTCTGACAATCTGTTTTGCTCCGATTGATAGAAGTATTCCTCACCCGCCTTTCCCAGTGCTCTGGCACGAGCATCTCGGCCTGCGTAATCAATTTTCCTTTTCATTTGGGTTATTTTTTGATCAACTATATCCGGCAAGATATTCTTTGATGGCGGTTCAACAAACTCCATACCCTGTCTTGGGATTTTAAATGATGCGGGTTGGAAAATGACCTCCAGCAAATTGCTAGCGCTTAAATGATGGTCAATTATCTCGAATAATTTTGTCTGAAAATTTTTTCTTGGTTTATATCCCTCAATGTAAGGGAAGCCTAGCATTTCCAAAACAGCACTTATGTTTTGATGTTTAAATTCAATTGATCCTTTGGAACGATCCAATTGACGCTGGAGCATTCTGTTTCGTTCCGCTTTGACATATTTCTTTCCAGTTAGCTCAAGCTGGAGCATTGCAAAGTAATCCATAACGATGATTTCGATTTCATCGTCCCGCCAACTTTTTCGTTCAGTATTCATAAAATTGGTTAGTCAATATGACCAGTTCAATACCAAACATTTAACGGCTCTTCAACCTATACGATTCTTGTTTCAAATGACCAAACACTTCTGAGTAAGTTATCTCCCAATCATGGGTTATATGTTTGTAATTTTTAAGCCGAAAGTTAAAACATATACCAGTAAATAATCTCCTTATTCTCCCACGTTGTTTCGGGATACTTATATGAAAGGGCTGTTAATGACTATTAAGGTCTGTGCGTTTGATGCTTATGGAACTTTATTTGACTTGTCATCAGCAGCTCGTATAGCGCTTAAGGATTATGACAAGAAAACTGGCGGAAATTACAGTCGAACAGTTGCTGAAAACTGGCGTTTGAAACAGCTTCAGTATACTTGGATACGAGCCATCACCGGTGAGCATGCCGATTTTTGGACGATAACTTGTGAAAGTCTTGATTGGTCTCTTGAAAAATCCAATCTCCACAATGATACGGAATTAAGAACCCGCCTGCTTGACCTTTACCGGGAGTTGGAGGTTTATCCAGAAGTTCCAAAGGTTCTGGCCGAATTGCATACCCTACCCATACCTGCTGTAATTCTCTCCAACGGATCTCCCCAAATGTTAAAATCTGCTGTTGAAGCTTCTCATATTGGGAAATACCTGGAAGATCTTTTGAGTGTTGAAGAGGTCGGGATATTCAAACCATCGCCGAAAGTTTATGAATTGGTGTTAAAGAGATATAACTGTCTACCCGAAGAGGTGTTGTTTATTTCCTCTAATGGGTGGGATGCTGCGGCAGCCAAGGGGTTTGGATTTTTAACCGCTTGGGCAAACCGTGCCAATGATCCCATTGACCGCTTTCCCTGGACACCAGATTTTATCTTGTCATCCTTGATCAAGGTACCAGGATTGGTAAAAAGGGTATAGTCAGACACCAGGTTGTAATTGAATTGAGCGCATTGGATAAGAAATAACCAAGTGAAGGCAGTAAGTCCATCCGTTTTGAATTCCAATGAATATCTTATGCTGGTGCATTAATGTATTGAAGGGTTATAATGTGGTCAGTCCCCCACTACATTGCAGATTGAAAAAATTTTAAAGATTGATTGACTGCTGTGATTGTCTGAACTCTGGTTTTTCTGACCATGCAATAGTGACCAAAATTTGGTTTGACGACCTCTACGGCTATCTGTGTCAATAAATAAATTCTGTCCTGGCTTTCGAAGACACTGATCAAGGGGACTACCATGGTTTCATACTATATATCACATGATGGCTTGAAGTTAGCTTACAGAATAATGGGGAAGTTTACCGGCGCACCTGTCATTTGCCTTCCTGGGATAACGCGTAACTCAACTGATTTTGACTATCTAGCCCCACACCTCAATAAATACGCTTTAATTTGCCCCGATTACAGGGGACGAGGCATGTCCGATTGGGATAAGGATCCGGAGAACTATAATGCCTTGACTGAAGCTAAGGATATTCTGCAATTGATGGATCTGCTGGATATTGGCTCTGCTCCAATAATAGGAACCTCACGGGGAGGAATTATCGCCGTAATCATGGCTAATCTGGACCCCGAGCGAGTACTTGGCATCATTTTTAATGATATTGGACCCGAAATAGAGAGAACCGGCTTAAAAAGAATCAACGAATATATCGGGCGAAAACCTGCTGCAAAAACCATTTCCGAAGCTGCAGAGAATTTAAAACTATTCTCGGAAGGATTTACTGGAGTTCTTCAAAAACGCTGGTACGAGGAAGCCAATAAACATTATATCAAAACACCTGAAGGGTTGAAAATTAACTACGATCCCAAATTGCGTGAAGGATTCAAACAATACCTTGCTTCAGGAAATGTGAACCTCTGGCAAGAATTCGAAATCCTGCGACATACACACTATGGCATAATCAGAGGTAAAAACTCAGACATTTTATCTGCAGAAACGGTAGAAAAAATGTTGAAAAGATTCCCTGATGGGATGTATAAAGAAGTCTCGCTAAGAGGTCATGTACCCTTCCTTGACGAATGGGAAAGTTTGGATTTAATCCATGCCTTTTTAAAGTCCCATTATAAAGTTTCCCGTCTCATGACCTGAGTTCCTGATTTTTTGGATCATACGGGCTGTCGTTGGTAACTATTGCATCCCATAATTTATCCAGCATTTTTACCTTCAATTTGGTACCTGGAACGGTAAGTTCGGGATTGGTATAACCGAGTCCTATTGACCGGTTGAATTGGACGGACCAACCTCCTGAAGTAAGCCTGCCAACCATCTTACCATCGTGGTAAAGCGCCTCCCGTCCCCATGGAATTGCATCATCCGGCCCGTCAATTAAAAAAGTGGCACATTTAGACCTGATTCCAATCTCAAGCATGGATTCTTTGCCGTAAAAATCCTTCGAAAAATCAATGAATCGCTCCAACCCTCCTTCGAGTGGAGTTGCATCACGACCCAACTCATTGCCAAAAGCTTTATAACTTTTTTCCAATCTGAGCCAATTTTGAGCTCTGGCTCCAAAAAATTTCATGCCATGATTTCGGCCCGCATTCTCCAGAAGGTCAAAAAGGTAATTTTGCATTTCCATGGGGTGGTGCAGTTCCCATCCAAGTGCCCCCGTATAGGATACGCGCAAGGCTCTAACTGGACACATACCAAGTTCAATGTCCCGGTAGGATAACCAGGGGAACCTGTCGTTTCCCAAAACTGCATGAGGCTCTTCGGCATCACAAACAATTTCAGCCAAGACATTGCGGGAATCGGGGCCTGCAACGACAAAAACCCCCCATTGATTGGTAATTTCATGGATATCCACATGATCAAATTCCTGTTCCCATTTCTGGGCAGCTTTTCGCAAATAGTCACCATCATAGGCAGACCAAGCGCCAGCTGAAATCAGATAATATTCATCCCTGTCCAAACGGACGATGGTGTATTCTGTTCTCGTTGTTCCAAAGGAAGTCAAAGCATAGGTTAGGTTGACCCGCCCAACCCTTGGAAGTTTGTTGCAGGTGAACCAATCCAGAAAATCAGTCGCACCAGGTCCTCTTACCAGATGCTTGGTAAAGGCCGACGCATCAAACAAACCCACCTGGTTTCGTACGGCCTTGGCTTCCTCAATTGCATATTGAACCCATCCACCTTTCCGGAAGGATCTGGATTTCTTATCATCAAAATCTGGTGGTGCAAAATAATTTGGTCTTTCCCATCCATTAACTTGCCCAAATTGAGCACCTCTTACTCTCATTCTGTCATAACAAGGTGTTGTTCGTAACGGTCGACACGCTTCTCTTTCTTCATCCGGATGATGAAGAACATAGACATGCTCGTAGCATTCTTCGTTTTTTCTGGCCGAGTATTCCGTTGTTATCCAGTCGCTGTATCGTTTTGGATCAAGGGAGGCCATATCAATTTCGGCTTCACCATCAACTATCATTTGAGCCAGGTAATATCCAGTACCACCAGCAGCTGTTATGCCAAAGGAAAAACCTTCTGCCAACCACATGTTTCGCAAACCTGGAGCAGGTCCTACCAAGGGGTTGCCATCAGGGGTATAACAAATTGGACCGTTGAAATCATCCTTAAGACCGGCTGTTTCTGTTGAAGGAATACGGTGAATCATGGATTCATATTCAACCTCAATTCGATCCAAATCCAACTCAAACAAATCAGCTCGGAAACTTGAGGGAACGTCATATTCGAATCGGGACGGAGCACCCTTTTCGTAAGGACCAAGTATCCAACCTCCTCTCTCCTCACGTACATACCATTTGGCATCTGCATCTCGAAGGACCGGATGTTCAGGATGTGTTTGTCTCCACTTAACAAGTTTTGGATCTGGTTCCGTTACAATATATTGGTGTTCTACCGGTATGGCGGGTATCTTGATTCCCAATTGCCTGGCAGTCAGTTGGGCATAATTTCCAGTTGCTGTAATCACATGATCGGCTCTTATTCGAAACCTATCATCACTCTTCACGAGGTTTCCACCCTTTTCTTCCAGAATGGATCCCTGCACCAACCAATCTCCACCTGTCCAAGTGTAGGAATCTACTTGATATTTGGTTTCAATCGATACACCTCTTTGCCTCGCTCCCTTGGCCATGGCTTGAGTAACATCGGCTGGATTGATGTAACCATCGGTGGGATGATAAAGTGCTCCTTTTAAATCATCAGTTCTAACCAGTGGATACCTGTCACTGATTTGACTGGGAGTGAGCCACTCATATGGAATTCCAACAGTTTCGGCGGTTGAGGCGTACAGCATGAATTCATCCATTCTGTCCTGAGACTGGGCCATGCGAAGGTTACCTACGATTGAAAAACCTGGATTCAAACCAGTTTCTTCTTCAAGTTCCTTGTAAAACTTGACCGAATAATCATGGATATGACTCGTTGCATAGCTCATGTTGAACAACGGCAATAAGCCTGCGGCATGCCAAGTTGACCCAGATGTCAGGGAATCCCTTTCGAGTAGTGCAATGTCCTCCCACCCTGCCTTGGCCAGATGATAAGCAATTGCCGTACCTACTGCACCACCTCCAACCACTAAAGCCCTAACATTTGACTTCATCAGAATACCTCTCTAAACATTCAAATTTTGATTTCCAGTTACCAGTAAGGTGTGAAACTTCATACCGTTAAATATCTGCAACCCACATTTTATTGTGGATAAATAATTGCAAATCTCAGATGCGGAACAAACTTCTTCATCTTGTTTCTCGTTTGATTCCATCAAGTTAGCAGCACTCCATATCAAGAATTCACAACTTTTTGAAATGGAGCGGTTAAACATCATTCACCTTCAATAGACCATCATTTGTAATTGTAACTGAAAGTGGGTCGTCAATTGCTCCTAGAAATTCATTATTGGGTCCCTGATCTAGAAAACTAATAAAGAGGTAGGTGCCACCCACTTGAACTATTTTTCCTGAATATCGTCTACATGGGTCTTGCCCATCTAAAAATTCCCCCGGTGCGATCTTCCAGGGGCCTTCGGGATGATCGCTTATAAGATAGTGTGTCCCTGTAACACCTTTTTTGTTGTATGACATTTTATAGTTTTCAGACCAATGATCTTTCATGGTTGTGAACAGACAATACCACTTACCATTAATTTCCAAAACCTGCGGAACTTCAAGTTGCCCGAATCCCCCGGCAAATGCTGGAGGGAGATGTTCCCAATCGTTAAGATTGCTGGATTTTGCTAGCCCGATAGCCCCGCCCTCGTTAGTTTCATTTGTACCTGGAATCCTGGCTGTATAGTACATAAGCCATCCGTTATCATTAGGATTTTTGATGACATAGGGGTCTCTCATTGCTCTGTCATGCCACCATCCTGGTGTATATTCTTCGTAATGATTGGGGTCTATGTCAAGTGCCAATCCTTTCCCCACTCTTTGCCAGTTGTGCAAATTTTTACTTATGGCATGCCCGATCCGTTGCTTCTTTCCCTGTTCTGCTTTGGAAGTACCTGTATAGAATAAATGCCACTCATTTCCGTTTCTTATTACGGAACCGGTCCAGGTTGTATAATCATCCCAAGAGGGGCCGGATGATGGTTCAAAACATTTTCCTCGATCTTCCCAATTGATCAGGTCTTTGGATGTTGCATGACCAATGGAAACATTCCAATGGCGGAGATCAGGGTCAGGCAGGGATTTAGGAGCCATCAGATAATACATATGCCAGATATCATTTTCCTGGACAAACCAGAAATCCCAGACCCATTTATCCTTGATTGCGAACATATTTCCTCTCCTTGAAACTGTTAACTGGCAAATATGATTGTTTCCGATTATCGATTCTGGTGATTGCATTGAAACCCAGATATTAAGTTCATACAGGTCCCAAAATAAATCCTATTGATTGCTCGTCTAACTTAAATGCCCCAAGTAAATCTTACCAGAAACGTTTTCAATAAATTCCTTGGTTCGTATCAAAAACCCTTACCAAATCTATTGTTTGAACTTTTGTACCATTGGAAATAAACTTCCCCTTCTACTTAAATTAACTTTTCGGAGGATAATATGAAAATTTTTGCCATGTTAAAGATTATTACATGTTGTGTGATACTCACAAGCGGTAGTGTTTTGGCCCAAACACAACTTTCGATGTGGTATCATGGGGCTGGTAACCAAGTTGAGAGCGAGATCGTCCAGCAAGTTATTTCTGACTTTAATGGTAGCCAGAGCGATTGGGAAGTTGTCCTGGAATCATTTCCTCAAGCATCATATAACGATTCTGTAACTGCGGCAGCTTTGGCCGGTAATCTCCCTGATATTATTGATGTTGATGGTCCAATTTTACCGAACTAGGCATGGGCGGGCTACATGGCTCCACTCAGCATTGATGAATCTAAATTGGATGGTTTCCTTCCGGGTGCACTCGGACGTTGGAATGGTGAATTGTATGCTGTTGGTCTGTGGGACGCTGCCTGTGCAATTTTTGCCAGAAAATCAGTATTGGAAGCCAATGGAATCAGAATACCAACATTGGATAACCCCTGGAACCAGGAAGAATTTGATGCGGCCCTGGTTACTTTGCAAGGATCTGGTGATTTTGAATATGCCCTTGATTTGGGAATGGCCTGGACTGGTGAATGGTATCCTTATGCCTTTGGACCATTTCTTCAAAGTTTTGGCGGTGACATAATCAATGTTGAGACCAACATGGCCAATGATGCCTTGAACGGCGATGCTGGCATAGCTTTTGGTGAGTTTTGGCAATCGCTATTTGCCAGAGATCTTGTACCCGGTACAAGCCAGGATGGAGCCGATCGGGAAACCGGTTTTATTGAAGGACAATATGCCTTGCAATGGAATGGAAACTGGGCCGCATTACCAGCCTTGGATGCCTTCGGGGATGACATGCTCTTTCTCCCTGCACCAGATTTTGGTACAGGACCCAAAATTGGCGCTGCCAGCTGGCAATTTGGTATATCTGCTACGTCTGAGCACAAGGATGGGGCAAGTGCCTTTATTGAGTTTGCCATACAAGATAAATATCTTTCGGCTTTCTCCCAAGGTATAGGGCTTATCCCACCGACTGCAGAGGCATCCGCGATGACACCCAACTATTCCGCAGGTGGTCCGTTAGAAGTCTTTTATGGTCTTTCGAATGAGCAAGCAACTCTACGTGCCGTTACTCCTGCTTATGTTGTCGCCGGAAAGGTCTTTGAAAAAGCCATGGCAGATATCGCCAATGGTGCGGATGTTGCTGATACACTTGATACCGCGGCAGATGAAATTGATGCCGATATTGATCAAAATAGCGGCTATCAATAATAGTTTGTCAATACACTAAATTTGGTGGGGCCGGTTCTCTGGCCCTACTCTACTGGTTAAGGATGGAGTGATAACCAATAGTGCCCTCTAGACATCTGACCCTCAGAAGACAAAACATTACCGGTTGGGCAATGGCTTTACCAGCCTGTCTGTTGGTTTTTACCTTCCTTATCCTGCCATTTTTTATGGCTTTTGGATTATCCCTTACCAACCAGAGGTTGGTGTCACCAAATCCGACCGAGTTCGTGGGGCTGGATAATTTTAAAAAGATGCTTGGGGTCAGCTTTTTGATTATTGAACCCGAGATGGATGAAGCGGGGCACATCAAGTTGGACAACGAAGGCAATCCAATTTATCCCAGAGTAAGAAATTTCACCCGTAATCAGGAAGATTTTCCACAATTCTACAAGAAAAGGGAATGGTTTCAGCTTGGGCTTCAGGATGGCAAAGTTCTTGTGGTCCTGTCCCAGGATGTTGTCTTCCTCAAGGCCCTTGCCAATACTATGTTATTTGCTCTCGTAGTGTGTCCTGTTCAGGCTGGTCTAGCTTTGTTTTTGGCTTTGCTGATCAATCAGCCATTGCGTGGAATTAATATTTTTCGAACCATTTATTTTGCTCCTGTGGTTATATCCATGGTTGTTGTTTCAATGCTCTGGCGTTTCATTTATGACGGCCAGAACGGGTTGCTCAATACCCTTATGCAGATGTTCAGTTTTGGTTTGTTTGAACCCATTGATTGGCTAGGCAACACCAGCACTGCCCTTCCGGCAATTATGGCGATGTCAGTGTGGCAAGGGGTTGGATTCCATATGGTCATCTGGTTATCAGGATTGCAAACCATACCATTATCTCATTATGAGGTTGCCCGCATTGAGGGTGCTACCAGATGGCAAACCTTCCGATATGTAACCTGGCCAAGCTTACGAAACACCGCCATTTTGGTCATGGTCATTATCACCATGCAGGCATTTACACTCTATCCACAAATCCAGGTCATGACACGGGGAGGGCCGCTGGATTCAACCCAAAGTCTGGTTTTTCAGGCCGTCATAAGAGGATATGAAAAACAGGATATTTCCGGTGGATCCGCAATATCGGTTATCCTTTTTCTACTTGTATTATCCATATCCCTTTTTCAGCGTTACTTGACCAGGGAGAAGAACTGATGCCTGCCCATAAATTACTGGGCATGGCCCTAAGGTACCTCTTGCTTATCTGGATTGCGATGATTTTCATCTTTCCCATCGTATTTATGGTGATCTCCTCACTCAAACCGGATTTACAGTTATTGAGTGACAGCTCCTCCCTTAGAGCTTTCCTACCCGTTGGGGATATTTCGCCGACCAACTACCTAAGTGCCTTTGATCGGGCACCGATTTTATTATTTATTTTCAATTCTGTTTTGATTACAGGAATTACCATCGTTTTTTCCTTGTTTTTGTGTTCATTGGCGGCTTTTTCCTTTGTTTTTTTATCATGGCGGGGACAAGGGGTAATATTTGCCATCATTTTGGCAACATTCATTGTTCCCTTTGAAACGATCGCCGTACCTCTCCTTCTTATTGTAAACAACCTCCCCTGGATTGGGCTGGAAGGAATAAAAAACTCCTGGATTAACAGTTATCATGTTCAAATTATTCCCTTTATTGCCGATGCCCTGACCATTTTTCTTTTTGTACAATATTTCCGGGACCTTCCAAAAGATCTGATTGAGGCCTCAAGGATTGATGGTGCAACCTGGTTTCAGGTCTATCGGCGAGTGATCATGCCATTATCGGGTCCGATTATCGCCACTGCAGCTATACTCAAGTTTCTGATGATGTATAACAATCAACTTTTATGGCCCATCATGGTTGTGCAGGAGGAATCTTATCGACCTGTCATGCTGGGGTTACAATATTTCTTTCAACTCAATACCCAATGGGGTGAAATCATGGCCTATTTGACAATCATTACCATACCCGTATTGATTTTTTATCTACTCTTACAAAAGGCCTTTATTGCTTCGATAGCAAGCACAGGCATAAAAGGATAGCCAAATGGGACAAGTTATTCTTAAATCAGTACAAAAAAAGTTTGGTGATCTTGAAGTCATCCCAAACTTGTCTTTGATCATACCAAAAGGATCTTTCACTGTATTAGTGGGTCCCTCAGGTTGTGGCAAATCAACAATTCTGAGACTGATCGCCGGGTTGGAAGATGCCACAGGTGGTGAAATCATAATTGATGACATTGATGTCACCCACCTTGAACCCTCCAAACGAAAAATTGCCATGGTGTTTCAAAGCTATGCCCTCTATCCGCATATGACCGTGGCTGAAAATATTGGATTTGGTTTGACTCTGGCCAAAGTATCCAAGAAAGATATTCAGAAACGGGTAAGTGAAGTGGCTAAAATATTACAACTTGAAAAACTGTTGCAACGCAAACCAAAACAGCTTTCGGGAGGTCAAAGACAGCGCGTTGCCATTGGGAGAGCAATCACACGTAATCCCAAGGTATTCCTTTTTGATGAACCCCTTTCCAACCTGGATGCCTCACTTAGAGGCCAGATGCGTGTGGAATTAACAGAACTTCACGCACAAATAAAAGCCACCATGGTCTACGTAACTCACGATCAGGTAGAAGCCATGACCATGGCTGATCAAATAGTTGTTTTGAACCAGGGAGTAATTGAGCAAGTTGGCACTCCAATGGATCTGTACGATTTTCCCGATAGTCTTTTTGTTGCCAGATTTATCGGGTCACCCAAAATGAACATAATGGAAGGCGAAATTGCTGAAAAGTATTTTTGTCAGAAACTCGGTGTTCGACCAGAGCATATGGAAATTTCGAAAGAGGAAGGGCTACTCAATGGTTCCATCAGACATATTGAAAAACTTGGTGCTGATACCTTGGTGTACTCAGAAATTAAGGGCTATGATACCATTACGGCCAGGGTTGTCGGAAACTTGGAAATGAAAATCGGGGACACAATTCATCTGCGTTTTGATAAAAAACATGTCCATAGATTCAGTAATGGAAATAGATTGAACACACAATTTTGAGCAGGTTTCATTTCTCTCCTAAAATTCTAATTTATGAGGTGATTACTTCTGGCAAGTGGCAAGTGATACTTTAATGGATTTTATCAGGAACCTTAATAATGACTTCAAATCCCCTCCTCCAAAAATGGAGTACACCCTTTAAACTACCCCCATTCGATAGAATAGAAGATGATCACTTCAGTGAAGCGCTTGATCACACATTAGAGAACACTCTGGAAGAAATTGACCGCATCGCGGAAAGCGATCTCCCGCCAACCTTTGAAAACACCATTGAAGCGATGGAAAAAGCCGAAGAACAATTGAATGATGTCGTGGGTGTGTTCTTTAATCTTCTGGGATCATGCAGCAATGAGGCAAGAAGAAAACTTGAAATTGAATTTTCCCCAAAATTTGCAAAATTTTCATCAGATATCAGCCTCAATGCCAAACTCTTTCAAAGGGTCAATCACCTATGGCAAATGCAAAGTGAATTATCACTAACACAAGAACAATTAAGAGTTTTGGAACTCAATCGCCGTAGCTTCATTAGGTCTGGATGTGCCTTAGATGAAGAGGCAAAAAACAGGTTAAGATATTTACGGGAAGAACTTGCTTCACTCACAACGCGTTTTTCACAGAACATCCTTAAAGAAGAGAATGATTGGTACCTCGAAATTCCCGAAGACAAGCATGATGAACTGCCCGAATTCCTGATTGAAGGTATGAAAAATGCCGCTCTTGAAAGGGATTTGATGGGTCATGTCATCACCTTGAATAGATCTCTTATTGTGCCTTTCCTGCAATTTTCCAATCGAAGAGAGTTGAGAGAAATTGCCTATAATGCCTGGGTTGGTCGGGGTGCCAATAAAAATGACAATAATACCGAAGCATTAATTGACCAGATTTTGAAATACCGCTTTGAGTTGGCTCAACTACTGGGCTATGACAATTATTCCGAATTCAAACTTGAAGTGGAAATGGCGAAATCACCTGATCAGGTTCGGAATTTACTTGAACAGGTTTGGGAGCCTGCTCGCAAACAAGCCTTAGCAGACAGGGATGTTCTCCAGGAGATGCTTCATGAGGATGGAATAAACGATAACCTGAAGCCATGGGATTGGCGATATTATGCCGAGAAGCGTCGTGTGATTGAATATGATTATAATGAAGCCCAGGCCAAGAATTATTTTCAATTGAACTTTATGCTTGAAGCCGCTTTTGATTGTGCCAACAAGTTATTTGGTCTTACTTTCAAGGAGTTGGATGTTCCCTTATATCATGATGATTGCAGGGCTTGGGAGGTCCTTAAAAATGGTCAGCACATGGCGGTATTTATCGGTGATTATTACGCCCGACCAGGTAAGCGGTCTGGCGCTTGGTGTTCATCTTTTCGATCACAGAGGAATTTTGGCGGTCGCATTAGACCAATTACCGTTAATGTCTGTAATTTTGTAAAACCGGACGCTGGTGAGCCATGCCTTTTGTCTTTTGACGATACCCGAACCCTTTTTCATGAATTTGGTCATGCCTTGCATTCCATGTTATCAGATGTCACCTATGGTTATATTTCTGGAACATCAGTTGCCCGCGATTTTGTCGAGTTGCCAAGCCAACTCTTTGAGCATTGGATGGAGCTTCCTGAAATTCTAACCAAATTCGGTTTGCATGCCGAAACAGGAGAACCCATACCCGCCTCCCTCTTGGATAAAATTCTCAAGGCCAGAAATTTTGATATGGGATTTGCTACAGTTGAATACTTGGCCAGTGCTTTTGTTGACCTGGAATTACACGACAATCTCCCCCCTTCAAACACCTTGGAAAAAGCGGAAGAAATACTCCAGAAAATTAACTTGCCGCCGGAAATCAAAATGCGACATGGTACGAGTAACTTCTCGCACGTATTTGCAACCGATGGGTATTCATCAGGGTATTATAGTTATATGTGGTCGGAAGTCATGGATGCTGATGCCTTCGAATGTTTTCTTGAGGAAGGGGGACCCTTCAACCAAGAAACTGCGAAAAGACTTGAGAAGCATATATTATCGGCGGGAAGTTCAAAAGAAGCCGATGATCTCTACATTGCATTTAGGGGGAAATTGCCAACTGCAGATGCTTTGTTGAAGAAAAGAGGTTTCCTTAGTACATAGTTGAGAGTGTCTTATTCGATGACTTCATCCGGGTCTACACCCCAAAGATTATTTTTGTGAACCCATCCGTTGAACGTCTTTACCTCTATCTCACACCAATGCAACTCACACTTTAAGACTGTACCAATAATTTTTGCTTCAGCCAGAGCAAGTATCTTGGAATTTTCTTCGGGGAGTGCCATGAGGGGGGTATTGTCGTTTGTAATTAAAACAGTTCTTTTGCCTGACAACAGGGCATGATACATCCAACCACCCACACCTCCCTGTGTTTCAATTAACCTCCAGCTCCCATCTTCATCAAGCACACGAAAGGGAATTCCAGCTTTGGTAAATTCCCAATTCACGGCATAATTGCGGTGACTTCCCTTGCGTGCATAACCTCGGGAAGCTTTCATGGACACATATCTTGGAATGGCCAAGCCGGTAACTTCACCAACACTGGTTTCTTCTTTCCTGTCCTCAGTTTCCTGAGAATACGTAGTACTCGTGATGCCAGCAATAAAAATAGCGGAAAGCAATACTTTTAGAAAGACAATCATTAATTTTAATCGTAAAAATTGGTTAAAAGTTTAAAAAATACACCTATTCATTATGCAGGGTTACACCGAAATAATATAATTTATTGCGTTTACTTTTTCCATCCTGGACTTACCAATGGCCAAATCAAAGTTGAATGTTGTTCTCACCAGAAAACTGCCTGATATCGTGGAGACACGAATGTCAGAACTCTTTAATGTAAGTGTAAGGGATGATGATAATCCCATGACAAGAAATGAATTGGCCGCGGCCATGGCCTGGTGTGATGTACTGGTTCCTACAATTACCGATAACATAGACCAGTCCCTATTGGCTCACGCAGGTGAGTCACTCGGCTTGATTGCGAATTATGGCGCTGGTTTTGACAACATAGATATTCATACTGCCAGACTAAGAAATATTCTTGTTACCAACACACCAGGTGTAAATTCAGAGGATACGGCAGACATGGCCATGTGCTTGATGCTCGCTGTGACAAGAAGATTGCGGGAAGGTTTCAGACAAATGCAGACTGGTGAATGGCAAGGCTGGGCACCAACGGCATTAATGGGCACTCGCCTCGGAGGCAAACGCTTGGGTATCCTGGGTATGGGTCGTATCGGTACTGCGGTAGCCCGGAGGGCTAAAGTGTTCGGAATGCAAATTCACTATCATAATCGAAAGCACGTTCATAAGGACCTTGAGGAGGAACTTGAGGCAACCTATTGGGAAAGTCTTGATCAGATGGTAAGCAGAATGGATATTATTTCCATCAATTGCCCTCATACACCATCAACTTTCCATTTGATGAACTCACGTCGCTTAAAGCTGATGAAAACGGGTTCAATTATCGTAAATACTTCCAGAGGGGAGGTCATTGATCAAAATGCTCTTACCAGAATGCTTCGGAAGGAAGAAATAGCTGGAGCAGGTTTGGATGTGTTTGAAAAGGGCAACGAAATCAATCCAAGATTGATGAATCTGGATAATGTTGTTCTCTTGCCACATATTGGTTCGGCTACTTTGGAAGGGCGAATTGAAATGGGCGAGAAAGTTCTCATAAACATTAAAACTTTTGAAGATGGCCATCGTCCACCTGATCTGGTCGTTCCAAGTATGATGTGAGTACAGTTGCTTATGGATTTCTATCTTTACAAATTGGACAATCTTTCCTTGGAGCTGTTCTAATAACTCGGCTTTCACCATAAAGCGCATCCCAAATCAAAAGTCTGTTTTGTAGGGTTTCGCCAGCACCAGTTATGATTTTTATCGTTTCAGTTGCCATAATCGTACCGATTATACCTGGCAAGGGACCTAGGACTCCAAATTCTGAGCATGTCTGTGCCATTTCTCCGATAGGTTCTTCGGGAAATATGCATTCATAACAAGGTTGTCCTGTAAAAACTGAAACCTGTCCTTCCCATTGGCTGATCGCACCAAATACCAATGGTTTGTTGTTTTGAAAGCAATAACGATTAACAATTTTCCTTACTTCAAAACTGTCGGTACCATCAACGACAACATCACAATCATGCACCAAAGAGTGAGCATTCTCTTCATCTATTGGATAATTAAAAACAGAGATATTGGTATTTTGATTTTGCTGCAACAGTCTTGATTTTGCTCTTGCAACTTTAGATAACCCCAAATCGTCTTCATTGAAGATTACCTGACGTTGAAGATTTGGCAGAGAGACCTGGTCAAAATCAACCAGTTTGATTTTCCCTACTCCGGCGGCATTCAGGTACTGTAGAACCGGTGAGCCCAAGCCCCCCGCTCCAATCACAAGGACGGTGGAATTTTTTAACTTGTTCTGGCCGGTTCCACCTATCTCCCTAAGAACGATATGCCGTGCATATCGCTGTGATTCCATTGCAGAAATTTTTTTATGTGATGCAGGCAACGGATCTCATTACAAAATGTTAAAAATTTTTACCTATCATTAAAGAACTTTTAATTGATTGAATCAATTTACCTTCAAAACTTTTCTGTTTTCCATTTATTGGCTAATCCCAATTCTAAATTATTCATCCCAAAATTTCGGGTATTTCCATGTCGAAGTACTCTTCGTCGATTTTATACCGAACCATAAGGCGAGCCAGCTCTTTTCCGTCTATCAGGACTATTCTTTTTCAGGGCTTTCTCATGCTCAGAAACTAAAGGGCACCTCTATTAATTAATTCGGCCACATTTTTAAAAAATAACCCTCAATTCCTGGCATTTTCGTTTGTGTTGTGATTCGTAGCTGCTCAGATATGACAAATACTTCTTGAAAACTTTACTTCTCTGATAAGATTTTATTTATGTCTTCATCAGACCTACCTACCTGACGCAAAACCATTTTGACAAATTCCGGTTCATAAGAATTGCCCTTAGATATTGTAACACGTTTGGTCTGGCCTTTTTGCTTCCAGATCTCTACTTTTTTTGTTTCTCGTTTAAAATTGTATCCCGATTTTCTGAGCTCATTAAGCAGAAATTCCCTCGAAATTTTCATATGTCTCCCTTGCACTCAATGTCCATGGTACCTGTATATGATCGGGTTTATCTACTGCATCAGGTACCGGCTCAGTTAAGGACCAACCAAACTCATGAAGAAAACTTTCAAGTTCTCCATCGGTAATCAAATCATAAAATAACAATGATAGTGATTCCTTGGCGGAACCATGAACCGCATCAAGGCTATCCCCCTCAACAATAATACCAAGAGACTTACAATGGCCGATCCATTTCCCTGTTTCCTTTATACATACGGTATCAAACTTAATCTCTGCATCCAGTCCGATTTTAGCTATTTTTTCAGTGCCCGAAATATACTGATTTTTTGACCCCATTGTTCATCTCCTTAAAGATACTGAATTTCGAATTCAATATATGGGACAATATATGTATAAATGAGAAAACTTGTCAATTCTATAGATGAAAACTGTACTAATCTTACCAGTAATTACTGGTAAAACACTGTAATCTTTGCCATCCTTGGCAGTTCGTCGGAAATTCCGACAAACTGAATTTTTGTCCAATTCGCCTTCCGAGAGGATGTTTTGAATGTGCTCTGTAACGGTGACCTGCCTTTATCGAACAGGTCTGCTATTTCATCCTGCGCTAACCAGAGACCGTACCATCGATAGTGGTCAAGTTAATCTGAGCAAGCCCATCTTCTGTCTGGTAGATAATTAAGGGAACCTCTATTAATTAGCTCCCGAGACTGTGAAAGTATTCAAACGATTTCTTCAAAAGGTGATTTATACACCAAGAAATGCCCCTTTGGGCTATTTATTGTAAACGAAAATCCCAAAAACAACAAATAAATGTCTTGGAAGGACACATAGCCAGGGGCAAATAACAGTTAAAAGTTACTTCCCGCCTTAGGCACTGGAATACTTCCACAGTCTCATTTCATATAAATGATATTACCGCTTGCCAGTTGAACCAAATCCTCCTTGACTTCTTTTTGTTTGCGATAACTCTGTTGTTTCCTCAATGCTAGCCGACACCACTTTACTGACCACTAGTTGGGCAATTCTGTCTCCATGGAAAACCTGAAAATCTTCTTCTCCATGATTAATAAGGATCACTCCAACTTCACCTCGATAATCGCTATCAATTGTACCGGGAGAATTCAAAACGGATATACCATGCTTTAAGGCCCAGCCTGACCTTGATCGAATTTGACCCTCATAATCCTGAGGCAGTTCTATTCTTAAACCGGTTGTGACCAGTTTTCTCTCACCAGGTTTGAGGACAAGCCCTTTTTCACGATTTTTCCTATCCAGATTAGCACGCAAGTCCAATCCGGCTGCTTGGGGAGTGGCCCTTGCGGGTAATGCAACAGAGGGGTCACGTTCAGGTAATCTTGTTACTCTTAAAGATACCAAATCAAGACCCTTTATCGTTTAGGAAAGCAAGAATTTTATCAGCAAGTTTTTCGCCAACATCTTTTTTTGTCATTCTGGGCCAGTTTTCTGAAGCAGTTTGGTTCAGGAACAGGATTTGATTATAATCGCCACCCATTACGTTAGTCCCCTCACCTATATCATTTCCCAAAATCCAATCGCATCCCTTCTGCGTGAGTTTCTGGTTGGAATTATTTCTCAAGTCATTGGTTTCAGCAGCAAATCCAACAACCAATTTAGGTCTGTTTTTACCCGATTTTGAAATGGTTTGAAGTATATCCGGGTTTTGTACAAATGTGAGATGTAAATTCTGATCCTGATCGCTCTTTTTCAATTTTTGTTCAGAATACGCAACAGCCTTCCAGTCGGATACTGCGGCAGCTGATATAAATACATCCGCGGGTAAGGACTTCAGAACCCCTTCAAGCATATCCTCTGCAGAGTTAACTTCAATAATCTCCATACCCGCCTGTGGTAAAGAACTCCCCGGTCCAGTAACAAAGACAACATCCACGCCCTTGTTATAAAGTGCATTGGCGATTTCACTCCCCTGCTTTCCTGATGATAAATTGGAAATATACCTCACAGGGTCTATAGCTTCCCTGGTTGGCCCAGAAGTTACAATGGCCTTGAATTTGCTGGTGATGATTGGAAGAAGGATTTGTTCAACCTTGGAAACCATATCAAGTGGTTCCAGCATTCTCCCCATTCCATACTCACCACAAGCCATTGAACCATGAGTTGGCCCCATGAATGCATAACCATAAGACTCAAGTTGCCTGATATTGTCCTGTGTTGCCTGATTTTCCCACATTCTGACATTCATCGCAGGAGCGAAAACAACTCTGGACGTAGCTGCCAACAGAATAGTTGAGGCCAAATCATTAGCCAAACCGTTGGCTGCTTTCGCGATGAAATCAGCCGTGGCAGGTGCCACAACTATCAAATCGGCCCATCGAGCGAGTTCAATATGACTGAAATGGGCTTCGTTATCTGGGTCAAACAAATCTGTGGGGACACTATTACCCGTAATCGAAGCTACAGAAAGAGGTGTTATGAATTGCTCTCCGGCCTTGGTTAAAACACCCTTGACTTCAAAATTCTTCTCCTTGAGTTTACGGATAAAATCCAGGGATTTGTAGGACGCAATCCCTCCACCGATAATCAACAAGATTTTTTTCTGAGCAGTCATTTCCCTATCATGTCCTGTTTGTGATTATTATAAATTATATCAATATGGGTAAAATGTTAAGGTGACCAATTGAGAGAAAAATATTCACTAGAATTGACTGGAGAAAATTTCCAAAGACCTTTAGAAATGGTTGGTAAGTTTGAATTGACCAAAAAAGATATGCACCGCTCCCGCAAGATGAGGTAACAATGTGACTTGCTTACACATGGAGAGAGAACAATGAGTGGCTGGAGGGCACCTGGTAAAGGCTCAATAGACCACAAATCTCCCCTTATCTTCCAACTTGATGGCAAGAACTATTCTGGATTCGAAGGTGATACGGCAGCATCTGCCTTGTTGGCATCAGGAGAAAAATTGTTTGGTAGAAGTTTCAAACGACATCGACCACGAGGCATCTGGGGGATGGGGAATGAAGAACCTAATATTTTTTTTGATGTTACCCAAGACGGTAAAACCACGCCAAATCTTAGAGCTCCACTGGTAACACTAACAAATAACCTCTCTCTAAGGTCCTCTAATTCATGGCCAAACGCTCGAAAGGATTGGTTGGGGGTATTGGATTTACTTCGCAAGTTTATTCCCCCTGGTTTTTATTACAAAACATTTATGTCACCCAATTGGTTATTTTGGGAGCCGCTAATCAGACGATTGGCGGGTATTGGGTACCTTGACCCAGAAAATTATCCAACAGCCCAACACCCCGTCAAAATAACCCATCAGTGCCCTTTGATGATTGTTGGAGGTGGCCCTGCAGGGTTGGCGGCGGCAGAAGCCGCAGCCGATGATGGTATACCCCTATGGTTAATTGATGATGGTTTTGAATTGGGAGGTTCCCTCCAGTGGAGGGGCAACTCATCATTCGATATGCCCTGGCAAGAATGGATAAGTAAAGTTGTTGGGAAAATTCTGTCTGCTGGGGGGAAAATCCTAACCAATACTGTCGTTTGGGGCGTTTTTGATCACCAGCATTTTGCAGCTTGGGAACGGTGTTCGGAAGGTCCAGATCGTTTATGGCAAATCAAGGCAGATAGAATGGTTTTAGCCTCGGGAGCTATTGAAAGGCCCCTTTGGTTTGCCAATAACGATTTGCCGGGCATCATGTCTGCCGAAGCAGCATACTTTTACCTAATGAAATTTGGAGTGGTGACAGGTCAAAATATTGTCATCGCCACAGGAAACGATTCTTCCTATGCCCTTGCCAGGGAATTGGTTCAAACGGGTTGCAATGTAACTTTAATTGATGCGAGAGATAATCCTACGGACGACACTCCAGAAGCAGTAAATGTACACCTTGGTGAACAGGTTATGGAAGCGCATGGTTCAAAAAAATTGGAAGCACTAAGAACCAACTCCCGTAGCTTGGAAACAGACACTCTACTTGTTTCAGGCGGATTTACACCCTCAGTCCATTTGTGGATGCAAGCGGGTGGAAACTTACAATGGGATTCACAATCTGATGCACTGATTCCTGCAAACAATATTCCATACATTCAAACGGTCGGGGCTGCTAATGGAAGTTTTGAACTCATGGAGGTATTGGCCGAAGGATACCGAGCGGGTGGAGGTAAGGACATTGAGAAATTGTTACCTCAAAGCGGCAAATCAGGTTTTCATTTCCCGTTTAGACCACAACAAACCAAAATTAATACTAATCGTATTTGGGTTGATTATTTCAACGATGTCACCCTAGCCGATATTCAATCTGTTTATGATGAGGGGTATTCGGAAGTTGAACACCTGAAACGCTATACAACGCTCGGGATGGCAATTGACCAAGGTAAGACTTCAAACCTGGCAGGCATTTTTGCTTTATCGCAACTTTCGGGAGACTCAATTGAAAACATAGGAACGACGACCTTCAGACCACCCTACGTACCCGTCCCATTGGATGTAATTACTGGTCAATGTTATGGTAGCAAGTTCAATCCTCTGAAACGATTGGAGTTGGAACCCTTTCATAAAAATCTTGGAGCAGATTTCCGTGAATATGGTGGCTGGTTGCGCCCTGCAAAATATTTGAGTGGTGATGAATTAATTGCCACACGAAACGAAGCCAAACTTGCAAGGAAAAAAGTTGTGGTTTTTGATGCCTCACCTCTGGGTAAAATAGAAGTCATTGGTCCTGATGCCGGGAAGCTCCTTGATTACTGCTTTTACATTCGTACTTCGAACTTGCAACCTGGTAAAATTCGATACAATTTCATGTTGTCAGAAAATGGCATTATTATGGATGATGGCATTGTCATTAAATTGGATGAAAATCGCTACATTGTCTCTGCCTCAAGCTCCCATGTCGACGCTGTAAGGTTGAACCTTGAAGAAGCAAGACAAGACAGATTTCTAACATCTCCCCTCGCTATCCATGATACAACTTGCAATTGGTCAACCTTGACGATTGCAGGTCCATTAGCTCCTGAGGTTCTTTATTCATCTGAATTACTGGATAAAACTCTCATCAAGAAACTTTCTCACATGTCCCTACTGGAAACGCGTATAGGTGATATCAACCTTAGAATTGCCCGAGTCAGTTTTACGGGGGAAATTTCATACGAAATTTCAATTCCTTCAGGCCATGTGGCTCATTTAATGAAGAACATTTATCCTCTCGTGACCCGACTGGGAGGTTCATGTATAGGATTGGAAGCTTCTTCTCTGTTAAGGGCTGAAAAGGGGTACATACTTGTCGGCAAGGATACTGATGGATTAACCATGCCCCAGGATTTAGGGATGTCAGGCCCTATGAACTCAAGAAAAGATGAATTTATCGGAAAAAGATCGCTTTTTTCTCTTGAGGCACAAAGGCCTGATCGCAGGCAATTGATTGGAGTCAGGATGGTAGGTTCTGATCAACTTGTACTTCCAACTGGTGCTCATCTAATCCCCCCTACGGGTCCAAAACGATCCTTGGGGTTTATCACGTCAAGTTATTTCAGTCCCAATTTAAATCACCCCATCGCACTCGCCCTTTGTGAAAATGGTTTGAACCGAATGGGTGAGAGAATTAGCGTATTTAACAAAGACAAAATTTATCGGGCGGAACTTTGTCACCCCTGTTTTTTCGATATCAAGAGAGATCGTTTAAATGTATGAAAAGCGATGGACATGGAATGAAATCAGGGTAGGTAATGTTATTTCCAAGGAAGGGTTTCGGGTAAAACTGATGCCCCAGAGGGGTACTCTCCTTGTGACTGGAAACTTGAAAACGGCTTTCCGACATCTTGGCCTGGACCTTCCTATACTTGGGATGGAAGGTCCTGCTCAAGAAAACTTTGCCTTGGCAGTCGGCCGGAATAAGGTTCTCGTTTCAACGCAGAAACAAATTGAAGTCCAGAATGGGTGGCATAACGGGGGATTTATGATGTCTTCCGTTGACTTTCAGTGGAAGCAATTGTCACTTGAAGGGCATGCAACGAGAATGGTACTCGCACAGGGAATAGCACACAATCTGACATCACCTTCATGTATCACCCAGATATTTGGCAAAACCTCAATTGTGGTAAAATCAGAAACTGGTTATTTTCTCTTTGTTGAGGCTCCATATTTGCAGTATTATACAGATTGTTTAAATTCTGCGACCATTTTCGAGGGTGAGTTCTGATGTGCATTATCACGTCAATAAGTTGTCACTCAGATTGAAACTGTGTTATCATCCAGATTGTCCTGCCATTCTTGCTTTCAAGAAATGTCTAATAAGCTACTTAAAGACACCGATTTTTTGAATTCAATTCCTTATTCGACACAAAAAAGAACACGTGGAAATTCGCTATGCTTTGTTTACTTACTAGGGACTTGAATTTCAATCTTCATGGGATTCTACCCATCACCAAGCCACTCTTGAATCACCCTGACTAAAGGAATACGGAAAATAGTTATTTTGGATGGGTTGACGGCCTTGCCATCAGTTGAAGCTATGCCGTTGAAGTATGAAATGAACACAAACATTGCTTTGTCAACTTAAGTATATAAGTCCCAAAGAAAACTATTGACAAGATACAGGAATTCATAAACGGTGAAGACAAATACCTGAAACGATACAAGGGAAGCAATGAACCCGATAAATGGAAAAAGGTGCCCCTGCCCTGGGCTGTAAGGAACATCCTGGGTCATCAAAATAATCCAAATCGCCTTGACCAAGAAGGGGACGAGCTAAAACTTGTGTTTGCCTTATTGCTTTACCGAGTGGCGGGGGTCTCAATACCTCATCAGGTTAAACAGGCAATACAAGGATGATTGGAGACAAAACGGAATATTCCTTGCCTAAACCCTAGATGACATTATATACTGCCTCCTCAGGAAATAAATTGTTATTGAGAAAGTAAAATGGGCAAGATACAAAACAATATTGACCTCAAAAAGGTGGGCAACGCAACAACCGGGCTACCCAAAAATTCTCCCAAGGGGAAAGATGTAACCCCTTGGTCGGAACGAATTATCAAGGAAACCGTAAAAAAACATAAAGACCTGATGTTATCCTTGGCCGATAAGTGAAAAATTATCGCGTTACCCTTGCAGACGCTTTATTCTGCCATGACGAGGCACTTCGTTTGAGCGGTGGTGCTGAAGGCATTAGCGATGAAAACGCACTTCGTTCAGCCCTTGCACGGCCTTACCATGGATATCATCACCGTATCCACCAAAAGGCAGCCGCTCTGGTTCATGGAGTTGTTAAAAATCATGGCTTTGTTGATGGCAACAAGCGTACGGCCTTTTGTCTGGTTAGGTTGTTGGCAATAAGAAGCGGTTATATGATCGATGCAACCCATGGGGAGATCGAGGCCATGTTGATCGGCGTAGCTGAGGGCAAAACGAACAATGAAGAACTTGTCGACTGGTTCCGCGTCCATTTGCAACGACCGGTTTGAAAAGGTAATACCAAAACCAGTAATTAAATGACTCATGCGGTACGTGCATAAATAAAATGGCGCAGTAATATCCGAAGACTCCTATACCAAAAACGATTCCAATAGCTGAGGAGTAGCGAATATGAAAGCCATACCTAGCAACAAATACCACCACACGAGGGAAGAACTAGAGCAAATAGACCGCAAATGCAAGGACGAACACTGTTCTTGTCGAATAAGGGGGATTGTTATGGCCATGTACGGTTTATCACGCACGGAGGTAGCCCGTTCCTAGAGAGTTACACCCCAGACCCTTCGTGATTGGATCATGGTCTATAACCATCATGATGTTGAGGGTTTGCGCCCTCGACCTTAATTAGTAGATTGTTATTTTCGAGAAGTTTGTCTGTTTGATTCCAAAAGGCCAATACGAATTAATCACTTTTCGAAATTTATAAGCATTAAGAAATGTTTGAAATTATAGATTATCCCAAATGTACATTTGTAACTGGTGGTATATCCTCGGGTAAATCCCTTTGGGCTGAGGACTTTGTTAATACATCAAATAAATCGAAGATCTATTTGGCAACAGCGCAACCTATTGACAATGAACTCCGTGAAAAGATCAAACTACACCGGTCTCGTAGGGGAAGTGATTGGAGACTACTGGAAGATCCATACACTGATGGAAAAATCCTATCAGATTATGGTGAGGGCGATATCATCCTTTTCGAATGTCTTTCCACCTGGTTGGGAAATTTGCTTTACAAAAAAATCAATCTCAAAGACCATATGAGAAATTTTCTGGAAAACCTGCAAGGGTCAAAAGCTTCCATCGTGATAGTTTCGGTAGAATCTGGTTCGGGCGTTATCCCATTGAATGATGCTTCGCGAACTTTTGTTAAGGAACTGGGCTGTTTAAATCAGTCAATTGTCAAGGTTTCCGACCTCGTTGTTTTGGTAACTGCCGGTCTGCCTTTAACCCTCAAGGGGCATTTGCCACAATGACAAGAAGCCTTTATTGGATTCGGCATGCAGCAACCGTGGCAGACGGGTTAAACGGTTGGAATGATGTTGGGGTAGATTTGTCAGATAAGGAAAGTCTTGCGTGGTTAAATGAGACCTTGCCTCAGGGTGCATTGGTGGTTTCCTCGGATTTACAAAGAGCAAGCCTTACAGCAGATGCAATTCAGGGCGCAAGAAGAAGGCTGCCTAATGAGCGAAATTTGAGAGAATTGCATTTTGGCACGTGGGAAGGCAAAACCCCACAAGAAGTAGCTGAAATTGACAAGGTGCTTTCAATAGAATTTTGGGAAAAACCAGGCAATATAAAAGCACCGGGCGGAGAGAGTTGGAACGACCTCAGCCTGAGGGTTAACAAGTTTGTTGATAATTTATGTCAAATCTATCGCACGAACGATTTGATTTTTGTTGCTCATTACGCAGTTATTCTAACCCAGATTCAAAAGGTTTTGGGAGTGCCTTCCGTTGATGTAATGCATCGAAGAATCAGTAACCTTTCTCTTACCAAGATCACCCAACGAAACAATGAACTGGTTTTAGACTATTTTAACAAACTAGCCTGATACGAATATCAAATGCTGATATATCCGAGTTATGTTATATTTTTGGGATAATCGAGTCCCAAATCAAACGGGCTACATTTGTGCCGTCAAATCTCTCCAATTCAACGATTCCGGTGGGGGAGGTAATATTTATTTCGGTCAATTTGTTTCCTATTATGTCTATACCAGCAAAAATTAAGCCATTATCAGCCAATATGTTCTCAATCCGAGAACATATCTGGTAATCTGCCTCAGTAAGTTCAGATGGATTGGCGCTCCCACCAACATGTAAATTGGACCTTGTTTCTCCCTTTTGGGGCATGCGATTAATTGCACCAATCGGTTTGCCATTAACAAGTATAACCCTTTTATCACCCTCAGAAATTTCCGGAAGAAACTCCTGGACAATTATTGGTTCCCGACTGCTTTGAAAAAACATCTCACAAAGAGAGTTCAAATTACCATCTTCAGATCCAATTTTGAAAATACCCGCTCCACCATTGCCAAAAAGAGGCTTGATGATCACATCACCATGTTTGCTTCGAAACTTTCTTACTTCATCAATGTTCCTTGTTATCAACGTACTCGGGATAATGTCAGGGAAGTTCAATACAATCAACTTTTCTGGGTAATTTCTGACCCAGAAGGGATTGTTAACAACCAAGGTATCTTCCCTTACCAGGTCCAATAGGTGAGTCGTAGTAATGTAAGACATGTCAAAAGGGGGGTCCTGACGAAGCCAGACAACATCAAGGTCTTTCAGAATTATCTCTTGTTTTGGACCTAACTTGTAGAAATCAGATGGGTCCCTATCGACTCGCAAGGTATGCCCCAAGGCAAGTACCATGCCGCCTTGATAATACAAATCCTCAGGAAGGTAATAGAACAATTCATAACCAAGATCCTGGGCTTCGAGGGCCAATCTGAATGTGCTGTCTCCATGGATATCTATGGATGCGATTTGATCCATTTGAAAGGCAATTTTGATCGTCATATGAAAGCCCACCTAATCAGATTGTTTATGGTTTTGTTTATGAAATAGCACCGAATGCTCAATCAACAAGAATTACTTTTCTTCACCTGCTGTCAATTTTAGAGCCAAACTGTAGATTTCTTTTCGACTCTTATTCAACATCGCTGAAACTTCTGCTACGGCATCCTTTAAACTTTTATTCATTAAAGCTTCCGATAGGATTTCAGCAATGTCACACTCTGAAACCTCAGATTTATCACGTTCAATTACTATGACTATTTCCCCCTTGACCTTTCGGTCCAGATAGTACTCAAGCAACTCACCAAGTTTACCTCGCTTGATCTCCTCAAACATTTTGGTCACTTCTCGACATATCGAAGCATTTCTTTTTCTACCCAGAACCTCTATCATATCATTGAGGGATTTTGCCAATCGATTGGGTGATTCAAATATAATTAAGGTTGCTGGAGTGTATTTGAAGTCTGCAAGCACCTTCCTTCTGGCATTATTCCCTTGTGGTAAAAAACCCAAATAGACAAATCGATCAGGGTCCCTTCCAGCTACAGTCAGAGCTGCAATGGGTGCCGAAGGTCCGGGTATTGATATGACTGGATATGCATTGGATATGCAACTTTTCACAAGCTTATAGCCCGGGTCAGAAATTAAAGGCGTTCCTGCCTCTGATACCAGGGCTATACTTTTTCCTTTTTCCAAAGAATTCAAAATAGTATCGATTCGCTTGGGGTTGCTGAAGTCGTGGTATGACCTTATGGTCCCTGATGGCCTTGCTATACCATGAATATTAAGCAATTTTCCCAGTGTTCGGGTGTCTTCGGCTAACAATTCATCAGCATCCTTGAGAACATCCAGTGCGCGAAGGGTTATATCCCGGGCATTACCGATGGGTGTAGAAACCAGATATAACCCTGTTGTCAATACATGCATTTCAGAAAACCTGTGGTTGGAATGTGACACACTTTTCAAGGATACAAAATATTGCCATTATCATTTCTTAATTTAACTAAATTTATCTTTTATGGCTTTGAAAAGATAGTTCGAGTCAGATATACGGTTTAAAACGGTATAATAATTCTTAAGTCTTATGGAGGTCAATAAAAACCAAATTCACAGTAGGTCTCGTTTAATAAACCAAAGCAGAAACTGAAATTTAGTGCAGAAACAAATCTCAAGGCTGCGAATAACTTTTTCGCTTTTATTTCCGGTCGCCTTTCTCATCGGATGTGTCGAACCGGAACTTGTTCCTAAGGAGCAGGAAGTGCCCGATCAGGTGGAGTACGAAACCAACAACAAAATAGCCTTGTTAATTCCTGCCTCTTCCGAAGACCCTGGCATTAAACAGCTTGCCAATGATTTGGAAAAAAGCACCCAACTTGCCTTGACAAGAAATACAGCCTCCCCCATTGAGGTGACAACCTATGACACTTTGGGAACACCAGAGGGTGCCTTCCAAGCGGCAAATTTAGCCATCGGTGATGGAAACAGGATTATTCTTGGACCATTATTTTCAGAATCGACCCAAGCGATTGCTCCCCTTGCAAATATCAGAGGTGTCCCTGTTTTCAGTTTCTCAAACGATACAAGAGTGGCCGGGGGCAATATTTTTGTATTGGGGCAGTCCTTTGAAAATTCTGCCAATAGAATGGTTCAGTATATTATTGACCAAGGTAAAGTTTCAGGCATGATTGTGAGTTCGAATTCTCGTTCTGAAATCAGAGCTAAGGAAGCTTTGGAAGAAGCAACTTTACGAACCGGATTTAATATCGTTGAAACAGTAACCTATGAATTGTCTCAACCCGGCAGCCTGAATGCCGTTGAACAAATAATGCTAGCAGTTGAAGTGTATTCACCTGAGGTCATTTTTTTAACTGGCAATACTGCAGGAGCCGTTACTCTCATTGCCGAATTGCTGGAGGAACGTAATCTTTCGGAAGATATCCTGCTTGTTGGCATAGAACGATGGGATATTCCCGAAGTCGCTCTTTCTGTCAAAGGATTACAAGGCGCTATATTCCCAATACCCGACCCAAACCAAAGTTTAATTTTCAGCAATCGTTACCAATATGAATATGATGAAATCCCCCATCCCCTGGCTGGATTGCCTTTTGATGGGATCATCGCCATAAATCAGTTAATGACTGAAAACGAATCTGGCATGGTTTCTCGCCGAGCCATTCTCAATAGTGGTGAGTTCTTTGGATCTACGGGACCATTCAAGTTTACCAACAAGGGCACGATTGAAAGATCATTGGCAGTAGCCGAGATTGAAAACCGACGGGTTATCATTTTGGATAAAGCACCAAGAAGTCTTGCCAACCCTGTGGTTTTTCCGGATAACTAATCGAACTCACTTTTACCCAAATTTGGGATAATGTAAGCAAAGTCGGGAAATAGCTGTTATATCCAAGGTTTTTGACCACTAAAGGGATTTGGCACCCTGGACCAAGATTATATTCAAACAATACGATTCACCTTTAATTCAAAAAAAGTTATTTGAATGGGTTATGGTTAAACCGTTCAAACTGTTGAAAAATTTCTTCACCGTTGGGTTTTGGACACTTGTAAGCAGGGTCCTCGGCTTTATCAGGGATGTTCTATTCGCGGCTTTTTTAGGTGCGGGCCCATTGGCTGAAGCTTTCCTCATAGCTTTTACACTCCCCAACATGTTTCGCCGAATATTTGCTGAGGGTGCCTTTAACCTTGCCTTTGTTCCTTTGTTTTCGAAAAAACTGGATAATCAAGTTCAAGCCAAGGAATTTGCCGAAAATGCCTATTCAGTTTTGCTAGCCTTCCTTTTGGGGCTTGTAATACTGGCCCAAATAATCATGCCCTACCTGGTACTGGCTATGGCCAGTGGGTTTTCCGGAGATGAGCGGTTTGATATGGCTGTCCTTTTTGGTCGTATTGCTTTTCCTTATGTAATATTCATATCTGTGGCTGCCCTGTTTTCTGGATTATTAAATTCATTGGGTCGTTTTGTTGCTGCAGCGGCTGCACCAGTCCTCCTGAATGCCTTTTTCATCTTCGGTTTATTTGGTGCAGATTGGCTTCAGTGGGATATTGGTTTAACTCTTTCATGGGCGGTTCCAATCGCAGGTATAGCCCAGCTTACATTCGTATGGTTTGCCGCTTCCAAAGCAGGTTTTAATCTCCGCATCAGGTTGCCAAGGTTCTCACCTGAAATCAAAAAACTATTGATTGTTGCCGCACCAGCTGCCCTAACAGGTGGTGTGGTTCAAATTAATCTGTTGATAGGAAGACAGGTCGCCAGTTTTACTGACGGTGCCGTAGCGTGGTTAAATTATGCAGACCGGTTATACCAATTACCATTGGGTGTAGTAGGAATCGCCGTAGGGATAGTATTACTTCCAGAGCTTTCCAAAAAACTTGCTGTAGGAGATCTCAAGGGAGGTAATTATGCCTTTAACAGGTCAACTGAGGCTTCCATGGCCCTGACTATCCCAGCAACAATTGCTCTGATTACCATATCTTATCCTATCGTAAGTGTTCTGTTTGAAAGGGGGGCTTTTACACAACAGGATAGCCAATTCACTTCTCAGGCTCTCATAATCTATGCCTTCGGTTTACCTGCCTTTGTTCTTCAGAAGGTTTATCAACCAATTTACTTCGCCAGAGAAAATACCAAGACACCATTTAATTTTGCCTTAATTTCAATGTTGGTAAATGCAGCGGTTGCTTTAGGTTTGGTTTCTACACTCGGCTACCTAGCCGCTGCCATAGGCACAACCGTTGCAGGGTGGTCAATGTTGGTCCTCCTCATGATTGGCGCTCAAAAATATTCAGGAGCTTGCCATTTTGACCGGCAATTAAGAACTGCTTTAACCAAAATCATTATAGCTTCTGTCATTATGGGCAGCGGATTGATTCTTGGAGACTTTATTTTGGGAAACTGGCTCTACCAACCTGTTATCAGGTATGTCGGTCTGATGTTATTAATCCTGGGAGGATTATTTGTTTATGGCCTAGCCCACCTTCTGCTGGGAACTTGGGAATTAAGTAGGTTAAGATCCCTCTTTTTTTAGGAACGGACCCGTTTCAGGAAATTAGTTTTTTGATCAATCTGTGAAAAAGTTTCAGAGTGTTGACAAAACCAAATTGGAGTAGTGGAAACAGTAAGAAGCCTGTAAGAAAGCCAATCAAATCCGCGACCCAATAACTGGGACCACCTAATACCAACTGAAAACCGATTTGAGCACTCAACAAAAAGACTGGAATCGCAAACATGCCATCAAAGTCGTAATTTCCTTCAAGGTATTGAAACGACAGAACAAAAATAACCCCCCCTATAAATCCAAAAAAACCGGGGGAAGAACCTAATAAGGGGAATTGTTCGTTTAAGAGTAGGCTATACCCCAAGGCTCCAAAAAAAGCAGATAGCACAAAAAAAGTGATTATCTGCAGATTATTGACAAATCGGGCCAGCAGATTACCAAAGGCTAGGGTTAATACCACACTTATGAGTGCCGACACAAAATGAAAATGGATAAACGTATACGTAAAAAAACGTAAACTTTCCTTATTGATAAAGTTAAAGGTGGCAATTTGAGCAGAAAATATGGGATCCCAAAAACCAAAATCCCTAATGGCCACAAGCCTTAATTGATCACCGGCAAACCCAAATAGTGAAGCACTCTCACTCAAACTGAACAAAATTTCAATACCCCCGATAAAGGCAGCCAAAACAACAACACTCTTAGGCAGTTTTTGAAACAACATCATGTAACCTGCAACAAAATCTTTAAACTGAACGGATTGAGAATAATTAAAGGTGAGTAAAAATACATTAATTTATTACCGCGGGTTATGAATGAGCGATAAAACTGAAATGAAGCGGGTATTCTCGGGCATACAGCCTAGTGGGCAACTAACCATTGCCAACTACCTTGGTGCTTTGAAACATTTTGTTCAGCTCCAGAAAGCAGGAACTGAATGTATTTACTGCGTCGTTGATTTGCATGCAATTACCGTATGGCAGGATCCAAACGAGTTGAGAAATGCCATAAGACACGCTGCCGCCTGTTTTATAGCTTCAGGTATAAATGTAGAAAAGTCCATACTTTTCAACCAAAGTCTTGTTTCAGCCCATGCCGAGCTTGCCTGGATTTTCAATTGTGTTGCCCGAATGGGGTGGATGAACCGAATGACTCAATTCAAGGAAAAAGCTGGTTCCAACCGAGAGAATTCTTCAGTTGGGCTATTTGCTTATCCCACACTCATGGCAGCTGATATACTCGTATACCATGCCACGCATGTCCCCGTGGGGGAGGACCAAAAGCAACATCTTGAGTTAACCAGAGACATCGCAAATAAATTCAACAACGATTATGGTACAGAATTTTTTCCTGTTATTGAACCGGTAATTGAGGGTATAGCGACCCGAATTATGAGTCTCCGTGATGGGACCAAGAAAATGTCAAAATCTGACAAGTCTGATTTAAGTCGTATAAATCTAACCGATGACAAAGATCTGATTGTCAAAAAAATCCGCAAGGCCCGGACTGACCAATATCCACTCCCAGGTTCGATCAAGGAATTGGAAAAAAGACCTGAAGCCAAGAATTTGATGAATATCTTTGCTGCTCTTTCAGAAACCTCCCTTAATAATGTATTGAATCAATTTGAAGGGAAAATGTTTTCCGAATTTAAGCCGCATTTGTCTGAAGTGACAGTAGAAAAGATTTCACCCATTACCACGGAGGTAAATAAACTTATGAATGATGGAAAGGAATTGGATCAGATATTGGATGCTGGGGCGGAAAGGGCAAGAAAAATTGCTGAACCTATTGTGCAAAAAACTTACGAAATTGTAGGTCTAAAAGAAACAAGATAATCAAGGAAAATATATGGTAGCTGGGACGAACATAAAAACCTACTTTAAGGGTCAATGGCATAATGAAAACAGTTTCGTTATGCGGGCGGCTGACCATGGCGCCTGGTTGGGGTCAAATGTATTTGATGGTGCCCGCTATGCCTTCGGTATTGCACCAGACCTGGATTTTCATTGTCAGAGGGTTAATCATTCGGCCCTTGCCTTGGGCATAACTCCCACATATACACCAGAACAAATCCACAACATAGCCATTGAAGGGTTAAAACTTTACCCTACCGACGCAGCTGTCTATATCAGACCCATGTATTGGGCTCTTGACGGGGGGCATATGGCTGTCATTCCCAAGGAGGATTCAACCGGTTTTTGCCTTTGCCTGGAAGAAATTCCGATGCCACCCGAGGAGACAACTCTTTCGCTTACGACTACCCAGTTCTATCGACCAATCCTGGCAACAGCTCTGGTCAATGCCAAGGCAGGTTGTCTGTACCCAAATAACGGGAGAATGCTTAGAGAAGCCATAAACAAGGGTTTTGATAATGCCCTGGTTAATGATGCGATGGGCAATGTAGCGGAAACTGCAACTTCCAATGTATTTTTGGTTAAAGATGGTGTTGTTCAAACACCAATCGAAAATGGTACCTTCCTGGCAGGTGTTACCAGAAAAAGGATTATTTCGCTTCTAAAGGAGGCTGGTTATACAGTCTTGGAATCTGTCCTTACCTTCGAAGATTTCCATAAGGCTGATGAAGTGTTCACAACAGGTAACATGGCCAAGGTCATTCCTGTTACCCGCTTTGAGGATACCCACTACCAAGCAGGCCCTATCGCCAGACAAGCGAAAAAACTATATTGGGATTGGGCTCACAAGGTATGTTCAAAGATAGGATAAATTCTGACGCCTCTTCTGGCTACTGCGGATTTTTCTCTTCAACGACTTTTTGGAATTCGGTAAAAAACTTATCAGCCAATTTTTTAGCAACACCACCAATCAATCTGGAACCAAGTTGAGCAATTTTTCCTCCAACCTTGGCGTCCACATCATATTCCAGGAAAGTCCCCGAATCCGTATCAGTAAGTTTAACTCGGGCTTTTCCACTCCCCATACCTGCTGCGCCAGCCTTGGCTTCCCCTTTGAGAGTATAGCTGTTTTCAGGGTTAATATCTTCCATTTCGACACGTCCCTTGAAGGTTGCCTTTACGGGGCCAATTTTCTGGGTTACCTTGACCGTATAACCCTCTTCCATGCTGCCTGTAAATTCCTGACAACCAGGAATACTTTTTAATAGGACCTCTGGATCATTCAAACCCTCCCAAACTTGTGACCTGGGAACGGCAATTTCTCTATCACCCTTCAATTCCATTCATTGCTCCAAAAAAAATAAATAAACACAGTCGAACAATACAGAAATTGAAAAATATTTGGGTGAGTTATTTTGCAAGTTGGGTTAAACCAATCAGAAAAAATGGGAATATACGATCTTTCCTTCATACCATTTTTAAAGGCTGTTGAACCATCTAAACTTAGCTGTTTGTTGTATCACCTCTTTAGAAACAAGTCCAATTAAATCCCATATATTGGTTATCCAAATATAAGACATTCATGAAACTCTGATTTTACGGATTTTGTTTTCTCGGCTGTTAATGAGAGGCGGTTTTATATCCGCCAAATTATAAATCCATTTTTTTGCCACGCCTGATCAGGGTGATTTAAGGTGGTCAGGTTCAAGTTTTAGCTCAAACAACTGCAACATCTTCCGATAACTGTTACAAGATTTTTCCGAAGGTTAACCCCAACCGAACAGTTTTCCCTTGAAGGAGCCATTTGCCAAGTTGGACCAATGTAATGGAGGTGACATATGTAAATTCAAAATATCCCAACCATTAAATCAATGCCCATCAAGAAAGGAAATTACATGAGCACTTCAGAACAATTAGTAAAATTAGAAGAAACGGAAATGAACAAGTCCCTCGTTACCTTTTTGCTTGATTAATCAGGATCTATGCATAGGCATAAAGAGGCCACCATTGACTCTTATAACGAATATGTCGGGACTTTACGTGAGGAGGTTAATGAAACCAATAGTATTCGTTTTTCCTAATTACCTTTTCAAGCGGGTCAGAGATCAATCTCAATATAACATATATGGCTGAACCTTTAAATATCCCGGCATGCAATATGATGATTTTTGTCCATGGCATGACACCTCTTTATAATGCCATAGCATTGACTGTCAAAGCAGTTGAAAGCTCGGTCGAGGGAAAAGAGGATATTAGCGTTGTTGTAGCCATTCAGACTGATGGTTATGAAAACACATCTCGCCATACAAAATTGGAAGATGTTAGAAATCTGATTGCTGAAAAAGAAGCCAAGGAATGGGAATTTCTCTTTATGAGATACGAAATGGATACCTATGGCCATGGCGCAGATATGAGGTTCAAAAAAGAACAAATATTAGCCTATAAGAAGGGGAGAGATGAACCCCATTCTGCCTTCAGGGCTGCAGCAATGAATACACGGGATTACACCTCTCGCCGACGCCACAATACGGGATTTTCTCTGGATCAAAAAAATGCTGCAGGTGATAGGGAATCTGATCACAAAAAATGTACCAAAAAAGGATCAGGTTGGACCGCCTCGTCCGTCTTCAGGTACCCGAAGAAATCAACCTTCCTACAATGGACCGCAAAGGGAACTAAAAATTGACTTGCCGGAGAGTTTCTAACCAAATCCGGTACATTTCGATTTGTATGATTGCAGTAGCATCAAATCATACTTGATGATCTTGATCTATAAGCAAGGAATTTTATCTCCAATCTGGTAGTGGTACTATTTTGAGCAACTCTTGGTGCACCACCTAAACATGGTCTTCAACAACATTTATTGTGACGTTATGCTCTAAAAGGGCTTTCAACGCCACAATGGCCTGATTAAATCCACAGGTTGAATCCAGAGCCTGCGATACAATTTCGTCATGGGAACCTTTGAAACCTCGTTCTTCAATCACCAACTTTGTTTGCTCTGAAGTTTGTTGTTCGCAAACACAGGATACCTCAGTGAAACTAACACCACAACCCCACTCAAAAAGGAGAAGCGAAGGGGCCTTGATTGATTTTACATGAACCTCGATTTCAAAAGCATTTTTACCGGTGCCTACGTACCATATGACCCTTTTACCTGCACCTAAACCCTTATCATTCCTTGCAAACCAATATTTGCTCATGATTTTGGGGTCTATGATGGCATTGAAAACCTCCAAGCATGGTTTGTGTATCAATATTTGTGCTTTGGCAGTCATTTCGTTTGCAGTCATATTTTCACCGGATTTTTCTTCTTTCGCTGGAACCACTGAGTAATTGCGGCTCCAATGTTAAACCTCTAGCCATGTTAAGGTTCAAAAATATTGAAACTCCACCTGTAATTTCTTGCCTTCACAAATACACTTTCAGCCAAAGAGGTTCACTACAAAATAATATTGGAATATTTAATTTTATAACATTTTTTGATATAATTTTTGTATTTTTGTTGTATATTGTGAATTAAAGTATTGATATAAAATGAAAACCTATTGGAAATGAACATAATTTATTCCTAATCTGATATCAACATAAAATTTATAAGGGAGTTCATTATGAAATTTTTTAGAATATTACCTCTGACAATGTTTGCTATGGCCGCTGGGTCATTATCAGCTGGCGAATTGACAATCGCTACGGTCAACAATGGCCATATGATTGAAATGCAAAAGTTGACAGGGAATTTTGAAGAAGCCAATCCTGGTATCACTGTCAACTGGGTAACGCTTGAAGAAGGGGTTTTGCGACAAAGAGTTACAACCGACATTACAACCAAGGGGGGACAATTTGATGTTATGACCATTGGCATGTACGAAGCACCCATTTGGGGTAGCAGAGGTTGGCTTGAAGAGTTGACCTTTGACGCTTCTTATGACGTTGATGATATTCTTCCTGCCATGCGAGGCGGTTTATCTTCCGATGGCAAATTGTATGCCGCGCCATTCTATGGTGAAAGTTCCATGATCATGTATCGTAAGGACTTGGTGGAAGCAGCCGGAATGTCTATGCCTGACAACCCCACTTGGGGTCATATCCAAGATGTGGCTGCAGCAATTACCAATAAGGATGAAGGTGTCTATGGTGTTTGCCTCAGAGGGAAACCTGGTTGGGGTGATAACATGGCTTTTATTACAACAATGGCCAATTCCTTTGGTGCTCGCTGGTTTGACGAAAACTGGATGCCGCAATTGGATAGTGCCGCATGGCATCACACAATTGACTTCTACATCAACCTGTTGAACAACTATGGTCCTCCGGGTTCTAGTGGTAACAGTTTCAACGAGATTCTGGCTTTGTTCAATGAAGGTAAATGCGGTATGTGGATAGATGCAACAATTGCTGCGTCCTTTATTTCTGACCCTGGGCAATCTAAGGTTGCTGATCAAGTTGCTTTTGCGCAGTCACCTGTTGCAGTCACCAATCGTGGTGCCAACTGGCTTTGGGCTTGGGCCCTCGCAGTTCCTGCTGGAACCAAACAGGCTGACGATGCCAAGAAGTTCATTGAGTGGGCAACATCCAAGGAATATATAGAATTGGTTGCAGCAACAAATGGCTGGGGCTCAGTCCCAACAGGCACACGCCAAAGCACCTATGACAATGCAAATTTCCAGAATGCTGCCGTTTTTGCTGATGCCGAATTGAAAGCCATTCTTTCAGCCAACCCTTCCAACAGCACACAGGATCCAACACCTTACACCGGTGTCCAGTTTGCCGCAATTCCTGAATTCCAAGCAATTGGTATTGCCGTTGGCCAGCAAATGAGTGCTGCGCTTGCAGGTGATATTTCTGTTCAGGAGGCTCTGGCCAATGCGCAGGAAGCCGCTGACAGAGAAATGTCCAAGGCTGGTTACTATTAAGGCAACCACTCACTACAACAATATGTAGCGAAGCAAAACAAAACGATGAATAGCAGGACTATCAGTCTCTTACAGGCGCCAAGTATAGTTCTGCTGTTTCTTTGGATGGTCATACCTCTGAGTATGACCATTTACTTTTCGACAATCCGGTTTAACCTGTTATACCCCGAACGTACAGGGTTTATCGGTCTATCGAATTACGAATTTTTCATAACTGATCCAGGTTTTGTATCAGCTGTAATCAATACCCTGGTTTTGGTCCTTTCCGTTCTAGTCGTAACAGTGGTTCTGGGGCTGGCACTGGCTGTTCTTGTCAACTTTTCCTTTCGGGGCCGAGGTATCGTTAGGGTATTGCTTATCTCACCTTTCTTTATCATGCCGACGGTGAACGCCCTACTTTGGAAAAACATGTTCATGAACCCGGTTTATGGGCTCTTTTCCGTGATATTTTCTTTTTTCGGTCTTGAACCGCTTGATTGGCTTGCAAATTTCCCATTGGGATCCATCGTAATCATGCTTAGTTGGCAATGGACACCCTTTGCCTTTCTGATTTTCATGACATCCTTGCAGTCACAAAATCCTGAACATTTAGAGGCCGCTGAATTGGATGGAGCCAATGCATGGCAAAAATTCAGGCATATGACCGTACCCCATCTTAATAGATCCATTGCCGTTGTAATCATGATCCAAACGATCTTTCATCTTTCAATTTTTGCCGAAATTTTTGTAACAACCGGCGGAGGTCCGGGCTTCAGCAGTACCAACATGGCATTTTTGATCTTTTCTCAAGCTCTGTTACAATTTGATGCTGGTGTTGCCTCTGCAGGCGGGGTGTTTGCTATCATCCTTGCAAATATCGTTGCAATCTTTCTCATTCGGTTGGTAGGCAAGACCTTAGTGGTATAGATTAATGGGGCTGTCTGTAAAACAAAAACATCTACTCCGTGTCATTCTGTCCTGGTTCGCTGGAATAATTATGTTTTTCCCGATATTTTGGGTTGTATTAACCAGCTTTAAAACTGAACTACAGGCCATTTCTGTTCCCCCACTGCTCTTTTTTGAGCCCACACTGGAGAACTTTATTCTGGTTCAGGAAAGAAGTGACTATTTTACTTATGCCATTAATTCGGTGATCACTTCCTTCGGGGCAACTTTGTTAGCTTTGTTGATAGCCGTTCCAGGTGCCTATGCAATGGCCTTTTGGCCTTCACGATTTACCAAGGATATTCTTTTATGGATGCTATCGACAAAAATGCTCCCTGCGGTAGGTGTTCTTATGCCAATTTATCTCCTCGTTCAAAAAGCTGGTCTCCTTGATACCAGAACTGCCCTGGTGATCATATTTGCCATGATCAATCTTCCGATAATCGTTTGGATGTTGTTTAGTTATTTCAAAGAAGTTCCTAGGGAAATATTGGAATCTGCCCGGATGGATGGCGCTACAACAATCGAAGAAATTACTCGGGTTTTACTACCCCTAACCAAAGGAGGCATCTTGTCAACAGCTCTTTTAAGTATTGTCCTTTGCTGGAATGAAGCCTTTTGGTCAATTAATCTGACTGCTTCAGATGCCGGAACTCTTACAGCTCTGGTTGCATCCTACTCCAGCCCCGAGGGTTTGTTTTGGGCCAAACTTTCAGCTGTATCAACTTTGGCCTGTGCACCTATCGTTGTTTTCGGATGGTTCTGCCAAAAGCAGTTGGTCCAAGGATTGACTTTTGGTGCTGTAAAATGATTTCAGCTAATTTGGGCAACTTTTCATTGGCAAACAAAAGAGCATTTGTTACTGACGCTTCAGGAGGTATAGATTCAAGCGTTTGTGAAGGTTATATCCGATCTGGTGCCACTTTGGTAGCACCGGACCTAGAGGTAAGCCCTTCCCTTCAAACTCTTCTTGATAACTACCCCGATCAAATAAAATTCAAACCCACTGACCTGACATCAGATTCAGGTTCGGGACAATGTTCTGAAGAGATAAAAAATTTTGCACCGGAAATTCTATTCAATAATGCCGCCATTTTCGATATGGGGTCAATATTGGAAACTAACTTAAACCAGTATAACAGAATTTTTGTAGTCACCGTCAGGGCAATGTACAAGATAATGCAGGAAACAGCTCAATCTCTGATTTCAAAGGGAATTTCAGGTAGCATAATTAACCTTGCGAGCCAAGTGGGACACCGAGGTGAGGCCTTAGTTACTCATTATTGCGCATCCAAAGCAGCTGTCATCAGTTATACCCAATCAGCTGGCCTGGAGTTGGCAGACAAAGGTGTTCGGGTTAATGCAATTTCCCTAGGGGTTGTTGATATTCCGATGTGGGAAAAGGTTGATGCATTCTTTGCCCAATTTGAAAATAGGGAAATCGGAGAAAAAAAGCGTTTGGTCGCTGAGCAAGTACCAATGTGTAGGATGGAGAAACCCACTGGTGTTGCCAAAGTTGCCTTGTTTCTGGCGTCAGAACTTTCAAATTATATTACTTGTCAGACTATCAATGTTGATAGCGGAACCGTTATGAGTTAATTAATTATGTCAATTATCAATCCGGAAATTGAAATTGTTGATAGGTCAACGAATAGTATCAGGTATCTGGAACACGGTTGGCCAACCAATCTGTGCCGCTGGCATTCTCACGAAGAGTATGAACTTCATCTCATCGTCAAAACCAGAGGTAAGGCATTTGTTGGTGATCATATTGGTACTTTTGAACCTGGCTCGCTCTTTCTCACGGGGCCTTTACTTCCACATAACTGGGTTACTGATGATAACCTTTATGACCCTGTTGAAGTGAGAGATGTTTTGATCCAATTCAATCCAAAAAGCATTGAAGTATCTCAATCAGCCTACCCTGAGTTTAGGGAATTAGAAGTTTTACTGTCACAAGCTGAGAGTGGTATTGAATTTATCGGTTTTGACCAGAAAGAATCTCTTGAAAGGTTTGAGAAAATCCACAAAGCCAGAGGTTTGAAAAGAATATTACTCTGTTTGGACTTTTTACTTCGTCTAAGTGATTGGAGTGCCATCAAAATTCTTTCCGCTTCCCACCTCACCAACGACAGTTGGTCAAAAAATTACAACAATATGACCAATGTGATCGAATATATTGTTGCCAATTATAATGAAGACTTGAGGTCGTCAAAGTTGGCTGAAATGGCTTGTATGAGCCAAAGTGTTTTTTCTCGGCATTTTTACAATACAACCGGTAATCATTATTGTGAATTTTTGAACCGTATACGAGTTGGTCAAGCCTGCGCCAAACTTTATCAAACCAACGAAAATATTTCAAAGATCTGCTATGATGTCGGTTTCCGGAATTTGGCCAATTTCAATCGCCAGTTTTTAAGGATAAAAGGAGTATCACCAAGAGTTTTTCGTAATGAAGCCAGACAAGAACTAGCCAAGTAATTCAGATAAGATAAACTCATGTCTGATCATAAAATTCGAACTGAAATAACAGGATTTCATCAAACCGGTTATGACCGGAAAAATACTTCCGTGGGTGTTGTACATTTGGGGGTAGGTTCGTTTCATCGTGCGCACCAAGCTGTTTACTTGGATAACTTCATGGAAAAAAGCGGGCAACTGAACTGGGCCATTGCTGGAGTAAATTTACGAAAGGAAACATCTTCTGATTTAAGGAAACTTAGAAAGCGCAATGGTGAGTATTTTCTCAAGACATTGACGTCCCAAGCAGATTCACAGTATCAATTGGTACGGTCACATAAGTTTTTTTATGATTGGGCCGAAGACTCTCAGCAAGCTGAGGAATTAGTAGCACAGCCTTCTGTCAAGTTAATGACCATAACAATAACTGAGAGTGGCTACTACCTCGGGTTAGACAGTATTTTGGATTTAAAAAATATTGTCATTAGAAACGAAATTCAGGGTGGGAATGTGAGTACTGTTTATGGCTACCTGAGGAATTCCTTACGGAAACGAAAAGATCAGGGTAACTACCCTATAACAATCCTTTGCTGTGATAATTTAAGAGATAATGGTAACCTTCTTAGTAAAAACTTGACCCTTTATCTCGAAGCTCAGGAGGACCATGACCTAATCTCCTGGATCAATGACCAGGTTTCATTTCCGTGTACAATGGTTGATAGGATAACTCCAAGACCCAGACACTGTCATTCGCTTGAGGTAGAGAAAAGATTTGGTGTAAGAGACGATTTTACCATTCATTCCGAAGATTTTACCCAGTGGGTGATTACAGATGATTTCAGAGGTGAAAGACCGGATTTGGAGATGGTTGACGTGTCCCTGGTCAAAGATGTTTCACCCTATGAGGACGCCAAGATTAGAATTCTGAATGGGTCCCATTTGGGTTTGGCCTATTTAGGTGCTCTAAAAGGATTTGATACCTTTGATAAAACCATTATGGATCCAGAATTAAGCACCTTTTTTGATAAACTTGAAGAAACAGAAATTCTTCCTTCCCTAGATCAACACGGCCCCGTGAATTTGCTGAGTTATACTCGTACCATTAAGAATCGATTTCAAAATTGGCAGATTGCAGACGGTTTACCTCGGATTGCAATGGATGGTTATAATAAATTCAGACTTTTTCTGCTTCCTACCATTGAAGCATGCTTTGAAATGGGGCTTGTTCCCAAATATACTATCATTTCGGTAGCTAGTTGGTATGTTTTGATGCAAAAGATCGTGGAAGGAAAATCAAAATTCGAATATCAAGATCCTTATTTTTCAACTCTTAAAACTTACCTAAACAAAGGAAATGAACACGAATTTGCAAAAATTTCAGAAATCTGGTGCGATTTACCACAAAAATATCCGCTTTTTCCACAGCTGGTAGCAGCTGAAATCGGTAAGTTACAAAACAGGTTTAATTAATTCGTCTTGTGATTTATCTTCCGATAACGAATTGTGCTTTTATTACTCCCTATAACACCACTTTCGGGACACGAATGTTCCTGGTAAACATTGCATCACATTTCAAATCAAATGTGAATTACCTGCCCCGCCTGGTTTGATTGCTCGGCAGCTGAGGCAAATTTTAAAATTTCCCTAGCTTCGTGAGGCGTAAGAACCGGTTCGCCTCCATGAAGAATTTTTTGTATAAAATCCCTTGTGGAGAGAATGAAGCTTTGTTCCCAACCTCTTGGTATATCAGTATACTCGGTAAAATTGTTCCCATCATAAAGGATAAGGGGAGAAGTATTAGCCAAATGTCCGTGCCCGCCATTAATCCAGATGATTCCTTTCTCACCCGTAATTTCAACCCGATCATCTTGAGCATAATAAACAGTATCAATCTTTAGTTGTGGAGAGTAAACTATTTCCAGATTTCCTACCTTGTTACCCGGGAAAAGGAAGGAAATCATCGCCGGAGCGTCAAATATGTACCCATCATCCCTTTGAACCTCTCTGATGAAGGCGTGTACAGCTTCAGGATTTCCCATAAATGACCAGGCAATTGCAAATTTATGATGACCATCATCAAATACCAAAGGGCCTCCCCCAGACCTATCAACACTTTGTCTCCATTCCTGAGCACCTTGAGGAACATCCCACTCGGATTGACTATATCCAGCATGGCTTTTGATTCGAATTGAAATAGGCTCACCTATTGCACCCTCTTTAATTAGTTCTCTTGCTTTAACTATTGGTGGGTAAAACAGGAAATTTTCAAATACCTTAAAGGGGCGGTCATATTTCGCCGCTGCCGCAACCAGTTCATCCGCTTCCTTCAGGGTACTGCATATGGGTTTTTGCAGGGATATAATTTTTTCGGCAGTCATGGCCTTGAGTGCAGCCGCCAAGTGAAAATCATGTGGAAGGAGAATTTCTACAAGATCAATGTTTGGATTCTTGAAAAACTCATCCATGTCCTCCGTTATGGTTATGCTATCCAAACCCCAAGAAGTTGCTCTCTTTTTGGCCAGATCTACATTTAGATCACAAAGAGCTCTTATTTCTGTGGCAGGATTATGCAAGTATTCAATGACGTGTAGATCAGAAATTCTGCCAGTACCTAATATGCCTACTCCGATTGGTGTTTTCATGAACTATTTCCCCCTAATACTCAGCATTTTGTCCATCCGGTTTTCCTTCTTTAAGCTACAAAATTACAAAAAATTACCTCCAAATTTAAAAATCACCAAATATTTTCGAGCCGGAGTAAATTTTTCTTTTGTAATTGTAAATTTACTTTATAGTATTTTTCTACTGTTGATAGGTAAATTAGGGAGAGAAAAAATGAAACATTTAATTTCATTGCAATATTTCAAAATTTTTCTGGTGAGTTGTTTGGGTTTTTTTTGCCTTAGTGCCACAACCCATGCCAGTGAAGTTACAATTTCGCATTATTTTTCTGATGAATTCGGCAAGGAGAATATGGGAAAGGTTTTCGATAGGTTTGAGGCTGTCACAGGTTTTCAGATGAAGGAAAGTCCTGTTGGGCACGAAGACTTTAAAACAGATATTCTGGTTCGAGGAGCCAGTGACAGTTTGCCGGATGTATTCAGCTACTGGGCTGGTGCCAGAGTGCAGTTCGTAGTTGATTCAGGTGACCTTTCACCGATTGATGACATGTGGGCAGATAGTGGTCTAGACGATGTGGTTGCTAAGGCTGTAGCCGACAGTGCCACACTATACAATGGGCATAGATATTTGATTCCCATGCAATACCATTATTCCGGAATGTTCTATAACAAGAAGGTAATGGCTGATGCCGGCGTAACTGATATGCCCACTGATTGGGAAGGTTTCATGGCACTCTGTGAAAAATTAAAGGGTATGGGTATTGCACCAATAGCCTTGGGATCCAAGTTCAGGTGGCCTGCCCAGTTCTGGTTTGACTATCTAATTTTGAATACGGCCGGCCCTGAAGTTAGAGCTGCTGTCATGGATGGCTCGGCAGCCTATGACAGTGACGAAGTAATGGCTGCTGTTGGGATTTGGATGGATATGGTTAACAACGGTTACTTTGTTGCCAATGCAAATGCTGATACTTGGACCGATGCTTCTGATAAAGTTGCCAATGGTGAAGCAGCTATGACCTTGATGGGTACATGGATTACCGGCTATTGGAATGGTAATGGTCTTACCCCCGGTGAAGATTATGATTTCTTCCCCTTCCCAACCATAAATCCAGATGCTCCGGTTTCAGTTGTAGGGCCCATCGATGGCTTGGTGATTTCAGCCAATGTTCAGAATAAAGAGGGTGCTGAAGCATTCCTTTCCTTCTTTGTTTCAGACGTAGATAATCAAATTGAATGGACAAATGCCGTGGGTGCTGTTTCGGCCAATGTAAATGTTGACCCGAGTGTCTATAACGATCTCATTCAAAGGGTTATTACAACGGTAGACGGTGCAAGCAACTTCGCTTTCAACTATGACTTGGCCACCCCACCACCTGTTGCCGAAGTTGGACTTTCCATGTTCCAGGAATTAATGGAAAATCCTGACGATTACGGTGCCATTCTGTCCCGAGCTCAAGATAGCGCTCAGAGCGCTTTTTCTGAATAGTCTTAAAATCCAATCAGTTCCCGAAATCAATTTCGGGAACTGAAATACCAAATTAAATTGTGGAAAAATCTAATTGGGTTTGGCGGGTTGTTTTTCTAGCAGCCCCGGTGGCAGTATTCTCTTTGCTGGTGTTGTGGCCTTTATGCAGCTCATTTTTCTATAGTTTTACCAACTGGAATGGTTTTAATCCCAATTACAAGTTCGTTGGTTTTGACAATTATGCCAAGATAATTACTGACCGGCTTTTCCTTAATGCCATAATCAATACCTTTATCTGGATGGTATCGGCCATTCTTTTACCAACACTATTGGGATTTGGTTTTGCCCTGCTAATAGACAGCAATGTACCAGGAGGCAAGATCTTCAAGTCCATATTTTATCTGCCAATTTGTTTATCGGCAGTTGTGGTTGGCCAGATTTGGACATGGATTTACCAACCTGATTGGGGGTTACTCAACACCTTGATAAATTTCTTCCTCAATGAGTCAATGAATTTTGCCTGGCTGGCCAAACCTGATACTTCTCTTGGGTCTGTGATTGTGGCGTGGTCATGGCAGCAAACCGGGTTGTCTATGGTAATCTACCTTGCCGGCTTAACTTCTATTCCAGAAGAATTGCTTGAGGTATGCGAAATTGAAGGCACAAGTACATGGCAAAAAATCCGTATGGTACTCGTGCCACTTTTAACCCCGGCCACAGTTGTTGTTATCGCCCTGAGCGTGATCAACTCGCTGAAGGGTTTTGACATTCTTTATATTATGACTGGAGGCGGCCCTTTTCACAGTTCCGATACTCTCGCCATGCACATGTACAATGAATCCTTCAAAAAATATCTGATGGGTTATGGAAGTGCCATTTCGGTGGTTCTGTTCCTTTTGGCCTTAGTCATTATCAGGATCTATTTCAGGGAATTGAAACGGATTGACGAGATTTATGGCTGATCGTGCAGTTTTCATTCAGACTCCAAGGGAATTCAATCCCTGGCCGGTTGTTATTTTCATCGCACTTTTGGTTTTGGCTACATTATTCCTGGCGCCCACTATTGGTGTCCTGTTGTCCTCCATCAAGACAACCAAGGAGATATCTGAAGGCGGTTTATGGAATTTTCCCACCCACCTATTTCTTGGCAATTTCGCTGAGGTGCTGGGTAATCCTGCTGTTCACAGATATTTTTTAAATACCCTACTCGTTACAGCCCCGGCCACAATTGCTTCAATTGCCCTGGGTGTATTGGGTGGATATGTTTTTTCCAAACTTCCCTTTTGGGGAAGCAATTTACTTTTTCTGGTGATAATTTCGGGTATGTTTTTTCCACCCCAGGTTATTCTCATACCCCTATTCCAGTTTTTTAACTATTTGGGCCTTATTGACACCCTTTGGCCAATTATTTTTATTCACACTGCCTTGGGTATACCGATTTGCACCCTCCTTATGAGAAATTTTTTTGCAACAGTTCCCAACACCCTAAGAGAGGCTGCCATACTCGAAGGTGCTAATGAATTCCAAATTTTGACGCGTGTTGCCTTGCCCTTGAGCCTTCCTGCACTAGCGGTTCTGGCGACCCTACAATTCACTTGGATTTGGAACGATTTTCTATGGCCACTTATATTCACGCAATCTGATGAAAAGAGAACCATAATGGTGGGTATCGTAAACCTGAAGGGCCAATACTCTGTTGCCTGGGGTGTTCAGGGGGCTTTGTCTCTTATCGCGAGTCTTCCGACTTTAGTGGTATTTTTATTCTTTCAAAGATACTTTATCAAGGGTATGACCATGGGAGCAGTGAAAGGTTAACACATGGCCAGTTTAATTCTCAGGAATGTTTCAAAATCGTTCGGAAACACTAAAGTGATTAATTCCGTTAACCTTGCGATTGAGCATGGTGAGTTTGTGGTGTTTGTTGGCCCTTCTGGATGTGGAAAATCTACACTATTGAGGCTTATCACAGGTTTAGAGAGTGTTTCCGAAGGTCAAATTATCATAGCAGACAAGGAAGTAACTCACTTGAAACCCTCAAGGAGGGAAGTTGCGATGGTTTTCCAATCATATGCGTTGTTTCCACATCTTACGGTTGCGGAGAATATTGGCTTTGGCTTGAAGCTCTCAAAAGTTCCCAAGGATGAAATAGAAACGAGAGTCCAGGAAGTAGCCAAAGTGTTACGGATTGATGACCTGCTTGCCAGAAAACCGCGGCAGTTATCTGGCGGTCAAAGACAGAGGGTAGCAATAGGCAGATCAATAATACGGGATCCCAAGGTTTTTCTATTTGATGAACCCCTGTCCAATCTTGATGCTGCCCTCAGGGTAGTCATGCGGATTCAAATTAACCGACTGCATCAAAGAATCGGTGCAACCATGATATATGTGACTCATGACCAAACTGAAGCTATGACCCTAGCTGACAGAATCGTCGTTTTGAATGAGGGCAAGGTTGAACAAGTTGGAACTCCTCTGGATCTCTATGAAAAGCCTGCGAATAAATTTGTTGCAGGTTTTATTGGTTCACCAGCAATGAACTTTATTAATGGCGTTGTGCGAAGCGTAGAAGGTAAACCCGCTGTCAGCATGGGACCACTCAAAATTGGAGTGAAGAATTCAACCCTGCAAGCAGGTACCTGCCTGGAAGTAGGAATTAGACCGGAGCATATTGAAATTTTATCACCCTCACAAAGCCATTTGACAGCTAAGGTTGATATAATTGAGAAACTTGGGGCTGAATCATTGTTTCACCTGCAAACAGAAGTTTCTGATTCATTATTGACTGTTCGTGCTGACCCAATCATTTCCGCCGGTGTAGGAGATATAGTTGGTTTGAATTTTCCAGAGCACCATCTTCATTTCTTTGATAGAAACGGCAAAATAGTTTAGTTTGGTCAACGAGTTAGAATAGGGGCTTGAAAGCGAGACTTTGGATAAACAGCACAAGACAGGTTTGGCAAGAAATTTAACGCATTATGGCGATCCGGATTTTTCGATCTTTCTTCGAAAATCCTTTGCTTCATCTATGGGATATTCCCGAGAAATGCTTGACCATAAAATTATCGGCATTGCTTATACAGGATCTGGATTCAACAATTGTCACAGACATTTCCCTGAAATGCTTGAAGCGGTCAAAAGGGGAATCATCGCCAACGGAGCTCTACCAATGGAATTTCCAACAATATCCCTTGGTGAAGTCTATCTAAATCCAACCAGCCTTAAATTTCGTAATCTTATGGCCCTTGATACAGAAGTTATGATCAAGGCTCAACCAATGGATGCGGTCATACTGATGGGAGGATGTGACAAAACAATACCCGCTCAACTGATGGGAGCGATTTCAGCGAATATCCCTTCCATACAGCTAGTTGGTGGTCCAATGATGACCTCGAAATTCGAAGGTGAGCGGCTTGGTGCCTGTACTGATTGTCGGAGGTTTTGGACTAAATTCAGGGCAGGAGCTGTTTCCGAAAACCAAATCCATGATGTTGAGAGCCGATTGGCGACAACTTCAGGAACCTGTCCAATTATGGGAACTGCTTCGACCATGGCTTGTGTTGCTGAAAGCCTTGGGTTGGCCCTCCCTGGCAGTGCAACCATACCTGCGGTTAATTCAGATAGGTTAAGGGCAGCAGAACTAACCGGTAAAACGGCAGTAGAAATTGCCAGTAATCCCATATTACCAAAGGATCTCATTACGATGAGATCGGTAGAAAACGCCTTACGTACAATTCTGGCTTTGGGGGGATCAACTAACGCTATCATTCATTTGACAGCAATTGCTGGCAGAGCTGGTATAAATGTTTCCCTTTACAGGTTCAATGAACTATCAGATACCACACCCGTATTGGTAAATTTGAAGCCAATTGGTAATCACTATATGGAAGATCTCTATTTTGCTGGGGGGTTGGGGGCTGTATTGCGTGAACTAAAACCACTCTTACATCTCGATTGCCCTACCGTTACGGGTGAAACTCTAGGAGAGCGTCTTGACTATAAATGCGATTATGTTGACCGTTCAGTAATAGCCTCTCGAAATAAACCATTTGACGCCAAAGGAGGATTGATATCACTTTTTGGCAACCTGGCTCCCAAAGGTGCCATCCTTAAACGTTCCGCAGCGACCAAAGAATTATTTGAAACGGTTGGTAGAGCGGTTGTCTTTGAATCATTAGAGGATTTATCTAACAGAATTGATCATCCTGACCTCGATGTATTTCCAGAAGATTTTCTAATTTTAAAAAATGCAGGGCCAGCCAGCCCATCTGGTATGCCTGAAGCAGGTTACCTGCCCATACCAAAGAAAATGCTTGCACAGGGAGTAGAAGATATGGTTAGAATTTCTGACGCAAGAATGTCTGGCTCCGCCTTTGGCACTGTCATACTTCATGTTACACCTGAATCCGCTGTGGGGGGACCACTTTCTTTGGTAGCGAATGGGGACATGATAAAACTTTCTGTATCTGAGAAGAAACTTGATTTGTTGGTTTCACCAGAGGAGTTAGAAGCAAGACGGGAGAAACTGGACTTGATACCGGCCTCCGTTGATCCCTTAAGGGGTTACGAAAAATTGTATAATGAACAAATTCTACAGGCAGATAAAGGATGTGATTTTGAATTTTTGCTTCCACTCAAATGAAATTTGTTAAACTGTTCTTTGAAACCGAATACAAAAAAATGAGATGTCCAATAAGTGGGGAGATCAATTGTTGTCAATCAACCTAATTCTGGTCTTCATTTGTACACAAAAAATGATCCTAGAAAGCAGATTGAGGGTAATAGACAGGGCTATCGCTTTTGAACGGCCCTATTTTTATGTAAAAGACCAGCCAAACGGATGCGTTGCAACGCCTCATTGTGATTCCATCCGGCTTTTTCAAGTCTTCCCCGAATGAATGACGTCCTCTTATCTCCGAACATCTGGGCCCGATTGAGGCCGAACCGGCGCCGGACGGTTGCGTCAATCATCGTCGTTCATGGTCACATCCAGAACCCCATGAAGCGCGTTCTCAAGCATCCAATGGGATCGGATGTACTGAAGTCATTGTCCAGTATCCGCTTCTTGTTCCGAAGAAAGGAGCGGGTCTCTCTCCTCCGCTTCCCCCGGGGTCGTCCCGAAAAGGCCGGGAAAACAAAAAGCCCGCCCTTTACACAATACAAACCATCATCCTCTTAGGACACCGCAATGTCAAGCGGGAATAACCGCCCCAAAACGAATGTTTGCGGTGCACGCCTGATCACAGATCACCACCACCCAGGTCAAACCGGCACCCGCACGCTTCTCTTCATTCCCAGCCACCGGGTCCGTCCAGACATCAACACGCATGTTCTCGGCCTGCGATGTATCCGGTTCAATCCGATACCCCACCCGGGCTTCATCAATCACCGCCGAGGTGCCTCCGATCCCACCATATGGCGTGCCCACCATACCCCCTCCACGGCTGATGCCATAAGCCATTTCAGAGCGCCAGCTAGTTGCGCCTTCATTCGCGCGTTGATCAGGAAAAACCGCCGCTCCAAGCAGGGCATTATTATCGACAGATCCATCGCCAAGATCATAATTAAACGCCGCCGAAATCCCTTTCTTCGTTGTCGGATGTGGATCCCAGATTACTCCAAAACGCACACTCCAATCCTCAAAATCGCCATCGTCATGAACAGCAAGCGTGCGGCCCGTCAGGCTCAGCTCAAGATGACTCTGTGGATCACGCCAACGCAGACCACTCTGCAATTCTAAACCAAAACCGGTTTCCGCATCACCGCCATCATACCGAAGATCTATACCCACCTTCGGGGTGACAAAACCATCAAGCAAAGACCGCTCCGGCCAGGTAGCATCAACACCAAGACGCATTCGCGTGGTCTCGCCGCCAAGACTTGGCAAATCGGCAACAGGCTCCGAGGTTGTACGGGTCCACAAAACATCACTATGCCAGACCAACCGGGCCTCCGGGAGCAGGGATATACCCGACAGACCCCCCTCAACACCGCCTGACACCATATGCCAATCAATCGGCCCCTCAAACGGATCCCTCCCCTCAGGGGTCACGGTCATGGTGCCCCAGCCAAGACCCGCCGCCCCCCAATAGGCCAGACCGTTGCTTGCGTGCCAGCTGCCATAGGGAACCAGCGAA
>JAJEBQ010000003.1 GCA_022822495.1 Paracoccaceae bacterium | reverse complement strand
ACAATACCACAATTCACGTCTTGCTTCTCAAGGTATTTCTTGAGCAATCCCTGATAGGACGTTGCAATTCGCTGGCCCTCAAACTCCTTTATACCTTGATAATTATAAGAGTTGGGAACGGCTAGTGATAATCGGCATCGTCCGAAGCCCAATTCCATGAGTGTGTGGATACTTTTCAGTCGGCTACTTGAAGTAATGGACTGTTCATTGAGCAATATATTCTGGCTGATTATGCCAATGTGACAGGCGTTTGTTGCCACAAATGTTGGAATGTCGTTAACCCTTACAAAAAAGACATCAAGGGGGAAATTCTGAGCCTTGCAAACAAGCTGATCCTTACTTTTGAGCAGGTCAATACCGCAACGCTCAAGCAGAGTACGAGATTCATCTGCCAGTCGGCCGCTTTTCTGAATCGCCAAATTAAGGCGCTGTTCGCTACTCATTAAGGTCTTCATTCATATGATTAAGGGTCCCTCTAATATCTCATTGGGGAATTATTTATTGTGCGTCCTAGGAACTAGTAGTTTAAGCACGCCTTAAGACACTCATTACGTACTGATTATTTTAACATTCGAATTATTAGTGCTGCCCATTTTAGTGAATCAAATACTAGAGGTTTATACACTTCTTTTGAGCCATGGATATCACTCATTGTTCGGCGTAGTATCTCCATAACTTTTGCTCCCTGAGTTAGGGCACCATCGACATTATTTATCAATAATTTTAAATTTTCATTTTCCCATCCCTTCGCCGACAAATCCGTTTTTAGTCGATTAATTGTTCCTTTTGCTCTAAGTGCTGTTTTGTAACGAACCTGGAACCCATCTTTTGGTTGTGACTTAATCCCATGCTCTGAATAAACATCTTCAATTACAGAATCTACAGCCGCACAAGCCGATGATAACGCACCATTTAAATCCCCTTCTCTTAATCTTTTGGCAGCCTTAATTAGGTCTTTTTTCGAAGGTTCAGGAAGCTCTTTTAATTCAGTAATATCAAAAATTTCTATGGGAACTAGATTTCCACACTCAAGTTGCCAGCCAAGCCTTTCAAGGTTCCTTTCTAAATCATCCTTAAAATCAGGTCTTTCGTCAACTATAGCTTCAGCAAAACGAATTAGTACTTGTGCCTTTACTTGATTATTAAGGTGATCTACCTCACAATCTAAGGCTGAAATGAGCTCTCCTTTTGTTGCACCTAGATTTTGTCGTTGTACTAGATGTGCCAAACCAGTTACATCGATTCCAGCAAGTCCAGAAATATTCTTAATCCCATTGAATGAAAATGCTTCCTGGAGAACTACTCTAATTGCACCCCAAGCCTGATTTAATGATATTTCCTCTGTCATGATACAAATACTTATTTCTATTGGATCAAAAAATTACAAAATGTTGCAGAACTTCCTATGAAATTTTCTAGTTTTGTAGTCAGGTACACCTAATTTTGGTAAGTTGCCTCGAAGAAATTATGATACTGTCTGGCGTCAAACTAGTTTTTAGAGTAAAAAAGCGTATATGGTCAGAAGCAGTAGTTATGTCTTCAAGCAACACCTTGGGATCAGGCAGCATAAACCACCTCACGGTCGCGGTTGATTGCTTCCTGGAGATATTTTTTCCTGACTGAACCAACGGTTAACAGATCCACTTCCCTGCCAAGGGTTTCTCGCAAGTTTCTGATCATACCAAAATACCTTTTCGAAAGTCCCGGCAGGAGTGGTGGGTTGTACTCAACCAGAAAGTCGGCATCGCTGGTTTCAGGATCAAAATCCTCTCCTCTGGCAGCTGAACCGTAAATCTCCAGTCTTGCCACATTGTACTTCCGACAGACCTTGGCAACCTCTTCTTTCTTGTCTGCGATGAGTTGGTGCAAGATAACACTCCATTACTATGTCCTCTAAATTATATAGTGTAACAGGGACTACTGGCAAGAACTGAAATTGACGGTAAATAAAAGTACTTAGATTATTGTTCAGGTCGAAAAATTTCTTACCCCTGCATTTATCGAAATCTTAACCGATTAATGAGTACAAAACTTCTGCTGAGATTTCTTCAACCGAATAGAATGATTCTCTTTAGTTGCTTGCTGTCAAGGTGAGTTCCTTCATGATACTTCCAGAGTGAAGAGGCTACTGAAGCAAAATTTCATGATCGAATGTGTTGTTTCAAATTGTATCAAAAATTATGAAAATTGACTCATTGATTTAATAAGCCAAGTAAGTTTTTCTTTATAAGGAATTAGAACACTTATATCTGTAGCTGAATTCAAACATATATTTCAACCTCTATACCTAGGGTTTATGACCTTGGAAAATCGGATCATTATGGGCTCAATGCGTACAGGTTTAGAGGAAACCAAGGATTGGAATTGAGTTGTTTCTATCCGGAAATAGCCCGTGGAGTTGTTAGCCTCAAGGCTACGGGAGGTATAGCCCCCAACAGGGAAGGTATCGTATTCCCAAACACCACCGGTTTGTTTTCAAAGGAAGACCTTGATGGACACAGATATCTAAGTGGAAAAGTTCACATCACTGGTGGAAAAATTACAAAGCTAATTCTTCATGCTGGGCGTTATGACTATGGCAAGAATTGTGTAGCACCTTCACAAATATAATCACCGATTTTTCCCTTTTGACCAATAGAATTGGTTGAGGAAGGGATTTAAAAACAAATCTCTCGACTTTGACACTTTAAGTTCTTGAAATCCTTTCACATGGGGATTATCCATTTGGTGGAGGCACTACAAAGCCACTTTTAAAATCTTTTCCAACGCCATGTACACATTATCCCACACCATGGTAGCAACACAGCCCTCATTTTCACTCACTGACAACTCCGGCCAATCTTCCATCCATCTTCATCTGCCAACAGGCAATTCCCTATCCAATTAGTAGCCAGCAGAACCCCAACCATCTTCCCTTAACCTGGCCTAAATTTCACCCGTTGTAGACACAAAGCCTATCTCTTTTTAGGTGGCCATAGAATTGATGGATACCAGTTGTCTTCCTTGAGAGCCAGGATATTGGCCATTGGTAGGCCTCTCTTGTAGTTGATGTTATTGCGTTGGGTGTTAATAGAGAGGTTATATTGGTTATTGGAGCACATTAATATTTCGTAGTCACTACAAAAAAGTTAGTACGAATCTCACTAGTCAAAGATAGGTACAATGGGCGTACAGGGATTACAGAAAAGGTGAAATAACGGCTAAAGTGACAAAGCCGGGAGATAAAGTGGCTATTTCCCAAAATAAATGTAATTATTATTTCTAGTCGTACTCCAAACCTCAAACTAATGAACGGAATGGAAGTTGAATGATGAGTGTTAAAAAAGCAGTTTTACAAATTTTGAGGAGTGTAGAAGAACCACTTCATTATAAAGAGATCACCAAAAGCATTATTGAAACTGGTTTGTGGTCCAGCAAAGGGAAAACACCTGAGGCTTCAGTTTTTTCCTGTCTAAATAGTGATATCAATACCTATGGAAACCAATCCGCTTTTATGAGGGTTGCACCAGGAAAATTTTCTCTTCGGAAAGTCCAGAAGAATGAAAAACAAGGGAGCCATGGCACCACCAATAGTAGGGTTTATATAAAAGGTGGATATTCCTTTCTGGCTTCGGCAGAAAAGATACTTGAACAGTCTGGAAAGCCCATGCACTACAAGGATATTACTGAAAAAGCCCTGAAAAAGGGGTTGTTATTTTCTACAGGTAGGACACCAGAAGCCACCATGAATGCTCAATTGTTAAATGAACTTAAAAGGACAAAGGCCATTGGCAAACCCACTCGATTTATTCGATCATCACCTGGGCATTTCAGCCTTGTAAAATGGATGAAAACTGATCTACCATCTCAAATTAACACACACAATAAAGAGATAAGAAAAAAAGTTTTGGCTAGATTAAAAGCCCTTAACCCGGATCAGTTCGAAGAACTTGTTGGACAGCTACTTGCTGAGATGGGTTTTGAAAGTATTGAAGTAACCAAATACCACAACGATGGAGGTATAGATGTTCGGGGTACACTACTTATTGGTGATGTGGTTCGTATCAAGATGGCTGTTCAGGCAAAACGTTGGAAGGGTAATATCCAGACCCCAATTGTTCAACAGGTTCGCGGAAGCCTTGGAGCACACGAACAGGGTTTGATTATCACTACCAGCGACTTTAGTAAGGGTGCTATCAAGGAGGCCAACCAGTCTGATAAAACTCCTGTGGGTTTAATGAACGGCAAACAGTTAGTTGCACTCCTGATGGAATATAACATTGGGGTTCGCCGAAAGTCACACGACCTCTTCGAACTAGAGGAATTACCCATCGCTGAAAAAGTGAACGATATTCAAGACTAGGGGCTGAAATGAAAAGTAGACTAAAGAACCTTTACAACTACCTGATTGAAAATAATAAGCACAATATTGATGGCTGGCATGAAGCCTATCGTGAGTTTTGTGGAAAAGTCGGACAAATCCGTGAACGCATTAACGAAGGCGAAGGATTGTCTCAAAATGATGAGGAATTTCTCAAGCAACTTCTTTATGAAAAAAATAACGGAATTGCTTCTCGCGGCCAGTCTGTTCTGAGTGATGAAAACTTCCAGTTGTTTATAAAAAACGAGGATTTTCTATTCGCACTGGAAAAATTCATCCTAGATCCCAACAAAGAGACTTTTAGAAATTTTGGTGATGTGTGGTCTGCCCAAGGTAAAACAAACAATCCAGTCCTTGTCAATCGTGTCGCGGCAGCCTGTACGCTTGAAGTTTCCACAACAGTTGATTCTGGAAAATTCAATCAAATTTTCAGTTGGCTAATAAATGAAGGAATTATCCCGGAATACCCCCCAGATGAAGATCCAGATTGGTTTTCGAAAAATAATTACTTGCTAAAGTTCATCAAAGATGAGTTCGTTGATGAGCTCAGGTCCCAAAAAACGGATGAATTTTACCTGAGCATGTTTGTATGGCTACTGTATGAGAATCTACTCAGTCCATTCAGTCTAAAAAAACAAATTGTAAAATACGGGGCTCCCGGAACTGGAAAAACATACCAGGCTCGTCAACAAACCTCTCTTTTGTTTGATATCTGGAAAGAGGAATTTGCACCAAGTAGCAATTTTACACATGAAAGTCAGATTGAACTGATACAATTTCATACCTCTTTCAGTTATGAAGATTTCATGGAAGGCTTACGCCCTATTCTAGACAGTAACGGGGTTGCACAACTGACATTACAGAATGGTATTTTTAAGGAATTTTGTCTTAAGGCCGGGAAGTGGGAAATTGATTTTTATGGTCTTGGACTAAAAAAGGACTGGGGAAAAATAACAATCGCTGAACTTCTTGACTATAAAGAAGAATTACCAGGTACTCACTGGGAGTACATATTTGAAATTTCAGATTCATCCAGGCTTGTTTCCGATGCTGTACCACCATTCTTCTTCATTATTGATGAAGTTAACCGAGCTGAGCTGTCTCGTGTTTTTGGTGAACTGATGTATTGTCTAGAGTATCGTGGTGTCAAAGGTAGCGTCAAAACTCAATATGCAAATTTAAACACCAAGCAAACTGGTATGCTTCCGACTGATCAGGGGCACCGATTTTTTATTCCAACAAATCTTTATCTGATTGGAACGATGAATACCGTTGATCGGAGTGTGGAAATTTTTGATTTCGCTCTCCGACGCAGATTCCGTTGGGAAGAAGTCCCACCGGATACAGCACTGTTGAGATACCATCTTAATCAGTATTGTAAATCATGGGCTCCCCTTGCGGACAATCTTGAACAATTGAACACGGAAATAACGAAAGAACCATTACTGGGATCTGATTACCAAATCGGTCACGCTTATTTAATGAATTTGGAGTATTCCAGAAGTCTCACAGTTGTAGAGGTTAGACAACGGGTTTGGGACGATTGTATCAGACCTTTGCTACAGGAATACCTGCGCGGTACCGGCAAAGAAGATCAACTCATTGGTTCTTTTGGTAACGTATTCGGTGTTTAAATTGTGTGGCTTTTCGACATCATAAAGAACGGAACACTGGTCGATAACCAGTCTTATTTGATCAACGAAGGTCTTTTAACCAATCAACGTTTTCCAGAACCGATTCAGCTTCTCGCCAGGGAATATCGTCAAAGGGGAAAAGTATGGAATAACGAACCTGCTATTTGGCATTTTCTGAATTCAGTTTCTCGTGATGTGGAAAAAATGCTGGAGGACAACATTGCCGATGCTCTCATCCTTTTTAACGACAACGAATACGAACATAATACCGACGGCGGATTTATAGGTGTAACCGGTACAAATGCAAGAAATTTTACACTTAGTACGGGTAATTTAATTGGCTTTGTTAAGCGTGGTGATTATTCCCTTAAAATTAGTTCTCGGTTTGGTGATGCTTTCTTAAAATACATCATTGCCGATGCCGATGGTTTTCTTGAAATGGAAAATATTGGTGGTGAAAGTCATGACATCGGATATGAGTGGCTTCTTGCCTACCTTTGGAATATCAAATTTAAGAGGGCTTATCGGTTGGGATTACCCAAAACCTACATAAAACAGATTGAACGAATTTCCCCGGTAAGAGGAACAATTAATGCCGTTGACTATTTCCAAAACAACTTCTCGGGAAAATATTTATGTTCCTACCGAGAACACAGCTATGTCAGCCCTGCGACAGCTTTATTCCTCAAAGCCTATGAGACGATTAAACATTACTCTTTCTGTCAAGCTACAAGAAGTGTTTATAATGCATTTCTTACTGCCAATCAGGGTATGAAAAGATCCCATCAGGAAATATTGGAGACGCCATTTTATACCAATCCATTCTACAAAGATTACAATGTTTTGATAGATTTATCGAAGCAAATCGTCACGCAACAGGGTTCGGATTTTGATACCCGGCATGAAACAAACGCTTTCTTTTTTGATATATCAATGCTTTTTGAGTATTTCATCAGGAAACTCATCAAACGAGATGGGATACACCTACTCAGTAAATTTGAACAGAATTATAAAATCCCTTCCGGAGCTCTCAGCAGTTACAAGCGTAAAATTGAACCTGATCTTGTTTTTGAGAACAATGGCAGACTTTACGTCTTTGACGTGAAGTACAAGACCTTTGATCCTCAATACGGGGTTAATCGGGAGGATCTTTTCCAACTGCACACATATCTAGGTCAGTATAGCAATAATGCCACAATGGGTGGTTGTGGTTTTATTTACCCAATGTCTGAAGAAAAGTGGACAGCAAACAATATGGATAAAACCCGTGGTTTAATTTCAGATGTGATCCGGCAACAAGGTCAAGAAATTCCTTTTCATGTCCTTTTCTTGAAAATTCCAGACAATTCATCTCCGAATTTTAACGAACTCATGAGCAAACAGTGTAGCACGCTCATAGACACTCTTAAGTCTAAATTTTGATTTGTGAAGAGATTGCTACAAAACCGCAATCAAAGGTTTCAAATCCTGAATTTTAGACCGTATAGATAAACATGTCAGGACATATGAGTTGGTCAATAGCGGTATATGGAGCATATGCTAACTAGTCTACTAATAACAGTTTATTGCTAGAATATAACCCTTGTCAAAGCCCCAAATCCTTGAGAATATCTTCTGCCAATCCATGCTTTACTTGGATAACGGCCTCTTGAATTTGTTTTACCCCATCCTTCACACAAACCTCAGCTATTGCACCTTTTCGTTTCTGTTTTTGCCACCTTTCTTCAAAAGGATAATCTTCAATGCTTTTGAATAAGGTCATATCTCTAGGGTACGAGCGGTATGTACTCCCACTGTTAATGGGAGAGAGCCTAATGCTTCCCTCCACTAGATGCACTAATTTTTTAGTATCCACAACCAGCACATCATGTTCCATCCCGCTATATGCCCTAGCACAAATCATTGTCTTAAGGCGTTCTTCCGCGGGCCAGAAGAATACCATTGAATTTATTAAATCGTACCACTGGCAAGGTTTCACGTTATTTGGGAGTGCGCTAACCAACCCATTATCTGTCATTGGTTTCTGGTCCCTGATCACTGCACTTGGTCGTCCCGGGCAGTTGATTTCTACCCAATGATCACGCCGTTTCCAGGTAAGTGGAAATATTTCATCTTCACTCTTGCCATACAACCTTAACAACTCCTTGGTTGATAGCAATCCGTTTTCCTCAATACTCGGCCAGCTTCCTCTCCATGCGATGTGATAAAGTACAGGATAACGTTCTGATAATTGTTCAGGTCGCATTACTAATTTCTCCAGTTGGTTAATTTCTTTAAGTTGAGATAATTAATGAGCAGGGTACTTCAATCTTTTTGTCCAGTAGTTATCGAAAGCCACATTTGGTGTGCAAAATTGTAACTTAAATCTAATCTCATTTCCGATTAGAAAATATATTGGTCACATAAATACAAATGTCATACATGTTTTTCAAAAGCACCGTGGGATAAATATGCCTGAATCAGAATTCAAACATATATTTCAACATCTTGACCTAGGGTTTATGACCTTGGAAAACCGGATCATTATGGGCTCAATGCATACCGGGCTTGAGGAAACCAAGGACTGGAATAGGGTGGCAAAATTCTATTCGGAAAGAGCTCGTGGAGGCGTTGGCCTCATGGTTACAGGAGGCATGGCCCCAAACAAGGAAGGTGCCGTATTTCCAAACGCTGCTGGCTTGTTTTCCAAGGAAGACATTGATGGTCACAAATATCTTACTGGAGAAGTTCATAAAGCCGGTAGCAAAATCGCTATGCAAATTCTTCATGCTGGTCGTTATGCCTATGGTGAGAATTGTGTAGCACCTTCCCCCATAAAATCCCCGATTTCTCCGTTTACACCAATAGAATTGGATGAGGAAGGAATTGAAAAGCAAATCTCTGATATCACCGAAACGGCCGTTAAAGCTAGGGATATAGGTTATGACGGTGTGGAAATCATGGGATCCGAGGGATACTTCCTAAACCAGTTCCTAGTGAAACGAACCAATCATAGAACTGACCATTGGGGTGGAAGTTACACTAACCGGATGAAACTTCCCATTGAAGTAGTGAAACGAATAGTAAACGCCGTTGGTGATGATTTCCTTGTGATTTACCGACTCTCAATGATTGACCTGGTCCCTGAGGGATCAAATTGGGATGAGGTTGTTCTTTTGGCCAAGGAGGTCGAGAAAGCAGGTGCCAAAATCATAAATACCGGTATCGGGTGGCATGAAGCAAAGATACCAACGATTGCTACAAGTGTTCCAAAGTTTGCTTTTTCATGGGTCACAAAAAAACTTATGGGACAAGTAAACATACCCATTGTTGCATCAAATCGTATCAATTCTCCTGAAACTGCTGAAAAAGTACTTGCTGATGGTTGCGCTGATCTGGTGTCAATGGCTAGACCCTTTTTGGCAGATTCTGAGTTTGTCAACAAGGCCAGAAGAGGTAGGTCGAAATTCATAACACCTTGTATAGCCTGTAATCAAGCCTGTTTGGATCATACCTTCAACATGAAGGTATCCACCTGCTTAGTAAACCCCAGATCCTGTCATGAAACAGAACTAAATTATGAACCAACTTCTGACCCAAAAAATATCTGTATTGTTGGGGCAGGACCGGCAGGTTTATCTACAGCAATAACTGCTTCCCAGAGAGGCCATAAGGTTACTCTATTTGAAAGGGATAGGAGAATTGGTGGGCAATTACAGTTAGCAAGCCGAATTCCAGGAAAGGAGGAGTTTATTGGCCTGCTTGAGTGGTACAAAACCATGTTAACTGAAGTTGGCGTAAATGTTATCCTTGGTACAAGCCCCAATTACAAGGATTTATTGGATTTTGATCACATTATACTCGCTACAGGAGTAAAGCCCAGTATACCCGATATTGAGGGTATAGACCAATCCAATGTTGTTACCTACAGCGACTTAATTTGGGATAATTTTGATACCAATTGTACGACCTTTGCTATTGTTGGGGCGGGAGGCATTGGGTTTGATGTCGCCGAATATCTATCACAAGAAGGTGATAGCCCCACTTTAGATATCGATTCATGGAAGAAACATTGGGGAGTTACTGACCCAGAAACTCACCGTGGAGGAATTATTCAAGGCTTACCGAGGCCAATCCTGATAAGCAGGAATATCACATTAATGCAAAGAAGCAGCGACCGCATTGGAAGAAAACTGGGAAAAACTACCGGGTGGATACTTAGATCTTCATTGAGAATGAAGGGTGTCCAAATGATGGCAGGCGTCACATATAATCAAATCAACGAAAAGGGAATACTCATTACAAACCATGAGGGGGATACCCAGCAAATTGATGCAGGTACAGTTGTTCTTTGTACTGGCCAAAAGCCAGAACTGTCCCTAGCCACAGATTTAAATAGAGTTGGGCAAGAGTATCACCTGATTGGAGGATCAAAGAATACAGTTGGGTTGGATGCCAAAATTGCCATAGATCAAGGTACAAGATTGGCAAATATTCTATGAGTTAAATGAAACTTCATTTGAACTATAACGCAATTTTTACCTACCATTAAGGCAGTTCGTTCAAATTTTTGCGCTGTCAACCTGTCATATGCACGGCAACATATCTTCTATGATTATTTTATCCCCAATAAGTCCACCAAGCAATGTATTGCTTTTGGATAAAGGAAAAGACATCTACCAATCTTATAATCCAGTAAGTGAGTTTGCCGTACAAAATTTTATGGGCACATCTATTAAAGAATTTTGGCTATTTTTTCAAAATCATCCTTCATCTTCTGGTTTTATTGTTTCGGATATGATTCACTTTTGTCAAATACTAAAGACTTTCAATTTCACTGTAAACCAGGAGAATTTCAATGCCCAACCGACACTTGCTTGAAGAGCATCAACATCGGCATTTGCGGGCCCTCCGCGCATTCAACAATCTGGAACTGATCGGGAAGCACGTTGATGCCTCCTGCGGGCCTCGGCATGAGGAGATTTTTGTATCTTCTCGCGTCGCAGGTCTTGGCCACCGGTCTTAGCATGATCTCATCTTCCTTCGCCGTCTCCTGTTGGAGGTCATGAAGTCCCTGTGTGATCGTGATGGGCGCTGGTTGAAAAAGAAGGGCGTCCGTCGTTTTGAAGACAAGAACCTAATCGGCATTGAAACCGTGGCCTTTCCATATCATTCACCTATGCCCCCAAAAAATTAATGATGTCCCTGGGATCAGGTCTCCTGACAAGAATGTGGTATCTTTGTACTTTCTGCAAAAAACTTGTCTTGTTAATTTTCATTCATACCAAAATGTATTCACAAGTAATTGACAAGCTTCATTCAGGTTGAAACTCAAAAATAGAAATAAAATTTTACCTATACTAAAAATTTCTTTTGATGTATTCTTTCCTTGGATTACGTGTAACGAAACGTCAAATTTATATGCTTCCTGTCAGGTGTTTTATCGGAGATACATATGAGGCAAACCTTGGTCAGTATCAGGTCAGAACAATTATCTGCAAAGGTTGGTGATGAAAAAATTTTGCTCGATAATTTGATTTCTGAGGCTGAAATAAAATTTGCAACAAGAAAGAAGATTGTTCTTGATGCCGAAAACCTTGTGAACGAAATCAAAACCTCATCCAAAGTTGGCCTCTTGGATTCCATTCTTGCACAGTATGGTTTGGCAACCAAAGGGGGAGTAGCCATTTTACGTCTGGCCGAGGCACTCATGAGAGTCCCGGACAGTTCCACCATGGACACTTTGATTGCAGATAAACTTACATCAGTTGATTGGAAGTCGCAACGGGGAACATCTGCTACCTGGCTTGTCAATTTTTTTACTGTATGCCTGCAATTTGCAACTTTTTGTTTAAAAGTCCCTTCAAAAAAGGGAATAAGGAACTGGCCACGAGGTTTTCTTAAATGGATATCAACTCCTTTCATACGTATATCCATAAGGTTTACCGTAAAAAATTTGGCCGGAAGATTTGTTCTCGGGAAAACCATGGAGGAGGCTTTAAAACGATCTGTGTCAGCTGAAAAAAAAGGTTATCTCTATTCTTACGATATGTTGGGGGAGGCGGCCTTGACAGAAAAAGATGCTGATTTCTTTTTTGATGCATACAAGCATTCCATAACTTCGCTAGCTCCAAAATGTTATTCCCATGATTACAGGGATAACCATGGTATATCCATTAAACTTTCGGCAATGCATCCACGATACGAGTGGACCCAAAGGGATCGAGTGCTAAAGGAATTGGTTAATAAAGTAAAAACTCTTTCCCTAATGGCCAAAGAGGCCAATATGGGGATTAGCATTGATGCCGAAGAGGCGGATCGCCTGGAATTATCTCTGGAAGTTATCCGCGAGGTTCTTTCTAGCCCGGAATTGGAGGGTTGGGATGGTTTTGGCGTAGTCGTCCAGGCTTACGGGAAATCAGCTCCCTTTGTTCTGGATTGGCTTTATCAACTCGCTCAGGAATTAGACCGGAAAATTGCCATAAGACTGGTCAAAGGGGCGTATTGGGACTACGAAATCAAAAAAGCGCAAATAGATGGTTTGGCAGATTTCCCAGTTTATACCAACAAGGCAGGTACTGATGTCTCCTATCTTTGCTGTGCCAAAAAACTGCTTGCCATGTCCGATCGAGTTTATCCCCAATTTGCCGGCCATAATGCTCATACCGTTGCAAGTATCCTGGAATTTTCCCAAGATGATCAAGTCTTTGAATTTCAGCGCATCCACGGAATGGGTGAAGCTCTTCATGAGTTAATCAAAAACAGGCATAATACCAAATGTCGGATTTATGCACCGGTCGGGGAGCATAAGGAGCTGTTGCCTTATCTGTCTCGAAGAATGTTGGAAAATGGAGCTAACAGCTCGTTTTTAAACCAACTTGCTGACCCTGATCTGAATGCCAAGGATATAATATCAGATCCTTTTGATTTGCTGCAAAATACTCGTGAACGGAATCTACAGGTCATTAAGCCACCACAAGAATTGTTCGGTCAGAAACGAAAGAATTCAAAAGGGTGGGATATCCACAATCCTGAAGTGCTGAATGATATTGAAACATCTCGTGAACCCTATCTGACTTATCAATGGAACAACTCATTAGTCGCAAGTACAGATGAGCAAAACTCCTCCATAAGAAAAGTTACTAATCCTGCCAACCCTGAAGATACGGTGGGGCACTACAGGTATTCCACCAAAAAAGAAGTATCAGAGGCTTTTGACACAGTTTCGCCTTGGTTCAAAAGCACTGGTCTGGAGCGTGCATCAGTACTCATCAAAGCATCAGACCTCTACGAGAGTAATGCCCCTGAAATTATGGCCTTACTTTGTCGGGAAGCAGGGAAAACGATCAACGATGCCGTTGGTGAAATCAGGGAAGCAGTGGATTTTTTGCGATATTATGCCTCCCAGGCACCGGACATGGATTCACATGAACCAGCAGGAATAATCAGTTGTATATCCCCATGGAATTTTCCCTTGGCTATTTTTACCGGGCAAATTGCCAGTGCCCTGGCAAGCGGGAATGGCGTGATCGCCAAAGCCTCCGAACAAACTGTCTTGATTGCTGATATAGCTGTTAGGCTATTACACCAAGCTGGTGTACCTAATAGTGCTTTAAAACTTGTCTGTGGTGATGGACCTGGTACCGGTGCTCAAATTGTATCTGATGCAAGAGTCTGTGGGGTTGCTTTTACAGGTTCTACCAAGACCGCCCAAATTATCCAAAAAAATATGGCAGAAAATCTTAAACCTTCTGCCAGATTGGTTGCCGAAACCGGCGGGTTGAATGCCATGATTGTAGATAGCACAGCCCTTCCTGAGCAAGTAGTGAAAGATATAATCGTTTCCTCGTTCCAATCTGCTGGACAGAGATGCTCGGCCTTAAGAATTCTCTACTTGCAGAAAGATATTGAAGATATTTTCCTAACCATGCTTTATGGTGCCATGGATCAATTGCGTATAGGTGACCCCTGGCATACAAATACTGACATTGGTCCCTTGATAGATGCTCCCGCATTTGAAAAAATTACACAATACATCGCAAATGCTGCAAAAAATGGACAAATACTCAAGCAATGTTCTGTCCCTAAGACTGGATATTTTGTAGGACCAACTGTCATCAGGGTCAATGGAATAGAAGACCTGACAGAAGAGATCTTTGGCCCTGTCCTTCATGTGGTCACATTTGAGGCTTCAAATCTGGATAAAATTATTCAAGCTGTGAACGCCAGAGGATTTGGATTAACCTTCGGTTTACATTCAAGAATTGACAAGAGAGTTTTAGAAATAGCTGAACAACTCAAAATTGGTAATATCTACGTCAACCGAAACCAGATAGGTGCTGTTGTAGGCTCACAACCTTTTGGGGGAGAAGGGCTATCAGGTACAGGTCCCAAAGCCGGAGGACCGGATCTTGTCAAAAGCTTTACCATGAAGACATTACCTTTGCATCGGTGTCCGGATAACCATGAAGAGTTAGCAAATCCATCAGATGTACAGTACTTGCTTGGTAAAAATGCAAATCCTGAAGGACAAAAGAAAAAGTCGAAGATTTTTCCAGGACCTACTGGCGAAACAAACCAGTTGAACTACTATCCGCGAGGTACTGTACTGTGTTTGGGGCCATCTCCTGAAGATTGTAACAATCAGGCGATTTTGGCGACTAATGCAGGCTGCAAAGCAGTCAAGGTATGTCCAGACGCGGAAGGCCCCAATAGTATAGGAAGATTTCTTGACCGAACCCATTTAAAAACCCTACATGGTTTCGATATTGTCGCTTTATGGAGTGATGATCACGACTTAAGGAAAGCTAAATTGGCCTTGGCAGAAAGGACAGACAAATTCATACCCTTGGCTGCAACCACAGAGATGGAGGAATTATTAAATCACGAGCGACATGTCTGTACAGATACAACTGCGGCCGGAGGTAACGCGACCTTATTTGCCCAGATGGGTAATAATTTACCAGCGTAGGTTGCATTTCAACGTTTCCTGTTTTGCAATCCCGAATTTCTGTATTGAAAACCGAAGGCAGACTATACAAATATACTTCCGTTGATAAGAGTTTGGTCTTCATAGCTTTTATACAGTTAAATTTGGAACCTTGAATATGGATAAATTCCTTTGAAAATGGTTCAAAAACAGGTGTAGCAATTTGACACAAAATTATTTGATCAGCTATTTTGTTGTCAGGTCACGTCATAAATAAAGGGAATGTTAAACATATGAAGAATATTGATCTAGCCTTAAAGTTAAACGCTGAAGAACTGCAGTCGTTGGCCTATAAATATTGGGAGGAAGATACGCGTGGTAGTAAAGAAAATAGCTACCTCCAATTCATGACAGATGAGGGTTTTAGGTTTAAGGATGGTTCCGTTTTACGATTGTCGATTTTTGGTAAGGGGCGTGATGCAACCTTGTATGTCAAGGGGCCAAACCCTTCTGAAGCCTGGGAATTTTATCGCTTGATGTTCACCTCTACATTTGCCGAACTGGAATATTTTGAGACCTATACGGAGGATAATTGCACAGGAATTGACAACTACTTTTCTGATGGGTCACTGCTTCATTACAATATGGGAGAAGACCGTTTTTATATATCGCTTGAAGAGAATGATGCCGACTATATTAAAATGAAAGCCAAGAATGTTGTCCTTTATGAGAATTTGCTGATACCAGAAATAATGGCAAAACATTACGCAAGGATTAAGGCAAGTTCGAATGAAGACCTCCCTAGCCACATTTTCATATTTGGACCAGATGACGACCAGGTTTATGCACTAAACAAAACCGAAGCTATCGAAATGTTGGAAGCGCTTGAAGTTTTACATGAATGTCGAAAAATGTCTGCGAATGCGATCTCCTCCCTAAGCAAACATTGCGACCCTGAATTGATTGGTGCTATTGTCATTGAAATCATGGGGCTGATGCCAGAGGAAACAGAAGGCAGCACCATACACTGATTACTGTGTAAATCTCGGTTATTCAAAACATATTGTCACTTGATGATTACTAGACAACCTTGATTCTCATTACATTTAACCCTGCAATTTTCGCTTCCATAATATCACCCCTTTGAACTGAAGAAACACCGGACGGTGTTCCCGTAAGTATGACATCTCCTCCAGCCAGTTCAAAATACTCTGATAAATACGAAATCAACTCAGGAACTTTCCAAATTAACTGATTCAAATCACCTTCCTGCCTTACGACCCCATTGACCCTAAGTGAAACTCGTCCTTCCCTAAGCTGTCCCACTTCTGTAACCGGATGGATGGGCCCAATCGGAGCAGATCTTTCAAATGCCTTGCTTATCTCCCATGGCCTGCCAAGTTTCTTTTGTTCAGCCTGGATATCACGTCGTGTCATGTCCAGCGATGGTGCGTAGCCATAAACATGGTCAAGAGCTTCTGCTATAGAAATGTTGCTTCCCCCCGATTGTAACACCACTGCCAACTCAACCTCATGATGGACCTCGGTAGTTTTATCCGGGTATGGGAAAAATCCTGAAGAATCCAGGTTACTGGCATTTTTCTGAAAGAAAAATGGCGTTCCCCGGTTCGGATCATTACCCATTTCGATTGCATGTGCTGCATAGTTTCGTCCCACACAATATACCCTATTGACAGGAAATCTAAGTTCAGAGCCAACGATAGGAAGAGTGGTTTTTGGAGGGGGATCAAAGGGGAAACCAGACATGATAACATCGTTGCTGATTTTGGTTTATTACCGATACCACTTTGACCATTATAGTGCCAACCAAAATTGGTTTTTGTGATAATCTCACTGGGTTGAATGGTGTTGTCTGAAAGGCCATTTTTGTGCTTGGGGAAGTTGGGCATACCACTGCATCAAAATTTGTCTTTCATTGATGGTCATGAAGGTGGCATTTGAAGGTGGCATCGAAGTTGTCATCACAGAATGTAGAAAAATTCGATCGGCATTGGCAAGTATTTGTTTTTCACCCTCCAGGGTCACAGCGTTGGGTGCCCAGTTAATGCGATCCCAAGTCGGCTCTTGACTGTGACATGCAACGCATCTGATCTGGATAATTTCATGAACCTGATCAAACCCCACGACTTGAACCTCTTTGGCACTCATTTCATCATTTAACGAACGAGAAAATTCAGTATCATCTCCTATCGGAGGCTTTAAGGCCGACAACCACATTATGGCAATAAATATAATCGCTGTAAGTGCCCAGGTCCAGTTGGGGTGTCCTTTGCGAGCATGAATCGTGTTGAAATAGTGGCGTATGGTTACACCCATAAGGAAAATCAGCGAGCATATGATCCAGTTATATTCGCTTGCGAAGGCAAGGGGATAGTGATTGGACAACATCAAAAAAATAACTGGAAGAGTAAGATAATTGTTATGAGTTGACCTCAGTTTGCCTATTCTTCCAAACTCCGGATCGGGCGTTTTGCCCTGCTTTAAGTCGGCAACCACAATCTTTTGATTAGGGATTATGATCAGGAAAACATTGGCTGTCATAATCGTCGCGGTGAAAGCACCAACATGCAATAATGCGGCTCGACCGGTGAAAATTTGGTCATATCCCCAGGACATGAGGACTAGCAATATAAAAAGCAAAAACATCAGTGTGGTGGGGCGTTGTCCCAACTTGGACTTGCAAAGCAAATCATAAAATACCCATCCGATAGCCAAAGATCCTCCTGAGATCAAAATTGCCTGCCAGAGTTCCAGGTCCATTTTGTTTCGATCGATAAGATAAAGTTCGGCGCCTGACCAATACATTATTGCCATTAAGGCAAACCCACTAAGCCATGTGGAATAGCTCTCCCATTTAAACCAGGTTAGCTGGGTAGGTAAGTCAGGAGGGGCTACCTGATATTTTTGAATATGATAAAATCCACCCCCGTGAACCTGCCATTCTTCGCCACTGACACCTTTAGGGAGCTCACGCTTTTTTTGTAAACCCAAATCAAGGGCTATGAAGTAGAAAGAAGAGCCTATCCAGGCTATTGCAGTTATGACATGAAGCCATCTTAAGGCGAAGGATAACCAATCCCAAATTATTGCAATTTCGAGCATAGAATTTATCCTCGCTTCACTTCCCTACAAACTTTGTCATTTGCTGTGAAACATACCAATTCTGATAGGCCTTTTATCGAAAGAAAAGAACCTTTTTTGTAGTAAAAACGGCGATATAACCCGTCTATCACCACGGCATCAATCTCTTTCGGCCCAACCGGCAAATATTCTTTCCAAAAACACCACGATATAGAAAAGTACTATTCCCAAAAACGCCAAGGCAATCAAAACTGCAAACATCAATGGGTAATCGGCATTGATCTTACCGCTGTCAAATAGATGCCCCAATCCCTTACCGTGAGGTTCCACAATTTCCATTAGGTTGGTACCAATAAAGGCAAGAGTAACAGCTACCTTGAGGGCTCCAAAAAATTCGGGCAGGGTCTTGGGAAGAGCTATTTTCCAAAAGATTGTCAGTCGTGTAGCCCCCAAGGAACGAAGAATATCCCTGTACTCAGGTTCCAGGGTGGATAAACCAATGGAAACAGAAACCGCAATAGGGAAGAACGAGATAAGAAAGGCAATAAGTATGGTGTTAAGGTCATCAAGACCTACGAGGATCAGGGCTATCACGGGAACAACCGTTGCCTTCGGAATGGCGTTGAATCCAACGAGTAATGGATATAAACCTTCCCGTATTACGCGGGAAAAGCCCATTATCATGCCCAACATGGTTCCCACCAGAACCGATAGACCAAGCCCGGCAACTGTTCGCCAAAAGGTATCCCATCCATACTCCAGGAACAAAACTCTGTATTTCCAAAAGGCAGGTCCAAGGTCTGAGGGTGAGGCCATTTTGTAATTTGGCCAACCATTGATCCAGACAATCCACTCCCAAACCACGAGAAAAATCGCGATCGCTATCAGGGGTATTACAACCTTCCGTACCAAATTATTACTGAGTTCCATGGCTGGTCCTTACTTCCGTCCCTGTGCTACTTCAATCTGATGGCGTAGAACAGCAAGTTGTTCTGTGGTTTGGGGAGTATAAAGATCATCAAGGGTTCGCTCAGAACCCAGGTCTATTTTGGTTGTGTATTGATTTCTGGCCGGCCTGTCTGATAAAACGATCACCTCATCGGAAAGAAAAACAGATTCTCTCAGATCATGAGTGATGAGCAGACAGGTTATTTGCTCTTCATCTCGCAGGGAATGCATGATTTGCCACAACTCTTCCCTGGTGAAGGCGTCCAAAGCCCCAAATGGCTCATCCAGTATGAGGACTTCCGGTCGGTGAACCAGAGAGCGGCATAAGGATACCCTCTGTCGCATACCTCCCGATAACTCTGATGGTCGGTTTTCCTCGTACCCTTCCAGCGAAACCAGTTTTAGTAACTCTCTGGCACGATCCTCCTGTTCTTTTGCCGGCATTTTGGGGGCAACAATTTCAAGTGGCAGTGTTATGTTCTTAACCACACTTCGCCACTCAAGCATAACCGGGTTCTGAAAAGCCATACCCACAGTGGGTATGGGGCCTGTAACCTCTCTCCCGCCCAGTTTAATCGAACCCTGTGTGGGCTTGATAAGTCCAGAAATCAGTCTTGTAAGAGTGGATTTGCCACAGCCAGAAGGGCCAACGACAGACGTGAATGCCCCCTCGGGAACCTTTAAACTAATTTTCTCAAGGACAGGGAAAGGCCCATCTGGCGTAAGAAACTCATGGGAAACTTCCTGCAGTTCAATCTCTGACATCTTGACCTTTCGTAAACATGGGCAGGTATATTCAAGACCTACCCATGTTTAATGGAGTTACTTAATCATTCTGCTCTCTGCATCACCCAGATACTCATCAGTAAAATACAATGATGGATTGGGCTCATTAGCGAACTCGTAATTTTCGGCCAATTGTCCTATGGCGGACTGAAAACGGTCGGTATCAACATTACCCATACCCATGGTCATGACATAATCGGTATAGACATTGGCATCAATAGCCAGATTCAAACGCCACACTTCCAAATCCTTGTCAAGTGCCGGGTTGCGTTTGGCAATGCTGTCAACACTTTTGGCAGGATCAGCAAGTGCCGATTGCCAGCCCTTGATGATGGCACGAAGAAAACCTTTAACGATCTCTGGATTTTCAGCTGCGTAGTCGGTGTTGACAATGATGGCATTGCCATAAAGATGAAGACCATGATCAGCCATTAGAATTGTTGTGATATCAGATTCCGGTACACCCAGACGGACCAAATTCAGATAACTTGAAAACGAAAACCCTGTAATAGCGTGGACAACACCTTCGGCCAAACTTGGCTCACGGGTTGGAAAACCAACAGGTTCAACTTCAATTTTATCCATGTCCAGATTGTTCGCTGATGCAAACGCGGGGAATTGAGCCCAGGCACCATCCGGTGGCGGTGCTCCCAACACTCTTCCTTCAAGGTCTTTAGGCGTTTCTACTCCCAGTGATTTTCTGCCGACAACAGCGAATGGTGGTTTGTCATAAACCATCATGACACCTATAACGGGAGCCCCCTGGTTTTGATCAAGAAACTTGATCAGACTATTGATATCAGCAAACCCAAATTGAGCGGCACCGGTCGCAACTTTCGGAATGGCATCTAGCGAACCCTGACCTGGCCAGATATCAACCTCCAGACCTTCATCTGCAAAGTGACCTTCATCAACTGCTGAAAAATAGGCACCACTAGGCCCTTCAAATTTCCAATCAAGGGCAAAATTTACTGCGGTTTGGGCACTTGCCATACCAACAGTCAAAAACCATACCGCAAGGAAAGCTAAAGTTCTATGAATCATAAACACCTCCTTTAGAACCAAAAAATAGGAATGAAAAAACAAGTATAAATTAAAAGGTTTGGAATTCAACAAAATTTGAAACAATAAGAAAAAAGCATAGCGTACATCCGAAAATGCCTGTGGATAAAGGTGCTTGTAATCAACTCCCTCGATAGGTTGAATAGCCATAAGGCGCAAGCAGCAAAGGTACATGATAATGTGTGTTTTCCTTTAGATTGAAGCAAATGGGGATTTTGTCGTAAAAACCTTCGGTTGATTGGTCTTTGAAATAATCCCCCACATGAAAAATCAACTCATAGTCGCCCAATGCAAATTCTTCCTGTGTCATGATTGGCGCATCGGTTCGACCATCACTGTTGGTAACCATCTCCCGAACAAGTGTTGATCTCCCTTTGGTCTTGCGGTATAATTCTATTTTCAAACCGCCGGCAGGGCAACCCTTGGCGGTATCCAAAACATGCGTGGTCAGAAAACCTGTCACTGACTTTCCTTTCTGAATGTATCGTGGTGGATGTGAATTTTCAGCCATAACTGGCTACAGGCATCATCGCCAACGAGGCGATGTTATATAAACCTCTTGCGGTAACCGCAGGAGTTACAATATGGGATTTGTTGCCCATCCCCATCAAAATGGGACCGACCTCAATCCCCCCCGAGACACTCTTCAAGAGATTACGGGCCGCCCCGGCACCAACGGTACTGGAATAAATCAACGTATTGGCCTTGCCGGAAAGCCTCGAATTCGGCAGTATATCCCGCCTTAATTCTTCATTGAGAGCGGTATCCGTATTCATCTCTCCTTCGTATTCAAAATCCAATTGTTGTTGATCAAGGAGATCAAGAGCATCCCGGCTCAGACGGCCTGAATGGCTATCCAAATTGCCGAATTGCGAGTCAGAACAAATCGCTATTTTAGGTTCAATGCCAAATCTTCGAACATGTCTGGCAGCGGCGATGACGGTTTCACAAATTTCCCCGGCAGTCGGATCAGTATGAACATGAGTATCGGCAATAAATAACACACCACCATCAAATATAATCAGCGATATGGCACCTATAGGTGACAAACCATCCTTTGCCAAAATTTGATCAATATACTTCAGGTGCCACAAATACTGGCCTTCTGATCCGCAAATCATGCTTTCAGCTTCTCCCCGGTGGACCATCAGGGCTGAAATTACAGTCGAATTTGACCGGACAATGGTTCTTGCCAAAAAGGGTGAAACTCCCTTCCTGCTTACCAAGTCATGATAACCACCCCAGTACTCTGGATATCTGTGATCACTCAAAGGATTGACAATTTCGAAATCCCTGTCCGGTACCAATGATAATCCCGCCCTTTCAATTCGCTGGGCAATAACATCCGGCCGTCCAACCAAGATGGGCTTACTGTTCAGTTCTTCCTTCAAGATTTGCGCCGCATAAAGCACTCTTTGGTCCTCACCTTCGGCAAAAGCAACTCGTCTTTTACCTGTTCGGGCTACCTCAAATACGGGACGCATAATCATGCTGGATTTATAGACCTGGCTTTTGAGATGCGTCTTGTACTCCTCAATATCCCTCGGACGAGTTGCAACACCAGAAATAACGGCAGAATGGGCAACAGCGCTTGCCACATGCGAAAGTAACCGAGGGTCAAAAGGCTTGGGGATCAGATAATCAGGTCCGAAGGTCAAACTTTCCCCCGTATAAGCCAAGCCTACTTCCTCAGAGGTTGTTGTTCGGGCCAGTTTGGCTATAGCTTCGGCACAGGCCAGTTTCATATCGTAATTGATGGCTGTGGCTCCAACATCCATGGCGCCTCTGAAAATAAAGGGGAAACAGAGGACATTGTTTACCTGGTTGGGATAATCTGACCTTCCGGTTGTAATCAAGGCATCAGGTGCAGTTTCCAGAACTTCATTTGGCCAGATCTCCGGGTCCGGATTAGCCAAGGTAAACACCATGGGTTGGCTGGCCATACTCTTGATCATGTTCTTGGTAACAAGATTGGGTCCCGAAAGACCAAGGAAAAAATCCGCGCCTACCATGACTTCTTCAAGTGAGGTCTTTGATGATGTCAGGGCATATCTCTTTTTCTCAGGGGTCAAATCTTCCCGATTCGTGGTAACCAGTCCTTTACTATCGCACAGGAAGATGTTTTCTCTTCGGGCACCCAAGGCAATGAGCATATCCAAGCAAGCAATGCCTGCTGCCCCTGCCCCCAAAGCGACGATCTTCAAAGTATCAATATTCTTTTTGGATACAATCAAGGCATTAATTGTTGCTGCCGCAACGACGATTGCCGTACCGTGCTGATCATCGTGGAAAACAGGGATGCTCATGTTTTCAATGCATAACTTTTCGACCTCAAAACAGTCCGGTGCCTTAATATCTTCCAGATTGATAGCCCCGAACGTTGGCTCCAATTTGATGATCGTTTCCGCGAGTGTCTTGGGATCAGTCTCGTTAATCTCAATATCAAAGCAATCCAGGTTAGCAAATTTCTTGAATAGAACAGCTTTCCCCTCCATCACCGGTTTTGCGGCTCGTGCCCCAATATTTCCCAGCCCCAGGACGGCAGTCCCATTGGAAACAACAGCCACAAGGTTGCTTCGGGCTGTGTATTGGGCAGCTTTCATGGCATCATTCTTGATTTCCAGGCACGCTTCGGCAACCCCTGGTGAATAGGCAAGAGACAGGTCTCGGCCCGTAGTCATTGGCTTCGTTGGTCTTATTTCCAACTTCCCTGGTTTTGGGAACTCGTGGTAACGCAAGGCAGCCTTTTTGAGGGGAGGGGTTTCCTTTTCAATATTCATCAATAGCTCCGAAAATAATTTCCTAGCAGTTTACTCGTCAAGAACTTGGTAATAGATTAATTTTTATAATTTCCCAACATAATTGTGGTAGGCCTCATTTAACTTTCCGAACATCATAGGTACTTTCTCTGCCATAATTTCAAAAGGAGTGAATTTGATACAACACTCAAACTAGACAAGGCCATAGCCCCAGCAGCCAAACCTGGATTTAGAAATCCCAAAGCTGCCAGTGGTAGTGCAACAACATTATAAATAAAGGCCCAAAACAAATTCTGTTTGATCTTTCGGAAGGTTAATCTGCTGATGGCAATCGAACTGGCAACCAATCTGGGATCTGGTTTCATCAAAATGATACCTGAACTGTTCATGGCAACATCTGCTCCTGACCCCATGGCAATTCCCACATGGGCATGGGCAAGGGCCGGCGAATCGTTAATACCATCGCCAACCATCCCAACCAGGTGACCTTCATCGCCTAACTGTTCAATCTCCTTTATTTTTGCAACGGGGTCAGCATTACCCCTGTAGTTCCTTATTCCGGTAAGTTGAGCAATTCTTTGAACTATACCTGCTTTATCCCCTGACAAAATCATTACCTCCAACCCCTCATCCTTAAGCAGCTTAACCCCCTCTGATGAATGTGGTCTAATCTCATCATGAATAGTCATGCCTCCGAGTATAGTCACACCACTATCTTCAAATTTTCCTAAAATTACCTGTGGATACCAATCATCGAATTGTTTGGAATCAACCTCAAACCCGAACTTTCTGAACAAGTTCGTGCTCCCCAGCAGATATCTGCTGTTGGACAATTCTCCTTCCACTCCCAACCCAACATGATTTCGAAAGTTTTCTATCTCCTGAAGCGAGCATTGACGGTTATCAGCTTCATTTTGAATAGCTACGGCAATTGGATGCTGACTACCTTGCTGGAGAGACGCAGCGATTGCGATTATTTGGCTGACACTATAGTCGTTTGAAACGCTCATCGCCTTTTCAACCTTTGGATGGCCAGTCGTCAGGGTTCCCGTTTTATCGAAAATGACATGCGTCAAGGACCGGACTTTTTGCAAGGTTTCACTATCCCTGATCAGAATACCATTTTTTGCAGCCAGACTGGTTCCTGCCATGATCGCCGTTGGGGTTGCCAAGCCAAGGGCACAGGGGCAGGCAATGACAAGTACAGATACCCCATTTATCAAGGAATTTTCAAATCCTGCACCTGCAACAAACCAGAATATCAGTGAAAACAAAGCCAATAATAAAACGGCGGGTACAAAAATATTGCTGATTTTATCCACGAGGGGGTAAATTTTAGCCTTTCTTGCATGGGCTTCCTCAATGAACCTGATCATTTTGGCCAATGTGGCCTCCTCACCAATGGCCTGGGCCTCAACGTGAATCAAACCATCACAAGTGATTGATCCCGCAGTTACCCTATCACCTTTAGATTTTAGTACAGGCAGGCTTTCACCTGAAATCATCGCCTCATCAACCTCCGATGAACCTTTGGTGACCAACCCATCAACAGGTATTTGTTGACCCGCCTTACAGAGCAAAACATCACCCACCCGAATATTTTCAACAGGCAACTCTCTTGTTTCTCCATTCTTCAGAACCAGCAAAGCCTTGTCAGGTTGTAAAGCCATCAAGTCACTTATGGCGTCAGCCACTCTGGTCTTGGCACGGTTCTCAAGGTATTTTCCTATCAGGACAAAGGTTATGATAAAGGCAGTTGTCTCAAAATAGTGTTCGGCCTGGGCCGAAGTAAAAAGCTGGTACCAACTGAAGACACATGCCACGGTTGATCCCAACACCACCAAAACTTCCATGTTGGCACTTCTGTTCCGAAGCGCAAAATATGACCCCTTGAAGAAATTTCCTCCAAGAAAAATCAGAATGATTGATGCCAATATCCCTTGAACAATCGGCGGAAACCATATCGCATCACCCCAGTCAATCTCAAGATGATTGAACACCATCATCACGAAAAAAGGGAACGTTAGAATGAGACCACACACAACCTTAACAAATGCGATATTCCATGATTTCAAAGAAAGTTCGATTTTATTTTGCCTTCTGTCAGGTACTGCTTCGGATAGGCCTGAACCGCAAGCTATTTCCAAAAGTTGCTTTTTGTTGATTAGTTTAGCGACACCTACAACAGTCATTTCTGCTGTTGAAGATGATACATCTATTACACCTTTCGTAGCCTTAAGGGTATTGATCAGGTCTTTGGTTGCTCGCGGTGAAGTTGAGCCTGATAAAGTAAACTTATGGGTTTCGGTTGCAACTTCAAAACCTGTTAGCCTGACCTGCTTAAGAATCGTTTCGAGGGGTGTTTCGGTCTTGAGTTCAAGAATTGCCTTCTCGAGGGCAAAGTTTACAGATGCCGAAACCACTGTTTCCATCTTATGGAGAGATTTCTCTAGCCTGGATGCACAGGCAGAACAATTCATACCCACAATCGGCAAACTAATATTCTGGGTACTCATTTGTGCAGCCTATAAATCCAGTTATACGGCTTTTGCCCTCATTCCAAAGGTCCTTTATAGCCAATCTATGGTCGTTATTGCAAACTCAAAACCCTTATTCGTATCAGGAGGTTGCCTGACCTTGCAAGACTTGTGAGCCATTGCAAGTGATAATGTATATCAATTGCCTTTGAACTCAGGCTTTCTTTTTTCGATAAAGGCGCGCACACCCTCATTTTTATCTTCTGTTGCAAATAAGGCATGAAACAACCTTCTTTCGAGTAACAACCCCTCACTTAAGGGAAGTTCCTCCGCCTTGTTAATGGCTTCCTTTATTGCCATTACAGCCAACGGAGCCTGTTCCGTTATCTTGTTGGCCAATGCCATCGTTTCCGCTTTAAGATCAGCATCAGGGACCACTCTGGAAACCAAACCAGCCTGATCAGCTTCCATGGCCGTCAATCTGCTTCCCGTCAGATGCATTTCCATGGATTTCGCCTTTCCAATAGCTCTGGTCATTCTTTGGGAACCCCCCAGACCAGGCATGAGTCCGAGGAGAATTTCAGGTTGGCCAAACTGAGCAGATTCTGCCGCAATAATCATGTCGCAACTCATGGCTAATTCACACCCACCCCCAAGTGCATAGCCATTGACACCGGCTATGATTGGTTTCCGGCAATTACGAAAGGCTTCCGTCTCTTCACCAAATCTGTTTTGGGAAAACATATCGACAAAGTTTTCGTCGGCGAACTCCTTGATATTGGCTCCTGCACAGAAAACTTCATCATTACCAAAGATAACGATGCAAAGAATACTGTTGTCTGTTTCAAAGTTATGTATTGCCTCTATCAATTCCTGGAGCAATTTTTTGCTTAATGGATTCAATTTGCCTGCAGAAAGAGAAACAACCCCTACTTGTCCCCTGGTTTCGACAATTATGTTTTCGTAAGCCATGGTTCTATCCTCCAATGTCCTAGGTCAATTTTACGGGTCCTGGTTCTGACAGGAATACCGTTTCTTAATATAATCTTAGGTATCAATATAAGTAACCTGCCAAGCCAAACAATTCAAAGTATTACTTCTCACCCCACAATATTTGGATGCAATAATTCTCTCCAAGAAAGCTCTATCGTATATAGGAGGGATGTTTGAGGATGATCTGAATTTGGTAGACTAACCTTTATGCCCCCTGGATACAACTTACCGAGAGGATCATTAGCCTTTGGGTACAGGATTCCTAACAGACTATATCACACCAACTGAAGTGGAATAGCTCGTTAGATGTAAATTCCAGCATGTCTGCCAAATCTGTTTTTGTATCATTATGACACGATAAGCGATCATAAATTTGACCTGGTTTGACTGCGTAGGCTCTTTTTGTTTTGGTGCTCAAAGCCAACCCTATATCAAGATGATTGGGGTTTTGATATTATGGCCATTTACATCGCTGCTTTCAGTCAAACTATTTTTGACAAGAAGGACAATAAAATGTTGATCTTCCCGTTTGCACAATCCTCTTGATCAGACTCGTGCAATTTGGCGTTTTGCAGGGTTTGCCTTCTTGATCATAAACACTGAACTGATGTTGGAAATAACCAAGATTTCCCGCAATACTACGGTAATTCCTCAAGGTAGACCCTCCCGATTTGATCGCATCGTTCAGAACTTCACGAATGGCAATTACGAGATTTCCAACCTTTTTGTGTGTGACCCTGTTTGCTTTCTGCATTGGTGAAATTCCTGCTCGCCAGAGGGATTCGCTGGCATAAATGTTACCTATACCAGCTATGACCTTTTGATCCAGAAGAACATTTTTTACCGGGGATGTGCGTTTTTTCAGTTGCTTGGTAAGGTAAACCTCATCAAATCCATTGCCCAAGGGTTCCATACCAAGCAATTTCAGGCGAGGATAAGTCCTCAAATTGTGTCCAGCTACGAGATCCATCATTCCGAATTTCCTGGGATCATTATATGTAATCACGGTGCCATTCAGCAAGTGAAAAACAACATGATCATGTTGATGTCGTTTTTCGCTTATATAATGCGGGAACCCATGGGTTGAGTGGATTGCGAAACTACCTGACATTCCCAAATGGATGATCAGATAATTCCCATTTGACACTTCCAAAAGCAGGTACTTTCCCCTTCGTGATATCGCGGTGATCGTTTGTTCCGATAAGGATTGGGCCAGATGGGTCGGTAACATCCACCTTAATTTTGAGGTAAAAATGTCTACCTTGGCAATAGTTTGCCCTTCAAGATACAGTTTTAAGCCCTCACGGACAGTTTCTACCTCTGGAAGCTCAGGCATTTAGAGTTAATATCCCTGACTTCATGGACGTATGAGCCATTGTTCCAATTTTGTATTCCCTTACTTTATTTGGAATCATCAATTCAGCCGGTTCACCTCCCTCCAGTCTCATTGGCAACCTTGTTCAGGGTTCGTCTATTGTCTTGATCTCATAGGTTGTGCTTCTATACCCCCTCCCATGACTTCAATCCGATAGTTATTGAGATCTATACTATGAAATAAGAAGCTGCAACCACTACATAGTCTTATAGCAAAAAAAATTGAAGATTTCGTTTTTCTACTTGTTTGTCGTACTATATCAACTCCTGGTCTATTTCGGGGAAGCACTTCTTGTAAGAAATTACTGCAAGTGTAAATGTTAAGGAAATTTTACCGCCAATCCTGTAAAGGATAGAGACTAATTTATATCAAACGTATTAATAAATTCATTATGGAAGATACCCACCTGCAGGAAACAGATTTCGGTTACCGGACAGTATCAGAAGAAGAGAAAGCTGGCTTGGTGAAAGGTGTCTTTACCAATGTATCATCCAAATACGACATAATGAATGATACTATGTCTTTTGGGGTACACCGGGTCTGGAAGGACGCTCTGGTTGACTGGATGTCCCCTTTGGACAATACAGCCTGTCTGGATTTGGCTGGAGGCACTGGTGATATTGCCAAAAGAATCCTTAAGCGCAACAATAAAATCGATTTGCATGTTGTTGATCTAACTCCAGATATGATTTTCGAGGGCAGAAACAAACTAACAAAGGATATCCCTCATAAAGCCATTTCCTGGATCGTAGGCGATGGCTTACAACTCCCTTTTCAAGATAATCAGTTTGATTATTGTACCATTGGCTTCGGTTTGCGTAACTTTCGAAATTACTCAAACGCTCTCAAGGAAATCTATCGCGTACTGAAAATAGGTGGTAGACTGCTTGTTCTGGAATTCAGCAAAGTAAGCAATTCTGGTCTTCGTCAATTGTACGACAGTTATTCCTTCAACGTGATTCCTGAATTGGGAGGACTTATTGCCAAGGATAAGGACAGTTATCAGTATTTAGTTGAAAGCATCAGGCGGTTTCCAACGCAAGAGCACCTTAAAGCTTTGATGCGCGAGACAGGATATGAAAATATACGTTATCGTAACCTGTCCTTTGGGGTTGTAGCAATTCATTCTGGTTGGAAGGTCTAGGAATGCGTGGTCCACATAAAATATTTCGCTTGATCAGGACTGGCGCAACCTTCCAGCGAACAGGGGCAATGAAAATTGCCTTGAATTTTCTTGATATTCACCCTAACCTGAAGTTTCTTGCCCGAGCTATGGGCATTCCATTCCTGCTTTTTGGCTTAAAAGGTAACAAGGACCTTACACCTGTAGCCAGAGCCTTGACTGCACTGGGGCCCGCTTACATTAAGTTTGGCCAAATTTTATCAACCAGACCCGATATTGTGGGTGGCGAACTTGCGGCCGAACTCCAAGTGCTTTTGGATCGCTTACCACCCTTTCCCACTGCCATTGCCAAAAAATCTATCGAAACAGAATTGGGTATTAAAGTCGAAGATGTTTTTTCTGAATTTAGTGAACCGATAGCTGCGGCTTCCATCGCACAGGTTCATAGAGCAAAACTACGGGAAAATGGTAAACAAGTGGCTGTCAAAGTCCTGAGGCCAAATATTGAGAAAGCCTTCCAACGTGATGTTGATGCCTTCTATCTTGCTGCCTGGTTAATCAAATCTCTTTCCCCTTCCTCGCGGAGATTACGACCTCGCGAAGTTGTTGAGCATTTTGAAGGGGTCGTACTGCGAGAATCTGATCTCCGTTTGGAAGCCTCTGCAGCTGATGAATTTTCCTCGACCACCGCCAGTGATGTAGGAATTACCGTCCCCAAGATACAATGGGAATTGTCCGGCAGAAGAGTTCTGACCATGGATTGGGCTGAAGGAATAAATCTCAAAGATATCGATGAATTAAAGAAGGCAAATCATAATCTTGAATTGTTATCAACAAGGATAATTCAGTTGTTTCTACAGCAGGCCCTCAGAGATGGGTTTTTCCATGCGGATCTGCATCAAGGGAATTTGAAAATAAATGCTGAAGGCGAAATCATTGCTCTTGATTTTGGTATCATGGGGCGAATTGACAGCTATACACGAAGAGTCTACGCCGAAATCCTCTATGGCTTTATCAGTCAGGATTATCATCGCGTAGCTGAAGTCCATTTCGAGGCTGGGTATGTTCCAGCCAATGAGGACGTAGATGATTTTGCCCAAGCACTCAGGTCGGTAGCAGAACCTATCCTCGGTATGGATGCAAGTCATATCTCAATGGGAAGGTTACTCGGTCACCTTTTTGAAGTTACCGAAAGGTTTGGCATGGAAACCCGTACCGAGTTGATTTTGCTCCAAAGAACAATGGTTGTTGTTGAAGGTGTGGCACGAAGTTTAAATCCGAAACTCAATATGTGGGACGTATCCAAGCCCGTTGTTGAGGATTACATTCGTAAGCATGTGGGACCTGCTGCTGTCTTTAATGACTCCATTAAAGCACTCAAGACTTTATCAAGATTACCTCCCCAGTTTCCTGATTTGTTGAAAAAATTCATAAACAGCCTCGAACCACAGGAACAAAAGCCCGTGTTTCCAGAAAAATTCAGCATCATTTTCGGCATCCTTGTGGGAATTCTGGTTTCCATCATCGGTGTCTTCTTTCTGACGCATTGACTGAATTAACATTCGGACACATTACACAATCAAGAGGAGGTGCGTACGCATGACCTTGTTAGACAAGACTATATTATTGACCGGTGCTGCCGGGGACATAGGCACGCGTATTAGACCATATCTACAATCGCGTTATAACCGTATTGTCCTCAGTGACCTGAACGATGTATTTGACCTGGCAGAAAATGAAACCTTTCAGAAAGCTGATCTCGTCGATAAGCATGCGATGCAAAAAATCTGCCAAGGGATTGATGGGGTCGTTCATTTGGGTGGACAATCAGTTGAGGGCGATTGGGAAACCGTCAATTCCTGCAATATTCAAGGTTTGGTTACTTTATTGGAAGCTGCTCATCATGAAGGTGTCAAAAGGTTTGTCTTCGCCTCTTCCAATCATGCTATAGGTATGTATTCACGCACCCGACGCATTTGTGTGGACACCCGAGTCAGACCTGATTCAAGATATGGGCTCTCCAAGGCTTTTGGCGAAGCATTATGTGCTCTCTACGCCGACAAGCACGGAATCAGGTGCCTGTCCATTCGAATTGGTAATGTGGCCGACAAACCTGTTGATTTACGTCGTTTGTCCATGTGGATACATATTGAAGATCTGTTTCAGCTCATCAGCCTTGGATTGGAACATCCGACTTTGCATAATGAAATTGTTTTCGGCTGTTCCCGGAACGATCGAACGTTCTGGGATAATGCTCCCGCATTTCGCCTTGGCTATCGTCCCAAGCACAAGGCGGAGGATCATGTTGCCGATGCCATGGCGGCTCAGCAGAAGACATGTCCTGATTTGATTGGCGAAAACTTTCAAGGAGGCACCTTCAGTAGTGCCGAATTTGATGGTGATCTTGAACGAACCCTGTGGTCGTGAAATACAAAAACTGATAATTTCTATTGCGAATTATGAACCAAGATCACATTATTGCAAACTGGTATCAGTTTCATGGTTCATCGGGGTCGGTTACCCGAAAAACGCCCCTCGTTTACCAAAAGCCCCAATCCCAGAGGCCATTACGGACCGGATAGAGATCCATACCACAACCAGGTTCATGGCAGCAACCTTAAGGACCCTACCGCGACCTTGATCAAATTCCCTTTCTTTTCCACCTGAAATTGGTATTCATCATTACCCATTACCTAAAATGTAGTATAAGTTACTCGTGGGTACATATTGGTTCGATTGTTTTCATGATCATTGGTTTTGTTCATTCAAAAACCCGAATAGCGGATTAGATCCGGTGTTTGAACTTTCACAACAGGGCAAACAAATTACGGTTTGATCATACCACATTGAAGTCGCAGTTTTTTTATGGTTTGCAACCTCCGCCATTCCTTGGGGTTAATGTGTGTTTTCATACCCCACATCCCCAACTTTTTCTCTTTGGCCCAGATTTCTGCCTTGGCATATTTATTACTGAATGCAGCGACAGCAAACCCTCTTCTGATTAGCCAAAGATTGATATTTTCTCCATCACAATAAACGGTCCCAACTTTCCTCCCATAATAGTCCGATTTATCGATCCATACCTCAATCAGTTTTCCTCCTATCTTTTTGATGAGCGCTGATCTGACCAAAGCTCCTTGTCGAAGAATCTTGCCTTCATGGTTATAAGCAATTTGATCAAATTCTGGAGCATCAAGATCTGCCAATCGTATTTCCAAGCCACGACACCGAATACTGTCACCATCAATAACGTAGGCTTTGCCGCGTACAAAGTTCAAATCAGACCCCAAATGAACTTTTTGACCAGACGTTGGATCAGGTCCGGGGGATCTATTGCGTTTGGCCGACTTAACCCATTTATCAGGAAGCGATCGAATTCTATTTTTTGATCGGGTATATTTTAGAACTTTTGACCTTCGCTTTGATCGCCCTCTTACAATCAACAACGCAATAAATGCGACAAAGCCCAGAAGTAACAACAAGTCCATTGTCAGGGTGGCAAATTCAGAAAAATATTATAAACCGGTATGTAACTCATCAGAAAATATCTCTCACAGGGTTCTCTTTCCATAGCTTTGTGAATTTAATTGTCAATGAAACATCCAACAAATTTAATGGTGATAAGTTTATAACCTGATCGGGATTAGTGCAGTATGGGAATTGAACAAACCATTAATTCCCTATAATTCAGGGATAGGTAATATACCGGAATTCATTTTCACCTTCGATAATTTGACTTAAATTGTCAAACATCTGGTATTTTCAGTTAAACGGAGGTTTATCTCTTTATAAGTACTCAAATTGGTAGAGGAACGAGAGAATTCAGGAGATTAAATCATGGCGAAAAACAAGCAAATACATTTCAAGATGCATGGCCTTAAAAAAGATACCGATGATTTGGTCAGCCCTGGTGCTTTTGGGAGTAAATTGGTTCAATTAGAAAAAACCCTGAAACTAATGGATGAAAGTGCAAATGGTGAAAGTGGATTTAATTACGGTATTAAAGATCTCAAAATTGGAAGTGTAGAAGTTGTTTTGGAAGAATTTCCGTATCCACCACTTCTGCGACCACAAAGGTCTGGAATAGAGGAGTTTAATAATTTTGCTGCAAAAGTAAGAAGTGGTGATACCGCACTTTTTGATATTTCTCACAAGGTAATGTTAGAGAACCTAAAAGATCTATGCAAAGGCGTCGGAAAAAACTTCTCTTATGCAGAACTAGATATCCAGGGTAAAAATAGTACTAAAATAATTATAGATGAAACTTTCCAGAGTAAGGCAAAACAAACCGTTGTTGAAATAGAAAAAAAACTGCCTCTATTTAAGGGTATTACCTATGAAACACATATCGGTCATTTAAAGGAAGTGGATCTTAGAAATGAAATCCCCAAAGCAAAGTTAATTCTATTTGTAAATAGAATAGAATTGCCATGTATTTGTAAATCTATATCTATAAAAACCTTATGTGACTCTTTGAATAAAGCTGTTTCGGTTTTAGCCAAGGCAAAATATGATGGAATTTATAGACTTCCCAAAAGTCTAGACCTTGTTAGCATTGAAATATTTCGAGAACCAGGGAAACTGTCTGATTGGAAGGGTAAATTTGATATCCCTTACCCTAACCGTAAGGAAGTTATTTAATGGCAAGGAATGTTTTTTGGGATTCAAACATATTTATCGCATTCTTAAAGCAAGAATCTGCATATAAGGAATATCTGGAAGTTATGGAAGATATTTTGGAAACCCCAGATTATCGTATCTTTTCATCCCAATTAGCTTTAGCTGAAGTTTCTATGGGGAAAATTGAGGAAGCGAAAACAAAATCTTTCGTAGAATTTGTTAACACATTCCAACAAACAATTACACTTATTCCGACTACGCCGAATATATGGATTAATGCTGGGAAAAGAGTTCGTCATCTGGCAGAAATCTATCACTCGGTGATGCCCTAATGCTTGTTACGGCATTGGAAATAAGTCTCCCTCCATTCGATATAGAATTAGATGCCTTTCACACTTTTGATGCTGGCAAAGGGAGTAGCACAGAACGGAAGGGAAAATGCATCCCTATAATAGGATATGAAGAATGGGTTGCAACTGATAATCCCCCGGAATTGGTACAAAAGTTAATGAAATTGAATCGGTGCCGTTCAATACTTCCAGAATAATTGACGACTACATCTAATACTTTGTTCTCATTTCCAAGGAGGTTTATGGTGCCGGAGAAGGGACTTGAACCCCCGACCTAGTCATTACGAATGACCCGCTCTACCGTCTGAGCTACACCGGCACATTAGCTATAATTTATAACCCAATTTGATAATTTCATCAGTTGTTTTATCTTCCAACAAGTTTTCGTCGTGCATTACCACTTCATTGATCAATGGCAATAACTTTATTGACGACGGCAAACTTGTTGTCTCATCTTCTTCTCGTCGCCACCCGAGGGTATCAAATTCATGACAGGCCGGACAAACGGGTTGCCACTCTTTCAGGCTTTGTTGGCAGGAATTGCAGATCCATTGATTTCCTCTTGGGGCAACCAAGGCCTTGCTCAATAATGCCTTTACAACCTGATCAGATGCACCTTTACCTTTTTCTATGGCAGCCATAATCAGATAAGTCCTGACTGTAGGATCATCTTGATGAAGTGTTTCCAGTTCATGCAAGGCTATGCCAAAATCCCCCTTTGAAATGGCCAGCTCAGCCATCGTCATTCGTGACTCAGGATGCATGAGTGTTTTGGAAATAAGCTTTTTAAATCTTTCGTGTCGTTGGGCATCTGTTTCGTCCAGTTCCAGGGCAGTGTATGCTTTGGCTAAATCTGGATGAGGTTCCTTATTCCAAGCTTTGGTCAATATTCTGGTAGCTGCTTTCTTATCACCGGTTTTGTTCTTGATTTCCGCAGCCTTTACAGCAGCAGTTACTAACGATGGAGCAAGCCGATTGGACTCAAATATCTTGTTCGAACCATCGTTATTATCTTCATCCAATAGTTTTATTCCTTCAGCCAGGAAGGTAACAGCTTGACCATGAATGTATTCTTGCTTGGCAATCCGTTTGCTGTCAAACCTGGCTTTCAGGGTTTTTCGTGCCCCCTCCCAATCACCTTCCTGGGTCTGCAGCCGCAAAAGAATGCTTTGTGTTTCCCCATGGCCCGGTTTCAATTCAAACGCTTTTCTAGCCAATGGAAGGGCTGTTTTTGTATCACCCACCTCAAGCCGATGTTTCAAGATGCCAACAATCCCCACAAATCTTGTTTTGTCATCGCCAAGCATCTTCTTGTAAACATCCTGAGCCTTATCCATGTTTCCCAGCCTTTCGGCCGATTGTGCTGCAAGTAAACTGGTCAACTCCGGACGCTTCAAATGTCGTTCGGCAAGAGCGATTTTATGCGATGCTTCAGAAGGTTCCCCTGCGGCCATGGCTACCATGCTTTCAGCCAAGGCTTCATAACCCTTTTTATCTTTGTTTCGATTTAAATATCTGGTTAGAGCTGTTTCATCACCAACAAAAAATCTTGCTACTGCCACTATCAGCCCAATCAGGAAATAAATACCCCATACCAGGGGTATGAGAAGCAATAAGAAAATAATCAGGTTGATTAGACTGGTAGTTATGGCATAGTTAAAGAGCTCAAGGGTTACCTGGCCTTGGAGGTCCATTACAAATGCAAACCCAATGCTTAGAGCTGCAACCAGCAAAATGAAAAAGGAGATTTTTGCCAGGGACCATAGCATAGTGTTATTGCCCAACTTGAGCAATCGGTTGTGACAGTATGGTTTCCACAGCCAAAATGAGATCAAGCCTGTTCTGAACCCTTATTTTCCAAGGCTCCAGTGTTTCTTTTACACTCTGTGGAAGCTGTTTGTACAAGTCAACGACACTTGCCAAATTTCCCTTATTCAGACTTTCTTCTAATCTTGACAATATTGCGACAGCATCGTCACCCTCTCTCGGGGTAAGTGATCTTACCTGTACCAGAGAGGTAATAATACGATGTATCGTCTCATTTTCTGTTCCAGAATCGACTGCCTTTAACGCTTCCGTTACCAAGTCTTCGAATTCCGTCTGTAATTCTCCTAAAGTTGCAACACCCTCTTCAGATAACTCCAGAATAATCGGCGGCAAATCAAATTTGTTTGTCTTATTATCTCCGATAATAGCGGCGTAGGGTATTCCGGCTTCAACCGCCGCCTGAATTCCAAGCAAGGTCAAGTTCCGCAAGGAATTTTCTTCAACAATCATTGTAGAAAATATTGTCAGTTGTGAATCCATCTGGGCTGTAGTTTCCTGAATGTTCCGGATTTGGTTTATGAAATTCAGGTTTTGTTCATCAAGATCCGCCAGCCCCTCTTCCAGATTGGGAATTCGTGCGTGGATTGCCTTAATTTCTTCATCCAACCCTGCCAAACTTCTGGCAAGCATGTCTATTTCCTGAACTTTTTCGCTAATCCTTTGAAGCCTTCCCTCAAGAATCAAAATCTGGCTGTTTAAACCTGACTGTTGATAATTTTCTATCGTGGATGCTCTGGAACTCCCTGATAAATTCTCATCTGTTGAAACCGTTTGTATCGGTACCATCAAAGAAAGACTGACAAGTTCTTCCTTCAGGTTTAGGTTACTGGTCTTGAGAATCTCCAACCCGGAGCCAAATTCTTCCAATCTACCCTCAAGATCCTCTAAAGTTGTTGCCAGGTTATTTCTAATTTCCAATTGCTCGCTCGTAAGGTTGTCCAAATCTATTTGCAATGAAGCAAATTGATCTGGTTGAGTGGCTATAATCTCCTTGAGCGTGTCAAGTTCTGACCGTAGTGTTTCCGAAGTGCCACTCAAGTCCTGTAGATTAGTAACATTATTGGCAACAAGCTTCTCCAAGTCATGAATTCGTTCCTCAGAATCTACAGTTTTTGGTGCGTTGGGTAAGAATTCTGATGGTACCACCAGAATTATACCAACACCAACACCCCCCGCAATTATTCCAAAGATAATTACCTTAAAGATGAAACCAGCTATTCTATCCATCCAACTATTCAATCTTCCTTCTTTTTTGGGCTTGGTTTTTTTAACTGATTTCTCGGGCGCTCGGGACGCAATTATCGTCGTTAGTTCCTCCTCAGCCTTGTTGTTGTCAGATTTCTGATCAGACATTCCCATATTCCTAGTTACCAAAATATTAACACTGATTTTGCCTTACTTAGTCATTATTATGCTTGCAAACTGTAAAACAAAGCCAACGCATACCAAAAACTACTTTATTCAAATCTTAATCAATATCAAAAACGTGATTATTTATAACCGGTAACATCCGTTATGATTACTTTCTGATCATTGAAATCTCTGCTGCAACATAATCCTCATCTAAATATCAATTGATACCTTCTACCATTTGACATATTCGGTTTAAATTCTCTACCCTGGAACCTGCGGGGGCAACTTCAACATTCCAGTTTAATGCGATTTCACTTTTGATATTCTCGCTCATGCAATAAACCAGATGTCCCTTGGATGGCAGTTCCGCAACTTCCTTCGAAAACAGCCGAGCGGTACGCGCTGAATATAATGGCATTAAAGTAGGTTTGCTTGACAACAGGTTAAATGCTTCCTTGCCAAGCGACTGGGCTCTTTGCTTATAAACAATTAACTCCTCAACGGACAACCCCTTTTCCACTAATATCTTCTTCAAATCACAAGACACATGCTCACCACGAAAGTACATTAATGTACCCTTAAAATGAGAATTGGATAAATCACTTACCAATAGACGTACCCGAGGATAAGTACCCAATACGTTATAACCAGCTTGAATGGCCTGCTTTTCAGTTTGTTGTCCCACACAGAATACATCTGCCTTTTGCAAAGATGCATGATTTACCAAAACCGATTTTATGGCATTTTCCGAGGTAAAGATATATGCCCCATAATCTTTGTGAAGGAAGTCATAATGACAATTCTGGATTACCATCAGGGGCGATATTAAAATATTCAATTTACTGTTGATAGACAGTAAATCCCCCTTCATTCTCTTTGACGCCGCTAATGGGCGGGTAAGCAGAATAGAATGGAGTTTTTGCAACAATCTTGACCTACATTGAAAAAATGTCAGTATTATCCTGTTACCATTTAACAACCGGATTTCTTAAATCCAAAATTTGCGGCATGCCCAAATTGGCTGAAAATTTGATTATTTGTACTTTATAACCTTTCGATAACATATTTGGCCATAATATATTTTATAATTTGATTTTCCGACAGAAATTAGAATGAGCAAGGGTCCCAGCATTAAGGCGCTAGGCATTGAAAGCAGTTGTGATGATACATCTGTAGCCATTGTCAGATATAAGCCAGGAGAAACACCCAAAGTTCTTGCTCTGGTTGTCCAAAACCAAAGTACTCTGCATGAACAATATGGGGGTATCGTACCGGAAATTGCAGCCCGTGCCCATTCAGACCGATTGGATAGCTGCACTCTGGAAGTCCTTAAAAAAGCCCAGTTAACCTTGACGGATCTGGATTGTATAGCCGTAACAGCCGGCCCAGGTCTGATAGGTGGTGTCATTTCAGGTGTTTCCTTTGCCAAGGGATTGGCCGCAGGAAGCAATCTTCCACTCATAGGTGTCAATCATCTTGCTGCTCACGCTCTCACAGCCAGAATGACTCACAAAGTTGCTTTTCCCTATCTGTGCCTGCTTGTATCGGGTGGACATTGTCAATTCCTGACAGTTAAGGCTCCCGATAAATTCATCCGACTTGGGGGAACGATTGATGATGCACCTGGTGAAGCCTTTGACAAGACCGCTCGACAACTCGGATTGGCTCAACCAGGTGGTCCAAGTATTGAAAAAATGGCTGTTTCAGGTAACTCAACAAAATATGCTTTTCCCAGACCCCTAAAAAATCAACAGGGATGCAACTTGTCTTTTTCGGGTTTGAAGACCTCCCTGCTTCGTGCGAAAGAAAAAATAATTGCCAAGGAAGGCTCCATCTCATCAACTCGTATGGCTGATTTGTGTGCAAGTTTTCAACGGGCTGCAAGTGAATCCCTTAGCCTGAAATCGCAGGTTGCTCTTGATACCTTTGCCAAACAACTCGGACAGAAGCCTACCTTGTTCACACTCTCTGGGGGCGTTGCCGCAAATCAGGTCATCAGAAAGGATGTCCAAAAGATTTGTGATGAAGAAAACATACCCTTTTATGCGCCACCACTGGAATATTGCACCGACAATGGTGCCATGATAGCTTGGGCAGGAATTGAGAAGTACAGATTAAACCAATTTGATGGCTTTGATCTGCAAGCGCGTTCCAGATGGCCACTTGATACAACCAGCTCTCCTATCTTGGGAGGAGGGAAAAGAGGTGCAAAGTCTTAGACAAATCATGTATTTTATTGGTAGAATTTGAAAATTTGGCGGCAAAATCATTTTATGGAGTTACGGATGGCATATTGGCTATTTAAATCAGAACCTTCCACCTGGAGTTGGGAAGAGCAACTTGCCAAGGGTGATCAAGGCGAGGAATGGGATGGTATTCGCAATTATCAGGCCCGAAACAACATGCGAAATATGAAGCTGGGTGATCTCGGGTTTTTCTATCACTCCCAGACCACCAAGGAAATAGTCGGAATAGTTGAAGTCATAGCCCTGGCGCATCCTGACAGCACAACCGATGATGAAAGGTGGGAATGTGTTGATGTCAAAGCCGTACAGTCATTGCCTAAACCTGTATCACTTCAGGACTGCAAGCAAAATCCAAAACTAAACGAGATGGTTCTGGTCAATAATACCCGCTTGTCGGTACAACCCGTTTCAAGCAAGGAATGGATGGAAATTTGCAAGATGGGTGATGTCAAGTAGATTCACAGATCTCATTCCAAAACCACCATTAAACAACTGATAGTTAATTTTTAAAAGTTACTTTAACAACCAACCTTTATATCATGCTTAAATTCGTAAGTTTGGATCATCAATAAAGGCCTGCAATGTTTTTTGGGTATGGCCGATTATTCAATCGGAATAACGGGGTATTTTTCAGGGTGATCGCTTTTGAGGCGCCCTGTTTTTGGGAAGGCGTCCAGTCAAGCGGGCGCGTTTGAACACATAGTTGTGGTGGTTTCACTCGGCTTTTTTCAATAGCGCCCGAAGCGATGTAATCTTCTTATCTTTGGACATCCGGGCTAAATTGAAGACCAACCTTCGTATAACCGCGAGATTCTCTGGTCCTGTTCCCGTACATTTCCGTAGATACTCCTCATTCATGTTGACATCTCACACCTAGTGAAGTGACTTCTCCACGGCCCCAATGGGACCGCACGTGCTGGAATAATGGCTTGGTTTCCTGTTTCTTGCTCATGATAAATAAGCGTATCTCTATGCTCAGTTCGTCCCGTATCTCCCGTGGTCCTGTAACCGATCCCATCGCCTTCAGGCAGTGCCTTGATCGCGTTTGATGGACCAGAGGTAAAGGCTGGTGATCAGTCATTTCCTCTAAAACATGGGAATAATTCGGCATCATCTTGCCTCAATATCATGCTGTCATTTTTGAGGCTGTATGGGATTAAATCCCGAAATAGGAAATAATTTTTTTAAAGCGATTACTCTGGTTCTGTATGAATTTTCTATTGTAATTTTTATGATTATAGATTATTTTGCGGGTAACAATACCTGCCACGCTTCGGGTAGAACCTTAGTCCTGTACTGCCTACCCCGGCGGGTTACTTTTTCTTAAACAGATGAACTACAATCAGAACTATTGAATGATATTCAATAAGCCCTCCGCCTCAGTCCCAGAGCAGATTTCTCGTATGTCGAAGAACAATCCCTACCGGATGGGTGACTGTCTGAAGGTGTTTGATGTCCAATGGTGAATGTCAGGGAATACCTTGTTTTATTGAATGGGGTTGCGGTGAAACCCCGTTATTCGATAGGAGCAATCTGTATCATTACTTGACACGTGCTACATGGTGGTGGATGATAAGGGGAACCAGGGCAAGCTTGCAAGAAATGCCGTTTGTGGTCTGTATGGCAAGGGCTTTCCCTCCGATTTGGTGCGCAGTACCCGTACAATCCTTCTGGCCCTGGATTCTGCCGATTCTCTGGAGGGTCTCAAGTTTCCCCCGGACAACCATCTGGAGCAATTGGGAGGAGATAGGAAGGGACTTCATTCATTACGCATCAACAGCCAATGGAGAATCTGTTTTCTCTGGACAGAAAAAGGACCAGCCGATGTTGAAATTGTCAATTACCACTGAAAGGATCAGTCATGACCCAAAGCCTGTTCAAGGATCCTCCCCATCCGGGTGAGGTCCTGCACGAACTCTACCTCAAGCCATTGGCCATGAGCCCCTTGACCTGTGCCCGCCGTCTGGGTGTTCCCAGAACCCGGATTGAACGTCTTGTCAGGGGCCGGACAGGCATAACACCTGACACGGCGTTGCGATTGGCCCGACTTTTCAATACATCTTCCAACTACTGGATGAACATGCAGACCATCCATAAAATGGGCCAGGCGGCCAAAACCGTTGATGTTTCCTCCATCAAACCCATGCAATATGCCCAGGATCAGCCCCAAGCTCTATGACATGGAGTGGTGAGGATTTCCTGAAGCAGGTGGTTTTTCCTTGCCAGGAATTGATCGGTTTCTTATATTCAGGATTCAGAAAAGGAGATGGACAATGCTGGTAAATGACGCTGAGGCCATTAAATCAAGGAATGAGGACCTGAAAAGGATTTTGCAGGATGAATTTGGAAGTGAGGCCAGAATTGTCGAATTACATTCCGAGGAGACAGAAGATCAGGACGGAGATCCCATCCTGCGCATTTGGGTGGTTTTTGAAGCAGAAGACAACCGCCTTGATCCAAACAAGGTTGCAGCCGTGGTTGGTCCCCTTCGTGATCATATCAAGCAGATAACCAATGGCTTGGACCGGTTTCCCATTCTTTCCTTCATGATTCCTGAGGAAGTAGGTCTTGCTTCCAGCTGACCTCATTGAAATTGCCAGGGAATTGGTCAACCGGGATCACCCCGGGCAGACTCATCTGAAGAGGGCAATGAGTACTGCCTATTATGCGATGTTCCATGCCCTCTGCAAAAATAATGCTGATTCCCTTGTTGGTCCGATAGGAACTCCCGACAGGAGTCGCCATGCCTGGAACCAGGCCTATCGGGCGGTTGAGCATGGTTATGCCAAGAACCAGTGCAAGGATACGGTTATGGAAGATTTCCCTGAAACCATAAGGAACTTCGCCAGGCATTTCGTGAGGGCTCAGGAATTGCGCCATGAGGCCGATTACGATCCAGCGATTAGCTTTACTCCTCAGGAAGTGATCAAGGTAATTGATGAAACAGGAGCCATGATAGACAATTTGATGAATTCCGAGTTTAAAGACAGGAAAGCCTTTGCTGTCTGGACCACCATGAAGAAACGAACCAAGAATGAAGAGTTTGAAAAGAACAAGCCTGAATGGCTGAGAAGTATTCAGGATCGCCAGAAGTACACATAGTAGTATACAAGTTGGATGTCTTGCTATTTTCCTGATGGATATACCCAAGACCTGTATTGTGTTTTGACTGGTGCTGACATTGCTGCACTTACCAAACATGAAGGATTCAAGTGGATCAATCGCAAGCATTATTATCCAACCGAGTTTAATAGGAGGAATATTGATCATGTCACAAGTAAACCCTGAAAGGAATAGTGATTTATTGGCCCGGCTTGATTCCTCGGCACCGCTACCTGAGACCTAATCCAAAAATAATCTTGCCCACCAAACAAGCCTTCGTTAATCTGCACTGAGACTACCCGAGTAGTTACATTATAAGTTTGATCAGAAATTCTGCTTTACTTAAGAACTTATGTAAAAGACAGGTTTTATCCACTGGAGATTTCTTAACCAGAGCACCGCTTGATAATCAAGAATTAAACAAATATCAGGATTGTATTAAAAGAAAATCACAAATGTTTTTTGAATTAATTGTAGATAAACAACCTTTTGCTTGTAGAACTAAAAATGGCAAAGAAGAATATTCTGAGGAGATTTTCAATAAAGGGTTAAGTCAAAATTTGAGGACATTAAGAGATAATTTAGTTAAAGCTTATGAATAACGATGTGGAGGGGATTTATGGCACTTTGGTATATAATTCCCAAACAAAATAGTAATTTCAGAGGTGTTCGGATGCTTGGGAGGGAAAGTTGTGTGTTAAATCGAATTGTACAAGGAGGAAAAAAGGTTCCTAGCGGGTTATATAACAATCCAGTCCCAGTCTGCTAACCTAACACGCCAATGAGTATAATTACCGCGGCGACAATAGCCCCAACAATCCATTTCGTCTGGGCATTTTGTCCTCGCTCAATATCTGCCCGAAGGGCGTTTTGGTCTGCCCGAAGGGCATTCAGAGTTGTATCAACCCTTGCTTCATGCGTGTTCATTCTTTCCTCCAAAACAGCAAAAGTTTTTTCTAGTTTGAGAAAGTCATGTTCTAAAGTCATATGAGATTGTATTTAGCCAAACCGACCTGATAAATCAAGTCAGTATATTTTTCCTTAATCAACAAACTAACTCGGACTCGACGCATAATATACAGATTTAATCAATTATTGAATGATGATTTGAAAATAACGATACAAAAAAATGATTTTATATCCATTTCAGACTTTAAAAACCTGGGAATTAGGGCTGATCAGTTTTTTAAGCTTCAGGTGATAATTTGGCAGACACTTTTCCTATCCCCTTACCGGATTTTTCAGCTTCATTTAATCACGTATCAAGTTATCGATTTATGGGGTCTTTTTAGTAAATTTTGTCTTAGGCCCTTTTCAATGTCTAGTTTTGATTAATAGTCAGTTTATAACTGTTGGTGTGTTTAACCAACTAGCCACTGGTGCAGAAAAAATCAACCACAACCTCTTCATCAGACACCACAACTAGATACCTCCCTCTATTACCCGGCGACAAAAAAGGGTGATCAGGTTGCACTCAGACATACCAGCATGAACCACGTATTTTGCAGATTCAATTTCTTCCGGGTGTATTGAGGAATCCAAACTCAAAAACGTCTGAAATAGAGCTTGAAATGAAGGTTGTAGAATAGTGAGGTAAGGTCTTGCTATAAATTTTCACTTGGCGAGTTTGTTTTTCCTGATCAATTTCATACCCTCCTTCTGGGCGAGAGGAGACATACGGCCTTCATTCTGGGTAAAATAATCCATGACCCTTTGGGGGTCAGTTCTGGAATATTGCCGCAGGACCCATCCGATGGCTTTTTGAAGAAAAAACTCCTTTTCAAGCAAGGAATGTCCCATTATTTCCTGTTGCAAGTTCCAATCCATTTTCTTCTTGCTCAGCAGTTGGGTCAAAATGGCCGCTCGCCGCTTCCATATATTTCCTGCCTGTGCCCAATCCAGCAGAATCCTTTCTGTTTCTTCCTGTTTGTTCAACAACATCCGGTTGACCCCATGCGTAGCTATGGGGTCAACGATTTCCCACCATGCACCCTCAACAACCATTTTTTCGATAAGAACAATATGATCAGGAAGAACCCATTGCTTGAACTTTTGATGGTTCAAAATTTCAATGGCGGCATACCACTCTTCCCTTCTTGATGCGTTATCCCATACATATTCAATCAACTCATCCCATTTTTCAGCGGTTTCTATCTGGTACTCGCTTATCAAGGTGGAGACAATTTTCCTGACCTCAGGTGTTCTGATGCCCCAAAAGAGCATTTCCGTTTTCATGTAAGACTGTTGATATTGAGCCCTTTGGGGATCGCCCAAGTCAGCAAATTGCGATACTAACTTCTCCCTGAAGGTCTTGATAACCTCGTTCATGGTTTTTTTGCCAGTAATCGGTTTAGGTTCCAATATCAATATCTGTAGTGGTCGGCTTTGAATGGTCCTTCTTTTTTGACCCCTATATAATGTGCCTGATCATCACTTAGTTCTGTCAGTTTGACACCAAGTCTTTCGAGGTGCAAAGTAGCCACTTTCTCATCCAGATGTTTGGGAAGTGTATAAACTTCATTCTTGTAATTGTTGCCGTTGTTCAACAACTCAATTTGAGCTAGTATCTGGTTGGTAAAGCTGGCAGACATGACAAAACTTGGATGTCCGGTTGCGTTGCCCAAATTCAACAATCTTCCCTCCGACAATAGAATTATCCGTTTGCCTGAAGGCATCTCAATCATGTCGACCTGATCCTTGATATTGGTCCATTTGTGGTTCTTAAGAGAAGAAATCTGAATTTCGTTGTCAAAGTGACCAATATTACCCACAATTGCCATATCCTTCATATCACGGATATGATCAATGGTAATAACGTCCTTATTGCCGGTGGCAGTGATGAATATATCTGCAATTGGCAGGGCATCCTTTAATGTAACCACCTCATATCCGTCCATGGCTGCCTGCAGTGCACATATTGGATCAATCTCAGTAATCTTGACCCTTGCACCTGCACCTCGCAACGATGCCGCAGAGCCCTTGCCAACATCACCATAACCACAAACAACAGCAACCTTACCCGCAAGCATGGTGTCTGTGGCTCTTCTTATCCCATCAACCAAGCTTTCCCGACAGCCGTACTTATTGTCGAATTTTGATTTGGTAACGCTGTCGTTGACATTGATTGCCGGGAAAGGAAGCAAACCCTTTTCCTGCATTTGATAAAGTCTATTGACGCCAGTAGTCGTTTCTTCCGTTACGCCCCTTATCAAGTCTCTCTGCTTGGAAAACCAACCTGGCGAAGCCTTTCGTCTGATATTTATTTGTCCAAACAAGGCTTCTTCCTCTTCCGATGCAGGGTTTTTGATCAAGTCCTCTTCACCCTCCTCAACTCGTGCACCGAGCAAGATATAAAGGGTTGCATCACCCCCATCATCAAGGATCATATTGGCGCCACCCTCGTCAAAATGGAAGATCATATCAGCATAGTCCCAGTATTCCTGCAAGGTTTCACCCTTGGTGGCAAAAACAGGTATATTTTGGCTCGCAATCGCTGCCGCAGCATGGTCCTGTGTCGAAAAAATATTGCATGAAGCCCATCGAACCTTGGCTCCAAGCGTCACCAATGTTTCTATCAATACAGCCGTCTGGATTGTCATGTGGAGAGAACCAGCTATTCGTGCTCCTTGCAGGGGTTTTTGGCCTTTATATTCCTTTCTTAAGGCCATAAGACCTGGCATTTCTGTTTCAGCTATCAGAATTTCTTTTCTGCCAAACTCGGCTAGGGACAAATCTTTAACTACATTAGGCCTGTTCATGGACATTTCTCCACAATATTTCAAATTGAAATATTCAATATAATTTTAGCGACTGAAAATGAAACCTCCCCAAATATTGTTCAACCAACAGGATTCGGTGCCGGTTGTCATGATATATCGCTGGAAGGTCTTATATTTGTTGGCAATCGAATTATATAACTTTGTAGGTTGCCGGGTAATACACAGCCAACGAGACAGTTTTTGGATGTCTACTTGATGTTTTGTGTATGTAGTTTTGTTTATTCTTCCTTTCTATTAAACTCAACGCTTGGCATCCTGATTAGACAAAATTCCTTACCAAAATCCATAAGAAGACCATTTAAAATACATGATTAAATGGTGGTTTTGGAAGTCTCAGTTGAACTCCAAGATATCGGTTGGAATTATTTTCTAACAGATTTACAGGTCTGTACAAACAAAGAATTCATCCATTAAAGCGGAATAGCAATTGCTTGACTGTACAAGTCGCTCAAGTTCTCAAAATCATACCTTCAATCAATTCAGGAAGATCCTTAAACCAAAGCCAGCTGGAATAAATGGTGCTAGAGCATCCGACGCCCATTTCAAAATGTCCCCTAGTTCTTATAGGATTTTGGTATGTTCGCTGACAAGAAAAGTGGGTTTAATGATTATCTAAACTCATCGTTATTACGCTTACTTTCGTATTTGCTTTTTGAAACATCAAGAATACCTTGGCTGCTTGATAACCAAGAGTTGACCATGCCCTTGTAATTGATCCGATAATGTATCACTTTCGTAAGTGAAGTCAGCACTTTTGCGCAAGTATATAAAATTTAAAACTTTATTTGAGAAAAGGTAGCAATGGGAAAATTGGTTGATGGTGTTTGGCTAGATCAATGGTATGACACGAAAGCTACCGGTGGTAAATTTGTACGGACAGTCTCCCAGTTTCGGAACTGGATTACGAAAGATGGTACAGCAGGCCCAAGCGGCAAAGGAGGCTTCAAAGCAGAGATAAATCGCTATCACCTTTATGCCAGTTATGCTTGTCCCTGGGTTCATAGGGTGCTGATTTACCTTAAATTAAAGGGGCTGGAAGACCTGATAGGCGTTTCATATGTCCATTGGTATATGGCCGAAAATGGATGGACATTCGACAAAGACAAAGAGGGTATTGTAGGTGACCATCTATTTGGTTTCGAATACGCTCATCAAATTTACACCAAAGCCGATCCGAACTATACAGGGCGTGTTACCGTTCCAATCCTTTGGGATAAGGAAACTGAAACAATTGTATCCAATGAGTCTTCTGAAATAATACGAATGCTGAATAGTGCTTTTGATGATGTTGGTGCCAAAGCTGGCAACTATTATCCTGATTCCCTCCAACAAGATATTGATACTCTGAATGACCGTATTTACAACACGGTCAATAATGGTGTCTACAAGGCTGGATTTGCAGGATCACAAGATGCCTATGAAGAAGCCGTACATCCACTGTTTGAAACCCTGGATTGGCTGGATGATATTCTGAACAACACGCGATTTCTTTTAGGTAATCAGCCAACAGAAGCCGATTGGAGATTATTCCCCACCCTCTACCGTTTTGATAGCATATATGTCGGTCATTTTAAATGCTCACTTAAACGAATTACCGATTATCCCAATTTATGGGGATATACGAGGGACCTTTATCAATGGCCAGGTATAAGAGAAACAGTAAACATGTTTCATGCACGCCAACATTATTACGAAAGTCATGATGTGATTAATCCAACCCGAATAACCCCTATTGCCCCAATCATTGAGTGGGATGAACCACCCGGACGCATGCGATACTAACTATAAGTCTGATTCCAAAAAATGAAAACATTATTTGATTTTCCAAGGTAAATAGCGAATTTAGTTCCAACTAAAGAGATATCTGAGTAAAACACTAATTATGGCTTTCAATGCCACATTTACTTCCCATTCTGAAGAAGATACCCGAAAACTGGCTCAAAAGTTGATTCCTGGCCTGTCTTCAGGAAAGGTTATACTTTTAAAGGGGCCTATTGGAGCAGGTAAATCAGTTTTTGCGCGGGCCATTATTTCGCATCTTTTATCGCAATCAAACCGTGAAGAGGATATTCCTTCGCCTACTTTTACCCTGGTACAATCCTATCAGGCAGGAGAGTTGGCTATCTGGCATGCTGATCTTTACCGCATCGACTCTGAGTTGGAAATAATCGAACTGGGACTGGAAGAGGCTTTCGAAACCTCTCTCTGTATCATTGAGTGGGGTGAAAAACTTGGACGTTTCACTCCCGAAAACCCAATAATCATAACCTTCAAACCAAAACCAAATCTGGAAAACAGAAGAATAATGACCATAGAAACTAAGGATCAGTTATTCGTACAAAAAATTGAGGAAGCCCTTGGATAAACGTGAAGATCAAAGAAACCAGTTTTTGGCTGAAAACGGCTGGCGTGACTGTGAAAAGATCCCGCTGGCTGGCGATGCCTCCCCTCGCAAATACTTTAGCTTGAAAGATGGAACCAAAACGGCTTTGTTGATGGATACTCCCATTGAATTATGTAGCGAACTAAACTCATTCATTGCGATTTCAGAATACCTTCTTGCACATGGGTTCAGTGCACCCAAAATTTTTGCCAGAGATTTAACCAATGGCTTTCTAATCATCGAAGATCTGGGCCCATATTTGTTAAACATTTTCCTTAAAATTTTTCCCGAGATGGAGTGGGAAACTTATCTTGCCGCACTTGATGTTCTGGTCGCACTCCGAGAGAAGCCCCCTCCTCCAAATACACCCGTTTATACTCCCAAAATACAGGGTGAACTAGCGGCATTATCTTTAACCTGGTATACCCAAAACATTTTTGATACCGAGGTCTCAAAAAATCAAGTTGATGAACTGTCCAGCATGATATCAGATGCTATCGCTGGCATGAATGAAAAGCAAGTCTTCATCCACCGAGATTATCATTCTGAAAACCTTTTATGGTTGCAAGATCGTATTGGTTTAAAAAGAATTGGTATCATTGATTTTCAGGATGGCTCTGTCGGGCAATCATCCTATGATCTGGCATCATTGGTGGAAGATGCCCGAAGATATATTTCGTATGAACATAGAATGGTAGTATTGGAAAGGTATGCTGAAATTACAGGTGATCCCGTTGATATGGTTGAACAATGTGTTGCCGTTTCTGGCATTCAAAGAAATTTAAGAATTTTAGGTGTTTTTGCCCGCTTGGCGGTTCGAGATTCCAAACCGGGGTATTTAGATTATATGCCCAGAGTTTGGGACTACCTACATTCTGACCTTGATATAGCTGAAATTTATGATCTTCGTGAATTTGTCTTTGAAAATGTTCCGTACCCTGAACCTCAATACCTGGAAAAATTAAGGAGAAGATAAATCAACCCTCATTCAGCAATGATTTTCGCAGCCGGTTTTGGTACAAGGCTGGGAAGCAGGGTCAAGGATACACCAAAACCACTCCTTAGAGTTGGCAACACAACCCTTCTGGACCATGCCATCAAGATAACAAGACAGGCTGGCATCGAAAACATTATCGTCAATGCGCATTACCTCGGCTATAAGATAGAAGCACACCTAAGTTCCAACCCGTCCATCAAGGTTGTTGTTGAAGAACCTGAAATACTGGATACCGGGGGAGGGTTACTTAACGCTCTTCCCCACTTGGGGCATGAACCGGTTTTCACCTTAAATGCCGACAATTACTGGTTTGGTCAAAACCCCCTTTTGATGCTTGCTCAGTCATGGGAACCAGAGGATATGGACGCCTTGTTATTGTTGAGTTCCAAAAAAAATACCTACGGTTATCTAGGAAAGGGTGATTTTGCCATCGATTCTCACGCCAACCTTACCAGAAGGGGAGAGGATAATAATGGCCAGGTTTACCTGGGCGCCCAGATAATCAAGCCTTCCCTTATTGGACATGATTTTGGAAAAGTGTTTTCGCTGAACCTTATCTGGGATCAACTTATCCACAATAAAAAAATAAAGGGTTTGTTTTATAATGGACAATGGGCTGTAATTGATACACCTTATGGAATTGAAACAATCCAAAAAATATTATGATTTTGTTTCGTTAACTCTTATAATTCTCTTTCAGGACAGCTTGTATAATAATGATTAACCTCAATCTCCCAAGAGACGTAATATCCGCAGGAATATATTTATCCCATTGACCCCAACTTCTGTTTCTATGTTTCCAACTTTAAATGGTCCAAGAGTCTTTGCGACACCACCGGGGTACGATTTTGCCGATGTTTTCGTCGCTGGTCTACTGGCAAGAATGTCCGGCAGCAACCCCGAGGAATTGGCCCGTGTGGAAATTTACCTGACTACCAGGAATCTACAACGCGCTGTGGTGAATAGTTTCATAAAGAGAAAAAATTCCTTTCTTCCTAAACTTTCGTTGCTTAATGATTTGAAAATGGATGCCCGGTTTCCTTCCATACCTCCACCTGTCCCCAACTTGCGGATTCGTCTGGAACTCATGCAGACTATTAAGAAACTGCTTGAAAAGGATCAACGCTTTGCTTCGCATCTGGCCCAATATGATCTTACCAGAACTCTGGAATCCCTTTTACAGGAACTTAGTGAAGAAAACATAGCCCCCGAAGATCTGCGCGTTGTGGATCGTACCAACTTATCCTCACATTGGAAAGAAAGTCTCAAATTCCTAGAAATATTGGCTTCATTTGTAAAAACTTCAGACTCTCCTGGCGATGAAGCACGGCGCAGACTGGTCATTGACGCCCTAACCACAAGTTGGGAGAAATCACCCCCTAATCATCACGTTATTGTTGCCGGCTCTACCGGTTCGATTGGATCCATCCAGTATTTCATGCAAAAGGTTGCAAACCTGCCGCAAGGAGCGCTGGTATTGCCCTGCTTTGATTTTGATCAGCCCTCTAAGGTTTGGGAGAGCATAGGCGGAAATGTGCCCCAGGTTGATCATCCTCAGTACAGGTTTTACAAACTTGCCACCAACCTGGAAATTTTACCCAAGGAAATCCCCCCATGGTATGAAGAAAGCAATCTAAGAACCCCCAGAAGTTCGCTGGTCTCACTTGCCTTGCGTCCGGCACCTGTTACAAACCAGTGGAAATCAGACGGACCAAAATTAACCAACCTGGTGGCGGCAACAGAAGGTCTGACCTTGGTAGAAGCACCTACTTCAAGATTGGAAGCCGTGACCATAGCCCTCCAGATGCGTAAGGCTCTGGAAGACAGAAAGTCCGCGGCTTTGGTTACCCCTGACAAATCATTGATTAGAAAAGTCAGAGCTGCTCTGCGTAAATGGGGTATTCATCCCCATGATTCTCGGGGCAGTTCCTTTGTGCAAACTTCACACGGTTCCTTTTTGCAAAGTATTGCCAATTTAATCGGTAGGGAAGTCAACCCCGAAGAGTTTATCTCCCTGTTAAAACATCCCCTCACTCATTCCGGGTCTGAACAGGAAAATCATATGGAGTTCTCACATAATCTTGAATTCTTCATACGTTCCAAAGGGCCTGAATACGACCCCATGAAACAAACAGGGAAATGGGTGAAATCACAGAATCAGAAAAGTGCCAAGGAATGGTTCCAATGGTTTACCAGGAATATATCCAGATTGGAGAAAGTCACGGAAGCTACTCTTGAGGAATTTGTTGACCTCCACAAGACCGTCGCCACCAGTTTGGCTGGTGGGACGACTGATGATTCTTCCGAGATGCTATGGAATGATGACCTTCAAGCCTCCCAGGAGGCAAGCAAGATTTTCACCAAGATTAAACAGCACTCTTCCATTCTCGGCAAAATCTCATCCAGTGATTACACCGAATTGTATTTTGGTCTTTCTGGTGAGATCCGAATTAGGAACAGGAACGAAAATACATCCAATCTGTTCTTCTGGAATACGGAAGATGCCCGTACAGAATCACCCGATCTATTTATTGCAGGTGGTTTGAATGAAGGGGCATGGCCTATTTTTCCTGACCAGGATCCCTGGTTGAACAGAAACCTGCGAAACCAGATTGGGTTAAATTTACCTGAAGCGAGAATTGGACTCACTGCGCATGACTTTCAGCAAATTGTTTCGGGTAAGGAAGTCATCCTGTCACGGAACTCACTTGGGGGAGGAGAACCAACAACCCCTTCCAGATGGCTCAGTCGATTGACAAACCTGTTGGCAGGTCTTGATCCCGAAGGGGTTTCAGCCTTGGCAAATATGAAAGCACGAGGTGATTATTGGTTGCGCCTTGCCGAGAGTTTTGAAAAACCTGTCTTTGAACTGCCTCCCTATCAAAGACCACAGATTTCACCACCTGTACACTGTCGACCAGATAGGATAAGCGTCACCGCGGTTAGGACTCTGATCACTGATCCTTACGCGATTTATGCCAAAGACATCCTTGAACTCAAACCAGTATACCGGCTCAAGGTGGCACCCACTGCCTTGCTCAAGGGCATTAAACTCCATGCTATCATGGAGCAATTTGTACCCTCCTTTACAAAAGGTACTGACGCAGTAGAAATAAAAAGATTGCTGGAGATAGCGAGGGAAGCCTTGTCCAACACCGGAACCTTTCCTGTGGTTGAAGAGGTCTGGCTCTCGACTCTGGCCCATAAGGCACAGGAAATCGTGGATATTGAAAAATCACTCCGTGAAGGCGGCAAACCGGAAATACTCGAGGAGAGAGGTTCCTATTATTTTGAAAATCTGGACTTTACCCTTACAGCCAAATGTGACCGTATAGATTTGGTTCATGATACAAAGAACGAATGGCATTTGTTCGACTACAAATCAGGTGCCATACCTACACCCAAACAAATTCTCCTCTATGAAAAACAAATCCCCCTACAAACGATCATGGCCGAGAAAGGCGCCTTCTCGTATGGCGAAAGAAGCATTGTTAGTAGGGCAGCCTATATCGGCATAGGTAATAAAATCGAAAGTAAAGAAGTTGAGCGCATGGATGATGTGGATGATGATAGCTTTCATGCAGCCTGGGTGAAATTCCAGGAACTTATTGGCCACTATCAGAGCGAAAATACCGGATATATTTCTCGTCGCTATGGAGGGGTTGGAACCTTATCGAATGACTATGATCATCTGGCCCGCTATGGAGAGTGGGAAGACACCGAAAAACCCTTTTTCCAGAAGGTAGGCGATGAATAACAGATTTGATGCTGCCACACTGCCGCAGGTCCTGGCTGCGAACCCACGGGAATCTTCATGGGTTCTGGCCAATGCCGGTTCCGGGAAAACCCGGGTTCTAACCAATCGAGTGGTCCGGCTGTTGCTGGCTGGGACTTCACCCCAGAAGATTTTGTGCATAACCTTTACCAATGCTGCGGCTACCAATATGCTCAACCGTTTGGGCGAAACCCTCGGCAGTTGGGCGATGCTCTCGAATGAAGAATTAAAAGAAAACCTGCTCAATTTGGGTGAGGACGAAGCCTCCCTAACCCCCGAAAAACTTGATTCGGCTCGCACACTTTTTGCCCGTGCCCTGGAAACTCCTGGCGGCATGAAAATACAGACGTTTCATTCCTTTGCAACAGCCTTGCTACGACAGTTCCCATTGGAAGCGGATGTTTCGCCACAATTCAAACTGATAGGTGACCGTGAGGCCAGAAACATCCAGATTGATCTCCTTAACGAACTGGTTGAGACCGATCGTGAACTCATTGGCGAGTTGTCCAGATACCTTGATTACGAAAGTCTCAAAACTTTTACCCAGGATATATTTGGCAAGAGAGATCATTTCCCTGACACTGTCAGCAAGAAGGCAATCTGGGCCAAGTTTGATGTTCAAGAAGACTGGGGCGATAAAAGTTTCCTGCATACCATCACCGAAAGTGACAAGGAGTTGATAAAGAGATTACACTCTGCCTTGGCTATGGGGTCTGAGACTGACCAGAAGAAGTACAAGGAAATCAAGCATGAGTTTGAAGCCGGAAGTGATGTTACCTTTATAAATCTCATGGTAAGGTATTTTCTTTACGGAAAATCAGCCAACCAACCTAATTATCCGAATAAAAGATTCCCCACGAAAGCAATCAGGGAAGGTCTCGGACCTGAGACAATCCAACAACTTGAAAGCTTTGCCAAAAGACTGTCGATGGCAAAAATAAGTGAGGAAAATTACCAGGGGGCCAGGAAGACCCTCCTGCTTCATCAACTCGCAGTCAGAATACTCAAATCCTACAAGGAAACCAAAATTACCAACGCCTGGCTGGATTTTGACGACCTCCTGACGAAAGTGCTGGCAATTTTAAGCGATCGGGATATTTCCCAATGGATCCTATACAGGCTTGATGAAGATATTGATCACATTCTGGTGGATGAGGCCCAGGATGTTAACTCGAAGCAATGGAAAATTGTTTCCATTCTGGCCGAAGAATTTACCTCTGGCGCCGGGCAAAGAGGCAATCTGGCCCGAACCATTTTTGCGGTTGGTGACGAAAAACAATCCATATTTGGCTTTCAGGGGGCGGCGCCTGAGAAATTCAAGGAAAGACGGGATTATTTCAAGCAACAGTTTGAGAAAAGTGGTCGCCAGTTCATTGAGGAAGATTTGGAGTTTTCTTTTCGTTCCTCTGACATAATCCTGAAACTTGTTGATAACTTCATGGAATTGTTCCCAAAACTATTCTACACCCGCTTTATTCCTCATAAGCCCTATAAAGAGAAATTGCCTGGTCGAGTTGAATTGTGGCCGCTGGTTCCGAAAAGAGAACCCGCTGATGATGAGAGTTGGGAGGCCCCCATTTATTCACTACAGGCAAAAAAACCAGAAGAAATTTTGGCCGAAAATCTGGTTCACAAGATTAAGGATATACTGAAGGATGATCTGGTTCCGACCGGTAATAGCGGGGAAGCAAGACCTGTTCGACCCGGAGATATACTGATACTTGTACAAACCAGAGGTCCGGTTTACAAGGCAATTATCAGAGAGTTGAAAAAAGCGAATCTGCCCCTGGCCGGAACAGATCGGATCAATTTGTCAGATGATCTTGCCGTCAGGGATCTCCTCGCTCTGTTGCAGTTCCTGTCGGTTCCCAAGGATGACCTCTCGCTTGCAGTCATTTTGAAATCTCCCCTGTTCGGCTTTGATGAAAATGATATCTTCCAATTGGCGTATGATCGTGTTGGATCCCTGTGGGACGAATTGGTCATAAACAAGGATCTCAATGAACGATACAGGAGAGCCCACGATAGACTCGAAGACCTGTTATCCTTGGTGGGTAAGGAAACGCCATACGATTTATTGGAAATCATACTGACGGTCCACAATGGTCGACAATTGCTGATATCACGACTGGGTGAAGCCTGTACAGAGGCCCTTGATATACTGTTGGACCAAGCCCTTGATTATGAATATACCAAAACCCCATCATTAACCGGCTTCCTGGAGTGGTTGGAACCAGATACTGTTGATATCAAACGCCAATTCGAACAACAAAGGGACGAGATACGGGTTATGAGTATCCATGGTGCCAAAGGGCTGGAATCTCCCATTGTCATTTTGCCAGATACCAAGGATATGCGAACCCCAAATGACAAAATTATCCTTAGTGCTGACGAGGAGGAATTCCCCTTGTGGTCAACACGACCGGAATTCTCAAAACCTGTAGATGAGGGTTTGGAGGTTATCAAGGGGGAAAATTGGAAAGAATACCTACGGTTGCTTTATGTCGCTCTCACCCGGGCAGAATCACGATTGATTGTCTGTGGATTACAAAGAAGAAGTAACATGCCGACGACGATTGCAGATATCAAAAACTGGTATGAAATGGTTCACTGGGTCATGACAAGAAACATTCCGAATTTGGATTTTGATTTCCAAGACGAGATGCTGGACAGCATGATTAATACTTCTGGTTATCTCCTGATGTCCGAGAACTGGCCAACCAAAGCTCATGGCCCAAAAGAGATTGATGAAAAGGAAGATATTGTTTTACCCAATTGGGTCAAGGAGAACCCTGTGGAGGAAACCCCGGTCAGACTATCTTTTTCTCCGTCCAACCTAGGTGGTTCCAAAAATCTGCCCGCCGAAGAAGAGTCCGAAACAACCCGAGAAAATGCTCTCAAGAAAGGGAGGGTCATCCACCATTTGTTGGAACACCTGCCTGAATCACCGAAATCTGAATGGGAGAGTAGAGCTGAGCAATTGATCAATCTCAAGTTCCCAGAAGTTACTTCTGAAAACTGTCTCGAATGGGTTGCCAACAGTATTGCTATTCTGAATAACCCCGCCCTTGAATTCCTGTTTGATTCGTCCAAAAATACGCTGGAAGAGGTTCCCATTACAGCCGATATACCAGAGTTGGACCATCAATCAATTTACGGTGTTATTGACCGGTTGATCATTGCCGAGGATCATGTACTGGCAATAGATTTCAAAACCAACCGGCTTGTTCCCGCAAGGGTTGAGGAGACTCCCGACGGTTTATTACGACAAATGGGTGCGTATCATAGGGCTTTGGAAAAAATTTACCCTCACAAAATTATTAAGACAGCGATCTTGTGGACCCAAACGGGAGAATTAATTGAACTTCCAGGGGAAGTGACATTGAATGCTTTGCAAAGTGTGATTACAATGTCTGATACCCAAGCCATAAATTAACTGCCCAATAATCTGGAGGAAAAAAATGAGCGTAATCCACGTATCCGATGACTCTTTTGAAGCTGATGTAATTAATGCCCAAAACCCAGTTTTGGTAGATTTCTGGGCAGAGTGGTGCGGGCCCTGTCGTCAGATAGGTCCTGTCCTGGAAGAATTGGCAACAGAGTATAATGGCAGTTTGACCATTGCCAAAGTTGACATTGAAGCCAACATGGAAACACCTTCAAAACTTGGTGTGAGAGGTATCCCTGCTTTGTTTCTTTACAAAGGAGGAGAGGTCGTAGGGAATCTTACCGGTGCTCATCCCAAGCCTGCATTAAAGAAATGGATCGAAAGTGCTATCCAGGATTGATTGTCCTCAATCACTACCAACACTGGGAGCGTCTTTCTAACTCAAAAGTTCTCCTTCAGAACTTGGCCAGCCAGATATAATGACCCACAAACCAATATGCGTGAGTTTGGATAACTTGTTGCTATGGCCTTGACTGCCGTGAGAGGGCTTTGCGAGGTATAGGACTCAAAACCAACTTCCTTTGCAACAGAGGCAACTCCGGCAGCCGGAAGGGATGCTTCCTCACCAGGTATCCTAACACCATAGAGCTCATTCGCGGCAGGTCGCAGGTTCCTGAGAAACCCCCTGATATCCTTGGTATCAAGCATGCCGCAAACCAGACGGGTCTGCTTGGATGGCATACTTTGCAAGGTATGGGAAAGGGCTTCACCTGCAGCCGGATTGTGACCGCCATCCAACCAGACTTCAGCACCATTCGCATTATCAATCAAGGGGCCATTCTGTAATTTTTGCATCCGGCCAGGCCATTTCGCATTTTGCAGGGCTTTTTTGATTTCGGGTTGCTTAAAGCCAAGGTATCGCAGTACAGTAATGGCAGTACCCGCATTTATGGCTTGATGCTCCCCAACCAGATTGGGTTTCGGTAGAACCAAATCACCACCAAAATCAGTATAAACCAGCTGCTTGCCATCAGTTGTTACCGACCAGTCCCGATCCTGGATCAAGAGAGGCGTTTTCTCTTCTTTGGCAACTTTTTGGATAACTTCCATGACAACGGGTTCCTGCCTGGAAATCACCGAGGGTATGCCATGCTTTAGAATGCCTGCTTTTTCAAAAGCAATCTTTGCCAGCGAGTCCCCAAGATACTGCTCGTGATCAAATGAAATCGGAGTGATAACGGTTAATTCCGGTTGATCAACAACATTAGTGGCATCCAATCTGCCCCCGAGTCCAACCTCCAACAACAGATAATCGGCATTTGTCCTTGAAAAGGCCAAAAAGGCAGCAGCCGTTGTAATTTCAAAGAGGGAGATGGGAAGTTTCCTGTTGACAGCTTCACACTCAAGAAGGACATCAACAAGGGCATCCTCTTCGATGATTGAGCCCGACAGTGTTATCCTTTCATTAAACTTGGTCAAATGGGGTGAAATATAACTGTGAACTCGTTGGTTGGCTGCCTCCAATCCTGCTCTCACCATGGCCAAGGTTGAGCCTTTGCCATTGGTACCAGCAAAATGAATGACCGGAGGGAGTTGTTGTTCGGGATGTTTCAGGTCAGCCAACAACCTTTTGGGACGGTTGAGGGTTAAATCTATGCTTTTCGGGTATAGTGATTTCAGCCGATGCAAAATCTCTGTTGATGTTGATAAGCTCACTTCGATACTCGCTCAAGGGACCGGGATTGAAAGGGAATTTAGGAAATTATGCACTTAAATCAGCAAAGCCTCAAAAAAATGAGTGCGTTCAGTCAATATTCAGGTGTTTTGCTTGTAAGATGGACAAACTTCATGCTTGGGGTCATACCAAAGAACTTGCAAAACACGGCCAGCCCTTATCCCAAACAACCTTGCAGTTCCGTTAATCCGTAAAGACATTAGTTCATCAATATCATCCATTTCTAGTTCCTCAAGTCGGTCTTGTGCTCGTTTTATAAGTTTGGACACTCTTACAGGATGATTATTAGTACCAAATCTCCTACCACCAGATTGTTGAAGAATTTCTGCCCAAGTCATAGTTTCCCTCCACTTTACTTTTTCCAAAAACTCTTTTAGATTTTCTCCTTTAAAAGCAGATATGCCCCAAGGGCCCTCCCAATCAAACTGTCCAATTCGCCACACTAAAGTTTCGTTATTAGTGCTGACATTTTTTGATGCGACAATTTCTTTCGAAGTTTTAGGATCAAGTTTCTTAGATTCTACTTTTTTCTTCCCTTTAGAGAGACCCATAATATTCCGACATCAACTCATGACTAATCACGTTTTCCCCTCTCTCAGAAGGGTCTATTCCTTTTCTAGTCTTAATCCAAGGCAATTCCGAATGTGTAAGGTCTTTTAACTGCTGTCCAGTAAGTTCACCATAATGTTCAATTACAACACAAATAGAGTCACGTTCATTATCTGCAAGAGCTTTCGGATTGGCGTTCTGAATCTTTGCTATGTTGAAATTTCCTTTATGGTACTGGTATAAATCTGGACATACAGGCCCGTTAATCCATGCTTGTATTGGTTCCTCAAACAATGGCTCTTCATCCCAAACCAAATGCCAAGCCTGGCAGTAATAGACAAGTTTTTGTAACTTCCAAGTTGTAATTTTACCAGTCTTTTCGAGTATGTATTGTGCTACATCCAAAACCGTTGCTTTAGCCATAATACTGATTTCCACTAAATTGATCCAAAGATAAAGTATTATATAAGATTTTACTCATGGTGATTATATTGGCTAATTTATACAGATGTCAATTTTCAAACCATTACTGCAGTGATTCCCGCTAACTTTTCGCTTTTTACATATTATCATTAACTTGCCCTGCCCTCAAACAGATAGGTTAGCTCGGCCGAACGGTCTTCGACCGCCTTTTCTCTCCTTATGGCTTTTCTCTCTGACTAGGCTGTTGGGTTGGAGTGTAGACGCATCGTGACCAAATGACAAAAACTGTTTTGAAGGGGTTTGTAAAAAATTAAGAAGGTGTTTGCTGTAAGTCGCTACAATCTCCTGAAACTGGCGTATGAAATTGTGGAAAAAATTGATCCTACATTTGGTTAGTCATTGCTTTTACCTCTTTTGTAAATTTTATGCTACCCTGTGGTTATGATGGCGTGGGGGTATTGGAGCTATTCCCGGTCTCTTTCGAGGCAACACAAAAAGGTTAGGGAGATTAGAACTCATCACGACCCTAAAGCTCGGCGACATCACCATAACTTTTGATTTTATTGCATTTTTTGGCTTTGCTGATTTAAGTGCATAATTCCCGTAATTTAGGTCAAATTATGCTGCTTTGGAAGATTGTTTGGATCCTGTTTTGTTTTCAAAGGTGATTTCACCTCTGATAGCCGGTGGTTTTTTCATCAGGAGCCTGGTCAGGACCATGATGGTTTCCCTCATCTTCTTGCGATGAACAACCATGTCCAGCATGCCATGTTCCAGCAGGTATTCTGAACGTTGGAACCCTTCCGGTAATTTCTCCTTTATGGTTTGTTCAATCACGCGTGGACCAGCAAAGCCTATTAGAGCCTTGGGTTCGGCAATATGTATATCTCCGAGCATGGCATAAGATGCCGTTACACCACCCGTGGTGGGGTTGGTCAAAACCACGATATAGGGCAAACCGGCATCGGCCAGTTGTTTGATGGCTACGGTTGATCGAGGCATTTGCATGAGGCTCAGGATACCTTCCTGCATGCGGGCTCCCCCTGCTGTTGCAAACAAAACCAGAGGCGCCTTGACCTTCAGACACCTCTCGCAAGCAGCGAGTATGGCATTGCCGACATACATTCCCATGGATCCCGCCATGAACTCAAAATCCTGGGCTGCCACGATGGTTTTCAATTTGCCGATATTACCTTCGGCAACCAGCATGGCATCCTTTTCCTCTGTTGCTTTCTGGGCAGCTTTCAATCGATCTGAATAGCGCTTGGAGTCCCGAAAAGACAACGGATCTTCCTGTGGAGAATCAATTTCCAGTAACGAATAGACTTTATCATCAAACAGGGTATCAAACCTTTCCCGAGGGCTAATTGTCATGTGATAGTCACATTCTGGACATACATTCATGGAACGCACCATGGTCCGGTGATTGATCATGGCCCCGCACCCCTTGCAGGTGGTCCAGAGATTTTCTGGTACGTCCTTGCGTTCCAAAATGGACTTAAGTTTTGGTCGAACGTAATTTGATATCCAGTTCATAGGTCTCCAGAATTTGTTTGCAATTCAAATGGTAGCAAATTTATAAGCAAATCTATACCTGTGTATAATCAAAATATGTCTAAAATGCATCCATTTCTACATCATCATAATTATCCCTTACCACTTCCCATTGCCCATAGGGGATATTCGGCCAACTACCCGGAAAATACCATGGCCGCCTTTTCAGCTGCTGTTGGCTTAGGTTATAAGTGCCTTGAAACTGATGTCCATGCCACTTTGGACGGTAAGCTAGTGGCATTCCATGACCCCGATCTCAAACGGGTAGCCTCGGTGGAAGGTCGCATTGATACCTTGACCTGGAATGAGTTACTAAAGGTCAAAGTTCAAGGAAAGGAGCCGATACCTTTGTTTGAAGAGGTCCTTTTAAATTGGCCAGAGGTGAGGTTTATCATTGATCCCAAGGAAGACAGTGCGGTTAAACCCCTATATGATATTTTGGTTGCCAACAATGTTTGGGACCGGGTATGTGTTGGTTCGTTTTCAAATAAAAGATTAACCTGGTTTCGCCAGGAGGCAGGCACGAAATTATGTACTTCCATGGGACCAAGAGAAGTTTTCAGGTTAAGGGCTAGCAGTTGGGGGATACCCTTGGGAGGTTTTGGTGCCAATTGCGTTCAAGTGCCCTTACGAGACAAGGGTGTGCGTATTCTGGACCGACGTTTTATCAATAAGGCTCATAGCCATGATTTCCCAGTTCAAGCCTGGACCATAAATGATGAAGAGACCATGGGCTGGCTTTTAGACATTGGAATTGATGCTATCATGACGGATGAAGCAGAAAAGATGAAAAAGTTTTTCCAAAAACGTGGAATTTGGCGTGATTAACTTCAATTTTGGAAAGGAATCCGTTAAGTTTGCTGCTTTAATGTCTTTTCAAAAGTTACTTACATTTTATGGGTGCCCTGATGCACCGACAATTTCCTAAACCCGGAAGGATAAAGAATTATGTCTGAAAAAAAACAAAACCTGCCAAGCCGACACGTCAGCCAGGGGCCATCCCGAGCACCTCATCGTTCCTATTATTTTGCCATGGGAATGACTGACCTTGAAATTGATCAACCCTTCGTGGGTGTAGCCACTTGTTGGAACGAAGCAGCTCCTTGTAATATTGCCTTGAACCGACAGGCCCAGGCGGTCAAGCTGGGGGTAAAGTCTGCCAACGGCACACCTCGGGAATTTACAACCATCACTGTAACAGATGGAATCGCCATGGGACATGAAGGGATGCGATCTTCTTTGGCCTCCAGAGAAGCCATTGCCGATACTGTCGAACTGACCATGCGGGGCCATTGTTATGATGCTATCGTCGGATTAGCGGGTTGTGACAAATCACTACCAGGTATGATGATGGCCATGGTTCGCCTCAACACACCTTCAGTCTTTGTCTATGGTGGTTCGATCCTGCCCGGCCGACTTGATGGGAAAGATGTTACGGTACAGGATGTGTTCGAAGCCGTAGGAAGACACCAGGCTGGGAATATGTCAGACGCTGAACTTGCCATATTGGAACGCGTGGCTTGCCCTTCCGCCGGAGCTTGTGGAGGGCAATTCACAGCCAACACCATGGCGTGTGTTTCAGAAGCCATTGGGCTGGCTCTTTTTAATTCCTCAGGAGCACCTGCACCTTACGAGAGCAGAGATCAGTTTTGTGAAGCTTCTGGTCGGGCCGTTATGGGACTATTGGAAGCAAATATAAGAGCCAGAGACATCGTAACTCGTAAATCACTGGAAAATGCTGCCCGAGTTGTAGCCTGCACCGGCGGTTCAACCAATGCTGGACTTCACTTGCCTGCCATTGCCCATGAAGCAGGTCTTGATTTTGACCTCTTTGATGTTTGCGAAATATTCAAAAGTACTCCCTATTTTGTCGATATGAAACCTGGCGGGAAATATGTTGCCAAGGACCTCTATGAAGCCGGTGGTGTACCTGTGGTCATGAAAGAACTACGTAAAATAGGTCTTGTACACGAAGACTGCATCGTTGCTTCGGGCAAGACCGTAGGTGAAGAACTTGACCTGGTTGAAAGAGAAGCTGATGGTCGAGTAATTTATCCAGCTGCTACTCCCTTATCCGAAACAGGAGGGGTTGTTGGTCTTAGTGGCAATCTTGCACCCGATGGGGCCATTGTCAAAATCGCCGGGATGGAGAAGAATCAAATTGTGTTTTCGGGTCCGGCCAATGTTTTCGAGTGTGAGGAAGACGCCTTCGAAGCTGTCAAGCAAAGAAAATACAAGGAAGGCGAAGTTATTGTCATACGTAATGAAGGCCCTGCCGGCGGACCTGGTATGCGGGAAATGCTCTCAACTACGGCGGCCCTTTCCGGGCAGGGCATGGGTAAGAAGGTGGCTTTGATCACAGATGGTAGATTTTCAGGTGCCACGCGTGGCTTTTGTGTCGGTCACATCGGTCCTGAATCTGCACATGGAGGACCAATTGCACTCCTTAGGAATGGCGATTTAATCACTATTGACGCTCTTGAGGGGACTTTGGAAGTCGACCTCACTGAAGAGGAATTGTCCAAGCGTAAGTCTGAATGGAAGGGCCCCAAGAAAACCTATTACAGTTCAGGTGCCCTTTGGAAATATGCTCAACTTGTCGGCCCAACTAGAGAAGGGGCAGTTACTCAACCAGGTGCTAAAGCGGAATCACATGTTTACATGGATTTATAGGTTTAATTTATCCTTCCATATTTTAATTTGTTCTACTGCAATGTTTAAAGAAACCTAGAATATAGGAAGTTAGGCATGAAAAAAGTTAGCGATTTATTCACGGCGCAAGCCTATAACCCTTGGGAAGTTGCAAACATGAGTAACGGTGGTGCCGGGTTCCGAATTCCAGAATATCAAAGAACCTATGATTGGTCAAAGGCAAACCTTCACCGGCTTATGACAGACATTTTCACTGGATTTGAACGTTTGTCACACGGTGCCGATGCAAGCGCATACACATTTCTTGGTACTTTAATTCTCGTTAAGGACCCGATAAAAAAGGAGAAATTTAAAGGAAGGTCATATTCTATTGTCGATGGTCAGCAAAGGCTTACTACACTAACTCTCCTAGCATGCGCATTAATTGAAAGATTAAGAATATTAAAGCATGATATTCCCAAGTTTTCGCCGGAAACCACTTATTTGCTAAATACTGAGGTAGAATCACTTGAGGAGGCTTTAGCTTCATGTGTGAGGGGCATTCAAATTATCCAACACGGAAAAGAAAATTTCCGTTTCCCCCGGATTGTAAGAGATAAAGATTTCAGAGGTGGCAGTAAACAAGAAGAAGAACTGCGCTCTGAAATCGCACTTTTCCTATCAGCGTTTGTAGAATTTATTCAAGACAATAAAACAGAATTCCTTGCGCCTGATCTTGGAAACACACGTGAAGCAGAAATAATTTTAAAAAACTATCGAGAAATAAAACAACTATGTAAATCCCTAAATGATAGTAAATGGTACGCAGAAAATGATTGCATATTTCTTGATGCTAAACGATTTTCTCATGGAGGTTACGTTTCTCTTTGGAGGAATACACAAGATGTTGACAGAAAAGATTGGTCAAAAGCTATTTCTGAGATAGAGAAAGAACCAGAAGCACATTCATATTTTAGGACATTGATGCTTGCAGCGTATTTTTGTAACTGCGTTGCTGTTACTACGGTTATAACAGATGATGAAACTGCTGCTTTTGATATTTTCGATGCGCTCAACACTACTGGGGAACCTTTGACTGCTTTAGAAACTTTGAAGCCACATGTCATTAATACTCTAAATAAACCACAACACAATGGTTACAGCGGGTCTAGATGCGAAATAGCATTCGGGGAAATTGATGAAATCATGGCGACAAATTTCCCTGAGACAAAACAAAAACAAGATGAAACAAAAAATCTAATTATTACATTTGCTCTCTATCTAAGGGGTAAGAAAATTCCTCTAAACCTCAGTGCCCAAAGAGGAGAAATTCTCAACTATTTTAATTCAAACATATCTAATGATGAGCCTACTAAATTTATCGAAATACTTGCCAAATTAACTGAATTTCGCTGCTACTATTGGCACTCTAAGAACATAGGAATTATCAATAATTTCCATAATGACTACTCAGAAGCCGAACAGGTAAAGTTACTTTGTTCCCTCATTAATGCGACAAAAACACATCTAACACTGCCAATTTTGGCAAGATACTGGATTGATGGCAAGGAAAAAAATGATTTTTCCGATTTTCTAAAAGTTCTTAAAGCTGTTGCTGCTTTTTTAGTCCTTCGTAGGGCTGCAACAGGTGCCACGGATGGTATTGATACCTGTTTCAGGGATATTATGGAAGAAGGAGACTCTCCTAAGAAATTTGGTTTATGCACCGGTCCAAATTTCAGCAATACAATCTTAACGGTTAGCGACCTAAAGAAAGCCCTATTAAGCAAACTTGGTTCTCGCAAGGTACAATTCAACTGTAAGGAAGAATGGATTAGTAATGTAATGGATACTCCGATATATTCACATTCTCAACCACTAGCTCGATTTCTTTTACTAAGTGCTTCTCATAATACTGCCCAAGATAAGAATGATCCTAGATTGTTAACTAGAGAGGGTATCTTACCCGGTGCAGATAGAAGATATCTAGATTACAATAAATGGATAGGCGAGGAATACAAAACCGTTGAACATGTCGCACCAAACTCAGATAATCCTGAAGGATGGAATCAAAATATTTATTCCAACCCTCGAATTAGAAACACTTTAGGTAATCTTGTATTACTTCCCACAAAAGAAAATCGTGCTGTGGGAAGGGCTTCTTGGAAAAAAAAGAAGTTATTTTACACTGCACTTGCAGACGAGAACGAGGAAGAAAGAAAGGCAGCTCTTGAAGGAGCGAAAAGAGAGGGTCTTCCGTTCCATAAAACTACAGAAAACTTAATCACTAAAGGCAAACGCTTATCCATGTTGGAAGGTATAAGCGATGTCAAGGATTGGGATAAAGAGTTTATAGAAATCCGTACTCGTAGACTTGCTTCACTCGCATGGGACAAGTTGCGGCCATGGCTAGATTAACTTATACCAAAACAACCAAAGAATTCTCACACACTCTAAATATAATAGATCTTTTTTGGGGCTAAAGTTTCTACATAGTCGGGTGTTACACAAGACGCCAAACAATGTGTATCAGTTATTGGTTTTGCTATTATTATTTATGACAAGCCAAGCATACCTTGGCTTGTCCATAAAGGTCATCAATATCCAATGAATCTTGATCAGGACGAAGTGGGTTAGGTATAATTCTTGATCGCATTCGTTCCAAGCGTTTTTTATGATCTAGTTCGATTTGCTTAACTCTTTCTGGTCTTTCTAACTCAACTAATGCTTCCCCTTGACACCAAGTGAAAGGTGACCCGTGTTCTATTGAATTTTTTTCATAGGCCTTTGCTTCCTCAAAAGCTTCTGGATGACGCTTCTTCAACCTAACCCATTCGATTTTCTGCTGAAAGAAACAAAAAGTACAACCGCTTCTAGTACGCCAAGAATAGTATTCTGGTAATCCTAAGCCTGCACCATCAAGTATTTCCAATACCCCTTCTTTGTCTATACCAGATTCCTTAAGGGGCAAACGAATAATTAATTGATTGTTTTTGGAACTGTAACCCTCCCTATATTCTTCATCTGAACGTATGGCCACATAACTGTATATCGTTTCTCCATTTTTTAACCTAGGTTCTAACCACTGTTCAAAAGGGCGAAGTTTTAACTGCCTGGTACACCAACGGCTCTGTGGTGAAGGCAAATAATTGTTGTATTGCTTTAGCCAAAAATCAAAATCCCGTTCGGGGTTCAACCTCAGTATGGTCTTGCCTAAGAAACCCTCCAAACGTCCCAGAAATTCGTAAACTTCAGGCAACTCCTTACCCGTGTCTGTAAAAAAGTATTCAATATCTAATTCCGGGTGATGCTGACGCATAAAAACTGCTAATGCAGCGCTATCCCTACCACCTGAGAGTCCAAGTACATGTTTTTCAATATTTGCTTTACTCACGCTACCCGCTTTTGTTGTTCTGTTTTTTTGTTAACTTCAGTATTTTTACCGAGATAATGAGCACTTAGCTCAGCCAATGCAGTTAGAATAACACTACGATTCATTTCATTATTTTTACCTACCACACTATCAATTTGATCAACCAAACGTTTTACATCCTGACGTTCAGAATCACTTATAGTGAACTCGTCATGAACAGGTGTTGGTTTCCCATCAATACCTACAACTACAGCCATTGCATGCCTCTTGTTAGACCTGCCTTTCACACGGGCAAAGGTTTCAGCACGTAGAAATTTTTGTGATAAATCGGCTATTTCAACCAAAGTTTTATCAAAATCAAGGTCATTCCATAACCGGGGTGGCTTATTTGCTGCTAGGCTAGCTATACCCTCAATACTTTCATTATCATTACTGAATTCTGCAATTCTATTAATAAAGGCTTCAAGTTTAAAATCACCTGCTATTTGCCGGATATTATTGGCTCTCAATTGCATCTCCAATAATGATTGCGCTGAGGTATTATGAACATGTAACTCTCTAAGCATTACATCGCGGATACGATCCAACATGGAAGCGTATGCAGATATTAATTCAGTTAGACCATCTCGGACATTATTGGCAAGTTTTTTTAATGTATTAGCATTAATATCATTAGCATTTTTCGCAAATGTTTCTGGTATGTCATCAAACAAAAATTTATTTGGATCCCGCGCTCTTTTGAACATCTCACGTATCCCTTTTGCGTTGGATGATAATAACATAGTTCTTTTTGTCCATGGGGGCAATTTGTCGTAAATGGCCACCAAACCTCTAGCCACATCAATGGGTTCGAGGTTGTCTAATTTATTGCTGTTGTCCAATTCTCGAACGATATTTGCCATTTCCAACAATAACTTACGAGATATCCCAGAAATGTCCATCCATCTTAACTGAATAGAACTCGCGTCCTTTAAAAGATAATCCACATCGACATCATCAAATTTTGCTTTAAATACACCCTCTCTATAAACTGCAAGTCTTTCTTGCTGTGTAAGAATAAAACAAACTGCTAATAATGGTAACAATCCATCTTTAACCCCATATGGTGGTTTGCGCCATAAATCATAAATTACGCTAATTGTAGTGGGGGATCTTTTTATTAGCTCAATAGCTTCAACCCATAAGGGATCCAAATTGCAAATATCAAAATTCTTGTCAGGGGAAGCTAAACACCATTTTCCTCTTATCTCCCTATGTAGCCCTGATTTCTTAAGTATAGATTCATACAGCCCTGCTTCTGCAGGGTATTTTTCAATACCCAATCTCTGTTCATTTCCGCGAAATAACATTCTCCTTAACAAATTATTTTGTGCTCCTACGGCACTTCCGGAGGGTTTATGTCTGTTCAATAATTCGTTATGTATTTTTGGGGACTTCTTGAATCGCTTGTCGGCTAAGTTTGACACAAGATTATTTAGTTCTGACTGTCTATAGGGTGTTGGTTTAGATGAACTACTAAACCAAACTGCATTATCAAAGGATTTAAACATTTCTGTTTCGAGAAGAGATTTTAATTCAGCAATACGAGATGAAATTTCCCTCCTAGCAACAGAATCTCCTGTTAATTCAGGATTTGTTTCGTAAATTAACTCTAAGGCAAGTAATTCTCTTGCTAACGATGTGATTACCCATGAAATCTTAGAAAGACCTAACAGAATATCTCTAGGGGCAATTTTCTTTGCCGTCTCATTACATAATTTCTTGGCCTCAGTTTCGATTTCCCCTTCAGTTGGTACTACCAAAATAAATTTACCCATTGCACCATTTTTCAAATCAAATTTACTATTTGATTGCCTGAGTTCTTTAAGAGGGGCAATTTCTACATCAAACCATCTTAATGCACCTGTGTCATTGTAATGCCGTTTTGCAACGACGGGCTGAATGCCAGCTAATTGTTGTAGTTTAACAAAATCTATTTTATCAATTTCTTCTAGTGCAAAATTTAGTTCTTTTTGAATATCAAAATCACTCCCTGCAAATATTGCATGGGCATCATTAAATTCCTTAAAAATTGTAAACGAACCACCCTTTAATCTCTCTAGTGCTTCCTTTAACTCCTTCTTGGAGAAGCAAGTATTAAGAAGTTTGTTACTTGGTCCAATTTTTGACCGTTCCTTGAAAAGATCCATTACGGCAATAATCTTCAAAAGTTTTATGTGGTTCTTTTCACCTCCTTGAGCTTCGCAACGTTCGAGAGCTTCGGTGGCCAAAGCCCAACGATGACCATCGGGTGAAGCCAAAATTGATGGTTCTAGATTTGCTCGGAGATAATCCCATAACATATCTGGTGTATAAAGATCTTGCAGTGATGCGTTCTTTATAAAATCTTGGAATCCAAAAGGTTCTGCTGAACTTAAAAAACCAAACAAACTACGTTGGTTTTGACCAAACCGTCTCCTTGAAATGGGACCTAATAGGCAAGCAACTATTGGGTGCAACGGCCAGCATTTCACGAGTCCATTAGCAACTGTTTGGGAGCCGCCAAAAGATGCTTTTGAAACTGCGTTACAAACACTTTTTATTTTTTGGGTTGTTTTATGAGTACTAACAATAGCTTGCGAAAGTAACTCTATTTGCTCTTCGCCAGTAGCATCGACGATTAGATCAATGAAACGTCCCTGAATCTTTGCCCACTCATCTCTTGCTTCTAATGATAAACGAAGTGTATATTCTTCAAATGATTGGTGTAATATTCCAACTAACAAGAACCTTCCATCGCTTCTTGATGCGAGTTCTGCAAGTTGCTGGAGCACGTAAATATCAAAACCATTTCTGACAGCAGACTCCAAAAATTTACCCATTTCATCTATAAACAGAATAATACCATCGTGATCATCTGGCTTATCAATTACAGTTTTAGTTAAAGCAGTAATTAGATTTACCTCGTTCCAACCCCCGCGAGGTTTACGCTTAATTACTCCTTCCCGCCTTAGGGCATCCCCCATGACTCTGACTGGATCATCTCTGACACCAACAATTGGAACAATTTGCCAGCCTTTAGTTCCTAATGGCAAGGTTTGACGTAAATCTTTTGTAAACTCATTGCCAAATACCTCTTCTGCTTTCTTTCGTAATCTAGCTTTTGAACTCAATAATGAGCTCAAAGCAACAACTAGGCTCGATTTCCCACTTCCGTAGGGACCTGTCCAGGTAAAAGCTCCTTGCTTAGTTTCAGATACATGGCGGATCATGTTCTTCAAAAGATCATAATGTGATTGAGTGCAAATAAACCCTTCTAAATTGGCACTTTCTTCCAAATCAGTATCAATTCGTATTGATCTTAAAAATCTTCGGACAACTTGCACCTTTTTATTTAACTTCATCAGGTACCTCTTGCCTATGTTTGCTTAGGATAATCTGAAAACAAAAAACTAAATTTTAACCTATCATCAAATTCACAGTTTCGAACTACCTGTTTTAAACCTGCAGTTTCTGACCAACGTAGTTTTTTCTTTGTTTTATCTCCAAGATTTGACAATCGATCAATTATATCCTCTTCACCTAATGAAAAAACCCGACCCGGACTTCCGGGTTCATATGTAATGGCTTCAAAAGAAAGGGTTTTTGCGTGTGTGAAACCAGACCAAAAATCTAGCAAAGCATAGATAAACAGACCATCTCCCAAGGAAGGTTTTGAACCTCTTACAATCCGATATCCATCTTTATCATCAAGTGGCTTAATTATACCCAGTTCTGAAAGAGGAGATTCTAGAACACTATCATATTGATTGCGGCCATTTATTTGTGACACACAATAGGATCGAATAAAGCATGCCACATCATTTTTTATCGTATTTAAAGAACAACGTACCCAACCATGTTCTTTGGCAAAATTTTCAATCTTTTGAACAAATAAATTTCGTGAAAATGTGTTTGCCGTGTAATGGTTGAACGCCCAATACCAAGTTGTCTTCTTTGGGTTTGATGCTAAATTCCAATGCATCAGCCAAAGTGTCGAAGGGTTTTCCAAATATGGGTCCAAACCATTACCATCACTTTCGAAAATGCTTCTACCAAGTGCAGTTGTTTTTATCTTAGAACCATTAGCGCATTCTTCGATTATACCACAACTATTTGACCAATAACGTATCGAATTAACCATATTCTTACCAACACCAAATCGCGCTATCGCCTCTTCTCCCCAACAAAGCAATCTATTCTCAGATTTACTTTCTGTCTCTGCAACACGATCGTAAGCTTTCTTAAGCCAACCGTAACGCAGTGGGAAAGTCTCATGTCCTGAAAATTGTGGACGATAATTTGGTGAATGAAGCGGTCTGCTAGACATCTTATTGATTGTTTGGTTTCATTTTATAATTTCTTTACTGGAGATGTTCTCCAGTTTGATATTAAACATCCTATCAATTATAGTCAATTAGCGTTCAAAAGTTTTCTTCATAGAATTTGAAAACCTGCATGACCGCGTATTTATTCATCAAAAACTCTAAGTATAATGAGAATTTCAGAAAGTATTTATTTTGATCACCAAGCCACAACCCCTGTTCCTAAAGGGGTTCTAGATCAAATGCTACCTTTCTTCAATGAAAGTTTCGGTAACCCACATTCTGAAGATCATATCTTTGGTTGGAAAAGTGCATTAGCCGTTGAAAAATCAAAGCAACAGATCGCAGATTTGATAGGCTCATTCCCCGATGAAATCTATTTCACTTCTGGTGCCACCGAGTCAAACAATTTGGCACTAATCGGACTTGTACGCAAAGTAAATCAAAGAAGCAAGAGAAGGCGGTTTCTTATAAGCGAAATTGAACATAAATGTGTACTTCAGTCAGCTAGAGTAATTTCTCATCAATTTAATTGCCCGGTTGATTTTGTACCGGTTGATAATCGGGGTAGAGTATCACTGAAAGAATTAGAAAACCTACTAGGAAATGATGTTTTGGCAGTATCAATCATGGCAGTAAATAATGAAATCGGTACCATTCAAGACATAAAAAAAATCTCAGAACTTGTCAGAAACTCAGGTGCTTTATTTCATTGTGATGCTGCACAAGCGCCAATTTCAATAGATTTAGAAAAAGTTACTGAATATATAGACCTAATGAGTTTGTCAGCGCACAAAATGTATGGACCCAAAGGTATTGGAATACTTTATTTGCGTCGCGAACTTCAAGATAAGTTGGAACCAATCATTTACGGGGGAGGCCAACAGAACGGGGTACGCTCAGGTACGGTGCCAACTCCATTATGTGTGGGAATAGGTGCCGCAGCCGAGTTATTTTGTAGTGATGATATTGTTCAAAAAAGAAACAAGCTAATTCAAAAGAGGGATTTGCTCATTGAAGAGTTATGTGTATTACCATGGGATATTAAGCTTAATGGTGTTGAGGGAACTTTAAGACATCCGGGAAATGCCAACATATGTTTCAAAGGATTTATTGCCAAAGATATACTTCAGGTATTACAACCCGAACTTGCAGCTTCCACGGGTTCAGCATGTTCTTCAGGTATTACTGAAACATCATATGTTCTTAAGGCCATCAATCTTCCTCATAGTGAAGTAGAAGCATCAATTCGATTCAGTTTAGGATTTGAAACTACTGATAAAGATGTTGAAATGGCTGTAGATTTGATTAATCGGGCACTACAAAAGTTATCTTCAAATAATTCATAGATGAGAATTTGATTAATAGCCGTTCAAATGAGATACCTCGAAAAACTTTTCTTTCAATTTTATCAAGCAGATAAAGAAGAAAAGGTACATAGAATTATCAATTCATTGGATAGCAATTTTTCTTGGAAAGAACAGTAATTCCCGCTAGCAAAAATTAGTCTTAAAATGGTGTTTGTCTGTATTATTTTAAGGGCAGGTTTATGTTTTTCGGGTATTTTCGGGACGGTCAACGGGGTGCAACGGCCTGATTTCCACCCCCAAACTGTGCCAGCCAACCCGTTTTTCAACGTACCGGATACACTTCACCCGTCCGCCGGAGAACATCCCGTCGCTACCTGTCCTGAGCCCGTCCCGAGCCGCTTTGTTCATCACGGCTTATGTTTCGACTTTTTGTGACCAAGGAAGTCAGGTCACCGCCGGCGGTCCCCTTGTCCTGCGTCCGGCCAAGTGATTCAGAAGAAGGTCCCACCACTGAAGGTCAAGGACATCGCAGAGGGACAGCATGCGCCGCCACAGTGTCGTTCGTGAGCCGGCCGCCGCCAGTGCCTCCCGGAAGACCGGGCAACACATCTCCTTGATCTTGTCCATCGCAAAGGCCATCATCATGAGCACTGGCCGGCCGCCATCAGCCCCTCAAGATTGTCTCGGATGATCTCATGATAAGTCATCCATCCAAACCGCCTGGTGGTTTCCGGTTCAAGCCGTGTCCGGCCACCACCCTTGCGGATCTACCGTATTCACACATCTTTTTTTGAGTTTGCCCTTGCCTTTTGATCGGCGATGTGATTCTCTTTTGTTGTCATTGAATTTGAGCAGGAGATTGACAAATGGAACAGGGAGCATCATCCTTTGGGGATTATCGATTGGATCAGCTCAACCGTTTTATTCAAGACCGCCTGACAAGCCATGGTCTTGACGGCCTTTCGGTTCGCCGTCTTGGTGGCAATCGGTCCGGCGAGATAAGCATTGGCCGTTTTTTGAGGAAGGGGAAGGTGACGGCGGACCGGATCATTGCGCCGGTAGCGGTGACAACATCGTCGCGTGTTGGTGGAGTGCATGTCCTGTCGATCCCGGAGACGACGAGTTTGTGCGTTGATGGTCGTGGCCACGGTCTGGTTGGTCATGCAACGCTTGCGGTTGAAGCGGAACGGGGAACCCTTTTGTGTCTTTTGGATTCAAAATTGATGGAACGGCGGGAGGATGATCCCAAACCGCTCCTTTCGCGAGCGCCAGAGTTACCGCTAGATGGCCAGCATGTGGCGAAGTGATGAGGTGTTGGGGGAAGCGTCTATGGTGACGGTTTTTGCCGACTGTGAGGCTGACATCAACGAGATGTTTACCTGTTGTCCGGATTCGGTCGAGGGTGTGATCAGAGCTTCTCATGACCGTGGTGTCGAAGGTAGTACCGGCAAGGTGTTTGCCCGTCTTGAAGAACGGCCATTGGAAGAGCATGAGGTTGCATTGGTGGCCCGTCCCGGACAGGGAAAACGGACGGCCCGGCTGGCGGTTCGCTTTGGGTCGACAACGCTCAGGCATCCCCGGAACCGGGCACCGGAAGAGGGTGTTTCTCCCATTCACTTGCGGCTTTTGACCCGTCATGAGGTTTCAAGTTTTGACCAGGCCCGTTGGATCATTCGCCTCTATCGTCAACGTTGGATCATTGAGCAGTTGTTCCGGACGATCAAGACACAAGGTTTTGACATTGAGAGGGTCTTGATGTCGACGGCTCCCTTCCGTCATCTCTGTGCGATGACATTGGTGGCTAGTGTGTCCTGCCTGCAGTTGGTTCAGGATCGTGATGGCGAGGGCCAAAGGCCTCTTGAGGATGTGTTTTCGCCGGCCGACCGGGCAGTGCTGGAAGCGGCATCGGTTACCCTTGAGGGCCGGACGGAAAGGCAGAAGAACCCGCATCCGGTGGGATCCCTGGCCTTTGCGGCCTGGGTCTGTGCACGTCTCGGGGGATGGAACGGCTCTTATAGACAACCGGGCCCGGTTGTCATGTTACGGTGACTGTATCAATTCCGCGCCATACAACTTGGATATGGCCTGAAAGGACATGTGTGTATACGGCAGCCCCAAGAGGGAAGAGAGAACGACGGCGCCAGGGGCATAACTTGGCGTGTCGGTTGCACACGGACTAGGATGGCGTGCTGCTGTGTCTTCATGAGCTCCTTCTTGTCCCCGCGACCAATAATATCTCGGAAAGGGGACGGTGCCCCTTAGAAACGCAAGCAAAAGATCTCCGGGAGTTTCCGAACCAAGGGAGGTGCACGGGACTTCACCATCCTGAGAAATGTCCTTGAGACGGTAAGGAAACAGGGGTGGAATGCTCTTGAGACCCTGAGGACTGAAACCGGTGATGTGTTGGCTCGGCTTGAGTCCTCGCTACCGTTACCTGAGACCTGACCCAAAATAACCTTGCCCATCAGATAAGTCTTCATTATTCTACACTGCGACTACCTGAGTAGTTACCAAAAAGCACCCTTTTTATTTTCAGAAAAAGCCGATCAGCACTTGGTTTGAAGTCATTATATTAGGATCGTTTTGTATTGATCACACCACTAGTAAATTACTACATGCGATTTACATCTGAGAATATGGGACTTAGAGACGTACAGTATAAATCGTTATATTTGCTTCCTAGGGATAATTATGTTGAGGAAGTACTTATCCGATCATTTGAGAAAGCGACATCTGTGGACTGTATGTTTGGATATTTTGGAAGTGCTGCACTTAGAACTATTGCACCGGGACTAGCTCATTATCTTTCGCGTGATACCACACCTTTACGCTTGGTCATAAGCCCATATTTAATGGAAGATGATATTTCAGCCTTGCGTGAAGGTACAAAAACGCCAGCACATGTTATAGAAGAACGCCTCCAAGAATTGCTTGGAGAAGCGAGAATCAACACAAGTTCATTGGTAAATCATACTCTCACTTGTTTAGCTTATATGCTAATCCATAACCTTCTTGAGTTTAAAGTAATTATTGGACGTGACGGTTCTCTGTTTCACCCGAAAGTTTGGTTGTTTAAGGATATTAATCATACTATTGCTGCACATGGGTCCAGTAATTTTACTGATGCAGGGCTAGGTAAGAATCATGAGCAAATTAGAGTTGAAGCTACATGGGAGGGGAAACGGACTGAAGAAACAATAGCAATATTAGAAGAAGAATATGAAAATCTGTGGAATGGTAAAATTGAAAATATCTTTACCATAGACCTACCCGTCGCTATAGAGAAGGATTTAATTCAGGAGTATCGTCCAGAGCGAAAACCCACAATTGATGATTTTTATTTGGCGTGGACAAAAGAAAAAAACGAAATAGATGATATTTCTAAGAAATATTTTATTGGACCTGAAGAATCAAAAGCAAAGCTTTCAATCCCTTCTTCCATAAACCTTTACAATGGACCATTCAGCCATCAAGGAAAGGCAATTCAAGCATGGGAATTATCTGATCGTAGAGGCATTCTTTCCATGGCAACTGGTTCAGGGAAAACGATTACTGCTTTGGCCGCAGCTTCAAGGCTTCAAGAAGAAGTGGACTCGTTGCTTGTGATTATAAGTGCACCTTATAAACCATTAGTTTCCCAATGGGTAGATGAGGTAAAATCGTTCGGTGTAGAGCCGCTACCAACTGAAGGTTCTCAATCCGAACGAGCGAAGCAACTTTATTTTGCTGTAATGGGATTAAAGTCAAAGGTAAGTAAGATAGAGGTGATGATAGTGACTGAAAATTTCCTTACTAGTAATCACTTCCGTAAGATTCTTGATAACCTTCCTGAGGATATTTCTGCCTTATTTATCGCTGACGAGGCACATAACCTCGGGAAAAAGAGTTTCTTACAAAATACGCCAAATCGATTTGATTACCGCCTTGGATTATCCGCAACCCCTGAACGACAGTATGATCCAGAAGGAACAGAAGCTTTATTTGCCTTTTTTGGGAAACCTGTATTTGAGTTTAGTTTACGAGAAGCAATTGGTGTTTGCCTAGTACCATACAATTATTACATTCATCAGGTAAATCTAACAAATGACGAGCTTGATAAATGGAAGGGTCTAACCGAAAGGCTCCAAAGAAAAGGCTTTGGTAAAGATACCGATGTTTCAGAATCAGGAAATCTTTCGGAAGAAATTAGGTCATTGCTAATAAAGCGGCGTCAAGTAATTGAAGCCGCAGAAAATAAAGTTGGGAAACTTCGAGCGTTATTATGTAACCGTTCTAGAGATAGCGTGAAGCAGATTTTAGTGTATACAACGGACAAAAATCCCTCACAATTAAACCATGTAAATGATATGTTGCAAAACGATTTGAGCTTTACGATTCACCAACTAACCTCTGACGAAACAAGTAAGCGTTCAAATTCAAAATATATACTAGACCGGTTTGCAAAAGGAGATTACGATATACTTACATGTAAACGTGTTCTTGATGAAGGGGTAGATGTTCCTCAGGTGAGCGAAGCATTTATTTTAGCAAGTAATACTGTTCAGAGGCAATGGGTACAGAGAAGGGGGCGTATTCTACGTAAATGTGATGCCGTAAATAAAACAATTGCTCACCTACATGATTTTGTAGTAGTTCCACCTGATCATTATGACCGTAGCGCAAGAGCGATAACTAATGGCGAACTTGATCGTGCACGAGAATTCGCAGAATTATCGGCTAATGGGGGTAGTTTTGGCGGTCCTTTCGATGAGATTAATCATATAATGACTACAATGTATAGTTGAGTTTTATGGAAGATTAGATGGCTACTACGGCACAGAAAAAAGCATTGGAAGTACTTAAATATAAGGTTTTAAGCACCGAGAACAGATTTACTGGTTATCACGATGAACTTATGAAGACACTTTATAATATTTGGTGTTTAGAAAATGAGCGTCCCCACAATATTACTCAATGTGTTTCTCGGCAAGTCACAGCACTTGGCGAACGCTTAGTTCAAGAAAAGGGAAATTTGGAATGAAAATTGTTGCAACCCGCATTCGAAATTTCAGGCTTTTGCGAAAAATTGATTTATTATTCAGCATTGATCCTCAAAAGCCTTTAACAGTCATACGAGCTGAGAACGGATCCGGGAAAACCTCGACCTTGAGAGCATTGCGCTGGGGCCTTTATGGTCAGGATGTATTGGAAGATATTAATGTTAGATTGTCCCCTGCCGATTGGCCGGAGAATGAATGTTGTGAAATTTCAGTGGAAATAGATTTTGTTCACACAGCGGTGAGTATGGTAGGTGATGAAACAATGACATCACAAACTGATTATAGGCTCAAACGAGAAGTAAATGAAACCCCTTCTGGGGATAACCCAAATCGTGGCAAGGAACGTGTGATTTTATTTGAGAAAAAACCTGCTGGATTAGAACTAATTGAAGATACTGAATCTAGGCTAAAACAAATGTTACCAAGAGAAATGATTGATGTTTTCTTTACAGATGGTGATGCAGCGATGTCATTTATATCTCCCCAGCTTTCCGAAAATACGAAAAGAGACAAAGTTAAGGATGCAATTCGTTCATTATTAGGTCTTGATCTACTTGAAGGAGTCCAAAAGCGTATATCAAATACTCAGAGCGAGTTGCGTAAGAAGAAAAAACGAGCAACTACTTCCCAAGAACTAATACAAATAATTGATAAGATTGAAGAAATAACGAAAAACATAGAGAAGTTTTCTGAAAAAGAAAAAGATTTGAAACTACAACTTACCAATATTAAACGGGACCTAGATAAGTATGAAAGAGCTTTAAGACGGGCTTTGATGAACGGAAGTTATAAGGAATTAGCTTACCAAGAAGAAAGTCAACAAAAACAACTCAATGATGCGATTGAAGAAGAAAAAAAACTTAAGGTTGAGCATCAGGAACTGTTTAAAGAAAAAGTTCTAAGTTGGGAATTATTAGAACCAGTTTTACAGAAAGGATATACCCATCTGAACAGTTTGCACAGCAAGGGGATTATCCCAAAGGCTTCAGTGCCAGTACTTGAAGAGCGGTTAGAATTAAATGAATGTATATGTGGGGCTGATCTATCAGATGGAACTCTGGCTAGAGCGAATGTTTACGAGTTGATAAACCAGCAACGAAAAAGTGATATTAAAGCGGAATTTTTATCATCCCTTTATTATCAAGCCAAGGGAGAAATGGAAGCTTCGGATGCTGAAGATTCAAAAAATTGGATAGATTTTTACTCCGATCTTGTGCAAAGACGCGTAGTTACTCAAAAACGTATCAGAAAAGCAAAAAGTGAACTAGATTCCATAAAAGCAAAAATTAAGCAAATAGATGAAGATGAAATAGAACAAAATCAAAAGCAAATAGAAATGCTTAGATCATCCGAATTAGATAAACTACGTGAGCTCGATAATACTGAAAGATCCCTCAAAGAAGAGACAGGCAAATTAAAAAACCTTGATCAGCTCCAAAAAACTCTTCGTAATGAAGAAGAAAAAATGAAAGGATTAGATGCCGAACAAGCGGTTTTAGACGATCTTCAGCACGTTATTCAAAATTCTTTGAAAGAAATGCAGGAAATTTATATTGATAAAGTAAGTGATAGGATGAATGACTTATTTCTAGATATGGTAGGGGCTGATCCAGATCAAAATGGAGTCTTTCAGCAGGTATATATAAATAATGATTACAATATAATAGTTAGAACCAACGACAATAGAACGCTTAATCCTGATACCGAAGTCAATGGTGCTTCACAAAGGGCATTAACGTTTGCCTTCATATGGGCATTAACTGAAGTAAGTGGGGTTGTTGCACCCAGAGTCATTGATACACCCTTAGGGATGATGTCTGGCAATGTTAAACGCAGAGTTTTAGAAATGGTGAGTAAAGCAGCAGGAATAGATATTGATCGACAAGTTGTATTATTCTTAACTCAATCAGAAATTTCATATACTGAGGACATTTTAGACAGGCAATCAGGAACAACTTTTACATTAATAAAAACAGACGATTATCCTATAGATCTTATTAATAATCCTAATGTTGAAAGACCAGAAATTAGGCTTTGTAATTGTACGCATAGAGAGTTTTGTGACCAGTGTCAACGTCGAGACCATGAAAAATTTCAACTCAGTTACAGAGCCTCATAATATCAGGATCTATTCATTATGACTGATGATTTATTTGTATCTAATTTACAGAATCAGCACCTTAAATTTCCTTCAAAGTATCTTGCAAATGTTCAACGCTTTACTATGACAGGGCAATCAGAAAAAGCTAATAACATAAATAGAGATGATGTTCCCTTTGATCGGTATGTTGATATATGGTGGCTTGCTTTTTGTATAGGCGTCCAAGAAGGAAGAAGGACCCAGTTGGAAGCAAGTAAATGGTACCAGTTTATTCGTGCAGGAGAGGTATTACCTTCAAACCCGTGGAGGTTATTTCAGTTGCAGTTAATTGCAGTCGGTATCACAGATAGTACTGAGATCTTGTCGAAACCAAGGGAACTAGTTTCAATGGCAAATGAATATGCTGCAACGGGTTTACCCATATTATTAGATGAGATGCTCGGAAAATCTGTCCCAATTTGGGCTATGACAGAATTCTTACATACTCGTATTCACATGAACTAAGAAACTTTGTGTTAAAATGGAACAAAGAGAGGTTCAACCTTGGGGATCTGCACCCACTCCATTAATTCCTAGATCAATCGCAGAAAGTGTAGGTTACTTGGATGCTCCAGATACGGTCAAAGAAATCCTCGGGATTGATGCAACATTAGCAGATTTATATGAATCATTTTGGGAATTTACCGATTATATAAACAGTGAATGTTTAGAAGAAATAGTAGAAACATTAGGGCCAATATTTGATAGTTTTCGACAATTAAAAATTTTTTCTAATGACCCTTTTATACAATCCCTTGAGACTCTTCCTTTATCCCATAAAACGAAAGAATTACTTAAAGATTTTCCAGAAAGCATTACAAATCCACAGCTACGGATTGGTGATTTAATGCAAATTTGTTACTTTGAAGTCCAACAAGTTATTGAATTAGCAAGCGTGATTGAATCTGCAACTATCAGCCAGGTAAGATTAGGCCGAAGTATTACTGACCTCTATCATGCTGAGCATGAACAAATTGTGGCTATTTCAAAAATCAAACCCTTTTTCAAGGATTTTTCTGATCAGGTTCAAGGAGACCCGATGTGCTGTACCCCAACAAAGAATTTATCAAAAAAACAGCCAAAATGGACTCCAAAGCTGAAGAGATTCTGGTCGGAGCTGGAAGATTTCAAACCAGGAACTTTAGCAGGTGAAACTTTAAGACACTATCCAGTTTCAAAGTTAATAGCACAGGAGTTTGAGGGTTTTAATGAAAGATTATTTACTATTTCTATATCGCGTATATTGACAACGAAGAAAGCGGTTTCTTTACAGGATATAGCTCATAAATTTAATATTTCTAGAGAGAGGGTCAGGCAGCTAGAAGAAAAAGCTTTGACTAAACTGAAAAAATTTCAGGAAGACAATTTTCTACCACTCCAAAAACGAGCAGAATCTCTTCATGGATATCTAGGCAGCGCTTTTCCAGATAATCCCAATGAAGTTGAGAAAATTCTAAATTGGTTTGTTGGGGATTTTGGTGAGGATCATTCCAATAGACAGGTTGAAAAATTATTGCTGTTGTGGCTTGCGGGCCCATACAAAAGCCACGAGAATTGGTTGTTAATTGATAAGAGCCTTCCAGTTAAGACAATCCGAATTCTAAGTAAAAATATGGATCAAAGAGGGTTTATTAGTCATGTAAACTTACAAGATACTCTGAGCTCACTCGGGATTCGTCAAAAAAATCACTTCTCTTGGCTTGAGTATTTAGGAAAATTTCTAATGATTGATGGTGGTTTGATATGGTTCCAAGGTTCAAAATTGGATAAAGTATACTCTCTTTTACAATATATGAACAGACCTATGACTTTAGGAGAAATTCAAAAGCATATAAAAAGTGTCAATGTTCGTTCTACATGTAATAGCTTAATCAAAGATCCTAGGTTTTGGAGGATTAATGTACAAAATGAATTCGTGTTATCAGGAACAGAAGGTTATGAGGAATATACAGGTATTCTTGATGGGATTACCAAAGAATTAGAAACATATGGTGGGCAGGCTCCAATTAACCATCTAGTAAGTGAACTTTCTAAAAAATTTAAGGTAAAAGAAACTTCAATTAGGAGTTACTTAAGTACACCAAAATTTGAAAAAAATGTAGATGGGTACATAAGTATTAAACCTGATGCACCAAACATAAAAATTATCACTGATATAACGAAAATTTCAGCATGCTACCTTTCAGGACAGCAAAATTGGTGCCTAAGGTATCGGATTGATGATCATGCTTTAAGAGGTAGTGGACGTTCTATTCCAAATGCTTTTTCGCAAGAACTCGGATGTGATATTGGTGATAAAATTGAAGTTCCAACAGAAATTGGAAATATAACACTTAGTTGGCCAATAGATTCTCCCTCTGGTGCGTCTATTGGTTCACTGAAAATGGTTTTGGATCATTATATGGCTGAAAATGGTGATTACCTATTTATCATAGCTTCAAAACCAAAAGTTACCTTCTCATTTTTGAAACAAGACACGTTGGAAAGGGTTGAGTGTAACTTAGTCAAATTAGCACTACTTCTTGGAGCTTATCCATATATAAGTAAGGATGAAGCTACTCGTAAAATTGCTAAAGCGCTGAAGATGGATTTTGATTCTGATGAAACTTTCCTTGAGGAAGCAAAACTAAAATTAATTTCTCGTGGAGAAGAAGATTTGGCTCAACTTATTCCAAAGTCCACACGTTCCTTTGATGATTATATCAAAAGGATGGAAGGTTTATTTTAATTGGAGATAAAACCAAGGATCTAGTATCCCATAATTGTTGTAATGATGATATCTTGAGGATATTTCACTCGGTTGCATCGTAACCGTTATCTTCCTATCCTGTCACCAACAAAGACCAAAGTGTAGTGGCCCTTTTCTGTGCTGAGGGGGTCTTAAGGAGGAAGTCATTCATGCCTAATAGTCGTCGTAAACTCGATCGTGTCACTCTTACCGAGGAGGAATATCGCCCTTTGCCGCACCGTTTGGACTGTGGCAAGGGGTCGGCCTCCTGACTTTGACACTTTCGCCCTGATTTCACCTTTTCCCTAATCTCTGCACGCCCATTATACCGGCCTTTGGTTTCATAGGATTTGTTGCAACCCTCTTGTAGTGCCTACTTAATATTTATGTGTTGCAATTCACACAATAACCCCTATATTATATCCAACACATAAACATCCATCGCAAACGAGAATCTCTCATGGCCATGTTCATTCGAACCAAAACATCCCCCAAGACCAATAAAACGTCCGTCCAAATCGTCCAGAGCTTCCGCAATGAACAGGGACAACCACGACAACGTATCATCCAGCATATCGGCATGGCCTCCAATCAAGAGGAACTCGCACAGTTGCGAAAACTCGGCGAATATACCAAGGCCAAAATGCTCCATCATAACACCCCCACCCTGTGGTCACCACAAGAAGAAGCCGAAAGGGTCCTCAAGGCCAAACAACACACCACCGAGACACCACCGGAACGAACACGGGCCAATATCCTGGCCCTCAAGGAAGAACAACGAATGACAACCGGTATCCATGAGATCTATGGCCAACTCTACAAAGAAATGGGCTTTGACCGGTTGTTGGCCCCCACCCGACAAAAAGCCGCCAACAGAACACTGTATCATACCGTCATGGCCCGCTTGGCCCAACCGGAATCAAAACGGGCCAGCGTCCAGAGACTCGCCCGCCATTTTGGCATCAACCTGCCTCGCCATAAAGTTTACCGCATGATGGACCGTCTCAATGATACCTTCATTGACAAACTCCAGCGCAGGGTGTCCACCCATTCCCTTGATCTCCTCGCCGGTACGTTTGATGTCATGTACTTTGATTGGACCACCCTTTACTTTGAATCGGTGGCCGAGGATACGTTGCGTCAGTTCGGCTTCAGCAAGGATGGTAAATCCCATGAGGTTCAGATCCTGTTGGCCCTGATGACCACCAGGGATGGTCTACCGATTGGCTATCAGCTGTTTCCCGGAGCCTTGTGGGAAGGCTCTAGCTATCTTCCCATGTGCCAAAGTCTGGCACGCCGTCATCCTGATATCAAAGCGGTTCATGTGGCTGACGCCGGACTGATGACCGATGCCAATCTGACGGCCATTGAAGACGAGGGTGATCAGTATATCATGGGAGCCAGACTGCGGCATCTGCCTGGTCATCTGAAGGACAAGATCCTGGACACCAGTCGGTACCGTTCGGTGGCCGGTACGGAATATTCAATTGGTGTCTTTCGCCACAACGGTCGTCGACTGGTTGTGTCCTACAGTCCGGCCCGTGCCAGGAAAGATGAAGCCGACCGCTTGCGAAGTACCGACAAGCTTTTGAAGAAACTGAAAAAATCGAGCAATCCACGGGCGATGATGGGGCGGGGAGGACGCTGGAAATACATCTCTATACAGGGCAAGGCCAAGGCTGTCCTTGATCACGACAAAGTGCAGGAAGACGCTCGTTGGGACGGGCTACATGGAGTGATCACCAATCTCAGGAATGTCCGGGCAGCTGATCTGTTGTCCCGCTATCGTGAGTTATGGCGGATTGAGGAAAGTTTCCGTATCATCAAGACAGATCTCAAGGTTCGGCCTGTTTATCACTGGACCGAAGCTCGCATCAAGGCTCATCTGGCCTTGTCCTTCATGGCCTTCAGTCTGGTCAGGCATTTGGGCCATCGTCTGGCCGGCCGACGTCTGACCTTGTCGCCCGAGGTGATCCGTGAAGCTCTTACCCATCAGCAATGTTCGCTCATCAGGGACACCGAGACCGGCCGGCGCTATGTCATGCCTTCGGCCACCACCCGGGAGGCCGAAACCATCTACAAGGCGATGGGTGTCAGGATGGCGACGAGAACCCATGAGCTGGTGGAGGAGGACTAGTGGCACATGTCACTAGCGGTTGAAAAAGGGTCATGTTGGCCGATGAAGAGGGAGGAAAGATAAGCCGATAGTGACAGTGAGGGGAAATGAGAACTGTGGTGTCACAGGGTATGGGATAACATGAACAGGACGTTGAAAAAGACCTGAAAAGAGGGTTTGTAGTGCCTTCGTCAAATGGTGAGTCCCCATGGGAAGGGAACTCAAGACCTCAAAGTGTCAAAGTCAGGAAGGGGTCGGCCTCTTCCCGCCGTCGGGCCCACATCATGTTACTTGCTGACGAGGACCGCAAGGGTGGTGGTTGAACGGATGTGGCCATCGCCCATGTTCTTGGTGTGGGCACTGCGACGGTTGAACTTGTCCGCAGGCGCTGTGTTCTTGACGGTCTTGACGCCGCGTTGGAACGGAAAGATCAGGCGAACCGCCGACCAAAGGTTCGGGATGGTGCAGGTGAGGCGAAACGGGTCATGTTGGCCTGTTCAGACCCTCCCTCTGGTTCTGCCGCGTGGACCCTCAGACTGTTGGGCGACAAGATGGTGGAACGGGCAATTGTCGACAGCATATCAACGGAGACCATTCGGCGGACGCTCAAAAAAACCAAAGAAAGCCTTGGTACAAGAAGTGCTGGTGTCTTCCCCCGAAAGAGAATGATCCTTTTGTTGGTACCATGGAGGATGTTCTCAACACCTATCAAAGGGAGTAGGACGATGACACGGTTCTGGTCAGTGTCGACGAGACCTCCAAGCAACAGACCAGGGAGACCCGGACACCCCGTCCCACGAAACCGGGGCATTCCGCCATCTCTGATGATGAATAGGAAAGAAACGGCACCGCCAACCTGTTCATGTCCTATGTCCCCTCTGAGAGGTGGCGACCTGTCAAGGTCACCGACCGTCGAACCAAACAGGATTGTGCCCATCTCCTGAAAGACCTAGCCGATGTGCACTTCCCCAAAAAGAAGATTGTCCTGGTGATGGACACTCGCAATACCCATCATCTTGCAACCCTTTACCGAAAATTCAAGCCGGAAGAGGCGGGATGTCTTTATCATCGTTTTGAGGTTCAGGAGATTGCCTCTTGGCAAAGGGAGCGCAATGTGTCATCCAAACCGATAAAGTGGCAATTCAGAACCAAGGATGCTCGGATCAAGCTTAAATCCCTATATCCATCAGTTCAATAAAGTTGGGATACTAGCTTTTCGGGTAGAGATTATTCGAATAGCCTTTTCATTTAATATTTCGGTGTACCTAATTGTATATGCAGGTTGTAACAACTCACCATAGATTTGTCCATAAGCCTGCCAGCGGTATCCCCCTTCAATGTTCTGCTTGACCAGGTGTAAGTAGTTTGCTATTCCACTAGAATGGATGAAAATATCGCTTCTAAAACATTAACGGAGATCCCTGTTCGTCAACGACAAACAGGCCTTGATCGAACCTTACAAATACTTGATGCGCTGACTGAACATGAAAAACCGATGTCGGCCTACAGAATAGCAAGAGCAATTGGAGCCCCTTCATCTACAATCTACAGGACTGTAGAAGAGATGCTTAAGCATGGGCTTCTTTCTCGATCTTCCAAGAGAGATCTTTGGCTTGGACCAAGGCTAATGCGATACGGTCTGCTCTACCGAATTAAACTCGACTTTTTTTCCGAAGCACGAAAAGAAATGGAACACCTATGGCAGAAAACAGGTGAAACCATTCAAATTTGTGGCCGTGATGAAGGTATGATGGTTGTCCTTGCCATGATAGAAGGTAAAGGTCACTTTCGTGTCACTTCGAACGTTGGAACCCGAGTTCCACTCAATTGGACGGCATCAGGGAAACTCCTCCTCGGGCACCTTCCAGAACAACAGGCCCGAGAACTTTTTTTATCCTATGCTCAACCATCCCCCACCGGACGAGCTGAAACGGATCCAGATCTTCTTTCGAAGCAAGCAAAGGCTGATTTTGCAGCCGGACTATCGATTCAGAAATCGGACTCTGAGTACTCTGTTGCGTGTATCGCGGCCCCAATTCGAGATAGAGACAATACCTGTCAAGCAACAATCTCCATTGTGCTTTCTGAAAAACAGCTTGACGAAAAGGAAACAAAGTTGACAGCAGCCGTGCGTGACTCCGCAGCGGCAATTGAAGCAAGCATTAGATACTGATTTAATCTTGTGTGTTACTGCTCCTGCTTGAGAGCAAAGACTCCATCGATTTCAACCGTTATGTTATTGGGCAACGAACTGACTCCAAATGATGTTCTGGCATGAATACCCCTTTCACCAAACACCTCCTTCATGAGTTCAGAAGCCCCATCAATCACAAATGAATGTCGTTCAAAATCTGGTGATGCATTCACAAGCCCTTGCAGTTTAATCACCCGTTCAACCTGTCCAAGATCACCTATTACCAAGCGTAATGCTGAAAGAATATTTAGTCCGACAAGCCGTGCATGCATGCGAGCTGTCTCGGCAGTTATATTCACTCCAACCTTACCTCGCTCAAGATGACCATCAGGATGGACTGGCCCTTGTCCGGAAACCCATGCCAGGCCACCATGTAAAATTACGTTGCGAAAACAACCAATTGGGTTAGGTGGTACTTTTGGAAGAAATTTGTCAATATTTAAATGATCAACTTTAAATGTACTGTTTATGCTCATGAAATCTCCGATAATCTTAAACAGGCAGACTTGTGCCTTTTGTCAAGTTTCACAAGAGTTGGAATGGTTTCTGCACAAGAATCGAGCGCATACCTGCATCGCGTGCGGAAAACACAGCCAGTGGGCGGATTCAGTGGTGATGGAATATCCCCTTGAAGAAGTTCCCGTTCACGATTTAACCCGGGTTTTGGCTTAGGAATTGCTGAGAGCAGGGAACGCGTATAAGGATGGGAAGGTGAAGAGTAAACATCCTGAGAGGAGCCTATTTCAACAATCCGTCCGAGATACATGACCGCAACCCAATCACATAGATATTCAACAACAGAAAGGTCATGAGCTATAAATAGCATTGTCAATCCTCGTTGATCGCGAATGTCAAGAAGCAAGTTTAAAATCTGAGCCTGAATAGACACATCAAGAGCAGAAACACTTTCATCCGCAACAATGAATTCTGGGTCAAGCGCAAGTGCTCTGGCAATGCCAATGCGCTGTCTTTGGCCGCCAGAAAATTCGTGAGGGAATCTACGCATGTCCTCAGGTTGGAGCCCTACTTCCACAAGAAGTGCTTCAACTTTTTCTGTTCTTTCCTTTCGGGAACCAACTCCATGGGCTATCAAGCCCTCAGATATTATTTCTTTAACACGCAAACGTGGATTAAGGGAGGCGACCGGATCCTGAAAGATAATCTGCATTCGCCGCCGCAAAGCCCGTAAACTAGATGGATCAAGGGAGTTCATGTCATTGCCATCAAAAACTATAGCCCCTGAAGTTGGTTCAATAAGCCTCAGTAGCGTCCGTCCAAGGGTAGTTTTTCCAGAACCTGATTCGCCAACCAAACCAACGATGTCCCCTTTGGGAATATCAAGATACACATCTTGAACAGCAAATACAGGTCCCTTTTCACTCTGAAACACTTTTGAAAGTCCACGAATAGAAACAAGCGATTCAGTCATTTGAGAACACCTGTTCTTCAAGGATACATCGTGAATAGTTCCCTGACTTATATTTTCGAAGAGATATCTGATTTTCTGTGCAAACTTGTGTAGCGAAATGGCACCTTGGCGCAAAACTGCACCCAACAGGCAAAGCATTTAATGAAGGAACGCTTCCCGGAATAGGAATTAGCCGACCAACCTGTGTTTTGTCATATCGAGGAATCGACGTAAGCAAACCTCGGGTGTAGGGATGACAAGGCATTGAAAATAACTGTTCTGTTGTTGCCTGCTCAACAACCTGTCCAGCATACATTACAGCCACATCATCGGCCATTTCAGCGACAACACCAAGATCGTGAGTTATAAACAATATGGACATTCCAAATTCAGTCTGAAGCCGTCGCATAAGATCAAGAATTTGAGCCTGAATTGTAACATCCAATGCTGTTGTTGGTTCATCGGCAATAAGTAACGTTGGATTGCATATCAAAGCCTGAGCGATCATCGCACGTTGACGCATACCACCGGATAATTCATGAGGCCAAGAATGATATCGTTGTTTGGCGGCTGGAATTTCGACAAGTTCTAGCATTTCAATTACACGCTTTTTACGAGTTATTGAATCACTATTCTCATGAAGCAGTAACATTTCACCAATCTGATCACCAATGGAGTAAAGAGGATTAAGTGACGACATTGGCTCCTGGAATATCATTGCTATCTGGGAACCACGCAATTGCCGAACTTCTTCTGAATTAAGCCTGTTTATATCAACCGGCGCCTGATATTTATCAGGCCAAAATCTCATTTTTTTTGCCGTAGTTACAGCATTGGTGGGGAGAAGGTCCATTAACGCAAGGGAAGTTACAGATTTGCCTGAACCACTCTCGCCAACCAAGGCAAGTGTTTTGCCTCTTCGAACGCTAAAACTTACATCTCGTAACGCGGTAACAGAAGATTGTCGATCTTTGAATAAAACCTCTAAGCCTTCGACTTGTAGTATTGTCGTCTTTGTCATTAGGTGATATGTCCAACTAGTGAAGGCAGGGGGAATTTTACCGGCAAATGAGAACCACCTATGATTGTAGCGATGGGAACAAAATTGCTTGACAGTTTTAATAATTTCCCCATGGAATCACTGACTTCCAAATTGCTATCAATTATCTTGAACAGTGTAAAATCGGCACGGTTGCCAAGTTGCGCTCCTTCGCGGGACGGCAATTCAAGAACCGATCTGGGATGTTTTGTCACAGCAGTAATACAATCTTCCAAATCCATACCTAGTGCGTAAAGTTTTGAAATTGTCAGTGCCAAGTCATGCACCGGACCATGTATGTTTCTACAATGAAGATCGGTAGAAATGCTAAAAGGCAGAAAACCATGATTCAAGGCATCGCGTGCAACCCCAAAATCAAATGATGCCTGACCATGACCAACATCCATTCTTACCCCTTGCTCGGCTGCTTCATAGGCCATTCGCCAGATAGTGTTTGTATCTGTAATGGAACCTGCAGGTTTGCCATTGAAACAGTGCGTGACAATATCTCCTTGTGTCAGTAGCGGAAGTATTTCATCCAGTAAGGGAGGAGGTTCGCCCACATGGACCATAAGTGGCAAGTTGCTTATTTCAGCGACTCGTTTGGCAATTCGAACGGGACCAATACCCCAGTTTCCAACAATAACTCCACTTGCTCGAACCTTTATTCCACAGATGATATCACGGTTTGCCTCAATTACCTTGAGGGTACGGTCAATGTCAATTGACCTGAGATCAATCAATTCTGGAAGCCTGTTACATGCAACAAGGCCGATTGATCCAATGTTGATGAAGGCTCGTATTGTTTCTTCCGCCGAATCAATGACATACTCACGCAAGCCATGGAAATTGGCTTCACCCGCCGAACCAGCATCTGCAAGTGCTGTAACACCGTAGTTTCGACCAGCATCAACTGACCGGACAGATATATCTGTGCCACCATACCAGATGTGAACATGAAGGTCACACCAACCAGGAGACAAATATGATCCTTCAGCGTTAATTGTCGTAGCTCCTTTTATGGGAAAATCAACGACCTTGCCTTCATCATTGATATGAATCTCTGTAGGAGGGTTATCCAATCCAATCGGAACAAAATTTGTCAGTCTAAGAGCCATCTTACATTTGCCTTGCAATTCTAGGGTCAAGGGCATCTCTGAGTCCATCACCGACAAGTTGGAGGCTGAGTACTGAAAATGAGATCGCCAAACCCGGGAATAAAATCAAATAGGGGGCTTGATCAATGTATTGACGGCCTTCGTTGATCATGATTCCCCAAGTAGGAGTTGAGGGATCAACTCCTACGCCAAGAAAAGACAGCCCTGCTTCGGCAAGCATGGCATAGACAAATATGAATGTTGCCTGCACAATGATGGGGGACAGAATATTTAAAAGAACATGCCTTGTAAGTACATACACGGTAGAAGAGCCTAGCGAACAGGCGGCTTCAACATAGGGGAGTTCTCGAATAACGAGAGTTGACGCTCTTACTATACGGGCAATTCGTGGAGTATAAACAATGGATAGGGCTATGATGACATTAATCATCGAACCACCTAGAATTGCCACCAGGGAAATTGCCAGCAATATATCGGGGAAGGCCATCATTGCATCAATTATTCTGGAAATGAGTCCATCGAGATTTCGAAAAAAACCGGCCATCAAACCAATAAGAACTCCAAGGATGGAAGATGATAAAGCAACACCAGCTCCTATCATTAATGATACTCGGCCAGCGTAAAGGAGTCTTGACAAGACATCTCGACCAAATGCATCAGACCCTAGAAAAAAGCTGTCTCCAGGTGGAGTCAACCGTTGTCTTACTGACATCAGATATGGATCTGTTGGTGCAATAATTGGTGCCAAGAATACCAGGATAAGAACAAGCACAAAAAAAAGAAGAGCCAAGGCTGACGAGCGACGTTCCAGTACAAGTGAAAACACCTTCCGTTCGGCATATAGTCCCTGTCCCTCCATCAGTATTGAACCCTTTTATCAACAAGTAGGTAAAGAAGGTCAGTTACAAGATTTATAATGACATAAGTAACAGCAACCACAATTAATGTTCCCTGTATAACAGGATAGTCTCGCCTCAAAACAGCATTGACTACGAGATTACCCATTCCCGGAATATTGAAAACCCGTTCTGTCACTACCGCTCCCGATACCAGGAGTGCAAAAGTTAGGCCAATAACGGTAATAATTGGTATTCCTGCATTACGGAGTCCATGACGAAGTACAACTCGTGGTTCCCGCATACCTTTTGAGCGGGCTGTACGAATGTAATCCTCACTTAAAACATCCAGCATTGAGGCACGGGTAAATCTTAGTATTAGAGCAGAATTGACAACTCCAAGCACCAAAGCAGGAAGTACAAGGTACACCATGCGGTCTATAAAAACCGTATCAGGGCCTCCATAGCCTGAAGCAGGAAACCATCCATATTCTGTAGCAAGCCATCGTTGTGCCATAAGCCCAGTCCAAAAACTGGGCACTGAAGCAGCCAGCATCGCAATGGAAATGACTGATTGATCAAAAAAACTGCCGCGCCTATATGCGGCATAAATTCCGATTGGAACAGCAACAACAAGCGCTATGATTAACGAGAATAATGAAAGAAAAACTGTGGGTTCGGCACGAGATTTCAGCACTTGAGTAACTGGCTGGTTAAAAAAGATGGACTGCCCAAGATCTCCTTTTACTGCACTAACAATAAATGAAGCATACTGTATTATGATGGGTCGGTCCAAACCAAGTCGTGACCGTAATTCCTGGGCTTGTTCTGGAGTGGCATCCGGTCCAAGCATCAAAGCTGCCGGATCACCAGGAGCAAGTCTTACAATAAAAAAGGCGATGGTCAGCACAATCAAGACTACCATACCCATACCGAAAAGGCGTCTGATAAGGTAACGCTTAATCTAAACTACTCCTTATTTGATTTTTTTGGGCGGCCACCAGTTGACAGCCGCCCAGTTTTGAATACAACTATTGAACCGATGCATTCCAGAAGAATGGCCATGGATTAGCTGGTACACCTTCCAAACCTTTACGTTGACCCATCAATGCATTAAATCCACCAATCTTTATAAACCCAACATCTTCAAAGTTCAATCTTTGCAATTCAGAAAAAAGCATT
>JAJEBQ010000034.1 GCA_022822495.1 Paracoccaceae bacterium | reverse complement strand
CGACATTAACATAAGTTACAGCATTGGCGGCTCGGCAACTGCGGGCAGTGGCAACGACTACACCATCCAGAACAAGGGTACGGTGGCGGTGGCTGCCGGTACCAGCACAGCTTCCATCCCGGTTGTGATCATTGATGATGCTGTTGATGAACCGCATGAAACCATTGAGTTGACGCTTACGGATGGATCTGATTATGCATTGGGTGCCACCAAAGTTCATACCCTGACCATCACGGACAATGATGTGGCTCCCCAGCCTGGCGTTACGATCTCCGGGACAACCCTTACTTTAACCGAAGGGGGAACCCCGGGTAGTTACACTGTTGTGTTGGCCAGCAAACCGACCGCCAATGTTGTTGTGACAGCAACCAGCGGTGATGCCGACAAGGTCAAGGTGCATGGGCCGAATGGAACCGCCGGAGCAAGTGCGACCCTGACCTTTACCCCAGCGGACTGGGATACGGCGCGGACGGTTACCGTTGTTCCACAGGACGATAGCGATGCCCGTAATGAGGAGGTTGTCATTGCCCACGCGACAACCTCAACGGATACCGATTATGTCTTCAGCGATGCTGGCCGTGTGCGTGTGTCCGTTACGGACGATGATGAACCCATTCCGGAGATCACGGTCGTGTTACCGGACGCTGAGGGTGACGGCCGGACTGGTGGTCAGCTGGTTTATCCGGAATCTGGTGGCCGTGGCAGTGTGGCGAGGTCGTTGCCTTTCAGTGTGAGTGCTGCTCCTGCCCCATCCTTGTCCCTGACGGTCTGTGTACGCATCACCGAGACCGGTGGTGATCGTATAACCGCCAGTCTCAAAGGGATCAAGTCGGTTGTCATTCCGGCGGGTGGTACTGTTGGCCATGCGATTGCCTGGAGCGATAACAATACGGATGACCTTGACAGCGTTGTGACCCTGGAGGTCCTGGACCCTGCTTCCGAGGGATGTCCTCCTGCCGGCAGCTATCAGGTGTCTGCGGGTGATGGCTCCGACACGGCCCTCATCAGGGACGACGAGCCAACGGTTGCAAGCCTTGCACGAACCGGTACAGGTGGGATAGACGAGGGTGGCGTTGTGGTTTTCACGGTGACCCTTGGCCGCTCCCTCTCGGCGGGCGAGATCATGGAGGTCCCGCTGGTGATCAGCGGGACCAATGTGACCACCGGCGACTGGAGTATGGCGATGAAGTCGGGTGCCACCAACACAGGTATCGGTCTTCATGATACGGGTACCCTGACCCCGAAGATACGTTTCAGTGGTGCAGGAGCACAGACGGCAACCCTTGAGGTGACAGCAACATCCGACGGCACGTCCGAGGGCAGCGAGACGTTCACCATTGCCCTTGGCTCAAACAGCGCCTTTGATGACGCTTCCCTTGGCACCAATGTGGGCGGGGGTGGTGATCCACATGGAACAACGAATGCCTTTGATGTTCTTGTTTCTGACCCATCAATCTTGTCACTACCCGTTGTTACCATCACGGCCAGTCCGTCCACCATTACCGAAGGCACAAGCGCACAATTTACCCTTGAGGCCACACCGGCACCGGCAACGAGCCTTGTTGTCTCCCTGATGGTTGAAGACGACGCGACAGCTGATTTTCTGGCTTCTGGCAGTGAAGGGCTGAAGTCTCTCACCCTTGAGGCCAATACCGCCTCGAAAACCTATACGGTTGCAACCGTTGCGGATACGACCTTTGAGCCGCATGGCCAGATTACAGTGTCGCTCAAGGACGCACCGGGGTATACGGTTGGCACGTCCGGTTCGGCGACCCTTACGGTGCACGACGATGACGTGGCGACAACCCCCACTCTTTTCTTTGCCCAACCCTCCCTGACAACCTTGTCGGAAACCGGCGATCCCCTTGTCTTCGACTTGAAGGTCAGTCGACCCTATTTTACGAAAACAATAGGCTATATCCCTCTGGCGGTTGGGGGATCGGCAACCCAGGGTCGGGACTACCGTCTGCAATACCAACTCGGCAAGTATTGGCTTGATCTCCGACGCGACCTCCTCTACGTGCAAAGGAAGATCGCTGTGCAACGTTTTCGGATTGTTCCCCTGAACGATACGACGGTGGAACAAAACGAAACGATTACCATTAAGATCCTGGAGCAATCCGAGGCGGCCCGTGCCTACTATGAACACTATCTTTCAGGAACACCAAACACACTGACCCTTACCCTTCAGGACGAAGGGGCTGCGTCCGCAGAACCAACCCTGTCCTTTGCCTCGTCCTCGTCCACCCTGTCCGAAGATGAGGGGACCCACAATGTGACGATCAACCTTGACAAGGAAGTCCCATCGGGAGGGCTTTCGTTGCGTTATACCGTTGGCGGAACGGCCCTTGAAGGAAGCGGCAACGATTACACCATCCTGAACAGGGGGACACTTGCCTTGGCAGCGGGAGCAACAACGGCGTCGATACCAATCACGATTGTCGATGATGCCCTTGATGAACCGAATGAGACGATCACACTGACCCTGACCAAGGGTTCCGGCTATACTGTCGGGACCCCTGCTGTTCATACCCTGACCATCACGGACAATGATGTGGCTCCCCAACCTGGCGTTACGATCTCCGGGACAACCCTTGCTCTCACCGAAGGGGGAACCCTGGGCAGTTACACTGTTGTGTTGGCCAGCAAACCAACCGCCAATGTTGTTGTGACAGCAACCAGTGGGGATGTTGCCAAGGTCAAGGTGCATGGACCCCAGGGAACGGCGGGAGCAAGTGCAACCCTGACCTTTACACCCGCGAACTGGGATACGGCACAGACGGTTACCGTTGTTCCACAGGACGACAGTGATGCCGACAATGAGAGTGTTACCCTTACACACGGTGTTGGCAAGACGGGCGGTTATGACCATGTATCGGCATCGTCGGTTACCGTTTTGATCACCGATGATGACACGCCCACCTTATCAGTTGTGCTGTCTCCCACGTCGGCCAGTGAGGGGGATACCGGTGACAAGGGGTATGCCACGGTTACTTTTGGCCTTTATCCGGTCCGCTCCCAGCCCACCAGTTTCAAGGCCTGTTTGAAGAACACCGGAACGGCGACCCATGGGACCGGTGCGGATTATCAACTGATCACCCTGAACAATGAGACCCCGTTGACCCTCTCCAACAGCTGTTATACCCATAGTATACCGGCGAACACGGCAAGCGGACAGGTTCGTCTGTTGATCAGGGGTGATGATGCTGTTGAAGCTGATGAGAGTATTGTCCTTGAGCTTCGTGATCCTCCGCAGGGGGTTGTGGTTGATGGCACCCGGGGAACCACCACCTACAGTATTTTAAATGACGATACCGCACCGACAAGTTGTGACATCGACGATGTCGAGGAGGATGTAGAGGATTATGCCGAAGAGACGTCCAATGGACAACAGCATGTTGCCCGGTGGAAGCGTGTCTTGGCGGCCTTTGGGCATGACAACGGCTACAGCAAGATGACGGTTGCACAAGCCCAGCAGAACAGTGAGACCTATTGGTCGGTCCGTTGGGACCCGGTGGTGGAAGCCCTTGAGTGTTTAGCCAATGTCGTACGCACGGATCCCGTTGTTACGATCAGTGGCGGGAGCCCCGTCACGGAAGGTGGTGATGCTCTTTTCACCGTTTCAGCCACGCCGGTTCCGACGACCAATCTGGTGGTTAAGCTCACGATTGCGGATGATGCCACCAGTGATTTTGTCAGCAGCGGTGATGAGGGGACCCAGACGATAACCATTCCGGCCAATCAGGGCTCAGCGACCTACACACTGACCACGGTGAATGACAGCACCGATGAGGCGAATGGTGAGATCACGGCAACCGTTGTGGCGGCGACCGGCTATACTGTGGGCACTCCCGACAGTGCAGCCATAGCGGTGAATGATGACGATGTCTCTCCGGTTCCAACACTCTCGGTTGCCATTGCTCCCACGTCGGCCAGTGAGGGGGATACCGGTGACAAGGGGTATGCCACGGTTACTTTTGGCCTTGATCCGGTCCGCTCCCAACCCACCAGTTTCAAGGCCTGTTTGAAGAACACCGGAACGGCGACCCATGGGTCCGGTGCGGATTATCAACTGATCACCCTGAACAATGAGACCCCGTTGACCCTCTCCAACAGCTGTTATACCCATAGTATCCCGGCGCACACGGCAAGCGGACAGGTCCGTCTGTTGATCAGGGGTGATGATGCTGTTGAAGCTGATGAGAGTGTTGTGATTGAACTGCGCGATCCTCCGCAGGGGGTTGTGGTTGATGGCACCCGGGGAACCGCAGCCTACAGTATTTTGAATGATGATGTTGCTGCATCTGATCCCGTTGTCAGTATCACGGGCGGCACGGCCATTACTGAAGGGGGAACGGCGACCTTCACGCTCACGGCGATACCGGCACCGTCGAGCGACCTGTCGGTTGCCGTTGATGTGGGTGACAGTGGTGATTTTGCGGTTTCTGGCCAGACGGGGCCAAGGACGGTGGTCATTGGCACCGGCGGGACGGGAACATTGACGGTAACCACTGATGATGATAGTGCTGACGAAACCAACGGAAGCCTTACGGCAACGATCCAGCCAGGCACAGGTTACACCCCATCGAGTACAGACAAGACTGTTTCCATTGCCGTTTCCGACAATGATGCTTCTCCTGTTGTCAGCATTACGGGCGGCACGGCTATTACCGAAGGGGGAACGGCGACCTTCACGCTCACGGCGATACCGGCACCGTCGAGCGACCTGTCGGTTGCCGTTGATGTGGGTGACAGTGGTGATTTTGCGGTTTCTGGCCAGACGGGACCGAGGACGGTGGTCATTGGCATCGGCGGGACGGGAACATTGACGGTAACCACTGACGATGATAGTGCTGACGAAGCCAACGGCAGTCTTACGGCAACGATCCAGCCGGGCACAGGTTACACCCCATCGAGTACAGGCAAGACCTTTTCCATTGCCGTTTCCGACAATGATGTCGCAACGGGTCCGACGATATCAATCAATGATGTTACGGCTCAGGAAAACACCAGGCTCATGCATTTCAAGGTCACACTGAGTGAGGCCTCTACCGAAATGGTTCGTTTCAATTGGAAGACAAGGGAATCAAAGCCGGTTTCGGCCCAGGAGGGGAAGGACTATAACAAGAGTGGACGACGGTATTTCTTTACTCCTGGCCAAACCAGTATCACCCTTCGGGTGCTCATCTTCAATGACAGCCACGATGAGGGTTCTGAGACGTTTGAAGTTGTTCTGTCCAATCCCTATAATGCGACCATTCTTGATGGGGTGGGTGTGGGGACCATTGTGAACTCGGATCCGATGCCTTCGGCCTGGCTGTCCCGTTTTGGCCGCACGGTCGCGGAGCAGGCCCTTGACGGGATTGAAGATCGTCTGGCCGCCTCACGTACGGCTGATGTTGCTATCGCGCTGGCCGGTCATGGTCTTGCTTTTGGCCGGAGAGACCCTTCTGATCCCCTTGGGGACGCTCATGGGGCACAGACAACTGGTGGCTTCTCTGGTCATGATGACGGGGGGTATCAGGCCCGGTCGCATCTCCCTGACGCCACCGGTCCTGACGGTTCGCACACAATGACCCTGGATGAAGCTCTTCTCAACAGCCGTTTCACGACAACGAACCGGTCGGATTCCAAGGGAGGCAGTCTCGCTTTCTGGGGGCGGGCCACCCAATCGCGTTTTGACGGTCAAGAAGGAACCTTTGCCCTCACGGGCGATATCACCACGGCGTTTTTGGGAACGGATTATGCCCGGGACAAGTGGCTGGTTGGTCTTGCCCTGACCAGGAGTACGGCCAAGGGACGCTATGGTGAGACCGGTCTTGACCCGGGTCCGGCCAGCCAGACCTGTGAGGAGGAGGATGTTGCCTTGTGCCGGGATGCCATAGGTGCGGGTGATGGCCAGGTGTCCGCATCACTGACAGCGGTTATTCCCTATGGGTCTTTAGAGGTGTCTGAACGCGTTGCCTTGTGGGGCGCCCTTGGGTTTGGGACCGGTGATGTGACCCTGACCCCCCGGAGTGGCGAATCACTCACGTCGGAGATGTCCTGGAGGATGGCGGCTCTGGGTCTTCGCGGTGAGGTGGTGCCCCCTCCTGTGGCGGGCAGTGGTCCCTCCCTTGCTGTCGTTTCCGATGTGTTATTAGTCAGCACGACATCCGAGAAGACCCGTGATCTGGCCGCGGCGGCGACGGAGGTGTCGCGGTTTCGGTTGGGCCTGGAAGGCCGTTGGCACATGGACCTGGCGAATGGCCGCAGTTTTGTCCCACGACTGGAGATCGGCACACGTTATGATGGCGGGGATGCGGAGACCGGTTTTGGCATTGAAGTTGGGGCCGGTCTGTCGCTACGAGATCATGTTTCGGGGGTGTCGTTTGATTTGTCCGGTCGGACTCTGGTGCAACATGAGAATGATACCTTCAAGGACCGTGGTATCTCTGTTTCCTTCACCTATGATCCCAACCCCCAAAGCAGGCGAGGGCCCTCCCTGACGGTTCACAAGCAGGTGGGAGGGTCTTCGGAAGGAGGAGTTGAGGCCTTGTTTGCTCCCACTCCCCTGGAAGACCGAACCGGGAGTGGCGATCATAGCCGGTGGGGAATGGAAGCCGCTTATGGATTTCCGGTAGGTGATGGAAGTTATACCGGCAGTCCCACGGTCGGGGTTGATCTGGCGGAACAGGCACGAGACTATTCTGTCGGATGGCGTTTGACACCGGAGAGCAGAAATGCACCTGATTTTTCGTTGGGGGTCACGGGCACCCACAGGGTGAGCGCAACGGAACCGCCTGACCATATGACCAGTGTCGATGTTACAACACGCTGGTAAGGGGCACTGCCGATTAAAAACATCCCGTCATTCCGTTTGAAAAAGGTCCTTTCCTAGGCAAAAAAATGAATACGTTCCGTGCTTGGTTGCCTCGCCCAGAAGTGTCTATGATTACGCAAAAAACCATTAGGCATAGCCGAAAACCGGTTAACATCAGAATGGGGATGGGATTTGATCTCAATCAGCGGTGGGAAATTACCTTGAATTAACCTCTAGTCTGGCCTTATGAGCAGGGTATACTCCAATGATTTTCATATAATCGGTAAAAAACTTGAGCTCCTCAAGGGCAAGCGACACACTTCTATCCTCAGGATGTCCTTCAATTTCAGCAAAAAATTGTGTCGCGTTGAACGATCCCCCAACCATGTAACTCTCCAATTTAACCATGTTAACATTATTGGTGGCAAAACCTCCCATCGCCTTATATAGGGCCGCAGGAATGTTGCGAACGGAGAAAATGAAGGATGTCATCATTCTTTCATCACGCCTCTCAAACTTTTTGTTCTTGGACATGATGATGAATCGTGTGCGGTTGGAGGGATCATCTTCAATGTTTTTACCGATAATTTCCAATTTGGAAATTTTACTTGCCAACCCAGAAGCCAAAGCAGCATAGGAAGGATCTTTTTTCTCGGCGACAAGTTTGGCCGACCCTGAGGTATCAACCGATGATAGGGGAATAATATCGTTTTTCTTAAGAAATTTTTTACATTGGCCTAACAAAACCGGATGGCTGAAAGCGTACTTGATGTCTTCTAGGGATGTCCCGGGAATAACCATAATATTAATTTCAATCCGGACAAAAACCTCATCATTTATGAACAGTCCCGATTCAGGTAGTAATTTGTGGATGTCAGCAACCCTGCCATAAATTGAATTCTCAACGGGCAACATGACTTCAGTGGCAATATTTTTGACCACTGCAGAAATGGCGTCTTCAAAGGAAATACAGGGATAATATGCCCATCCCGGGCGAGCCACGCGGCAAGCCTGATGTGAATATGCCCCCAATTCACCTTGAAATGAAATAATTTTTTTCAATTTTAATTCTCAATTTACTATATTTTCCACACAGAAATTTCCCCTGGATGTTGCATAATCGAGTGCTAATACATTACATAGGAACAGAATGAATTTTTTCTAAAATCTGGAACATTTCATGTTTGATACAATGACTTCAACAAAAATAGTTGCGGCCCTTTGTGGGGCACTGCTGTTTTTTCTTTTGGGAAAATGGGTAGCCGAGTCAATCTATCATGTAGAAAGCAAAAACCCAGGCGTAGTTGAATTGGCAGCTTTGGAAGAAGTTGAAGAAAGTGTCGAGGACGAAGCCTCACCTGTGGACATCAAAGAATTGCTAGCCTCTGCCGATGTAACCAAGGGGCAAAGGGTCTTCACGAAATGTCAAGCCTGCCACAAACTGGAGGATGGTCAAAATACTGTCGGACCACACCTGTTTAATATTATTGATCGACCGATAGGAGATGTTTCAGATTACAAATATTCATCGGCCATGGCAGATTTTGAGGGGTCTTGGACAGTTGATGAGTTAAGCCAGTATCTGATTAATCCGAAAAAGTACCTACCTGGAACAAAAATGGTATTTGCCGGCCTCAAAAAAGACATGGACAGAGCCAATCTAATCGCCTATCTAATTGAAGCAACGCAATAAAATTCTTTGATTGTCAAAGTTGCCTTGACGATTATTGTTAATCCAAACAGGAAATGGTTGCTTTGGCGTAAAAACCAGCAAAATCACAAAAATCTTTCCGAGGTTGCTAAACTCGTTGATTGATAACTTAATTTTGTTGGGTGTTTGTAGCCAAATAGGCTAAAATTCATCTTCGGAAGAAGATTAAACAAAAAGGCTTGGTGAGAATGAGACATATTTATAGCAGCGTAAGGGTTTTATTGTTTTCTGCACTTGTTGCATTGTTGGGAGTAACAATTGTTTCCGCTACATCAATGCAGGAGGTTATTGTTTCCCATGGCATTTCAAAATTTGGCAACCTGAAATACCCTGCCGATTTCAAGCACTTCGATTATGTCAACCCCAATGCCCCCAAGGGAGGCGAAATCTCGATTGCAACCTATGGTAATTTTGATTCAATGAATCCTTATAGCCGCAAGGGGAATGCTGGAGGTTTATCATCAATATTTTTTGAATCACTTCTGGTTGGCACTGCCGATGAAGTTAGCTCGGAATATGGTTTAATTGCAGAAACAATTGAGTATCCTATAGATCGGAGCTGGGTTATATTCACCCTGCGTCCTGAAGCGAGGTTCTCGGACGGGTCAGAACTCACCGCTGAAGATGTTTTGTTCAGCTATGAGCTTTTTCTTGCCGAGGGATTAGCCTCATTTAAATCCGAATTGGATAAAGCAGTTGTTTCAGCTGAGCTACTGTCCCCATATAAAATCAAATTTACTTTCAATACTGTTGATCGAGCTTCTTTGGATGACATTTCCCTCGTTGGGGGTTTGCCAGTATTTTCCAAGAAGTGGTTTGACGACAATAACGCCAAACTTGATGAATCCAGATTGGAACCTGCCCTGGGGTCCGGACCCTACGTATTGGAAACTCTAGATGTAAATAAGCGGCTGGTATATAAAAGAAACCCTGACTATTGGGGGGCTCATGTTCCTGCAATGGTAGGGCAAAGCAATTTTGATCGGATTCGAATTGAATATTTTGCTGATCAGGAAGCTGCGTTCGAAGGGTTTAAAGCAGGTGAAACAACATTCAGACCTGAGTATATTTCCAAGAATTGGGCGACAAGATATGACTTTCCAGCAATCGAAAATGGATGGGTAGTTAAAAGCCAATTACCTGACGGAAGTCTTCCAAATGGGCAAAGTTTTGCCTTCAACCTAAGAAAGGAAAAATTTCAAGATATTCGAGTTAGAGAAGCTATTTCATTGATGTTTAATTTCGAATGGACAAACGCAACCACCTTTCATAATCTCTATAAGCGAATAGACGCTTTTTGGGAAAATAGTCATCTCAAGGCACAAGGATTACCAACCTCGGAAGAATTGATTGTGTTGGAACCTATAAGACATCTTCTACCTGATGAGATTTTCACCGACGAACCCGTAATTTCTCCAAGTTCAAATCCTGAACGAAGACTTGACCGAAAGAATTTAAGAACTGCTTCAAAACTATTGGATGAAGCTGGTTGGTTAGTTGGAGACAATGGTATTCGTCACAATGCGGAGGGTCAGCCATTAGATGTGGAGTTTCTTACCGCAACAGCAACCTTTGAACGTATAATCCAGCCCTTTGTAGAAAATCTCAAGCAATTGGGGATTAATGCTTATCTTCAAAAAATTGATCCGGCTCAACTGCGTCAAAGGGATAAAGACCGGGATTTTGACATCATTTCTACAAGTTTTCCGATTACTTTTGAACCCGGAGTTGCGTTAAGGCAATATTTGGGTTCGGAACATGTTGATGGGATATTCAATGATACAGGGTTAGCCAACCCGGCTGTCGATGAAATAATCACCTACATAGTTGATGCACAAACCATTGAAGAACTTGAAAGAGGTGTTATTGCCTTGGACAGGGTACTTCGGCAACAACGTATAGTCGTTTTCAATTGGTTCCGAGACTTTCACACCGTTGCCTATTACGACATGTATGAGCATCCCGAAAATATACCTCCCTTCGCTTTGGGATATTTGGATTTTTGGTGGTTAAACGAAGAGAAACATCAGAATCTCCTATCGCAAGGAGCTATAAGTAACTAAAGGATTGCAACTCACATGGGAGCTTACATCCTCAGGCGGTTGGCCTTGGTAATCCCAACACTCCTGGGCATCATGATTATAAATTTCACCCTGGTACAATTTGTACCAGGTGGACCAATTGAACAGATCCTGGCTGAAATGGAGGGAGAAGGTGATGTTTTCGCCAACATTGCAGGAACAGGCAATGAAGTTGGAAGTGAACGATTGGGATCAGATGAAAAATATCTTGGTGCCAGCGGATTACCCGAAGAGTTTTTAAGAGAACTTGAAATTCAGTTTGGCTTCGACAAACCGCCACTGGAAAGATTCCTTAATATGCTTTGGGACTATGTCCGGCTGGATTTTGGTGAAAGTTATTTCCGGTCCATAGGAGTTATTGATCTTGTTCTCGAAAAAATGCCTGTATCAATCTCGCTAGGGCTATGGTCAACCTTGCTCGCCTATTGGATTTCTATACCCCTAGGTGTACGAAAGGCCGTCAGAGATGGGAGCAAGTTTGATACCTGGACCTCCGGTGTCGTCATTATTGGTTATGCTATCCCCGGCTTTCTCTTTGCCATACTTCTTCTGGTTGTCTTTGCCGGAGGTTCTTATTTTAAGGTTTTCCCACTTAGGGGATTGGTTTCGGATAATTTTGCTGACCTTTCCCTGTTTGGTAAAATCTTTGATTATTTCTGGCACATAACTCTTCCAGTCGTTGCGTCAACCATATCAGCCTTTGCCACCTTAACCCTTTTGACCAAAAATACCTTTCTTGAAGAAATCAACAAACAATATGTAATGACCGCCAGAGCGAAGGGCTTAACGGAACGGAAAGTCCTTTATGGTCATATCTTCCGTAATGCCATGCTTGTTGTCATTTCGGGCTTTCCCGCAATTTTCGTTGCGGTGTTTTTCAGCGGTTCACTCATAATAGAAACCATCTTCTCCCTTGATGGTTTGGGGAGATTGGGATTTGAGGCCGCCGTTGCTCGAGATTATCCGGTCATCTTTGGCACCCTTTTTGTATTTGGTCTCCTTGGACTCATCGTGGGTATACTTTCTGATCTAACCTATGTCTGGATTGATCCCAGAATAGATTTTGAATCGCGAGAAAACTGATGCGCCTTTCGCCAATCAATCAACGTCGAATAAAAAATTTCAGTTCCAACCGCAGGGCTGTTTGGTCCTTAAGAATCTTCATGGTTCTATTTGTCATCTCACTGTTTTCCGAGTTCATCGCCAATGAAAAGCCCATTCTAATCAATTATAGAGGTGATTTTTATTTCCCTATTCTTTCCTTTCATTCGGAGGAAGATTTTGGTGGAGAATATTTAACTGAAGCTGTCTATCGTGATATTGAGGTCAAATGTCTTATTAAAACCGGTGGTATCCTTGATTGCGTCTATGAGCCGGAAGACATTCTGGAAGATGCCCAAGACGGCATTATCAATGGTGAAGAAATTTATGAAGGTTGGATGATCTGGCCACTTATACCCTTCTCCTATGATACGGTTGATGACTTGGGTAAGCCTGCACCCTCAGCACCAGATTCTAAACACTGGTTGGGAACTGATGACACGGCTAGAGATGTTTTGGCAAGGGTGATCTATGGATTCCGTCTTTCTATCCTGTTTACTGGGGTTGTCACCCTTTTGACCTCTGTCATAGGTATAGCTGCGGGTGCTGTCCAGGGATACTTTGGTGGCCTGATAGATTTGATTTTTCAAAGGCTGATTGAACTTTGGGGGTCAACACCCTCATTGTATATCATCATAATCGTTGCTGCCATTTGGCACATGAACTTCTGGCTTCTTGTCTTTTTGATGACCCTTTTTGGATGGACGAGTTTGGTTGGAGTTGTCAGGGCCGAAAGTTTTCGAGCCAGAAATTTTGAATATGTCCGTGCCGCCAAGGCAATGGGGGTATCCAATGTTGTCATCATGTTCCGCCATTTACTCCCCAATGCCATGGTTGCCTCAGTGACCCTATTACCCTTTATAATTACAGGCACAATCGGGTCACTTGCAGCCTTGGATTTTCTGGGATTTGGACTTCCCTCTTCGGCCCCATCACTAGGTCAATTGACCCTTCAGGCGAAACAGAATCTACAAGCCCCATGGCTGGGATTTACAGCCTTCTTTACCTTCGCCATTATGTTATCTCTGCTCGTGTTCATTTTTGAAGGTGTCCGCGATGCCTTTGATCCAAGGAAGACATTCCAGTGAAGCAGAAACTTTTGGAAATAAATAATCTTTCAATTAGCTTTACCCAGGAAGGTGAAGCTATCGAAGCCGTCAATGAGGTCTCCTTAGATATTGAAAAAGGTGAAACAGTAGCCATTGTCGGTGAATCTGGATCCGGCAAATCAGTTACAGCCCTCTCAACTGTAGGATTACTTCCAGGAAATGCCAATATAACGGGGTCAGTGCAATTCAAAGGACAAGAACTCGTTGATGCCGATTTGGATACACTACAAGCAATCAGAGGAAATGAAATCAGTTTCATTTTTCAGGAACCAATGTCTTCCCTCAATCCACTCCATACCCTGGAAAAGCAAGTAGGGGAAAGCCTTAAGATCCATCAGCATCTTTCCGGAGATAAAGCGCAAAGTAAAATAATTGAACTCCTTGAGAAAACTGGAATTGATGATCCAGAAGCAAGATTGAAATGTCATCCCCACCTGTTCTCCGGCGGGCAACGGCAACGAATCATGATTGCCATGGCTCTTGCCAACAATCCCTCTCTGCTCATTGCCGATGAGCCGACAACAGCACTTGATGTTACTATTCAGGCACAGATTCTGAAACTTCTTACCGACCTCAAGGAATCTGAAGGTATGGGGCTGTTGTTCATAACCCATGATCTCAATATTGTAAAAAATATTGCCGACAGGGTAGTGGTTATGAAGGACGGAACAATTGTAGAAAGTGGTCCCCAAAAAAAGGTTTTCGATACACCACAACATTCCTACACAAAGACCTTAATGGCAGCAGAACCCTCAGGAGCACCAGATCCAATCAATAAGGATCGCAACCCTGTTCTGATGGTAAATAACCTCAGAGTTTGGTTTCCTATTAAACGTGGTGTTCTCCGACGGACGGTTGGACATGTCAAGGCAGTCAATACAGTAGATTTTAAAATTGATCGTGGCGAAACACTTGGAATCGTAGGTGAATCGGGCTCCGGAAAAACAACAATCGCCTTGGCTATCCTTAAACTCGTTTCTTCGGAAGGATCAATTTCCATTAAAGGCAACCAAATCGGTGACCTATCCAGTCGTAATGTTCGCCCGTTCAGAAAGAACATGCAGATTGTGTTTCAGGATCCCTACGGCTCGCTTTCCCCACGAATGACCGTGGGGCAAATAGTCTCTGAGGGCTTACGAATTCATCAATCCCTACCCCGTGAGGAAATCAATGAATTAGCTTCAAAAATTCTTGTAGAAGTAGGGTTATCCCCCGAGATGATGACAAGGTACCCGCATGAGTTTTCGGGTGGTCAAAGACAACGGATAGCTATTGCCAGAGCAATGATCCTCAGTCCCGAATTACTAATTCTTGATGAACCCACTTCAGCTTTGGACAGGACTGTCCAGGCTCAAATTGTTGATTTGCTTTTGCAATTTCAACGGGAAAAAAATCTCTCCTACATATTTATCAGCCATGATTTGCGAGTCGTCAAGTCACTGTCGCATAGAATAATGGTCATGCATGGAGGTGACATTGTCGAAAGAGGGACAACTGAGGAAATCTTTACTGCGCCCAAGACGGAGTATACCAAATCTCTTATGGAAGCTGCCTATATCAACTGATAAGCGGAAAGAAATCAGATTCAGTCTTTGCTATCTAATATAAATGACCTGACATTCAGCTTGGCGGGCCTCGAGAATACGACAGACTTTTTCAGCTGATTTCTCATCCATGCCGACATATTTTAGAACGATACCATGCCCATTATCCAGCAAGATTTTCTTGGCAGAAAACAATTCCGAGGGCACCATGAACTCAAGTCTTCTGGCCTTGCTGTTGGCCAGAGACTTCGAATAATAGGTACCAACAACCACACCGGAATTCTTGGTCAAAATACCTGTTCCCTCCAATATGGTTAATCCTCGAGGCCGGGGTTCTGGCAAAAAACTGTCCCATTCACGACCATCAACTGATAACGGATCAGATGCACCTCCCAATTCTATGATTTCAGTATCGGTATTCTGATCCAGGCTGGCAAAAATTTCTTCGGACAGTTTATCCTGATCTTCGGCTTCAGGATTACCGTCCAACATTTCTGGTCTCAGGGTTGGAGATGACAACTCAGCCAGAACCTTGCCATTCAGAATATATTTACCATAGGGCGGCACCTTGGGTTTTACCAATTTTACATTGTTCTCTGCTCTGGCAAAACCAATGTCCATAAGTTTGGCCACCTGGTTGTTTCGGGTTGTGGTTGACTTGCCGCCGAATACAGTTGTAATGATCCGGATATGATCTCTGCGGGCAGATGCAACGAGATTAAATCCTGCAGCCTCTGTATAACCGGTTTTTATACCATCAGCGCCACTATAATTGGTTAAAAATCTACGGTTGGTATTGTAGATGGTCCGCCCCCCAACATCGGTATATTTCCTTGAGAACAAATTGTAATAATCGGGATAATCATAAACGATATGGCGACCAAGTATGGTCATGTCCCTGGCCGTTGAATAATGTCCCTTTTGAGTCAAACCATTGGCATTTTTGAAATGTGTATTATGCATCCCCATAAGCTTGGCTGTTCTGTTCATGCGATCTGTAAACGCTTCCAAACTTCCTTCAATTGCTTCAGCCAAGGCTGTTGAAGCGTCATTGGCAGACCTTACGGCAGCCCCCCTAATCAAGTATCTTAGCCGAACCCTTGATCCCGCTTGCAAATAGAGTTTGGAGGGAGGTTCTGAGGCTGCCCTTTTGGAAATCTTGACCCGACTATCAAGTGAAATCTCACCATTCTCGACTGCTTCAAAGACGACATATAGTGTCATCATCTTGGTTAAGGATGCTGGGTGCAAAATACGATCTGCACTTCTGGAATGAAGTATTTTGCCGTTCCGTGCGTCCATTACCACAGCTGCATAGGGAGCAGCCTTGGCTTGAACCAAAAACGAGTCCACTACCACCAACACTGTCAAAACAGCTGTTAGGATAAAAGTAAATTTTACAGCAAAGGATTTAATAACTTAACCTGCTCAACTAATATGCCATTGCTTTGATTTTTTCGTACATAATCAGTACTTAATCACCCTCTAATATCAACAAAAAAATCTAATTTCAAGTATAATTAGCAAAAATTTATACGTGATAATACCCGTTGCAACTGAGGCAATTCTGAAATTTCAAAAAATTTTCTCGAATCAGTAGGTTTGGGGGCTTCATTTTCATACTCCCAATTTGGTTCCTTGCTTACGAGAACTCCCCAAGAACCTGCTTGCATAGCTGGTAGAATATCTGACCGGACAGAATTACCAACCATTACACAATGAGAACTCTCTATCTCATACTTGGCAAAAATGTCTTGATAAACTTGTGGGGTTTTCCTGCTGACAATCTCAATGTGATCAAATAAATTGCCTAGATCTGATTGGGCAATCTTTCTTTCCTGATCAAACAGATCACCCATTGTAATCATAACCAGTTTGTATTCACTGCTGAGCTTCTCAATCAAATCCTTAACTCCAGGGTATAGGACCAGCGGATATCTTTGTAGTTCTCTGCCCAAATCCAGGATTTGGGAAATAATCTTGACAGGTATTCGCCCCTGAGTGACTTCAATTGATGTTTCAATCATTGAAAGAGTAAAACTCTTCACCCCAAAACCATGAAACTCAATGTTTTTCTTTTCAACTTTGAGCAAATGTGAACTCAGGTCTTTGAAAGTCGAATATTCTTTCAACAGATTTATAAAGGTTTGTTCAGTCGTATTGAAGTGTTTGTTGTTGGACCACAGGGTGTCATCCGCATCAAAAGCTATCGTTGAAATCATTTTGTTTACTTGTCCAAATTATGGTAATTGTCGGGGCAATCAAATTGATAAATTAATTGGTGCACAAGTTGAAAGCAAATTTCCTGTTTTGTTCAGCCGAAACAGATCCTCCTTTTCAGGATGAAGAAACTGTAACCCTTATTGTTCCTGATGATGAGGTGGTGGATGAGAAACCTCCCATGTACAAGGTTCTTCTACTGAATGATGATTATACACCCATGGAGTTTGTTGTGGCTGTGTTGCAAAGAGTCTTTTCATTTACACCGGAAAGAGCGTTTGACCTCATGCTTACCGTTCATAACGAAGGTGTTGGTGTGGTGGGTGTTTTTGCACACGAAATAGCCGAAACCAAATCGAATCAAGTCCTTAAACTGGCGCAGGAACACGGCCATCCTCTGTTGTGCACAATTGAGGAAGAATAAAACTTCAACAAAGTGGTTTTCCCCTACTCCTCAAAAGGTTTCAGGATAAAAGTTACAATCACCAGAATTTGTTTTCAATCCCATGCAGGGGAAACCAAATGTCTCTTACTTCAAAGCTGTATCGCTCAAACTTTCCTTTATGGGTAATAGGAACTTGTCTTCTTCAGGTTCTGATTTATCCTTTTTTGATTTGCTTTTTGCAGCAGCCTTTTTCAGTGCAGTATCCAGGCTGCTTTGTTTGCACAAACCCAAGGCGACAGGATCAACCGGTTGGATATTGCTAATGTTCCAATGTGTACGATTTCTGATGGCATCAATTGTCGTTTTAGTGGTTCCAATGAGTTTGCAAATATGGCTGTCTGGTATTTCAGGGTGGTTTTTAATTAACCAAAGAATAGCACGTGGTCGGTCCTGTCTTTTAGCAACAGGTGTATAGCGGTTGCCAATTCTTTTCTTTTCGTCCTTTACTGAGGCAGGTATTTTTAACTGGATCGCATAGTTTGGATCTGCTTCACCTTTTTCAATCTCTGCTTTATCCAGTTGATTACCTGCAATGGGATCAATACCCAAAATACCTACTGCCACATCATCGTTGGCTATTCCTTCGACTTCCAACAAGTGCATATCACAAAATTTAGCAATTTGTTCAAAAGTCAAAGATGTATTATCAACCAACCATACAGCGGTAGCTTTGGCCATTATTGGTTTATTCATTATACTTCCATGCGAATAGATAGCCCGGAAACCCACCTACAAACTAAGGTTCACTTAATATTGCTTCCAGAACTAAAGGTTTTTCAAAATAAGTAGGCGCCCTAGTATTTATATTTCCAAGACTATTTTTCCAATATGCTTGGAGGTTTCCATTTTCTTATGTGCCTCGACTGCCTCTTCAAGCTTATAAATTGAATCCATGACAGGTTTAACTCGCCCCGTTTCGAGATATGGACAAACGTTTTCTCTTAATTCAGCTGCGATTTTAGCCTTGGCCAGATCGGATTGAGGGCGGAGTGTACTTCCCGAAATGGTTAATCGGCGAACCATAAGTTGGGCAAAATTCAACTCCACTTTTGGACCTTTAAGGAAGGCAATTTGAACTAACCTGCCGTCATTGGCCAAAATTTTAACATTTTTTGGTAGATAATCGCCACCAACCATATCAAGAATAAGGTTTACTCCCTTGCCATCGGTATAATCCTTGATTGCTTCGACAAAATCATCTTCCTTATAATTGATTGCGAGTTCGGCTCCAAGATCAATACAAACCATTGCTTTTTCAGATGAACCGACAGTTGTAAAAACTCTTGCTCCAAACAATTCTGCCAACTGAATGGCCGTCGTACCAATGCCAGAACTTCCACCATGAACCAGGAAAGTTTCACCAGCCCTTAGTCCCCCTCGCATGAACACATTGCTCCAGACGGTAAAGAAGGTCTCACATATGGCTGCTGCTGTATTTAAATCCATATCTGTGGGAATTGGCAAAGCATGATCTTCATGGGTTAACGAAAACTCGGCATATCCTCCACCAGGCAGGAGGGCACAGACCTGATCACCCGTTTTCCAACGGGTAACTCTTTCTCCTACGGCAACAATAGTCCCAGCACTTTCCAATCCAGGGAGGTCACTTGCATTCTTGGGAGGATGGTAAGAGCCTGATCTTTGTAGGATATCAGGTCTGTTTACACCAGCGCTGCTATTTTTAATCAGTATTTGATTGCCCACTGGAGTTGGTACTTCTCGCTGGTTGATCTTAAGGACTTCTGGACCTCCATAACTGGAAATTTCAACAACTCGCATGACATTTTTCATTGGCTACTGCCCTCACCTGGTAGCCAACCCGGATACTTGCTTTTATCAAATGATTTTTTGTGGTTTCTAAAAGGTAGTTTTTCCAAAGTCTTAAAAACAGGTGCAAACAAGGGATTGTTCTTGGCTTGTGTTTTTACCTTTTCAAATTCCATTACATCCGAAATTCTACGGTTGATAAAGTCCCTTGTATCCGCAAAATCTTCGCTTTTATCGCCAATATAAAACAGAAATGTTGATGAAATTATCCCCGACAGGATCATCCGTTTGGTATACCAGTTGTAATCCTCGGAAGTATCCCCCATGAAATCCCATATTTTGTCGGCAGTATTCCAGACCAGTTTAGTACCCGGAAAAAAATTTGCTGGCAATGCATAGGTTGATAAGACTTTCTTTACCAAAACCTGATTTAAGTCCACATCTTCCCAAACAGAAACCCTTATCCAGACAGCCTTGGCAATTTTTTCACTGTACCTCAAATCACTCAAATCTGTGTTTCCAAGTGTTTCCAACATCTTGGTATCCCCATATTTGTGAAAAAAATGAGGGAGATCATTTTCACCCTTAGGGAATAACCTGTAGCCAGTCTCCAAATCGACATTGGCATTTGCCAATGCCGTCTCAAAACAATGTCTGGTCCAGCCATCATAGGGAATTAATTCCAAGGCTTGATACAAAATCTTCTCTTTTAACTTATTCGCATCCGGCTCTTGTGCATCATTAGTCATCTGTGTTCCTTAAAATAAATGTTTAGTACTCCATGCTCACCAAAACAACATCTAAAACCATAGTATCGTATAAATCAATTTTATCCTTGGATACTTTAAAAATTCAATTATTAAATTATCTTACGTGTGGCGCTGGTTTCCTTATCGTTTCCAGATATAGAGTGAGTGCTAGATATGAATTTTTTCCTCGTTTGAAAGGCGACATGGTTTTATGCAGGTTATAGTACGTGACAACAATGTTGAACAGGCAATTAGGGTTCTCAAGAAAAAACTTCAAAGAGAAGGTGTTTTCAGGGAAATGAAATTACGCCAGCATTATGAAAAGCCATCACAAAAGAAAGCAAGAGAAAAGTCTGAGGCTATTAGAAGGGCACGAAAGATGGCTCGTAAGCAAGCTATGATGGATGGAAATCTTTAGCATCCCCAAACCTTATCTTCCAACCTTCTTTTTACAATCTCCCCCTCCCCCTAATCAATATTTTTTGGGTTTATATACCTGAATATACAACCATTGTTTTAGGGACTTTCTGGGATTGATCGGGTATAACCTGGGCCTGTTGTCCCCCAAGAGGGGTTTCAAACCAGCGTTCATAGGTTAAGAGGTACGGATTGTGAGAAGATATTCAGTCAAATAGAACAACCTCCTTCATAACCACGCTCCTTAATCTTACGCCACAGACATTGAGCAAGACAATTAAGAGGGCAAGTCATTAAAGACATCCTTTATACTCTTTGAGGGTATCCAGTTTGCATGGCTTGGGTTGTCGGGGCAGATAGATTGGAGACTGCCCCCCGTTCCAAACATTCGGTGATAGTTTTTCGCTCACGGCCGGTTTGACAGGGAGTCGCCCTGTTCGACAATCCCTGTTATGCTGCTGTTCATAAATCATCTCGTCACGTTAGTTCCAAGACAAAAAAGAAAGAGGGTGGGCTAAACCTTTCGGGCCTTCCTTTTGTGCCGTCACTCAATAATCACAATCTCTTGTAGAAAACCCAGAGCCGTTGGTAGAGTAATCCTCTGTAGTTGGATTCAACTTATGGAAGAAGTCCCCTAACAGTGCATTGATCGTAATTGATGATTGTGGATTTGAAACTTAACTGTTGAATATTGCGAGGAAAATCAGGACGAGTATTGCAATAATTATTACGTTTTTTGAAAACTTAACAAAGGTGGTAAAATCTTTTTCGTTTTGCTCTGTATTCATCGAACCATGCTTATATTCTGACACGAGTATTCCCTTTACATTGCCAAATAAAATTTCGTTGTTTCAAATTCTCCAAAAAGGTTTATGGCAAGTATAATTATCTTCTGAAAGATCCCAATTCAATATCTACGTTCAATAACCAACAATTTTCTGATGAAGAAGTAGGGCCTTGGGTTAGATGCCTGATTCCAATTATCATACGGTCTGCCAGCGATAAACACCCTCACCATCAATATTCCTTGCTATTTTACCTTGCTTCCAAAGGTAGTTGAGATGGGCATAAGCCTCGGCGGTTGCCAATCCAAATTCCCGGGCTGGAATTCTTCTTCCAAACAATACTTCAAAGCATTCCATGACACTTTTTGGTTCACTGAGAAAATTCTGTAGAACCTCCAAACTAGAATTATGATGTTCCACCAGCTGGGCCGTACGATCCTCTACACCACGGAAGGGAGCTTTGTGACCCGGTAAAATCAAGGTTTCATTATTACCTAGGCCATTAAACCTTCTGCAGGATGCCAACCAATCTGCTAGTGGATTAGCCTCTGGTTCACTTGCATAGACCCCAATGTTGGGTGTAATTTCCGGTAAAAATTGATCTCCGCCCAGGCATATGGTTCCATCTTCAGCCCAAAAGGTTGCATGTGCCGGTGCATGACCGTTACCAATGATAACTCGCCAGTTTCTTTTGCCGATAGGAATCAGGTCTCCTTCCGCAATCCTGTTGTACCCTAGAGGTATTGTATGGACCACATCCGCAAAATTGAACGGACGTGCGTTCTTCCTTTCCTCCAATTCCTCTGACGATAATCCTGCTTTCTGGAAGTAGGAAAGTGATTCTTGGGTATGAACATCCTGGACATCAAGAACCAACATGCGAGCAAACAACCAGGATATTTGAGTGGTTATGATTTCCGCATTGTATTTTGTTCTAAACCACCCGGCCATACCAATATGATCCGGATGATAGTGTGTTATAATCACTCTGGTAATGGGTTTTGGTGCAAGATGTTGATGAATTATTTTCTGCCAAATATCAACACATCTTTCAGTGTAAAAACCTGTGTCAATTATGGTCCAACCATTGCCATCCTCGAAAACAAAAACATTGACATGATCAAGTGCCATTGGTAGGGGTAACCTGAACCACAGGACTCCTTCCTCAATAACAACAGGGTTATATTCTTGGGGTTTTTGGGTAAAAGGAAATTCTAAAGTCATAAAATTATGATAAAGGCTGTATTTATTCAAAATTCACTTTTTGTAGGTCTGTATCTCCGACCAGAACTTCATCAGAAAGTGTGTGTATTTGCGGGAAAATTCGATTGAAAAAGACTGTTGTCAACCCCCTGATATAATCCTTGCGTTCGGTTTGATTGGTACTCAAAACAAGAAAATATGCACCTAGCAAAAGACCAATTGCTTGCAAATATGCTTGTGCGACTGCCAAACGGGGGGATTCGCTCTGTTGGTTTACGAGCCATTTGGTGATTTCCTTCAGCCTGTTGCAAGCCAATATTAATTGTTGATAACAATTGGGCTCCTGAGATTTCCAAAAAGCGGTTTTTTCAATGATGTCCTCTATTAATTCAAGGACATTTTTTCCATGTGTGCCCAACTTTCTCAAGAGAAGATCATTCGCCTGGATGCCATTGGTACCCTCATAGATGGTTGTCACAATAGAATCCCTTAAGTATTGAGAAACACCACTTTCTTCAATGTATCCTGCCCCACCATGGATTCGTATTGCCGCCAATGAAACTTCGACACCTGTTTCGGAACCAATGTATTTTGCTATCGGGGTGAGTAACCCTGCCCTGTTTTGCCACTTTTCTTCTCCTGTAATTTTTGCCATATCCAGTGAAAAAGCACAATAAGAACAGATCGCTCTGGCAGTAAAGATTTTTACTCTCATGAGGCTCAGCAAGCGCTTAATATCCGGATAATCACGAATAACTTGTGGCTGGCCGTCACTCTTGTCAATTCCCTGCTTCCTTTCTTTGGCATAATATTCTGCTGTTTGCAGGGCAGCTTCTGCAACCCCGACCCCTTGTGTACCAACCCCCAGCCTGGCACTATTCATCATTGCGAACATAGCTTTCAAGCCTTCATTTGGGTGACCAATTATTTGCCCTAAAGCCTGATCAAAATTGACTACCCCTGTGGGCGATCCATGGAGTCCCAATTTCTTTTCCAAGGACAGAATTTGAAGGTTGCTCCGCCTTCGGTGGCCGCTCTCACCCGCAGCCAGGTATTTTGGGACCAGGAAAAGGGAAAGTCCGCTTGTACCTTTCGGTGAGTCTGGAAGTCTTGCCAGGACAAGGTGATAAACATTTTTGGCAAAATCAGCATCAGCCCAGCTAATGAATATTTTCTGTCCAGATATTTTGTATTCACCCGTAGCCAGGGGAGTTGCTTTGGTCTTGATGGCACCTACATCTGACCCAGCTTGCGGTTCTGTTATGTTCATAGTCCCATAACACTCACCTGACAGGAGTTTGGGTATGACCTGTTCTTTAATTTCTTCCGTGGCAAAAAGCTCAAGTGCTTCAATTTGTCCCTGTGTCAGGAGAGGATTTAGAGCCAACGATAAACAAGCACCATTTACAAATTCGTTCAAAGCATTCTGCACAAGTTTGGGCAATCCTAATCCGCCATAATTTATACTAGCAGAAGTACCTACCAAGCCAGATTGGATTAAAATTTCATAACCCTCCTGAAACCCAGGTGGTGTTGTAACCACACCATTTTCCAGAATGGCTGGATTCATATCACCTGACCTTTGCAAAGGGGCAATGGTTTCTTCAGAAATTTTGGCAATTGCTTCCAGAAACATCTCAATGTCATCAAGGTCTGAATCTCCAAAACCCCCTGAATGAAGTAAACTCTCCAATTTAAAAATATGCGTGAAGAAAAATTTGTATTCTTCTACAGGAGCCTTGAAACCCATTGATTTTGCCTTTTTATTCCTACTTTATAATCTTTGTGTGTCATTTTCGTATTAAACTATTGCATTCATCTATACGCAATTAACCATTAATCCAACTCACCCCATAATTATACTTTATGAATACTCTTCTGCTCCCCCCTTCAGCGGGTAACATTTTCACCGCATCCCGTATTCTGACTCAAGGTGGACTGGTGGCGTTCCCAACAGAAACCGTGTATGGCCTTGGTGCTGATGCACTTAATCCTCAGGCGGTTACTAAGGTATTCGAAGTTAAAGGGAGGCCAGCATCTAATCCTTTAATTGTCCATATCAAAGACATCAATATGGCCTCGGAATTAGCCCATTTTGATGAGGTTTCTTATGAATTGGCCGAGCATTTCTGGCCTGGTCCACTTACCTTGATCTTACCCTTGAGAGAACACTCGAAGATAGCTGAAAATATAACTGCCAAGTCAGGTTATGTGGCCCTACGTGTTCCCCAAAATCAGACATTCATTGAGCTTATTGAGTCCTTTGGCAGACCTATAGTGGGGCCCTCAGCCAACCTTTCAGGTAAAATCAGTTCTACAACTGCGTTACATGTATTGTCCGATTTTGATGGAAAAATTGATGCAATCCTGGAAGGTGATAATTGTCTGATGGGCCTTGAATCCACTATCTTGATGTATGATGATCCCAAGTTACAGATTTTACGATTAGGTTGCATAACAAAAGACGAAATTTCCACGAAAATACAAGACTTGGCAATAGAAGCTTCACTTGAAGGTGATAAGATCCCTACCCCGGGGTCAAAATTTCGGCATTATTCGCCTGACGCACCACTCCGAATCAATTGCAATGAAAAAAGTAATAAAGAGGTTTTAATTGGTTTTGGGGAATTAAAAGGAGCTGAATTCAATCTGTCAATAAGTGGTGATTTGGATGAGGCAGCAAAAAATTTATACAATCTTTTAAGGACAGCTGACAATATGGTCAAAAGCCAAGACTATAGTGGTATAGCTGTTTCACCTGTTCCCAATATTGGTCTGGGGTTATCAATTAATGACAGATTGGAACGTGCAGCCGGTAAGATTTCGGCAAAGTCATTTATCAAGTGAGATTGAAGGTTTGAAAATGTACGAAGCAACTGAAACAATCAGCTTCAATACATATATGCAAAATTCTATTTGGTCTAAAATACTGGGACTTGACCTATTTTAGCATTACTTGTTTGGTAATATGGAAAATAGCTCCCAATACGAAATACATTGCATTCAGGGCAATCACGGGCCACACCATAAATTTTATAGTTTGTTAAGTTGTCATCAGTTGCTGGTTAATCCGAATAATTTACGATGATGAGAACTGAACTAAGTGTCTCATGTATCAACGAGGGTTAAACTAAGTGCCGAATTTTACAATATGCGACAAATGAGATTCTTCTGGGCTGGAATATACCGATGTTAAGCTCTGCTAAGATATATTAGAATATTACGCCAACCTGCAAGTGATAATTTGTGAGCTCGATTAATGAAAATTAGTGTAGAAAACCTTGGGGTCCTGAAAAAGGCTGAATTTGAATTGGGGGACCTTACTATTATTTGCGGCGATAATAATACCGGAAAAACATACGCAGCCTATTCATTGTATTGCTTCTTGTCGAACTGGTTGCATTTAATGAAAATTGATTTTCCAAATTCTCAAATTTCCACCCTAATATCGAAAGGTTCACTAAGTATTGACATCACATCTTGGGTAGAAAAAACTAACATGATACTCAAACGTACTTGCCAAAATTATACAAAGAGTCTGCCAAGTTTTCTTGCCTCAAAACCGAGTAATTTCAAGGACTCCAGTTTTCAAATTTTGCTTCAACCTACAGATTTATCAGGGATAACAGAACAATATTTTAAAAGAAACTTCAAATTTTCTAATAATGTCACCTTATCAATGATCAAAGCAAAGGACGATACAGACCTAATTGTCACTCTGGTATTGGAAGGTGAAAATCCTGAAATATTATACCCCAGTAGAATATTTAAAGATTTGATTACAGAAGCAATCGGTACAATAATATTTGGGCAGATTTTTCCCAAACCGTTTATAGCAAGTGCTGAACGTACCGGAGCTGCTATATTCCATAAGGAGCTAAATTTTTCCAGAAATCGGCTGTTGGAAGAAATGATAAAATCAGATAAAAACGTAGACCCTATGGAACTATTATTTAGTTCCTACCAAGATTATCCCCAGCCTGTAAGAGATAATACTGATTTTATTCGAAATCTTGAATCAGTCGTCAAGAGGGATAGTTTTATCGCTGAAAACCATCCCGAAATTCTGAATGATTTTTCACAAATTGTTGGTGGTCAATACCAAGCGGTTAATGATGATATGATTTATTTCAAGCCTCACAAGAACAAGTCAATCCGATTGGCGATGGACGAGAGTTCAAGTGCGGCACGGTCCCTATTGGATATTGGTTTCTATCTTCGGCATCAGGCAAAAAAAGGGGACATTTTGATGGTTGATGAACCGGAATTAAATTTGCACCCCGAAAACCAGCGTCGCATTGCAAGAATTTTTGCTCGGTTGGTAAATCTTGATATCAAAGTCTTTATTACTACTCACAGTGATTATATTATCAAGGAGTTGAACACCTTAATAATGCTAAATCAGGATAATTCTTATCTGAAAATGGTGGCGGAACGAGAAGGTTATAAATCTGAAGAACTTATCAGTTCAGATAGGATTCGAGTCTACATGGCTGAGAAAGCACTAATCAAACTAAAAAATAATACTAAACGTAGCAATGTGCAAACCTTGGTTGAAGCCGTGATTAATCCCGAATTAGGTATTGAAGCACGCTGTTTCGATGAAACGATTAATAAAATGAATGATATTCAGGATGCTATCCTTTGGGGAGACGAGGATTAGTGTCTGACTTTGGTATATTGCGTGAATTGATTAAGCCGGGAGCTATAATAGAACCTAATGAAAGAAAAGATACCAAGTATAATATCGTTCTCCAGGAAACTGATACCCAAAATCCCTACCAGGTGAAAATTAACAATATCCCAGGGGAAATTCTTGCCTTTAAACCCGACAAGTTTCCTGACACAAGTAATTACTTTAGAAACCGTAAAGGAGAATGCAAACGTGCAGATTTTGTTATTATAATCAATGGTTATAACAAAAATTGGATACTTTACATTGAAATGAAGAGTGGAAAAGGATGTCCAGACAAAATTGTAAAGCAACTCAAAGGTGCTGAATGTATGACCTCTTACTTTAGGTCCATTGGCAGAAAATTCTGGAATACCGCTAACTTCCTAAAAAAGGAAGAGTATAATCAACGATTTATCAGCATCCGAAATGTAAGGATAAACAAACAGCCAACAACATCTAGCGGAAAAAGAAAACATGACTCCCCAGAAAATATGATGACTTATCGTTCACCATCAAAAGGAGGCATCCAATTCAGTAAATTAATATAATGATACCTTTTTCTACTTGGATTGTTAGCAAAGGCCCTAAATATGCAAAACCTACGATGTAAAGTAGGTGATTTAATCGTTAAAATATCACTAAACCGAAGTTTTCAGGCAACAGGAAAACTCAACCAATATTACCCAAAAGAATCCCTAAAAAGGTACCCGACTATTATACTATCAATCTTTTTTATCATTACAGCACGCGTTTATGCTGTCCCTCCCCTGTTGGCAAGCATTGTTGGATTGATTCCAAGCGATTCTATGGCTGCAAGCCAAATGTCTTGCGGCGTGGTATCAAAAATCAAATCGCTAGAAGCTTCCCCGACGAGCCAAAAATTATGCTTCAGTTCCCTTTCCAACTGACCTGGGCCCCAGCTTGCATAGCCAAGTGAAAAAAGTTGTTGGCCTGGACCTTTACCCTTGGAAATGTCCTCTAGGATATGAAGGCTGCTCGTAACACAAAAATGTTCGTTTATAACTTGTGAAGAATCGTAATCTGTAATATCACAAGAATGAAGAATCATTGCCAATTCACTATCAACTGGACCACCACAGTATACAGGAATCTGTAAATTGTCCCAAATCTCAGCCTGGTTTTTGTCAATTTTCTTGCCAAACTGTATGAACCCAGCTGGTTTATTCACAACAACACCCAAGGCCTTTGATTCATCGTGGTCCAACATAAGGATGACACTATTTTGAAAGTTCGGATCGTATAATGCAGGCATGGCAATCAGTAGTTTTCCAGAAAGGTAATTTGCCGGCGGTCTGGTTGACCCCGAAACTGACTCCTTCTCCCTTTTCATGCGCTGGAATTTGAATGGAAGGTCAAACTTAATCATTGCCAGTTAGTATAAACGTATTAAATGAAGAGAATTATGAAAAAACCCAATCGAATAATTTTTAAGGTTACTCTTATCAGGTTTTCTTACATACTACTATTTTTTGGTTTTTTTAACCCCTCAATAATTCATTCCTTTGAAGATTCTAAGATAGGAGAGTTATTATATTCGAGCGGGATACCCGAAAATATCTATTCCATAAAAACATTAATTGGTTGGAGAGAAGAAAAAGGCGGTGTTGATGTTCACTATATTGGCATAGATGTACATTTACTAGAGGGTTGGAAAACCTATTGGCGCAAGACCGGCAGTACAGGATTCCCAATATCCATCAACTGGGACGAAAAAATTAATTTTCAGGAATCCATTATTCATTGGCCCAACCCCACGATAGTCTCAATGGCTGGTGAACCCACAATTGGATACAGCAATCGCGTCGTATTCCCACTGGAAATTCATCCCCTAGACTCCAGTATACCTGTCAAGGGTTCAGGCACCATCTATTTTGGAGTTTGCAAGGATGTGTGTATACCGGTTCAAGAATCAATTAACTTTGAACTTCTCCCTACGGTCATGGAATATCCTTTTGCTCTTGCAGCCTCCTTAAACAGCAAACCTAAAATTCTTGTTTCATCACAAGAGCAAGGAGAGCTTGAATGTCGTATTGACCGTACGAAAACACCACCTTTGATTTCAACACGTATTGCAACGACTTTGCTCAATTTAAATGTCCCTTTTCTTGCAATTTATGAAAGCAATGCCGATCCAGTTTTTTTCTACAAACCTCAACATCGTTTGCATGATAAAAAACAAACAATCATTCACTCTTCTTATGAAAAACTTGACGGTTTCGAGGGAAATCTGGACGAATCCAGTATAGTACTCACCATCATTACCCAGGATCAAACTTATGAAATACAGGGTTGTTGAGTTTAGGTTACAAAATAACGTTAGGCTATTTTTTTATGTTCCTCCAACCTGGGCATGATTTCAACGAGGTTACAAGGTCGATTCCCTAAATTAAGTTGTGATTTCAGAATTCCATCCCAAGCGTCCTTACACGCGCCGGGTGAACCTGGTATTGCAAAGTAATAGGTTCCCGAATAAACTCCTGCGCAGGCTCTTGACTGAATGGCGGAAGCGCCAATTTTTTGGTAGGAAATCATTGTGAACAACGCCGCAAAACCGGTTATTTCCTTCTCGTAGATGCTTTTGTGCGCTTCAACGGAAACATCCCTTCCTGTCAGCCCGGTTCCACCGGTAGTAATCACGACATCAACATCCGCATGATCTGCCAACTTAAGAAGCTCTCCTCGAATGAGACCATGATCATCCAAAATAACTTTTCGCAACACAACCTTGTGACCTTCTTTAATTGCCCTTTCCTCAATTACACTTCCCGACTTGTCATCGTTTAGGGTACGTGTATCTGAAATTGTCAATACAGCTATATTAACAGGTAAAAAGGGCTGTGCATTAGGCATTTTCATCTCGTTCCAAATCAATAAGTTTTTTCTTTATTGCCAGAATATCCTGCCAAATGTGTTGCTTAAATATTGGGTTTCTTAACAGAAAAGCAGGATGGACTGTAGGCATGACATCCATGTAATCTATCTTTTCCCAAGTACCACGTAATTTTGTTATGCCTGCCTTGTTCAAAATCGCCGTACAGGCAATATTTCCCGTTAACATAAGTATTTTTGGCTTTATCAATTCGATGTGTTTCCAGATAAACGGTCGAAACATTTCTATTTCCTGTGTCGTTGGGGTACGGTTTCCTGGCGGTCGCCAGTTTATCGAATTGGAAATATAAATTGAATCTTGCGGTTGGGTGTTTGTTCTGGCAAGTCCTACTTCTGAAAATATTTTGTCTAAAAGCTTACCGGAGACACCAACAAATGGTTTGCCCATAATATCTTCATCACGGCCTGGAGCCTCCCCGAGAACCATTAACCATGCTTGGGGATTACCATCTGAAAATACCAGGTTTTTAGCGGTATTTCGAAAAGAACAATGTTGAAAGGCCTCCAAAGCTTCCTTTAACTCTTGCCGAGTACTTACCTCTGATACCAACTTTTCGGCATCTTCGAGCGCTTTAGCCTTATTCACTACTTTGGATTGAGGAGCATTTTCGGGTATTAAACTTTTGGAAGGCTCTCTTTTTGAAGTTGTTTCCTTTTCTAATTCTAAACTAATCGGCTTGGTTGCCATAACAGTAGTTTGAAGATGATTCGTCTGCTCCTCGCCAATGATTTCATCAACCCCCATTTCAATTTGCCACTTAAGTATTTCCAAACTGTCCTTAAGATCCATAGTTGGCTTGAATTCTTCGCTTGATTGTTGCATAAAATTTTATTTACTGGTTACAGATAATGAATCAAACCTACAATTGATGCATGCAGTTACTACGATTAAGGTTATGCCACAAAAATAAACAGATTGCCTGCGTATAAATTCCCAATTTTGTTTTTTATGAATTATTATTGGTTAATAAACATATACTTCTTGCCTTGATTGACGCATAATCAACTGTAAAGATACTGTTTGTATATTTTAGGGTCAAACACTAAATTTTGAATCCAATTGTCAACCAGGCTGTAGCCTTGAAGGATCGATATTATCAAACACCTCTTAGGAATTGAAAACCTTTCCGTCCAGGAAATTGGAGCAATACTTGATAGGGCTGATGCTTTTGTGAACCTTAACAGGCAATCAGTCAAACAGTCAACCGAACTGGGAGGGAAGACTCAAATCAATATTTTTTTTGAAAACTCTACCCGCACTCAAGCAAGCTTTGAATTGGCTGGTAAAAGACTTGGTGCTGATGTGATGAATTTGGGGGTTAATACAAGTTCCGTCGGTAAAGGCGAAACGCTTATAGACACCGCCCTTACACTCAATGCCATGAAACCAGATATTCTGGTGATTCGACATCCAAGTTCAGGAGCTGCCAATCTTTTGGCCGATAAAGTACATTGTTCAGTTATAAATGCAGGTGATGGAACGCACGAACATCCAACCCAAGCCTTGCTGGATGCATTGACCATCAAAAGAAGAAGAAAGACCCTTGCTGGACTGAAAATTGCCATTTGTGGTGATATTAAACACTCCAGAGTAGCCAGATCAAACATCTTGTTACTTGGTAAAATGGGCAATCTAGTCAGGTTGGTTGGTCCCAGAACACTTATGCCATCACAAATCCATGAGTTGGGAGTCGAAATCTACCATGATCTTGAAGATGGCTTACGTGGCGTTGATGTCGTTATGATGCTCCGCTTGCAACATGAAAGAATGACGGGGTCCCTAATTCCATCAGTCCGGGAATATTATAAAACCTATGGTTTGAATTTCGAAAAACTCCAAGCGGCCAAGAAGGATGCGATCGTTATGCACCCCGGACCAATGAACCGAGGTATTGAAATTGATGGTAACCTTGCTGATGATATCAATCGATCAGTAATACAAAATCAGGTGGAGTTTGGGGTTGCAACCAGAATGGCTGTCATGTGTTTGCTTTGCCAGGATACCTGAAAATAAATTGAGGGTTTGCAGGTGCAGATTTATAGCAATGCCAAAATCGTTGATCCTGAGAAAGGTAAGGTTTTCACTGGTAATATAGCAGTTTCAGAAGGGCTCATTGTTGAAGTAAGTAGAAATCGAATTGAATCGTCCGACAACTCGGTCGTAATTGATTGTGGCAGTCATTTTCTTGCACCCGGCATAGTAGATTTTGGTGTAAAGATTGGCGAACCTGGTGAAAGACATAAGGAAAGTTTTCGTACGGCCGGGTTGGCAGCCGCTATGGGGGGAGTGACCTCCATGATAACCCGACCTGATACTTCTCCTTCCATTGATAATCCAGAAACCCTTGAGTTTTTTACCAAGCGGGCCCACTCCGCTACGGAAATAAGAATTTATCCAATGGCCACCCTGACGAAACAAAGGTTGGGTGAACAAATGACTGAAATTTCCTTACTCCTTGATGCGGGAGCAGTAGGTTTTACTGATTGTGATTCGTTCATAGTCAATTCAAAGGTCATGGCACATTGTCTGGAATATTGTTCGCAAAACAAGGCTCTTGTCATTGGTCATCCACAAGATCCCTGGCTGTCTGGAGGAGCCTCTGCCACCTCCGGCAAATTTGCTACACTCAAAGGCCTTGAAGGGGTTTCACCGATTGCCGAGAGAATGGGATTAGAAAGAGACCTCTCCCTTGTTGAATTAACTGGGGCAGGCTATCATGCTGACCAAGTTACCACCCGCGCCGGACTTGATGTCCTGGAAGAAAGCATCGGCAAGGGACATAATGTCTCGGCAGGTATTTCTGTTCACCATCTCACTCTTAACGATTTGGATGTTGGAGAGTACAGAACCTTCTTCAAGATAAAACCTCCCCTACGGTCTGAGGAAGATCGCTGTCATGTTATTGAGGGATTGAAAAGGGGGGTAATTACTATTGTCTGTTCCATGCATACACCTCAGGATGAAGAATCCAAACGCAAACCATTTGATGAGGCTGCCAGTGGTGCTGTTGGCCTCCAAACCCTGCTTCCTGCCATCTTGCGATTGTATCACTCGGGGGAACTTGACCTTCCCCTGATTTTTAAAACCCTATCGTACAACCCTGCACAACGATTTGGTCTTAATGCAGGAAAAATGAGCAAAGGTTGCCAGGCAGACTTTGTCTTGTTTGATCCCAATTATCCCTTTATTCTGGATCGTGCAACTCTGGCTTCAAAATCAAAGAATACTCCTTTTGATGGACAAACTCTTCAAGGCAGAGTTTTGAAAACCATTGTGGGTGGCAAAATCGTTTTTAGTCAAGATTGATCAATCTTAAATGAGCAGTTTTTCTACGATTATCCTTCTATTACTAACCTTATTTTCCTATCTTTTGGGATCAATTTCCTTTGGCATTCTTTTGGCCAAGTTTTTCAAACTAGGTAACCTCAGGGAAATCGGATCAGGAAATATTGGTACTACCAATGTTTTACGGACAGGAAATTATTGGGCAGCAGGACTAACCCTCGTGCTTGATTTTGCCAAAGGCTTGCTACCAGTTCTTTTGGCCATGATTATTTTGGATACACCAGTGGAAATTCAAATTGTTGCTCTTGCTCCGTTAATTGGGCATATATTTCCCATTTGGCATAGATTCAAAGGGGGTAAAGGAGTAGCAACCTTTTACGGCATTATCTTCGGCATCTCTATCCCATGCGGTTTAATTTGTGCTTTTACCTGGTTGGTTTGTGCGGTTATAACACGCATTGCTTCGGTGTCGGCCCTGGTAGCAGTATGGGCCTTCCCTATCGGTTTATTGTTATTTGATTTGACTGACTTTTTGTACTTGGCAGGAATAATCATTGCTTTGGTATGGTTGTGTCATCTCTCGAACATAAAAAGGCTCCTCAAGCGTGAAGAATCCAGGATCAAATTCAAGAAATAGATGAAGTGTCTGGGAACAGTTCAAAACTGAAGGTATTTTAGTAACTGCACTCCTCGTAAATGGGTCCGATCTGACCTTTCCACTCGCCATGATACTTCTCAAGCAACTCATCAGCCGGTGTTTTTCTTGTATCCAGACTATCCCAAAGGGCATTCAGGAAATGCCTTTCATTAACCAGAGGTTGATTGGAAGCATATTTTTTCCTGGCTTGCAAGCCTTTGTCAGCTATGTTGAGTGCCTGTCTGGCCAGATCCCATATTTTTATGTCACCAACTTTTCCCTGAAATCCCAATCGGGAACTTTCCACCCTGAGATTTTCGCGGGTTTCCGTATCAAAGGATTTTACCAGTTCCCAAGCCTCATCCAACGAATTCTGGTCGTACATGAGCCCAACCCACAAGGCAGGAAGCGCACAAAGTCGTCCCCATGTCCCGCCATCGGCCCCACGCATCTCAATAAATCGCTTTATTCTTGCCTCTGGGAATATGGTTGTTAAATGATCACCCCAATCAGAATCGAGTGGCAACTCACCCGGTAGAACAGGTAACTTCCCCTTTAAAAAGTCCCGAAATGACAAACCCCTCGCATCAATGTATTGGTTGTCCCTGAAGACAAAATACATGGGAACATCCAAAGCATATTCCGTCCATGCCTCAAATCCGAATCCCTCATCAAAAACAAAAGGCAACATCCCCGTTCTATCAGGATCCAGATCTCGCCAAATACGACTTCGCCAGCTCAAGTGGTTGGTTAACTTTCCTTCAAAAAAAGGCGAGTTGGCAAAAAAGGCAGTTGCTATGGGTTGTAATGCTAATGCAACCCTGAGTTTTTTGACCATATCTGTTTCAGAACTGAAATCCAGATTTACCTGAACCGTGCAAGTTCTGTACATCATCTGAACACCCAATTGACCTACTTTCTTCATGTATTCAGTCATCAGTTGGTATCTGCCTTTTGGCAGGACAGGCATTTGTTCGTGGGACCATTCTGGCGCGGCACCAATACCTATAAAACCGGCACCGATACGGTTGCCAATAGTTCGTACTTCGTTCAAATGATTGTTCACTTCATCACAGGTTTCGTGGAGTGTTTCCAACGGTGCCCCGGAGAGTTCAATCTGCCCACCTGGTTCAAGTGAAATATTGGCCCCGTTCTTCCTTAAACCAATAAGGTTTTCACCTTCAAATACGGGTTGCCAGGAAAATTCGTCCTGTAGACCCGTCAAAATGGATATGATTGAGCACTCACCTTCATAAGGCAGAGGGTTTTGATCGTGCAGAGTAAAGCCAAATTTTTCATGTTCTGTTCCTATCCGCCACTGACTTTTGGGCTTACAGCCCAATTCCAGATACTCTACGAGATCATGATAGTGTTCAATTATTTTACTGCCTTGTTGAGGAATGGACATTAAATTTGGTTTCCTGAAAAGAAGTACATGGAAAGATAAGACAAAAGAAACTGTATTTAAGGTAGGGCTATCTACCTAATTTTCTACGTAATAAAATAATGTCGGCAGTACTGCCAATAAACACCTGTTCCAGGACTAATGCACAATTCCTACATAATTTCCTTGCAGAACCGCCATGAATATTTGTGAACTCTTTGTGGCCTGCACCAAGACATCTGTGAAACGGGGTTTAATTTTTAAACCATCCCTCCTATATCTTATCCATGCAACAGCATTGCAGACATGCAATTAATTATCCACTGAAAGGCCACATGACATGAAAGTAAATGGTGCTAAAAAACTGAAAGCTTTGCAGGCGGATAATGAAAAAAAGTTGAACAAAATTCGATGCGCTATTGAACAGCAGCAAAAAGATATTGAACAAACGCTACTCGCTCTCACAAAATGGATTATTGGTCTTGGTATAAGTGTGGCTGGACTGATCGTTGTCTTGTTTGGTTTGCCGCTCATCACCTAGATCTTATGGATCAAGTTTAACATTGATCACATAAACTGTATAAAACAACATTAATCACCAGTTTCTGCTTGCCCATGACAGCTATGGTTCATGGATGGGAGTGGCTGTTCACGTATCGGTTATGACTAGCCCCCTGGTTTGTTATCAAACGTCGAAATGCCATCGAACTAAAGTGAGAGCCGCAACGGCTGCTGTTTCAGCTCGTAATTTTTGCTTCCCCAAGGATACAGGATAGGATTCATCCATCGATCGAATGAGTTCCCTTTCATTAGGTGAAAAACCACCTTCGGGCCCAATCAACACTGCTAATTTTTTTGACTTAAGTATTTTGCTTGTTGGGAAATCCCTGGTGTATGGGGCTGTTTCATCACAATATATCAAAAGTCTCTCTTTTGGCCAACTCGACAGAATCGAAGTTAGAGTGCGAAGCCCCGAAACTATCGGAACATCTAGTCCGCCGCATTGTTCCGATGCTTCCATCGCAATATTCTGCAGGCGTTTGTCTGGAATTCTGCTGTTTTGAGTATATTCTGTGGCCACCGGGAGAACTCGTGAAACACCAATTTCGGTTACCTTTTCCACTGCAAAATCCATCCGTGATTTTTTCAATGGCGCAAATAAAAACCAAATATTTGGAAGCTTTGTTTGGTGTCTGATTTGCTCTGCCAATTGAACAACAATCAAATTTTTTCCAACTTTGGCAACTATTCCTTTCCATTCACCATGAAGACCATTAAACAAAGTGACCGTTTGGCCTGTTTTAATTCGCAAAACATTTCTGAGATAATGGTATTGGTGTCCAGTTATTGGTATTTCTTCCTCATGGCCAAGGGAAACGCTAACAAATAATCTTGCTCTGTTTTTACGATTTAACATGAGCCATAAAATAGGATTTGAGAAAATTAATTGCCACTAGCAATGTACGAATTGGAAAGAGTCTCAGATGCACCCTCCAACAACTGGGTTTACAGGATATCCCCTGGTTGGGCCCTTCCCTATATGCAAGTTGCCAGATGGGATCGACCAATTGGCACCTGGTTATTGTTAATCCCTTGCTGGTGGGGGTTATTACTTGCCACATCCTACTCGGGAGGCTTTTCCCTTCATGATGTATGGTTAATTTCAGCTTTTGGTCTCGGGGCCTTTCTGATGCGAGGTGCTGGTTGTACCTGGAATGATCTGATGGACCACAAAATGGACGCCCAAGTCGAACGAACCAAATCCCGACCGTTACCTTCAGGTAGATTGGCGCGCAAAAATGCTTTTATTTGGCTATTCATACAAGCCGGCTTGGCCTTGTTGATCTTGCTCACTTTCAATACATTTTCAATTGTGCTTGGACTCTTATCAATTGTTCCCGCAATGATTTATCCCTTTGCCAAAAGGTTTACCTGGTGGCCGCAATTTTTCCTGGGAATAGCCTTTAATTGGGGTACAATGCTAGGTTGGTCAGCTCATTTTGGAACTTTGAGTCTACCGCCCCTTCTCTTGTATTTTTCTGGTATTTTTTGGACCCTCTTCTACGATACAATTTACTCCCACCAAGATACATCTGATGATAAATTGACCGGCATTAAATCAACAGGGCTGTTATTTGGCAAAAGGACCAAGGAGTGGTTAGTGTATTTTATAATCGCAACTCTGATATGTCTAACCGGTTCTGCCACCTTTGCTCTAGGTGGTAACAGAAAGGAAATACACCTACTGATCGTGATGACAGCTATTGTCCTATTCGGTTTGCATTTGGGATGGCAAACCAGAAAATTGAAGTTGGGAGAGCCAAGTGTTTGTTTAGTCCTTTTTCGTTCCAACAGAGATGCAGGATTAATTATTGTTACAGGTCTGTTGGTCACCTCCTTTATATGAAAAAATTTACCTTACTGCCATCTGAGTTTAATCTGGAGGATTTGTCTGACAGGTGGGTATTGCAATCCTCAAAAAGGTATGTGTCTTTTCTCATTTCCTTAACATTGTTGGTCATTTCTGTCCTTACCATAGCCTCGGTCTGGTATATAGAAAACCGAACCATAGCCAAATTCCAAGAACTTACGACACAATTTTCATTTGATTGGTTAACGGTGGAACCAAATGGAACAAAACTGAAACTCTCAGGTGCCGCACCCGATCAAATTGAATATCTTGGGGCAATTTCCTTGGTCAATCTAAATTTCAATCCTGATGGCATCATTAATAATATTATTAAACCACCAACATCCTACGTTCCCAAACAATCGCTGGATATCCAGTTATATTCCAAGGATGATACAATTTTGATTTTTGGTACTTTTCCAAACCAATCTCAAAGGTCATTGGTTCTTGATACATTGCGTATTGAATCACCTGAGAAGATCATAAGTGATTTCAGTACTTTAAAAATGACAGATACAATATCTGGAACAGATACGATTGTTGCTTTTGCTGCTCGTGTTTTGAGCATGGTTTCAGAAGGAGTCGTTAGTATCTCTGGTCAAACGGTCAGCGTTACCTCGCATTTGGACACACAGAATCAAATCGAACTGCTTGCAACTCAATTGCGTAGTGCGAAGCCCGATACAGTTGAGCTGGATATTAACCTTTCATATCCGCTTCCGCTGGTGAAACCATACAGGTTTGGAATTTATCTTGATGGTCAGAACACCCGTTTGGAAATCTGCCATGCCGAAGATAGAGAAAGCGCAGACAGAATTGTTGCCTTATTGCACAAGATCAATCCCAATCAAGATTTTACCTGCAAGATAGCCCTAGGTTCACCTTCTGCCGGTTGGATTGACTTGATTGAGCAATTATTGGAACACTTGCATGTTGCCAGAGAAACCTATCTGAGACTATCTGATTTTTCCGTAATCCTGCTGAGTTCCCAGGAATTCAGCCAAGCCGAAATTTTATCACTTGAAGGAATCTTCAGCACCCCGCCAGGTAAGGATTTCAATCTTGAGATTATTAACAGCACCGAAAACGCAACGGCCCTGAATCCAGACGTTCTGAGCGTTTCAAAAGATCTGGATAACAAAATCACTGTCATAGGTGCGCTTCAAAACAATTATATCAAAAAATTGGTTCTTGATATTATCTCTGCCTATTTCGTGGACAGTAATGTCAATGATTTCACGTTAATTGCTGATGAGAGCAACTTTTCTGAACTGGACTTGTTCAGAACCGGTATAATTTCTTTATCACTTATCGATAATGGTGAATTATTGGTTCTTCCGGAGGAAGGTCTGATTCTTTCGGGCAAGGTTTCTTCGGTAGACAAGTTTGAAACCTTGAATCGGTATATCAATTCCGAATTTCAATCAGGCGATCTTGAATTAAATGTTGTGATTGATGAAAACCTTATACCTGATCCTCCCCTTTCAGCACTAGAATGTGATAATGGCGTTACAACCATCTTGACAAACAAAAAGATTACCTTTGATCCAGGATCTGTTGAGATTAATCAGCAAACAGGTAATATACTTTCTGAACTTGCTGAAGTGTTAATTGAATGCAGTCATATTTCCTGGGAAATTGGCGGCCATACGGACAGTCAAGGAAGTAATAAAATGAACCTTGAACTTAGTACTAAACGGGCCGAATCGGTTCTCCGTGCCTTGGACGAACGGGATGTGCCAATTGAGAATATTACAGCCAAGGGTTATGGAGAGAGTATGCCAATCGCAACGAACAACACTTCTGCCGGTCGAGAAAAAAATCGACGGATCGTAATCCAAATCGTTGCGATAGAACCGGCAAATTAGTTTACTTATGTTATAAGTATTACCTTTCAGACTCAGGATATATTATTCAAAAACCATGGAACGATTTGAGTTAATTGCAATTTTGGTCCTGTTCATGGGACTTATGTTTGGTCTGGGGTGGTTTGGATATTACATTTATTCCTATTTTTTTGGCAAGAACATTGAAAAGCACAATTTCAACAAGGAATGGCATCAGCGTTTAAACAAAGTTCAACATCAGTATGATGAAATAAAGGATCAATATACACAGCAGGAACAGTTGTGGCAGGATGAGCTGGATAAACTCCATGAGGAAAACAACCAGTATCTCCAGACACATCGTTTTTACCAAGATAAAATTTATGAGTTGGAACAACGACTAAGGGACCAAGATAAATAAACTTTCTTTACAGCCCTACTTTTCAAATGATAAGCAATAAAAACAGGTGGAAAAAAGTATAATCAATAGGGGCTGTCCAGATTTTGAACGGCTTTTAAAGGGTAAATATCATAAGTTTCATGGGGTAATAATGGCATTTCATATTCGTGTAAGCTCTTCCAGGTGGAAACGTTGGTCCGATCTCATATTTTGTTTCAACCTTCCTGTTGTAATTTTTTGTCTGATTTTGTTCGCTTATCAGTCATTATCCGCTGAGGAACATGAAGAAATCATAACCACCCATGGAATTTCAACATTCGGAGATCTCAAATATCCCCCGGATTTTGAAAGTTTTGATTATGTAAATCCCCAGGCACCCAAAGGTGGTAATATGTCCGTATGGGGTTTTGGAACTTTCGATAGTTTAAATCCCTTTATTATCAAGGGAAACCCGATTCATATCTCCTATATGAAAATTGCCTTTGATACCTTGATGACCCAATCAGATGATGAGCCAGATGCCAGGTATGGCCTACTGGCCAAATCCATTACATATCCTGTTCCGAATAAGGAATGGGTAATTTTTGATCTTCGAGAGGAAGCTACCTTTTCTGACGGAAGCCCGGTCACAGCTGATGATGTTGTTTTTTCATTTGAAAGTCTCAAGACGCAAGGTTCTCCGACCTATCAATTAAGTTTTCAAAACATCGAAACGGCTGAAGCTATCAGCCCCAGCCGAGTCAAGTTTACTTTCAAGAAAGGGAGTCACACCAGGGATTTACCTGTGATTGCAGGATCAATACCAATTTTCTCAAAAGCACATTTTAGTGACAAGAATTTTGATGAATCATCTATCGAACCAATTTTGGCTTCAGGACCTTATGTAATTGAGAAGGCAGAACCGGGGCAATTTGCCGTTTTTCGTCGCAACGATGATTACTGGGCGGCAGATTTGCCTGTCAACAAAGGGAGAAACAACTTTGATACGATTAAAGTCATCTATTATACGGACTACACGGTGGCTTTTGAGGGTTTCAAGGGAGGCGACTACGACTTCAGAGAAGAGTACTATTCGAAGCTTTGGGCTACAGGTTACACTTTTCCTGAAATCGAAAGCGGCAAAATTATTCGTGAGACTATAACTGATGGCAAACCATCGGGTGCACAAGGATATTGGATTAATTTACGCAGAGAGAAATTTTCAGATCCTAGGGTCCGGGAAGCTATCGTCTTGGCATTTAATTTTGAATGGTCAAATAAAACTCTCTTTTATGATGCTTATAAACGCACGGATAGTTTTTGGGAAAATTCCTTCCTGCAAGCTGAGGGACTTCCTTCAGAAGAAGAGTTGGTACTTTTGAACCCACTTCGTGGACAGATCCCTGAAAGTGTATTTACCGAGGTGGCTTATACGCCACCCCAGGCAGATCCAGATAAACTTGCAGACCGCAAGATGTTGAGGAAGGCGGGAAAGTTGCTTGACAAGGCCGGGTGGTTTCTTGTTGACGGTTTCAGGCAAAATGAAAGTGGCGAAAGGCTTGAAATCACCTTTTTGTCAGAGGGTGAATCTTCGGCCCGTATTATCACTCCCTTTATCGAAAACTTAAAGGCTTTAGGTATTGAGGCCTCAATATATTCGCCAGACCCTGCCCAGATTCAGCTTCTTGAAAAAAATTACGATTTTGACATTACCTCTCGTCGGTACAGTTTTTCCCTTACTCCGGGACCTTCAATGCGATCGATATTTGGATCGGACAGTGCTGAGTTACCTGGTAGCAATAACATTTCAGGGGTAGCCAACCCAGCTGTTGACAAACTTATTGATGCCCTTGAGAGCGCCAAGACGAGGGATGAACTAAACGTTGCTGTTAAAGCCCTCGACAGGGTAATTCGATCATTACACATATGGGTTCCTGCCTGGTACTCTGGCTCTCATCGGATAGCATACAGAAACATCTATTCGCACCCTGACAACCTTCCCCCCTATGCTCTAGGCGAAATGTCTTTATGGTGGTATGATCAGGAGAAGGCGCAAAAACACAATCAAACTGACTAGAATTATAACCGCTGCCTGCATGATACCTGGAAGGTATATGTGCGACATTCTGCATGTAAACTCAGTTTAATTGACGTGCTATAGGTTTATTTCCATCTTTTCAAAGCGATTTCATCTGAAGGTTTGCTTTCGACCCACCCAACACCTTTTTCGGAAACCTCCTTCTTCCAAAAAGGTGCTCTGGACTTCAAATAGTCCATGAGGTAATCTGCAGCGTCAAATGCATCTCTGCGGTGTTTGGAAGAAGTTACCACCAGGACAATATTTTCACCTGGATTTAATTTGCCAAACCTGTGGATGATCAGGTAATCCTTTAAATTCCATCTGGCAGCAGCCTTCTCCATAAATTTAATGATGGTTTTTTCAGTCATGCCCGGATAGTGCTCAATAAGCATATATTCTAAAGGGTTTTCAGGTTCGCTTCGTACTATTCCAGTAAAGCTTACAACTGCACCTGCTGCTGTATTGGCGGCAGTAAAAGATTCCAATTCATTCGTTAGAGAAAATGGTTTCTGTTGAATGGATACTCTCATTTAGCCACCCGTCATAGGGGGAAAGAACGCAATCTCATTGGCTTTTGAAATATCAGAATTCATATCGCCAAGTTCCTGATCAATTGCCACACAAATGACAGATGGCTTTGAAAAGGCAAAATTGTACCCATCACCCTTGGTCTTAAGTTCCTGTATCAAATCATTCACTTTTTTTGCATCCGTTTCAATGGTCTCCATCGAATGGCCAATTCGCTCCCTTATCCATGAAAAATACAATACTTTAACCATCTTCCAAGTGCCCCATCAGACCAAGTGCCTTTTTAAAATAATCCCACCCGGTATAAATCGTATGAATTGCTGATAGCCAAATAAGCAGAATACAAACCAATTCAATTATGGGAGTCGTCCCTTTAGAAATCCCTAGCGATCTCAATAGTACGGATTCCTCATAGCCATAACCGTGCACCACAATCCCCATGAAAAAGACCAATGAAATCGTAGACATTTGAAGTGTAGTTTTGAGTTTAGCAATAAATGTTACCCCCAATTTTAAGTTTTTGGTGGTGAGATACTCCCGTAAGCCAGAGATAAATAATTCTCTGAAAATAATTATCCCGATTGGAAGTGTTATCCAACTGTTAAAATCATGAAAAGTCAGGATAACAACCCAGGCTATGATGACTAGGATTTTATCGGCAATTGAGTCCAGGATTTTTCCCAATTCGGAAACCAGATTATATTTTCTGGCAATATAACCGTCAATAAAGTCAGTAATGGAAGCACAAACAAACACTCCAAAGGCTAATATATCGGCCGTAGGTCTACTCAACACCAAGAACACCAAAATAATCAGAAAACCGGCAAATAACCTGAAAATGCTAAGAATTGTTGGAAAAGTGATGGTCATGTAAAGTTATACTCAATGGTCTAGTTCTCATGATAGTAGGAATGAATTTTCCTGGCAATACTTTCTGATATACCTCGGACAGCTTTCAAATCATCCACACCAGCTTTTTTTATTTCCTGTGCTGAACCAAAATGATTTAATAAGGCATGTTTTCTACCTGCCCCCACCCCAGGAATATCATCCAGGGAAGAACTCCTCACTGTTTTTTTTCGAGCTGCTCTATGAGTTCCGATGGCAAACCTGTGGGCTTCATCTCTGATCCTTTGAATGAAAAATAGCAAGGAGTGATTTTTCTCCAACTTTATCTTGGTTTTGTCAGTCAGATGTATTGTCTCCGTATCCTGCTTGCGATTGAGGCCTTTTGATACACTAATGATGGCAATTTCATCAAGGCCAAAACTATCAAGTATTTCCTTGGCGGCAGCTAATTGCCCTTGTCCGCCATCAACAATTATCAGGTCAGGCCATAACAGGTTGGTTTTTTCTGGATCTTCATCAATTAATCTTTGGAAACGACGTGTAAAGACTTCACGCATCATTCCATAATCATCACCGGGAGCCAATTGTTCATTTCGTATTTTGTATTTCCGATAGGAAGATTTCAGGAAACCCTCTTTTCCTAAACATATCATGGTTCCATACTGGTAAGCCCCCTGAATGTGTGAGTTATCGTAAACCTCTATTATTTCGGGTATTTCGTTAAGTCGGATTTTTTCGGAGATGCTTTCAAACAACAAAATTTGACTGGTAATCTCGGACATTTTTCTATTCAGTGATTCTCTTGCATTCCTCACAGCATTCTCTATTAGGAGTGCCCGCTCTCCTCTTTTGGGAATGGTTAGTTTAACTTTCTTACCCCTGATTTCACTGAGAACACTTCCCATGGGGTCATAATCCTCTATCGGGTGCGACAGCAATATTTCTTTTGGGGGGTGCTTGTTAGTATAAAATTGACCAAGAAAAGCTTTAAGGATTTCATCTTCTTCTGCACCTTCGCCAGTATTTAGAAAAAATGACTTGTTCCCCCAATTTTGATGTGACCTAATAAAAAATACTTGCACACAGGCCCGCCCGCTCTCCAGATACAAGCCAACCACATCAGCTTCCGAAACTGATTGAGGGTTTATACCTTGGACAGATTGAATTTGTGTTAAAGCCTGAATTCTGTCTCGCAAGGCAGCCGCTTTTTCAAATTCCAGTGCTTTGGATGCCAAATCCATTTTTGAGGCCAAGTTTTGTTGAATCCTTGACGTTTTACCCTGCAAAAAACTCTGTGCATCATTGACCAATTCAGCATAACTTTTCTCATCTATAAGTCCTACACAAGGTGCGGCGCACCTTTTGATCTGGTATTGCAAGCATGGTCGTGTACGGTTGTTGAAGATGGAATCTGAACAATTTCTTATCAGAAAGACCTTTTGCAACTGATTGATGGTCCTGTTTACGGCAGCAGCAGATGCGAAAGGTCCAAAATGTTTGCCAGTTTTCTCCCTTCTGCCTCTATGTTTCCTGATTTGAGGAAAAGAATGTTCGGTTGAAATATAAATAGTCGGGAAACTCTTATCATCTCTCAGGAGGACATTAAAGTGCGGCTTAAGTTGCTTGATTAAATTTTGTTCAAGTAATAAAGCTTCGGTTTCGGTTTTGGTTGTCAAAAACATCATCGAGGCCGTGGAATTTATCATTCTTTCTATTCTTTTTCCCTGGGCCTGGGGATTTAGATAACTTCTAACTCTATTCTTCAGACTCTTGGCTTTACCTACGTATAATACCTCTCCCTTGGTGCCAAGCATCCTATAAACCCCGGGGCTTCCATCCAACATTTTGACATAATGCCGGATACACTCCACACCTCGCAAACCTATTTTATAATCGGCTTCGATGGTCATACACCCAAACCAGAAAATTCGATAGAAACATAATAAAGTGTTTCACTGCATGGTCTATTCATTCCTGGACTTTCAAGGAAGATATTATGAATCAGGATTCTAACAATTGATGGTTTATAATTTTGCATTAAATCAATAATCTTCACCCCAATACTTGGGATTCCAGGTAAGGTGTTGTCCACTATCGGTACAAATGAGTTGACCCGTTACCGATGGTGAATCGATAAAGAAATTCAAGGCACTTACAATGTCCTTCGGATTTGACCCCCTCCGCAGAATGGTATTATACCTTTGGTTGGCAAAATGCTCGGCAGTTTGTGACTCCATTTTCAGGGTAGGACCCGGACCTATGGCGTTGACCCTTATACCCGGCGCCAAAGCAATTGCAGCAGTTTGAGTAAATGACCAAAGTGCCATTTTTGCTATTGTATATGTAGCAAACTGGGAGGTTGGTTTCAGTACCCTTTGATCAACCATATTGATAACTAGTCCTTCAGCCAAGGGTTCACCATTTTCATCAATTTTTTCTTTGGGAGCTTGGTGGGTAAAGGCCTGTGTCAGAAAGAAGGGTGCTCTGAGGTTTGATGAAATATTCCTGTCCCAACTTTCCAATGTAGCACAAGCTAGGGTGTCATTAAAAAATATCGACGCGTTGTTTATCAACAAGTTAATGGGTTTCCCTAGCATTTCGCTGGCACGATCTATCAATCCTGTGGTTTCATTATGGCTCAGCAAATTCGCTCGCAGGACAAAAGTTTTTGTGCCATTGCGGGAAAGAGTTTCTGCCAAAGCTACTGCCTCCTTTTCTGAACTGTTATAGTGAAGAGCGATATCATACCCTCTTTCTGCCAAGGTCAGAGCAATCGCCCGACCTAGCCTAATAGCACCACCAGTAATGAGGGCTGTTTTATTTGAAGTGCGTTTGTTCATCTTGATCACTTTTTAAGATTGCTAAAAACGAGGAGTTCCCCTCTTGCGCAATTTTTGGGGAATTTAAGTCGTTAGATCCTCCTGCCGAAGAGAAATTAACATTAAATTTTCTGAATTTAAACCTTCATAACGATCCTATTACCGATTTTAGAACGGGTAATGATGTTCTTGATTTGACAGGTCTGAGTACAAGTGCCATCACTTGGGAAGAATTGCAAAAGATAATTACTACCAACTCAGATGGAATGGGTTCGAAACATTGACCTGACCTCGTGGGGTGGCGGAACCATAACCCTTGCTGATATAACCCCGGATGATTTAACTTCGGATATTTTTGCGTTGCCTACTGGAAAAACCGAAACGGCAACAATGAAGGTAGAAAATTATACCTGCTTTCGAGTGATGATGATGATGAGATTACTGGTGGTGACGGTAACGACACCATGTTTGGTGGTGAGGGAAAAGACAAACTCACTGGTGGAGCAGGTGCTGACACTTTTGTCTTTTTTAAAGAGTTTGAAAATGACACGATAACTGATTTTATCATCAGCGAGGACGTGATAGACCTCAGTTGTTTCTATTCAGTGAATTTTGATTCACTTGTTATGAGGCAAGAGGGAGATAATGGGTTATAGACCTTTCCGACCACGAGAGAGGCACCATAACATTGGAAAATTTAAATCGCAGTGATTTGGATGCTAATGATTTTAACTTTTATGCAACTCCTGAAGCAGTCGATGGTATTTGACTTCAAAAGTTAAAAATTAAATACTGGTAACAAAGTAATACCAAGCCTCAATGTGAGGCTCACTGTCTACAATTCTTGGAAAATTAATTTCCAACAGGAGAATTATCTTTTGCTAAAGATTGTATTTTTCCCAAAGGGAATGCACTTTGACATTATCCAGGAAAGAACCGGTTATCTGGGCACTTAGTGAAGATAAAAATTTCTTCTTTTTAGCATAGAAATTAAATTTGACTTTATCCCCAAATTTTTCTTTCATGACAGGGACCATATGACCTATCTGGTCAACCAACCCAATTTCCATGGCTTTTTTACCCGTCCAGAATCTCCCAGTAAAGGCCAAATCATCTTGAACTTTTTCTTTTCTTCTCTCGGAAACATAGTCAATGAAATTTTGATGAATTTCGTGCTGAATTTCTTTCAATTTTTCTACATCTTCTGGATTCTCCGGGAGAAAGGGATCAAGAATACTTTTTTCGTCACCAGAAGTATGTACTCTTCTCTCAACACCCATTTTTTCCAGCAGTTCATTAAAACCAAACGAGGCAGAAATTACTCCAATTGAACCAACAATGGAGTTTTCGTCCGCATAAATCTCATCTCCGATTGCTGCTAACCAATATCCACCCGAAGCAGCAACATCCTCGACAAAGGTATAAACCGGTATATCCTTTTCCTTGGACAAACGAATTATTCTGGCTGCTATAAGAGAACTCTGCACAGGCGATCCACCAGGTGAATTTACAATCAGGGCTATCGCGACAGGCTTTCCCCTAACAAAGGCTTTTTCGACAAATGGTGCAACACTTTCATCACTAAGTTGCGACTGCCGCATTCTTCCCCCCGATAGAATGACTCCCTCAAGTCTTATAACAGATACAACCGGTTTGGATTTCTTGAATGGCAGTTTTATCCCTCGACGTTTCTTTTTTGAGGTCACCTTATCTTGTGATTTTCTAAATGGTAATTTCATAATCACCATAACTAGTAGAGATTATACTTTTGACAAGTATCGAATTTTAGTTTTGAAAATTAAATACTGATCACTTTTAAGATTTGCATTTACCTCTTGCTTTTGGGAATACCAGAAATTCCCACGGGCTAGGAAAAACACCTACTTCCACTTCAATAATGCATGGACCATCATGGTTGATTGCCTCTTTAAGTAGCTTCTTTAAACCGGTGGGCGATTGCGTCCTCATGCCCCGTACGCCAAAAGCTTCGGCGTATTTTACAAAATCTGGGCTGGTGAGGTCGGTAGCAATTATTCGACCATCATATTCATCTCGCTGGAAGTGTTGAACATTACCATAGGCGTTATCGTTAAACACGATGGTTGTAAGTGGAATATTATATTTAACTGCTGTTGCAAGCTCACTTAATCCAACCAAAGCTCCTCCATCCCCAGATATTGTTACAACCGGTACATCTCTTCTTTCATGTGCTACCCCCAAAGCTGTAGGAAAGCCATAACCCAAGGTACCCTGATAACCTGTAGAAATATATGTTCTTGGCAGATAAGTCTGATAGGCAAATCTTGAGACGTAGCCCACTTGGGTAAGTTCATCCACGAAAATACCTTCTTTTGGCAAATTTTCTCTAATGGCCTCCAGGTAAGCAATTTGTGGTGTTAATTTTTGGCGTATTTCCTTCCATCTCCTTGCGGAAGTTTCCTTAACTTTTCGGATCCAATCTTCCCTTTTGATCTCATGACCCTCCAGAGCCTTGATTAATTCTGGCAAGGCATGCTCCAAATCAGAATGGATAGCCACATCAGTTTTGGCACTCCTATTCAGTTGGGTTTTATCAATATCTATATGAATAATTTTAAGGTCACCATCTTGGCCCCAATCGTAAACTTGGCTTTGCAACCTAGTCCCTAACCCCAAGACCACATCCACATCCCGCCAAAGATCATACCCCACTGGCAAATTAATTTTTAAAGGGTGATTTGCAGGTACAACTCCCTGGCCATTACGGTATGACAAGATAGGCGCTGCAAGCATGTCAACTAACCTTCTTATTAACAAACTGTGCTTTTGTGCTCCGCTACCAACAACGATCATCGGTGTCTTGGCCCGGGATAAAATTTCTTTCGCTTGGTCTATTTGATCAAGGTCAACAGGAATATGTGATGATCGGGTTTCTGATGCTTCATTGCCCTGAACTATATTGTTCCACACATCCATTGGAATTTCAATTCCCGAGGGTTGAGGGCGACCGGTTTGCATAGAGTTGAAGGCCTGGTCTAAAACTTCCCTTGCGTTTAATCCGCTGGTAATGCGATTGGCAAATTTTGTAAGACTTGATAAAATCTCCAGCTGGTTTGGAATTTCATGCAGCAAACCATGTCCCTTGCCAATAGCATCTACGGGTATTTGCCCAATAATTCCTAAAACCTGCGCATTAACTCCAAAAGCTGTGCTTAATGCAGCTGTTGTGTTTAGGAAACCAGGTCCAGGGACGACACAGAAAACTTTGACATTCCCTGTTGCCAAGGAAGCTCCAGTAGCCATATATGCTGCCCCCTGCTCATGGCGTGCTACTATCGGAGTAATTTTATCAGTGTGATCGTATAATGTATCAAAAAAAGGGTCATTTTGTACGCCGGGTAAACAGTATAGATACTCAATTTTATTCTTTATCAAAGAGTGGATTGCGATTTCTGCTACGGTATGAGTCATAAAATTACTATACAGCTGTTGCTGAACCAACACCTTCCACCTTAGGTTTAAATGAACCTGCAGTCCATCTTAAAGTGACATAACCATCCATTAAGATAGAAGTATCCAAATCATATCCTGATGTCTTGGCAAATTTTATTACCTCACGGCTATATTTCTTCTTTATTTTCTCCTGCCTGTTGCTGGTAATATAACAATAATCAGAAAATTTCTTTAATCGTTTTATGTCAGCCTCATTTGGAAGTTTTCCATTTCCCCTTATCCAAGGTGCTACAACTGACCATGATGGTTTTTTCACCATCACATTCCAAACTTGTTCATTATGAGCATTTCTTGAACTATGATGAGGGATTTTGAAAATATGTGAGGGTATTTTACGCTGGTAGTGTTCTAGTACGGCATTACACCCCTCAAGTAGGGCATTACTTTCTTCTAAATCAGCACCAAATAAAACAGATTGATCTCCAATAGTCAGCAGCATCGCCACAGAAAGAGCATTTGGTGATGGATCAGAAATCCGCACTTTTGTTTGTCCTTTACTTAATTCAGAAAATATTCCAAGACGATGGAGGAAATCCTCAAACTGTTTTCCCGATGGCGAAAGTGTTCTTAATTCAATACGCATACCATGGTTTAATTCATTTTGATCAAATTCAAATACGATTGTTTCTTCTGAAAGGAATCTGGAACTCCTACCTGACTTCTTAATTGTTTCCAGACAGCGAATAATTTCTGTCTCCCTAGTACCAATTTTTTCTACAGAGTGGTATCCATGCGTAAATAAAAATGCAACAAATTCTTTATTGTTTCATACTGAAGATAAAATGAATTTTGCAGATTTGCAGGCATAAATCGTTTCGGCTAATCCTTTTATATGATCATCATGCCAATGGCTTGGCTCACTGAAATTACATCTTTTTCAACCGATACTCCCAATCGTCTTAAATAAGACAGGGAGGCAGGAATACCTTCACGATTTAAACAAGAATCTATACTTGCCCATTTTCCAGCCCCAACATGGACAACAATACATTCACCATATCCAGGACCAATACTGAAACCTCAATTTCATCTGGATTTGGGAGCATATTCCCAATTTATTCCATCAAGAAGTTCCCTCGCCCTAATTAATGCCCTTTCATAATCTTTATCTGAATGGACTGGTAATCTTCTAAGGTGTAATACTGAAATTTTTCTTACCTGTCCGGAAATCAACCGCTCATACCCTATTACCCATCGAATTATTGCACCTTCTTTTACCAAATGCCTATCGTCTTCACTAACATCTTCCATTGAAAAGGTAGCAAGATCTGTAGGTATTTCTATTTTTGATTCTAAATTAACCATTTTAACAGTAAACTCACTTCCCTCTATGCTGTCTATATACCCTTCCCATTCAGATATAGGATTGAATGAAGATGGTGGTTTAATAAAATTGACATCTGGAAAGTTAACTAAATCAGGCTGCAAATATTGGCTTTGATTAATTTGGTCACTTTGAACTGGAGTATTTTGTGTGTTTTTCCTATTAGAGGCTCCGAGGTTGGAATTGACTGTATACGTTTCAATCACTTCTTTCCCAATATGAAATGAATTGTTGGGGTGCTGACATCCTTTTCCTTGTAAGGACGAATTAGGATTAATGTCACCCCCAATCATAATTTGAGCCCTAGGTTAATCACATTCTCAATAATACTTTTAGATTCTGAAATTGAAAGTTTCCAACAATCATTAAGAAAATTAATACTTTGCTCACTGCCATATCCATCAGCTAAATTCAAAAGCATATGGTGAACATTTATACTCAAATAAATTCCACTGTGTCCATTCACCTCAGAAGAAGGGCCAATGGTAACATTCGTTTCCATAATATTATCCTTTTTGCCATTGATAGTAACAGTCTTTTGCTACGTGACATGGTTAAAGTAGTAAATTGAGTCCACACCCTAAAACAGGGGAAGACCCTTGAATATTTTCTGATGCGGGGGCTTATCAAGTGTCGTGGAGAATGGAACCTGATGACTCTGTACGACAACTTCAAGCATGTATTGAACGAGGTTAAAAGAGATGATTTTAGAGCTTATCGTCAGACCCGGCAGGAGGATCAGGGTATTTTGGAATTTTTTGTAGACATTTGATGAGGTGTTGAGGTGACCTGAAAATCCCCCCCCCCTTATTGATCTCTGGATTTGGGCCAAAAATAGGTCTTTCTGTCCCCAATATCGAGAGCCAATCTATCTCCAAAAATGGATTCTTTCATAGTCTCATATCAGCATTTATAGCACAACCGTTGGTGACATAGGTGAATAATTTGTTGAAATTGGTTGCGGGGGCAGGATTTGAACCTGCGGCCTTCAGGTTATGAGCCTGATGAGCTACCAGACTGCTCCACCCCGCGTCAGTAAGTCTAATCTCTTGTACCTTGAATTGTTAATGCAACAAAACATGTTTTCTTTAAGTTTGGCAGCGACCTACTCTCCCACGCCTTAAGACGCAGTACAATCGGCGCAACGGTGCTTAACCATGGAGTTCGGAATGGAATCTGGTGTTTCACTCGCGCTATAACCACCAAACCAAAAGAAAACACTTTCCCAAGTTTACCCAGCTTTTTCTGGATCATAATCAAGCCGAACGGACAATTAGTACCGGTCAGCTGAATGCATTGCTGCACTTACACCTCCGGCCTATCATGTGGTAGTCTCCCACCGTCCTTCAGGGAAACCTTGTTTCGAGGGTGGCTTCCCGCTTAGATGCTTTCAGCGGTTATCCGTTCCGCACATAGCTACTCTGCACTGCGGCTGGCGCCACAACAGATCCACCAGTGGTGCGTCCATCCCGGTCCTCTCGTACTAGGGACAGCTCCTCTCAAGTTTCCTACACCCACGGCAGATAGGGACCGAACTGTCTCACGACGTTCTAAACCCAGCTCACGTACCTCTTTAAATGGCGAACAGCCATACCCTTGGAACCTGCTCCAGCCCCAGGATGAGATGAGCCGACATCGAGGTGCCAAACGGTGCCGTCGATATGAACTCTTGGGCACCATTAGCCTGTTATCCCCGGAGTACCTTTTATCCGTTGAGCGATGGCCCTTCCACTCGGAACCACCGGATCACTATGGCCGACTTTCGTCTCTGCTCGACTTGTCAGTCTCGCAGTCAAGCGGGCTTTTGCCATTGCACTCTGCGAGCGATTTCCGACCGCTCTGAGCCCACCTTCGCACACCTCCGTTACTCTTTAGGAGGTGACCGCCCCAGTCAAACTACCCACCACGCACGGTCCCGGATCCGGATAACGGATCGCGGTTAGACAACAAGAATGTCAAGGGTGGTATCTCAAGGGTGGCTCCAACAAAACTTGCGTTTCGTCTTCAATGCCTACCACCTATCCTGCACATCACAAGCCTGATGCCAATGCGAAGCTATAGTAAAGGTTCACGGGGTCTTTCCGTCTAACCGCGGGAAGCCTGCATCTTGACAGGCAATTCAATTTCGCTGAGTCCACGTTGGAGACAGTGGGGAAGTCGTTACGCCATTCGTGCAGGTCGGAACTTACCCGACAATGAATTTCGCTACCTTAGGACCGTTATAGTTACGGCCGCCGTTTACCGGGGCTTCAATTCAATGCTTGCACATCTCCTTTTAACCTTCCGGCACCGGGCAGGCGTCAGACCCTATACGTCACCTTGCGGTTTAGCAGAGCCCTGTGTTTTTAGTAAACAGTCGCC
>JAJEBQ010000015.1 GCA_022822495.1 Paracoccaceae bacterium | reverse complement strand
TTTTTTTTGCCATTGAGGGTCAGTTGGCGAGCAACAAGTGCCCCAGCCGGGTGACCCTTTCCGTGGCCTTGCGACCAAACCTGGCATTCATGACCGCTTTTCTAAGGGCCTCGACCTGCCCTATCAGAACCACCAGGCCCTTCCCCCTGGTTATTCCCGTATAAACCAGTTTTCTTTGAAGCATGATCCGGTGTTGTAGCATCATGGGTATAACGACCGCCGGATATTCTGATCCCTGACTTTTATGGATGGTGATAGCAAATGCAGGGTCCAATGTGTCCAAATCATCGAAATCATACTCCACTTCTCGCCCATCAAAAACGACTGATAATTGGCGAATTTCACTATCTATTCGAGCAATAAAACCAATATCACCATTAAATATTTCTTTCTCGTAATCATTGCTGTTCTGAATAACCTTGTCGCCCCTTGCAAAGCTTCGGGGCCCATGAATTATTTTTTGTGAAGCTTCGGGGTTCAGTTTAGCCTGAAGAACTTCATTCAAGTGATTTATTCCGATCAGTCCGTTCTTCATTGGTGCTAAAACCTGAATATCCCGTATAGGATTCAAACCGAATTTTTTGGGGATTCTTTCGGTTACTACAAGACTTATGTAATCCTGACACTTTTGAGGGCTGTCAGTTTCAATAAAGAAAAAATCATCCTCGGGGGCACTCCTTAAATTAGGAACTTTTCCTTCAAGAACCTGCCTGGCAACAGAGATGATTTTACTTCCATGGGCTTGACGATAAATCTCTGTCAGAGAAACAACTTCCATGGATTGTGATAGAATCAAATCCTTGAGAACATTACCCGGACCGATTGAGGGTAATTGGTCCTTGTCACCAACAAATAATACACCTGTTGAGGGACTCAACGCTTTAAGCAGGGATGCCATCAATTCAATATCAATCATGGAAACTTCATCGACGATTAGCATGTCACATTCGAGAGGGTTATCCTCACTGAATCTCATCTGTTGGGTTCTGGGGTCCACACCCAGCAAACTGTGTATAGTGGAGGCGTAATGTCCAGTTGCCAATCCCATTTTTTTTGCTGCGGTACCAGTGGGAGCACATAACTTGACCTCTAGCCCCTTGGCTTCAAAAAACTGTAAAACGGCATTAATGATTGTTGTCTTTCCAACTCCCGGTCCGCCTGTAATTATGGATAAATTGTTTGTAATTGCTACTTTTATTGCTGCTCGCTGCTGATCCGAAAATGATATGTTCGAATTGTGCTCGATTTGCTGGAAAATCCTTTTAAAATCGTGCGTTTCCCAACTAACATTTCGTTGACTCTTCTTTCTTATCAGTGTGGCAACAAGATTTTCCAACTCATAGTAATATTTCAGGAAAATAGTATCGGCACCTGATTGCTTTTCAAAAACCAAATGCCCCTCTTGTACTTCAGACTTTAGTACGGTAAGAACCATATCACTGGATACTTCCAGTAATTCACATGCATTCGCAAGAAGATCAGCAAGTTGGGATCCACAACTTCCATTTTGGGCAGCAACCTGTAAGGTATGGTTGAGCCCGGCCCGTATTCTTTTGGTATCCTCTTTTTTTATTCCCACTTTGTTCGCAATTTCATCTGCCGTGCTAAAACCAATGCCCCATATATCCTCAATCAAACGATAAGGGTTGTCTTTGATGGCATTTAAAGTGTTATATCCATACCGCTTGAAAATCCTACGAATAAGTACTTTTGACAAACCAAATTCATGCAGGAAAATGGTTACCTGTGATTCTTCCTTTTGAGAATCCCAGGTATTTACCAAATTGTCTATCACACCCCTATTCAAGCCTTGAACAATGGCCAATTTTTGTGGCTCTTTCTCAAGCACCTCAAAAATTTGATTACCAAATTTCTTTACCATTCTGTTGGCAAGAACTTTACCGATGCCTTTGAAGATGCCTGAACTAAGATATTTTTCTATTGCTTGTGGTTGGGTTGGGAGTCTGCTCTGTATGGATTGTGCCTTGAACTGTCTGCCATACTTGGGGTCATTAATCCATTTTCCAAAAGCGGTAATGTGAATACCATTCTCAATCGACCCCAAACCCACACCCACAACAGTTGATTCAGTTTTACCCTTATCCAATGTAATCCGAAGTATATGAAAGCCATTATCTGGATTGTTGAAAACAATACGCTTGACCGTCCCGGAAATGGTTTGGGGATTGCGAGCCGCTTCCTTAATGGCAATTTGTGCCAGCTTTTTGTCCTCTCCTTGTTCTAACAATTAAACCCAGGTCCTATCTTGGCTGTTTTTTTGATATATCACATTCAACACCTAATGGATCAGGGTTCTGTTAACTTGAGTTCAATGCGACGATTCTTTGCTCTTCCTTCGACCGTATCAGCCAAATCCACCGGCTGATACTCGCCATATCCCGTTGCGGCCAATTTATTTTGGGGAAAATTAAGTTCCTTGATCAGAAATTTTACAACTGAAAGCGCTCTCGCCTGACTTAATTCCCAATTATCCTCAAACTCACCACCGGGAATTATCGGCTGATTATCAGTATGTCCATCAACTTGTAAAACCCACCTTGCATCCTGTGGGATTTCCAGATCCAAAATTATTTGACCTACTTTTTTGATTTCTTCTTTACCCTTGGCGGATAAAACTGCCTCGCTAGTGGCAAAGAGGATTTCAGTGGAGAAAACAAATCGATCACCTACGATTTCAACCCCCTCCAGTCCTTCAATTATATCCAAAAGGTTTTCGAGAAATTGGGATTGGTATTTTGATAAGCCCACCTCCTCTTGGGAATCTTGCTGACTCTGGGTTAATTCAATCAGTCGGCTGTTTATTCTATCCATCTCACTTTCCAGGGCAGTAATTAACTCCTCCTGTTCACGTATCTCCTCAACTAAAGTGAGCACCTTATTCGCCAGGGATGTATTAAGTATACCTCCCAAGGATGGATCCTCCCTCGACTTATCCTGGAAATGGGTGTTAATTTCATCCTCAGCGGACAAATATTGTTCAAGAAATTCGTTCAACCGGGCAGCTACCAGAGCAACTTCCAGTGGACCTTCCTGATCTTGATAATCCTCTACATCAATCAAAACGCCAAGTTGATCAAAAATGAGCTTCTTGAATTCTTCAATGTTTTGAAGTGCAAGATCAAGCTCTATATTGACCCGTTTCAACTCATTTGACAATTCTTGGTTACTTGTTTCATTTTCGCTCTTCCTTTGGTTGAACAAACTGAGTGCATCTTTCAATCTCAAAATCTCATTTTGTAAATCGTTGATTTCCAATTCTGCTTTAATCAGTTTCGTGGACAGAACATCAATTTCGTCCTGGATTTCTGAGGTATCTGATTTTTGACCCTCAAGCAATTGATTTGACACTTCAAGGCTAATTTCGAGGGCATGAATCTGTTGTTCATATCCTCTGATCAATATTTCTAGAGCTTCATTATTACGCCTGAGTTTATCTCTTTCATCCTGAAGATTTACAACTCTTTGATCAAGTTCCTGCAGTTGCCTGAGCGAGATCTGGTAATCCTCATTCAAACTGGCAATTTCTCGTTCTTTATCACTTATTGTGGTTAAGTTTTCTCTCCTGATATCATCAAGATTCCTTATTTCATCCCGCAATGTTTCGATTGTAATGGTTAAGGTGGCAATCATCTCCTCAAGGCCAGTTTGCTCTCTTTCAAGCTCCGTAATTCGACTAGTGCTTGCCTGAATTTGAGAATTGACTCTGCTTACTTCTGCAATGAGGTCCTCTTGCTCTCTTTCAAGTTGGTTCTTGGCACTATCAGTACTAACTATCTCACCCTCAAGTTTGACTTTGTTTTCTATTAAGGTTTTATTCTCTTCACGCAAACGAGCTATTTCCTGATCCTTGGCATCAATAAGGGTGAGATTAACCTGCTTTTCTCCCCGAAGTTGTGCAATATCCTGTTGTAAATTTCCAATGGTGGTTTGCTGGTTCTGAAGCAATTGGTTAAGATTGCTCTGGTCTGATTTCAAAGCAGAAATATCAGCCTGTGCCTCCTGGTATTCAATATTCTTTTGAACCAACTGGCTTTCCATTTTTGCCAGTTCCCCTTCCAAATTACCCCTTTGTATTTTGAAATTGACAATCTCATCTTCCAGTATGCTGATATTCTCAATGAGCTCCTGCTCCCGTTTATTCAGTTCAGTTATCAAACTTTCCTTCTCGATAATTGCGGCTTGGTTGTCAGTGTTCGTCAGTTTGATGGACTTGATATCTATTTGCAGAGCTTCAATAGTTGCTTGAAGATCATTTATTAATCCACGGAGGCGGTTTCGTTCATCATTGATAGATGTAATTTCTGTTTCAAGTCGAGCCTGCTCTTCCTGATACGTACGAACATCGCTTATTATCTCGTCAATTCGGTTGTTCAAAATTACGATCAAGGAATCCCTCGTATCCAGTTCATCGCCAAGTTGATCATTTTCAGCGTTGAGATCTTCAATTTCAGTTAAAAGATTGATGATTCTATCTTCCAAGAGGAGATTTGTTTCGTTTTTGTTGTCAATATCCTCTTTGAGTTCACTCCTTTGTTGCTGCAGACCTTCAACCTCAGTAACAATTTCGTCAATTTGGGCATTCAGCATAATGATTAGATTATCTTGGGCTATAATTTCTTCAGCAAGTTGACTTCTTTCCGTATCCAACGTGTTAATTTCAGACTGCAAGTCCAACAATTTCCCTTCAAGAATGCGATTTGATTCTTGATTAACTCGAAGGCCCTCGTTGAGTTCACTCCTTTGTTGTTGTAAATCTCTGACTTCAGATACAATTTCATCAATGCGGGTATTCAAAATAACAATTAGAGTATCCCTACTCTCCAAAACATTGGTGAGTCGGTCTTTCTCTGTCTGGAGGTCACTGAGTTCCAATAACAACCCCTCAATTCTTGAATCAAGAGTAAGAATTCTGCTGTTTCGTTCATCAACGGTTTCCGAAAGTTCAATTTTTTCTCCCTCAAGATTATTAATTTCAGTTGAAAAAATGTATTGTATCAAAACAAAAATCGTGATGATGAAAACAAGCACTAGAAGCAGGGCCGTTAATATGTCAACAAACCCTGTCCAAATATTATTGGAAGTGTGCGTTACTGGTTTTCTACGTAACAATCTTTTTTCCTAATCAAAGTTTCATCAGTTTAACAACCTTATGATACCAAACTAGTGGGCGTGATAATACTTCTTGCAGACTTTATTCTTCAAACTTGCGGAGTACTCGCCTTTATTGAACAACAGATTTTTAATTTTTCTGCTGAATTAAAGTAGTGATTTCGAATCATACAACAATTCTGTGTTCACCTGATCCCCAAAAACCAAATCCAAAACCTTATCTAATTGACCAAGCATGAAATTTGGTCAAGAGCAAATTATAAATTAAGGGTTACTTAACGATTGACAATTAATTGCTATTATTTTAACCTGCTGCCCATTGTCTTTCTCGGGGGATAAATTTGTTATTCCCCAGATTCTTTTGTTGTATAGGAGATTTAAAATATGGACAGAAGATCCTTTTTGAAATCATCTGCTGTTGCCGGTGTCGCTACTGCCGGTCTAGCTGCACCGGCCATTGCCCAGGGCAATGTCAAACTCACGATGGTAACATCATGGGGCCGCGGTCTTGCAGGTGTTTTTGATGCAGCACAAATTTGTGCTGATAACATCAATAAAATTTCGGGTGGTTCTTTAACTATTGATGTTAAAGCCGCCGGAGAGCTTGTGGGTGCTTTTGAAGTTTTTGATGCCGTTGCTTCAGGTCAAGCTGACATGTACCACGCTGCTGATTATTACTTTGTAGGTCAGCATCCTGGTTTTGCTTTCTTTACTGGAGTTCCTTTTGGAATGACTGCCACCGAGTTGAACAACTGGTATTATCATGGCAATGGACGAATGTATCATGATACACTGGGTGAGATTTTTGGCCTTAAATCATTCCTCGCGGGTAACACCGGCACCCAGGCAGGTGGTTGGTTCCGTAAGGAAATCAACGGCCCCGAGGATTTTGATGGCCTTAAGTTCCGAATGCCCGGTTTGGGCGGACAAGCCCTCGGACTGTTAGGTGCATCCGTACAGAACATTCCAGGTGCTGAAGTCTATCAAGCGCTTGCTTCAGGAGCCCTTGACGGCACGGAGTGGATTGGTCCATGGGCCGACGAAAAGGCAGGATTCCAGGAGATTACCAAATTCTATTATACTGCTGGTTTCCACGAACCAGCAGCCGGTCTTACCCTGGCAACTAACCTCGAAGTGTTCAATAATCTGTCTCCTGAGCATCAAGGAATGATTGAAGTGGTTGCAGGACATGCCAATGTTTGGAACCTCAGCCAGTACCTGTACCATAATGGTAGTGCGCTAAGTCGTCTCCAGGCTGAAGGGGTCAAGGTTTTAGAGTTCCCAAATAGTGTTTGGGACGCATTTGGTTCTGCCTCAATGCAGCTCTATGAGCAATATTCTGAGGATGATCTCTTTGCTGAGATCCTGGCAGACTATCAAGCCACTATGAGAGATAGTTCTGCATGGTTAACCAGCTCAACTGGAGCCTATCGTGCCCAACGTGACCGGGTAATGGGTTCATAAAAAACAGAAATTGCCCCTTAAACAAAGGGGCAATACCCTCTCCTAAGGGACTAATTCATGATAGACTTTGTTTCGTCGTTCGTAATTGGAGTAGCCCTTACTTTCTATAATATATTTTATACTTTAACTCACCCCCAACTGTGGCTGGACTGGAACGATAAACAGTCCTTGATGCGCTTCATTTATTACGGCGGATCACTTGAGTTTTTCTCTGCTATCCTGTTAATTTTTATCCTCCTGACGGCAGTTGGTCTTTACCATCGACCGGTGATGTGGTGGTCTGTCAGAATCCTTGAATTTCTTGGTAATAAAGTAGGTCGTATAGCTGCTTGGGCTGGTATTCTGATGGTTTTGCAACAAATCATTATTGTTTTTTTACAACGTATATTTCGCGTATCGGAAATAGCACTCGGTCCTACCTCCCCACTGGGTTATGACCTTGTCCAAGGAGCAGTCAGTTTTATTTACACAAAGGATTTGGCCTGGTGGGCAGAAGAGCTCAAATTCTATAACGCCATAGTCATATGCCTATGTTGTAGCTATACTTTCATTCAAGGTGGGCATGTCCGAGTGGATTTATTCTATGCTGGAATATCAAGGCGTAAAAAGAAGATCATTGACATGCTCGGTTCCCTTTTCTTCATGATACCCGCGATGTCTTTGATTTGGTTATATGCATGGTACTTCATGTGGCGACACCTTATTACACCAAAGGTATCTGCAACAGATACTCTGGAAGTTTTGTTACGAAAATCCCGTATAGCCAAATGGAATATTGAAACCATTGGCTTCTCACCAAGCGGTTTTGATGCCTATTTTCTATTCAAGGTTCTCTTACTACTATTTGCTGGCCTCATGTTCCTGCAGGCAATAGCCTTCTTCTATCGTTCACTTCTTGAATATCGTGAGGGTGAAGAATCTGACGACAAATACCTGGACAAGGATGTTTTGGAATCAAACTTGGAAACTTCAGATTCCGCTCTGCCACAAAAAGAGAGCGCTCAATGATTTTTGGTCTTGACGGTGTAGAAATCGGGCTCATAGTAGTCTTTCTAACCCTATTCGGATCCATAATGTCGGGATTTCCTGTTGCATTTGCCATAGGTGGATCTGCAGTTATTTCTTTTGGTATCCTGGCAGCACTTGACAGTTCTGGCTTGCTTATCCATCAGGTCATAGATACAGCGAGCACCGATTACAGAGCATTAATTGATGCTGGTGTTTCTCATTATGAGATCTCAAAGTTTAAATATCCTGATTTACCTGTATTGTCACAGCCCCTGTTTGAAAGAGGATGGGAGGTTGCGGTTGATCGCAATCTAAGTTTCATTGTCAATCGGATGAACGAACGTGTTTTGGCTGGACAGTCCATTGAGACACTTCTGGCAGTCATAATGTTCGTCATGATGGGTATTACGCTCGAAAGGTCAAAAATTGCCAATGATTTGCTGACCACGATGGCTCGTATTTTTGGCCCACTACCCGGTGGATTGGCTGTCTCAGTTGTTGTCGTTGGAGCTTTTCTTGCAGCCTCTACTGGAATCGTGGGCGCCACCGTTGTTACAATGGGTCTCCTTTCCCTTCCTACGATGCTTAGAAATAACTATTCCCCAGAACTTGCCACAGGCGTTATCTCGGCATCTGGTACGCTTGGTCAGATCATTCCACCCTCTATAGTAATCGTTCTTTTAGGAACCTTGGCAGGGGATTTGTATTCCACAGCACAGGAAACCAGGGCTCAAGCTGCTGGATGTTCCGATGCCCTTACCTATTTGGGTGAAGCTGCAGTTGTTTCGGTTGGAACCCTTTTCCAAGCTGCAATCCTTCCAGGTATTATGCTTGCCTTGCTCTATGCCGCCTACGCCTTTGGGTATGCTTTAATCAACCCCACAAAGGCCCCACCTGTTTTAGGTAAACATACCACCGGAAGTTCAATATCCAAACGGGCAGTTTATACTTGGCTTCTTGCCGTACCAGCGGGCTTGATCGGAGGCACCATTCTTCTGACGCAAATCGGATTGATAGGCAGTCAAAATATTGTCGTTGACTCCATGACTGACGTAGCGTTTACGTCAGAACTCAGAACAAACGTATCCGAAAAATGTCAGGAATCCATGATCGAGCTTCATGGTCAGGAGCGCTGGGATCGGGCGGTCGAACAAGCCCAGAAAACCAAGGATGCAGGAGGAGTAGAAGCAAGCAGGAAACTTACACCGGAAGAGTTTGCCCAGGCAATTGAGGATAAGATTTCGGCAGCACCAATAATAGGTACTGGGGTAACAGTTTTGTTCCTGTTTTTGTCACTGATCCTCTCAACCGCACGGGGGATTTCAATATCAACCGACCCGAAACCCCTTTACATTGGTTTTGCTGGTTCATTTCTGGCCATCCTTATTGATGTAACTCTTATCAGTCCAACAACTTCACCAGGCATGACCGTAGTGTTTTTGGCTGTCCCACTTGCCTTGACGGTTTACGGTTGTGGTCACGCCCTATCGACACTTGGCAAAAATGAGTTGTTACGGGTTGTTTTCCCGCCATTAATTCTGATCGTTGCCGTGCTAGGCTCAATCCTCGGTGGGATAACAAATCCCACCCCGGCCGCCGCACTTGGTGCTGGCGGCGCCATTATGCTAGCAGCATATAGAAAACTCCAGGATCAAAACAAGTCAGGTCGAATTATACTTATTTCCAGTTTTGCCATGGTAATCATGCTTCTCATAGGAATAAATTTTGACCTGCGAACAGGTAAGGAAACCATCCTGTTCGAGGAGTGGATAGCCATCATTACAGCCTTGGCCATGTATCACATCTGTATTTTGGGATTGCTGTATGCCTGTTGGACCCTGCTAAAAACCAAAGTGCTTTCTCCAGTTGTCAGAGAAACGGCAAAAGTCACCTCAATGGTATTTACGATCCTGATCGGATCCCAACTACTGAACCTGGTTGTCATTTCATTTGGTGGCGAGCACTACATTCAAGAGTTTCTACGTAGTTTTGAACGCGAATGGGTTGTCTTTCTGATTGTCATGCTCGTGCTGTTCATTTTGGGATTTGTTCTCGATTTCCTTGAAATCATCTATATCGTCATACCTATTGTTGGGCCTGTAATCTATGGGGGAACACTTGACCCCAAGTGGGTAACCATCATGATCGCGGTTAATCTTCAAACTTCTTTCCTTACGCCACCCTTTGGATTTGCCCTCTTTTATTTACGAGGGGTGTCACCACCTGAAGTTACAACCAGGCATATCTACCGCGGTGTCGTACCTTTTGTCATAATTCAGGTAATCGGTTTGGGGCTTCTAAGTATCTTCCCGGAAGTTGTAACCATTGTGCCCAATCTCATACCCCATTAATTTGCAGGTAAAACATTTACCCACTCATTTGCCTCATACCAAGGTTATTTGGTCAGGGTGCTTTGTGCTTGTTTTCCCAGTAAACATTTGCATAATTTGCTCCAACAATCAGAATTGCACCGGAAATTATCAACAGGTCGATACTTTCGTTGTAAAACAGCATTCCGATAATGGCTATAAATGGTAATCTTATGTAATCCATGGGGGCAACAATCACTACCGGGGCCAATTCCAGTGCCCGTGTGATACAAAAGTGCGCTAATAGACCGGTAAAAGTGATAATCACAATCCAAATTATTGCCTCCTGATCGGGTATTACCATATCACCATCAATACCTGCTAAAACCAGACCGAGGATTGCTTGAATTATTGACATCCAGAACAGTATGCAGGTAACGGATTCAGTCCGTATAAGTATTTTTGTGTAAATATATGAACCGGCAAAACCAAGTGCACAAAAGGCACCCGCCATTACGCCTAAGTTGAGAGATCCCATGCTTGGCTGAGATACAACCAAGACACCCATGAAGCCTATGATAGCAGTGATTAATCTTGGTTTTGTGAGCTTTTCTCCGAGTAAAAATGGTGCTGCAAGGGCAACCCAGATAGGAAAGGAAAATTCAAGTGCAAATAATTGCGCGAATGGAATAATCGCCACAGCAAAAAACCACAAGTTCTGACCAACGAAATGGAACAGGTTACGGACAATATGCAATTGCAATTTCTGGATTTTGATTTGACCCAAAGTTCCAGCAATGCTTCCACAGCCAATGACGACAATTATTCCCACCAAAGATCTGTAAAACATGAGCTCAAAAGTGTCCAGATCAAGCATGGCCTGCCGACCTGCCATGGCCATAAGGCTAAACGAAATAACCGCTCCCATCATCCATGCGGTCGCTGAATATGTAGAAGTTTCCGATCTTAACATCAAAAGCTCATTCAACCATTTCCGAGTACAAAAAATTTATCAAATACCCCCTCATTCATGAAATCTTCAGCCCATCACTCTTCAATCCATGCTGCGGTTCCAAATCAATAATGCCTAATCGCAATTCACACACACTCTCTAACTCGTTACGTGATGCTATGTATCTGCAATGACATAAAATTGTAATCGTAAAGACAAGCAGAGGTACATCAAAACTATGGTATATAATGTGATTTGATCGGCTTGTGCAATTTTTCTTTTGCTGCTTGGATTGAAAACACTATGCTCAGAAAATGGAAGCCTAATGGCTTATGGAGTAATCGCTTGACAACACAAAAGAAACGTATTTGGGGTTGGATGTTTTTTGACTGGGCCAGTCAACCCTACAACACATTATTGATAACATTCATATTCGGGCCTTACTTTGTCTCCGAGGTAATGACGGATTCAGTCTTAGCCCAAGAATATTGGGGCTGGATGATGGCGGCTTCTGGCATCACGATTGCGATAGTTGCACCTGTTCTTGGCACCTTTGTTGATAATCATCCTTCCAAGAACCCTTGGATAGTCGCCTTTTCCCTAATGATTATTGCAGGTTCCGCCTACCTTTGGTCAGCAGAACCAAATTCTGACAGGGTTTGGTTAATTTTGGCCTTTTTTGGCATAGGACTTATCGGCATAGAATTTGCTACGATAATAACCAATTCAATGTTACCCGGCCTTGGCCCAAGGCAGGAAATTGGTCGCATCTCTGGTTTTGGCTGGGCATTTGGTTATCTAGGTGGGATCGTATCATTAGCCATCATGATGCTGTTTTTTGCCGAAAATGAGTTTGGGAAAACATATATAAATATTGATCCACTCTTTGGTCTCAATGTCGAAACGCGTGAAGGAACCAGATTTGTTGGTCCTTTCTGTGCCATATGGTACATGATTTTCATGATCCCTTTTTTTCTATGGGTAAAAACCGATCCAACACAGGATAATGAATGGCAATCATCAAAAGATAAAATAATCAGAAGAGCCCATTTTTATGGATTAATCCAAAAAGATTTGGATGCCTTGTTAACGACCTTTGCCAATCTGACAAAAAACAGAAGTTTAGCAGTTTATCTTGCATCTTCGATGTTTTACCGAGATGCTTTGACTGGCATATTTGCCTTTGGGGGAATTTATGCCGCTGGAGTGCTTGGCTGGTCAATTACACAGTTGGGTATATTCGGTATCTTGGCCTTGGTATTTGGTTCCATAGCTACTTTGATCGGAGGTTATTACGACAAGCGATTGGGGCCTAAAATCGTCATTTTGGTATCCATAATCATTTTGATCCTTGTTGGGTTTATAATTTTATCAACCTCACTTGAGGAAGTATTATTCATACCGGTTGTAGAAGGTTCTTCCCTTCCACACATCATGTTCTGGATTTGTGGGTGTCTTATTGGTGCTGTTGGTGGATCCCTTCAAGCTTCATCTCGAACAATGATGGTTCTGCAAGCTAACAAGGGGAGGTACACTGAAGCCTTTGGTTTGTATGCTCTTGCTGGCAAGGCAACCTCCTTCCTAGCCCCTTTTCTCATCGCGGTGGTTACCAACATAACTGGGGATCAAAGACTTGGAATATCACCTGTAATTGTATTGGCCTTGATTGGTCTTGTCTTGTTAATCTGGGTAAGTCCATTTGGAAAGGACTGAGGCAACATGTTGGTTCGAAGTATCTTGACTAGTGTCGAAAATGTCTGGTACCAGTAAAGACCATGGAAATACCCTTTGCGTTTGAAGCCTCAATTACTTCTTTATCACGTACCGAACCTCCGGGTTGAATTATGGAGGTTATACCCATGGTAGCAGCCTTTTCAATACTGTCAATGAAGGGAAAAAAGGCGTCAGATGCCATGACTGCCCCTTTGATATCAAATCCAGCTTGCTCGGCTTTGAACTCTGCAATCCGCGTAGCGATAATACGGCTCATCTGCCCGGCACCAATTCCTATAGTCATGTTGTCACTGGCGAAGACTATGGCATTAGACTTAACCATCCGTACTACTCGCCAGGCAAACTGAAGATCGTTCATCTCTTTATGACTAGGTTTTCTTATGGTAACCACCCTCAACTCATCGTACAGTTTTGCATCAGAATCCTGAACAAGCAGTCCACCAGCTACCTGTTTATACTCTAATGAACAAGCTTTAACAGGCCATTCACCACAGGACAAAACTCTTAGATTTTCCTTTTCGGCTAGTAATTGTTCAGCTTGTTTAGATATTTCTGGTGCGACAACCACTTCAACGAATTGTTGCTTCAAAATTTCCCTGGCTGTCCGTTCATCAAGTTCACGGTTGAAGGCTATTATGCCTCCAAATGCTGATTCAGGATCAGCAGCATGAGCTTTATCATAGGCTTGTAATAAATCATTTCCACTGGCAACCCCACAAGGATTTGAGTGTTTAATTATCGCACATGTTGGAGAATTGTCGAATTGACGTACACATTCAATGGCTGCATCTACATCGGTAATATTGTTGTAGGAAAGTTTTTTCCCCTGAAGCTGTCGAGCACTTGCAATACTACCCGGGGGTGGTTCCTTTTCAACATAAAACGCTGCCTTCTGATGAGGATTTTCCCCATACCTCATCCCTTGTCGATAGTACCAGTTTAAATTGAGTATCGAGGGAAATTCTTCGCCTGTTTCAAGGTTCTGATGAGAAGTTGCTTTTCCAAGATAATTGGCAATGATTCGGTCATATCTTGCCGTATGCTCGAATGCCTTGACGGCGAGGGAGTATCTGGTATCCTCATCAACCCCGCCATCGTTGTGTTCCATATTTTCCAGTACCCTGTTATAATCGGTTTTGTCCACAACCACTGTCACGTCCTTGAAATTTTTGGCCGCAGCCCTGATCATGGCTGGCCCACCAATATCAATATAGTCAATTGCGTTTGATAGCGGTTTTTCAGAATCAATGATCGCTGATTCAAAGGGATAGAGATTGGCGACAACAAGACCAAAGGGGATTATACCGTGTCGCTGCATAACTGCTTCATCTTTCCCCCTGCGGGCGAGTATCCCTCCATGTATCAGCGGATGGAGGGTTTTAACACGTCCTTCCATGATTTCACTGAAACCTGTGTATTCGCTAACCTCCAGAACGGGTATTCCTGCTTCACGAAGATATTTTGCGGTACCTCCTGTTGACATGATGGTAATGGACCGCTTGTATAATTCCTGAGCAAAATCAAGAATATCTGACTTGTCGGAAACACATATTAATGCGTTTTGAATGGGTGGTGGCACGTTAGACAAACTTAAAACCCCTCCTTTAAAAGGATCCACCTAACCTTGTTTGCAGTCGACAATTTTTGAATCCCTTACCTGATTTCCCTGATTGAAAGTATCTGGTTTTTTAATTCACATATGAGGCTGTGAAAGTATTCAATTCAATCCCTGATTAAGTATTATTTGACCGCTTTTTTTATCCTGAACTTTACCCTTAGTCAAATTTTCCCCGATCCATAGACCCTTTTCCCCTCCCTTCAAAAAATTTATTTCAAAAACGCCTTTTTTTCCTCTGGTCTTATGGTCTTGGTTCTGATTCACTGGTGACGAGCCATACATGTTTTTTTGATTTGGGATTTTTATGTCACAACGACATTATCAGGAGGTTCAGTCCCGTACTATGGTCCAGATGCTCCCGCCCCGCCTGGATGACGATGTCGGCGAGACCAATCCGGTTCGGGCGATGGATTCCTTTGTTGACTCCCTGGATCTCAATGCCCTGGGCTTTGGACCTACCGAGACATGATCGGGGGCTGGTCAACCGCCTTTCGACCCTACACTCTTGCTGAAGTTGTCTTTATAGGGCTCTCCGAACGAGATACGACGTTCTCGTACTCTGGAAGCGGCGCCCTGGTGTCATATCGAAGTGATCTGGTTACGCCAGGATGCCCGTCCGAGCTCCAAGACGATTTCTGATTGTCGCAAGACCACTCTTGAGGGTTTGAAGAATGTCAATCGTGACTTTGTTCAGGTCGGTCGGGAGGTATCCATGATTGGCGGTCGCCGGGCCGCGGTGGACGGAAGTTTTGTGAAGGCCAGTGCCAATCGTTCGACGATCCCCACGCAGAAGGGGTTGGCTGGTGACGTGTCCCGTTTGGAAGCCCGGATATCTTCTTACTCCAAGGAGCTGGAGGAAGCAGATGAGGAGGATACGGGAGAGAGTGATACCGATCCAGATCGGGCGGCGAAGGTGGCGGCTCTGGTTGCTCGTCGGGATCAGTCCAAGGCCTTGCCGGAACGGCTTGAGGCCAGTGGTGCGAAACCGACTTCCAAAAGTGATCCCGATGCAAGGCATCGGCACAAGAGCGGCAAGTCGGCGGTGGGTTACAACGGCCCGATTGCGAGTGACGATCAAAACAAGTTGAGTGTTGCGGTTGATGTGGTACCGGACGGCCATGATCGCAAGCGGTTGGCACCGATGATGGCCAAAGCCCGGGAGGCTATGGGGAGTGAGGAACTGATTGGTCTGGCGGACAAGGGCTATGCCTATTCGGAGCCTGTGAAGGCATGCGAGGAGAAGGGGATGGAGGTGTCTGTCCCCTTACCGAAGGTTTCGTCGAAAAAGGGTTCAGGCCAACGTTATGTGACGGCTGATTGTGACGATGATGGGGAGAAGGACCCTTTAGTCTTTCAACTCTGCAGTCAAACCCAGAATGATTATGTAGATTAGGATCCCAACTCTCGATTCTTACTTTCGCATCATCAATCAGCATACACCACACGGCGTCGGTAAGAAGTAGCTGTCTTTAGGGCGTGAGGCGTCAGAGCTGGTGGCTTGTCAAGTGCTGCTAAAAACAATTTTGCATCTTCCGGTGTAAGAACATGATATGAATTGTCCTTAATAATCCGATTTGCTTCTTTAGTTATTGCGTGCCGTAAAAACTCAGTCTTATTTACACCTAATACCTCTGAAGCATGTTTAATTAACATAGCCACTTTATCATCATGCCGTATCTGAGTCGTCCTCGTTTGTCCTATTTTACCAGTTCTGGTATCTATTAAATCAAGCATTTTCTACCACTGTTGTTTTTGCTAATGATTGACAATGTAATGCAAATAGCATTACAAACCAAGTTCATATTTACAATAAACGTAACTAATCAGGCAGTCCCTAATGGCGATTATTAAAGTGTCGTCAATTGAGCAAGTCTTTTGGTTGTTATGGATTCTGTTTCTTCACCAACATCATTCTTGTTAAGAGTCTGGGGCCTTGTTGGTTAAGTTTTGCCAGTAACACACTTGCATCGGCTTCCAGAATTTCCAAGGCATTCCACCAAAATTTCCGTGCCGTTTCTAGTATACTCCTGAACGTCGCAAAAGAATGATCCCCGTTGATGGTACGAAAACTTCCCGAGATTTTTTACTTGAACTTCAAACGCCGGAGATCTCTCGGAAAAGGGTATCGGTGGTCGTTTTGGACGGGATGCTTTTGTTTATAACAAGGATAAGGATCCCTATCTCTGGCCGGCCAGTCACAAGTCGGCTCCTTGGGGTAGCAAGACCGTTCAAAAGGGGAAGAGGTCTTTGGTTTATCGTTCACCCCAAGGGTGTGTGGTTCTTGTTCTCTGGCTTCGCGTTGGTGTTCCTCTTCCAGCACATGGCGTCTTTCCATGTGATATCTCCCAATTATACATTAAAAAGGAAATAATTTAGTGTTGACTCCAATTGAATCACAACACAAACAAAAAGTCCAGAATTTGAGGGGTGTTTTATAAAAAAATGTGGCGGAATTAATTAATAGAGGTGTCCATATTTAAACAATGGATCTTTCATTTCCAGAGTGTATCTGTACACTCATGTGCTTGGACGAATTATGAGTTCTTATCCAAAAGAGTTTAAACCCATCCCAATAATTCTACCTTGAAGGTATGGTTTAGGATATTTCAGGGCTTGTTCGTAGTTATTTTCTTATCGCATAAGGAGTTAACACCACTCTGATGATAAGTTTTTTGTAAAGGAACGTAACGATGGAAGGTTTCGGTGTTCATGCCTGCATGTGGAGTATGCAATGGGACCACGAAGGATCCGAAATAGCTACAAGAGAAGCTGCCGGACATGGGGTGGACTTCATCGAAATACCTCTGCTTGATCCCTTCAGTGTTGATCAAAAACATACCAGGGACCTTCTGGAAAAATATTCGATGAGGAGTATTTGCTCGCTTGGTCTTCCAGAGAAATATTGGGCATCTCGAAATCCTGAGGGCGCTGTAGATTACTTGTTAAAGGTTTTGGACATTACCAAAGCCATTGGGGCTGAAGCACTCTCGGGTGTAACCTATGGAGGCATAGGAGAACGATCAGGATTCCCTCCAACCCAATCAGAAATGGATAATGTGGCTTTTCTAGTTGAGAAGATTGGCAACCATGCCAAATCATTGGATCTGCTTTTTGGCATTGAGCCTGTAAATCGATACGAATCCCATTTATTGAACACCGGCTGGCAAGCAAGGGATTTGATTGAACGGATTGGTTCCGAAAATATTTTCATTCATCTGGACACCTACCACATGAATATTGAAGAAAAAGGTGTTGCGAATGGCATTCTGGACGCCAGAAAATACCTGAAATACATTCACCTTTCGGAAAGTGATAGAGGTGTTCCCGGAGCTGGAACCTGTGACTGGGATGAAATCTTCGGTGCCCTTAGCGCCATTGAGTTTAAGGGAGGAATGGCCATGGAAAGCTTTATTACTCTTCCTCCTGAAATCAGTGCAGGGCTCTGTATCTGGCGACCTGTAGCCAGCAGCAATCAGGAAGTCATGAATAATGGCCTACCATTTCTCAGAAACAAGGCCAAGCAATACAATCTCATTTGATTGCCATTATTGCCTGATACCATGATTGCTATAAAAGAAATTAATCAAAACCAGTTGTTACCCATACTCAGCACTGTTCCAACCAAACAAAGGGCCATTGTGGCAATTGCCGGAGCTCCCGGATCAGGTAAAACTACGTTGGTAGATTGGTTGGTCAACGAGGCCAATAAACTACCCCAGTTTAATGCTCAGGCCCTTCATATGGATGGGTTTCACATTGATAATAATCTATTGGCTAGAATGGACCTCCTACCTAGAAAAGGGTCCCCACAAACCTTTGATGTGATGGGCTTGGAAAATACCTTGCAAAGAATTCAATCAGTACCTGCCGATGATGTGGTCGTGCCTGTGTTTGATCGTGATCTGGAAATAGCACGAGCTGGTGCTAGCCTCATTTCCAAGGATATAAATCTGTTGTTTGTTGAAGGTAATTACATCCTTTGTTCAGTACAGCCCTGGGATCGCCTCCATCAATTTTTTGATTTGAGAATCCTGATCAAAGTACCCAAGGTGATTTTGGAAGAAAGGCTTCAGCGGCGGTGGAAATATTATGGCCTAGAGGAGGCTTCCATTGACCTCAAGATCTATCAAAACGATTTGCCCAATGGAGATTTCGTTATGGAGCACAGCCACGCGGTTGATTACCACCTCATTCAAACCCAGGAGTGATACTTTTGGTCATGGTATTCCGTTATGAATTGGAAAGTGTCCCCAACTCCCTAATTATCTCGCTCTTGGCGTTGACATTATCCTCCAATATTCTGAGTAATTGAAGTTCAATACTCCGCAGTAGCAAACGGGTTTCTGGGTCAGCAATCCCAAGGGCAATTTTTTCGAGGTTTTCCGAAAGTCTGGCTTGATTCTCTACAATTTGGTAGAGAGTGTTGGAAAGATTTTGGTTGAGCTGTTCCCGGGTGTTGATATCGTGCGCATTGGTTTCAGTCAATTCCATAATCCTGGAAAACATTTGATTCATCTCTCTAACGACTTCCATTGTTTCCGACTTATTTTGCTCTGATATGATGAATAAATTTCTCATTTCCAAAAGCAAATCTGACACTTCTTGAGAATAGGGTGATGCAACCGTACCATCCTCCAAATTTTCCATATCTGGTTGACTAATTCCCAATTTCGTGATTTTCGATACCCAATCCTCAAGTGTGCGGTAAAAACGGTTCTGACTAACATTGACAAACAAATCAAGCAATCCAACGACAAGGGATCCGATTAATCCCATTAGGGAAGAAGAAAAAGCCAACCCCATACCTCCCAATGGACCCTCCAGACCCTCAATAACGACTTCAAACAAGTTACCCGTTGGTCTGTTTTGCGAAAGGCTTTGAATAAATTCCGAGATTTGTGGAATGGCAATCGCCAAACCTATAAATGTCCCGAGCAAACCCAGGTATATAAGTAAATTCGTAATGTAACGAGTGCTGTCCCGATGTTCCTCAACTCTGGATGCTACTGTATCAAGTAAGGATTGGGCCGAAGCGGTTGTCAAACGTAACCTTTTCGAGGTTGAACCCAATAAACTTGACAATGGTGCCAATAAACTCGGTGCTGTCGGTAAATTGTCAGAATTGTACGAATTGACAAATAGTCCAATCCATCTGACCGATTTGAAAATCAGAAACATCTGCGAGAAGCAGGTATATACTCCCCAGAGAAAGACAAAAACGATCAAGCCCAGAATATAACCTGAATATTTGGATTGATAGAAAAAATCAGTGATATTCTCCAGGAATATGTACACCCCGCCAACAACGGCGATAACGACCAAAAGCATTGACACCATTTGGGTGATCGGTTGTTCAAAGTTGGTGAATACAACCGCCCCCTCAGTAGAACCAGCAAACCCTTTTGTATCATAAGATTTCGGAGATCTTGAAAAAAAACTACTCTCTTTCATGCCTTCTAATATTAAACCCGTTTTTATCGTTACTCATTTTACCAATCGTCCAGATAGTTATGTTCTTAGTCCCCAGATTTATACATCTATCATAAAAATCCATTCAAAGACGTACTATTGGAGTTTCAAGAATTCTTACCGTCAACCGGTCTGACTATTACCATTCTACCCAAAAGAGGTAAAGTCAATTACACTGTGGATGTAACAGTGGTGTGATTCTGTGAAAATAAAATATTGGCATCATAAGTGAAAACGATGGGGTTAATAGTCAATTTTTATCCTTCGGTCTGGCCAAGATGATTTATAACCATTTGATTTAATGTGACCAAACTCGCATCTACCAATCCCAATTGTTCTAATCGATCAACAGTTTTCTTAAGATAATCGGAATTTAAACCTACCAGCCCCTTGGCTTGGGATATGATTTCCGCTTGTTTCTCCAGGGAAAGTTGGCCCGCATATTGAGGATGCCGGGTATTAACAACATAGAGCAGTGATGTTGTTTCCCTACCGTCATCAAAACGGACCTTATCGGTCCCCTCTATATAAGCATAGGAAATCAACTCTCTTGCCCGCAAATATGTCAACACCTTCAGTTTATCTTCCCGTTTGCACCTTAACGCCAATCCACGGCAATGTTCGCCATTTCGCTTTTCCAAGGCCAGGACCAAACCCGGATTTTCTGATGTGCCTCGATAATGTACAGACCACATACAGAACGATCGGTGGTACCCTGGTAATACCGAGGGAATGCTTTCCAATACTTCAAAACCGGGGTTCCAAAGTAACGACCCGTAAGCAAATACCCACAAATCAACATTATCCTCCTTAAATTTTTCCCAAATTTTATCTTTCATATCTGTTACATACAATTTTCGTGCTAAAACCAAGATTGTTATTATACGGCCCTTGTGGCCAGGGTCGAATACTCTGACAACATCGTTTACTTCCCGGGCTATTTCCGCTGAAAGTTCGGTAATATGGGGTGTTAATTCTAATTTATACTTTCAAAACAAAGTTAAAGGACTTATAACAGTTAATTCTCCAGAACTTACCGTCATTTGAAACAAGTTTATGCCACGAAATACATTCATTCGCTTGATTATTATAATTGCCCTTCTTTGTGGCGGTTGGTCGGGTTTTTGGCTAATCAGCGGCACTTTATCCAAAAATATCATCAGTTCCTTATTGGATGAAGGTTACGAAAACTGGGAATTTTCCTATTCAGATATTTCATTACGGGGATTTCCCAATCGTACAGATTTACGAATTCATGATCTGAAGTTGCTTCAGCAAGAAAATTCAACAGACTTCGCCATTGGTAATGTGGATATATTACGTTTGGTATATAACTGGTCGGAATTTATCGTTTCCTTGCCACCTTCACAAAAAGGATTTATCAATGGGGTGGAATACACAATCGTATCTGAACAGCCAAGATTAAGTCTTCATTGGAATGAAAATACCCCCATACCCCTGGCGCCCTTGATCGTCGAATTAAAACAAATCGATCTTAACTCATCTGATCTCACCTCTTTAACTCTTGAATCTGGGTTGTTTGCAATAAAACCCGATGACATCAACCCCAACAAATTTATGTTCCACCTTAAATCTGATCAAATCAACCTTGAAATCTTCCAGGATAAATTAACCCTTGAACCATTTGATTTTGTCGGGAATGCTGAAGTCCTGTTATCAGAGCCAACCGTGGGTCAATGTTATAAAATTGAGGAAATTGCCGTCAGGTCTCTCCAATTTGATTTTGATGCCTTCAGTATCAATCTCACAGGAAACTTCACCAATCAAAATGGTTTCCCTGATGGAACTTTGGCCATAGAGTTTGTCGGAGATAAAGAGAAATTTTTTGAATTACTGGTAGCGAATGGTCTGCTCTCACCACTGCAGTTTTTCGTGGCCGTAAATTTACCCATCGACAGCTACGAGTTCCAACTGAAAGGAGGAGTAATAAGCATCTTGAATCTGGTTTCTATAGAGGAGTTTTCCTACTCTTTTCCCGAGATTTGTTAGTTTTTCGTATTTTTTGCCCTTCCAAAATCAGGGGATGCGGTATCCTGACCCGCCTCAATGATCCCTTGTCTAATACTACGAGTTCGCTGAAAGTAATCAAAAAGTTCCTGACCATTGCCAGTACGAATTAGTCGTTGCAGGGCAAACAGTTCCTCGGTAAACCTGCCGAGTATATCCAGGGTTGATTCTCTGTTGGTCAGAAAAACATCTCGCCACATAGTGGGATCCGAAGCAGCTATCCGGGTAAAATCCCTGAACCCTGCTGCTGAGTATTGAATAACTTCGGAATTCCTAATCCGATGCAGATGATCTGCGGTACCAACCATGGTATAGGCAATCAGATGGGGAACGTGGGATGTTACAGCTAGTACAGTATCATGATGGTCTGGGTCCATAATTTCCACCTTTGAGCCCAAGGCTTGCCAAAAATCACCAAGTTCAGAGATTTTGGCTGGATCGGTCTCGTCTAAAGGTGTCATCAAGCACCAACGATTCTCAAAAAGTTCGGCAAAACCAGATGCAGGACCCGATAACTCAGTTCCAGCGAGGGGGTGCGAAGGTATAAAATGGACATCATCAGGAATATACTTGGCAACTTTTTCAATTACATACCCCTTGACTGAACCAACATCAGTAATCGTTGAATTCGGCTTTAGGTGTGGGCCGATTTGCTTTGCTATTGCTTCAAAAGCACCTACTGGCGTACAAAGAATAACCAAATCAGCACCCTTGACTGCTTCCTCAGTTGTAGGAGCCATTTTATCGGCTAATCCAAGTTCCAAAGCTAACTTGGTAGATTCCTTTGATTTGGTATGTCCTACAATGGTTCGGGCCAAACCCTTTTTTTGGGCAGCTAGAGAAATTGAAGATCCTATCAAGCCGATACCAATCAGGGTTATTTGTTCAAACATTATCGTGCGTCCTTTAACTTTCAGATGTTTCGCTATTCATTGTGGATAAATTCAAGAGATGGATCACCTATCATTTAGGGTAACAATCAACAAGAGACTTGGCAATGTACTTATTTCCTTTTGATATTGGTATTTAATCAATGCAATAAAACCCGGATCAAAGAAATCTTTGGGGGTCAACATCAATTGTTAGCCTGATATTATTCGGCACCCTGAATTGACTCAGCCACGCCCGGATAGCTCTTTGCACGCGCAAACCTTTTTCAGCCTTGATTAATAGTCTATAACGCACCCGGCCCTGAATTCTGGTTATAGGCGCAGGAGCGGGTCCAAACAATTCATAATTTTCATCAGCCAATGGTTGTGAATCACGTGCCAAAACCTGGCTGAAACCCTCTACATCATCCAAATTCTTACCTGAGATAATAACGCCAATATATTGGCTGAAAGGTGGCGTGCCCGTTACCTCACGCTCTCGACTTTCGATTTCCCAGAAAACTTCGTCATCATTCGAGGTAATGGCTTGAATTACTGGATGCTTGGGATTCCAGGTCTGCAATAGTGCAATTCCCGGTATTTCTGCCCTTCCTGATCTCCCGGTAACCTGCCTTATTATTTGAAATGTTCTTTCTGCTGCTCGGAAATCTCCACCCTGCAAGCCTATATCTGCGTCCACTACCGCAACCAGCGTCAGATATGGGAAATTATGCCCCTTGGCAATGATCTGGGTTCCAATGATTATATCTACATCTCCACTTGCAATTCTTTCCAAGGTATCCTTCAATTGTGAAGTTGATTCCACCAGGTCAGAAGATAGAACCTCGATTCGTGCTTCGTTGAAAATGGATTTTACCTCTTCGGCAAGCCTTTCTATACCCGGCCCGAGAGGAACCATCATCCCAACGGTACCACAATCAGGACATTCATTGGGAATGACACTGCGAGCACCACATTGGTGACAAATCATCTTTTTAAAATACTGGTGTTCAACCAACTGGGCATCGCAATCGGGACACCCTAGCTGATTACCACAATTGGCACATACCGTAATAGGTGCATAACCTCTGCGATTTAAAAACAAGAGAGATTGTTCTTTTTTATGCAACCTGTCTGCGATTTCTTTTATGAGGGCACCTGAGACCCATTTCCCTGATAATCCGGTCTCACCTTTCATATCAATGATACCTATTTCAGGTAGTGTGGCAACGCCATAACGTGAATGCAAATCTACTCTTTGGTATTTTTCTCTTTTTACATTGACCAATGATTCAAGTGAGGGTGTTGCGGACACCAGTATTATTGTGGCCTTACAGATTGATGCTCTCAATACGGCCATATCCCGAGCATTGTAGATTACACCTGAATCCTGTTTGTATGAACTATCATGCTCCTCATCAACAACAATCAAACCTAGATTAGTAAAGGGTAGAAACAAGGCTGATCTGGCACCTACCACAAGTCGCGCGGTGCCTTCACCAGCCATGCGCCAAATTTGCCTCTTTTCAACCTTACTCACGGAAGAATGCCATTCAAAGGGTGTCGTCCCAAATCTGTCCTTGAAACGCTTGATAATCTGAGCCGTTAGGGCTATCTCAGGTAGCAAAACCAACACCTGTTTGCCCTCCTGTAGTTTTTTGGCTATTACTTCAAGAAACACTTCCGTTTTGCCTGCCCCTGGGACGCCCTTCAGCAGGATAGGAGAAAATTCATCCTCTTTAATAAAGTCAAAGATGGCATCCGTTGCCAATCTTTGCTCAGTATTCAATTCAACAGTGTTTCGAACCAAATTCATTAAGGGGGCTTTATCTCTTATGAATTTATCATTTAGCTGAAGAAAATTCCTTAACGCCAATCGCTTAAGAACATCCATTCCCACCCCTGATCTGGCGAGAACCTCTTTGGCCAATATTTCTTTTCCAGGTTCCAGAACCTGAAACAGTTTTTTTCGGGGTGGAGTCATTTTGCTCGGAAGTGTCCCATCCCATTGACAATATTTTTCTACCTTCGGCCCTTCTGTAAGTTCTGGTAATCTTGTCAACCTGGCGAGTGCCAAGGGAAGTGAAACCAGGTTATACTCGGAAACTTTCTCTAAAAACAATCGAAATGAATGATCAAGACCTGGGACATCCAAAACCTTGATGATGGATCGTAACTTACTTTGATCAAAATCACCTGCTCCCTTGTCCCAAACGACGCCAACAACCCTTCTAGGGCCTAAAGGGACCACGACAAAGGAACCTAGTCTGACACTAATATCGGAAACCTTGTAATCAAGCAGATTATCAATTGGGGCCGAAGGTAAGACCGCCACCAAATCGCCTTTTTTGAATTCTTCTTCCAATCTCAAAGGCCCTTGAAAAAAGCCAATCTCACAAATGCACCAAGGTTAATAGCCTGGACCTCAGCTCCAACAGTATAATTATAAATTGGTTGCAAGAGTTGCTCCTTAGTTTTATTCCTATGGTTATGAATATCTTTTAGGAAAACGCACCTTTATAAAATCACGCTCATAGGCCGGTATTACCGTTATCAAAAATTAGCTGAATTTTCATGGGAGAAATTAATACGTTTATATTGATTTATTTTTTCTAATTGAGCATTTAAATTTATACTTAAAGAAAGACACTTCAAACCAAATTCAATTAGGAAATATTATGGAATTTTTTGCCGACACAGCTGAAACAAAAGAAATTGCTGAATTAAGTGACTTCGGCATGATAGATGGTGTTACCACCAACCCATCTTTGATCAAAAAATCTGGACGTGATGTGTTCCAGGTATTGGAGGAAATTTGTGACATTGTTGATGGTCCCGTAAGCGCAGAAGTGGTAGCAGTTAAATCTGAAGATATGGTAACTGAAGGCCGTCGGCTGGCTCAAATCGCAACAAATATTGCTGTTAAGGTACCCTTGACTCTTGACGGCTTGAAAGCATGTAAAATTTTATCCTCTGAAGGCAAGATGGTGAATGTAACTCTATGTTTCTCTTCCAACCAGGCTTTGCTTGCAGCCAAAGCAGGGGCTACCTTTATAAGTCCCTTTATTGGTCGCCTTGATGATTTGGGAATGAATGGCATGAATCTCATCGAGGATATTAGAGTCATCTACGACAATTATGCCTTTGAGACCAAAATATTGGCTGCTTCAATCAGATCCCCCGTTCATGTAAGCGAATCGGCCCTAGCAGGAGCAGATGTGGTTACCGTTCCACCTGCAATAATCAAGAAACTTGCTCACCATCCCTTGACAGATAAGGGGTTGCAAAGCTTTTTGGCAGATTGGGATCAAACAGGGATGAGAATAGTTTGAACAATAAAACAACCCTGATGAAAGCAAAAGCAAAAAGAAATTTTTCTCAACAGGATTTGAAGCAAGCGATACTTTCAAACCCTGATTTAATTCTTGAAGATCCTGAAATTCTGTTGGTTTTAGGGAAAAGCCAAAATACGGATTTGGGGAAGAATGTTATTGATATCCGTAATGTTGTCATCAACAAATTGGAAAAGAACCTGTTTGAAACTGAAGAGTTCAATCGAGTTGCTTTACAGGCAGCACGCGAGAACTTTCATGGTGCCATAAGCGTTTTCAATGCCATTTTGGTCCTGCTGGAAGCAAGAAATCTGGAAGAATTTTTCCATAAGGTTCTCACCAGGGTGCCTAAGATTATCAATGTTGATTACGTGCGCTTTGTCCAATTAACCGGGAATTCTTCGCCCCCACCCCTTGTTGATGTTAATAGTTTGGCGATCAAGAATTTAACGCATAACCAGCTCAACAAGTACTTGGCCTTCGAGGGAAAGGGACTTTATGAGGAAGGTGTCGTCATGCGCAAAGTTGCCATGGGTGATAAAAACATCTATGGAAACCTCGCCAAGCATGTGAAATCAGAAGCAATAATTGATCTTTCACTTGATTCCGACTATGATTTTACTTTGACCTTCCTCATCTTGGGGTCAACTCTCCCTGATATGTTTGATGGAGGGATGGAAACCGACCTTCTTGAAAGATTTGGATCAGGTTTTGCCCGGATCGTTGAACTGTTTTTAAAGAAATAATTTGGATTTCAATCATTTAATTCAGAATTGGTTGGCAGCAAAGGTTGAAGCTGCTGGCAGATCAGAAAATACCCTTAAAAGTTATCACAAGGATGTTCATGGCTTTTGTACATTTCTCCAGGGGTATATTGGAGATGCCTTGTCTCTCTCTGATTTGAAAGAACTTGACCGCAAGACTTTACGTTCCTGGATGGCTCAAGAACGTAATAATGGAATTTCTTCACGGTCGTTGGCCAGAAAACTTTCATCATTAAAGAATTTTTATCGTTGGCTCGGTGAGGAATATGGTTTCGAAAATACCTTCATTGAAACCGCCAAAGCCCCTAGGTTCAGATCTAAGTTTCCGCGTCCCATCTCAGAACAAGGAACTCAGGAAGTATTAGCTTATGTAGGTACACAACCTGATGTACCATGGGTTGCTGCGCGTGATGTTGCCATTATTTCATTACTTTACGGCTGCGGTTTAAGAATTTCTGAAGCCCTTGACCTGACACATGCTGTTCTACCACTCAAGGACGCCATTCAAATCATCGGCAAGGGAAAAAAGGAACGGGTTGTCCCGGTAATTCCTTACTGCCAGAATGCTGTTACTGAGTATGTATGTCTTTGCCCCTTTATTGCAAAACCAAAGGATCCACTATTCTATGGTATAAGAGGAGGGCCTTTAAACCCACGTACAGTCAGGAAAATAATGGAAAGAGCAAGGATTTCACTTGGGCTTCCTGCCAACTCGACACCTCACTCACTACGTCATTCCTTTGCGACCCATATTTTGAACGCTGGTGGTGATCTGAGAGTTATTCAGGATTTGCTGGGTCATAGTTCCCTCAGTACGACACAGGCCTATACCAAAGTTGAAACCTCCCGTCTGATGGAGGTATATAAATCAGCACACCCTCGGGCCAAATGAACGGAAAAGAAAACACATTACCAATGATTTTTTTAAGTTAATTGAAATTCTTTGATTTTGTGCTACCTTACTGATTTTAAAAGGAAAGTTTGAGTGTGGCAATCTAGAGATATTCAAGTCGTGTGGTTCCCAGTTACTGAGATAGATGGGAAGGGGGCATTGAATATTTACAAATCACTGTTAGACAAAGAACCTGATGGTTTCGAGAACCATCGTATACTACAACCCCAAGCACCATATTTTGGTAGAGCATATGGGCAAAATTTAGGAATAATTCACCAGGTTACAGTCAGACCGGGCAGGGTAGATTGGCAATTAGAACCCTTTCCTGATGAAGATACCGATCCATTTTCCAATCTGTTTGAAACACAACCAACCTTAAAAAAAATTAATAAAATGATCCAAAATATGGATGGGAAACTTATCGGTGAAGTTACGCGAATTTCAGTTGTTTCCAAACTTTTGCAACCACAGGACTCACCCGAAAAAGCACAAAATAATTTGCTTAAACTATGTAAAATTGATCTTGTCGCCAAAGATTTATCAGATTTGATGATTCATATAAACAAAACAAAATTTATAAGCAATACCGTTGTAATAAACCGCCTAGTAAAATACTCAATAGCAAACGCTATTGAGATAAAAGTTGATTCAACGACTGGTGAGCCAATAGAACATCACAAACCTAGCAATGTAATTTTTGGAACTGTTGTTAATCTAGATTTTAATACCGTACCTAGTGGACAAATTTATAAAACTAAAGAACAAAGAAAAATATTTGATAAATTAATTGATGAGACTACAAATTTTGCTAAAAATCCTGATGTCGGATTTTTTGAAAATAGAGGGTTAAAATGACGTTTAATTATAATCCATCTTCTAGTTCTTCGACAGAATACAAGAATTTACGGTTCGAATACAGAGTTGTTGAAAATACGAATCATGGGAAAGAAATAGATAATCATTATTTATCTAATTGGGACTCACATATTTATGCAAGCCTCTTTCGAACAATCCAGCTTATGACAGAATTACCTGAAACCGATCCATATTTTCTGGAATCTGAAGTGTCAAAGCGAACACAAGGTGTACTTAGTTTCTTGAGGGAAAATGTGGATATTGACCCCCCAAAGATAATAAACCAGGATAATCAAGCTATTTCGTTGACTTGGACAAATCCAAATTTTAAGCGTTATATAACTGTTTACGATGATGAAATATGTTTGTTGGATTTACCAAATGACAATTCTCTGAGAAAAGAGGAAGTCATTTCTATAGGAGATGAATATCCTTTCAAAAGAATGATGGAATGTATGTCAATTTTACCTAGATCATCTAGCCTGTAGATGATTTTGTTTATAGCCAAAACTAATTACAAATGACACCTACTAAATTCTCAAACACAGAAATCAGATATGTATCGAAATTAGTTAGATGTCGTAATTGTAAAAGATCATGTGCATTTATACGATTTAATGAATTGGCATAAGGCACTTTAACGTGCTTAATAATGATCTCTTGTGCCGCTTTGCTGTTTATCCAAAGTTCCTAAAAGAGAGCGTGTTTGACGATGAACAACTTTTGAATTTTAGGTCAGTAGACAAGAGGAAAAAAATTTACGTGCTCTCAGTCGTTTCAGAGTACCTTTGCCGAGATGAAAAAAGAATCCATGAATTCGGTGAAAAAACAGCCGACGTACAAAATAATCGGAATCCATCTTCTAATATTGCTGAACTTCCTAGAGTTATGAGAAGTTATTATTTGGGGTATTACCAATTACGATATAAAGACGTAATCAATATATCTATGCAATATTATCGTATTGGTGTTAAGTACTGTCCTCAGGATGATTGTGATACCCATTTCCATATAGAGATGCATCAATCTTTATCTCATGATGGTGCAACACGCAGACAAAAACAGCACGACAGAATTTACGCTGTAAATGAAATGGCCAAACATTTAGAAGGGCCACGTAAACCTGATGTTTCGAAAGAATCTTATAGGATAGAACTTATGAAGATTCTACCTGAAAAACATTTCTCAACTTGATTTACCTACTCTATTTTACCCCATTTAAAGCACATAGATCATTTATAATACAATCCTTACAATTGGGCTTTCGGGCCTTGCAAACATACCGGCCATGTAAAATTAGCCAGTGATGGGCGTGTTGCTGAAACTCAACAGGAATTCGATCTTCAATTGCTCTTTCAACTTCAAACACATCCTTACCAAGAGCAATTCCCGTCCTATTCCCAACCCGAAAAATATGCGTATCTACTGCTTGGGCAGGGTGTCTGAACCACATGTTCAATACCACATTGGCTGTTTTTCTGCCAACTCCCGGCAAAGACTCCAAGGCTTCCCTTGATGATGGAACTTCCCCATCAAATTTCTCCAGCAATAGGGCTGAGAGTTTGATTACATTTTTGGCCTTGTTTTTGTAAAGACCAATGGTCTTGATGTAAGAAATCAAATTATCCTCTCCCAGTTTCACCATCTTTTCAGGAGTATCCACAACCGGGAATAAATTGCGTGTTGCCTTATTTACACCGACATCAGTAGATTGAGCCGACAGGACAACTGCTACCAACAGGGTATAGGCATTCGTGTGCTCCAATTCGCCTTTAGGTTCAGCATTTTGCCTCCTGAAGCGGGTAAATATCTCTACGAGTGTTGGGTAATCTGCTTGTTTTCCCATCTCTATTTCTCACTATCAAAGGTTGTATATCCGGCTGTTTTTTGACAAGATTTCGAACGTAATTTGTGTTTAACTGACTAAAGTATTGTTACGAAAAATATGGATGGATTAACAATGGAAATGGAAGACTCATATCACTTCAAGGTTATTCACCGAACCCTCAATTATATTGAACAACATCAGGCGGATAACCTTAGTTTGGAAAATCTCTCCCTTGCAATGAATATGAGTCAGGGGCATCTGCAGAAACTTTTTTCCAAATGGGTTGGCGTTTCGCCCAAACGCTACCAACAATACCTTGCCCTTGTCCACGCCAGAAAACTCTTGCAACTGAAATACAAAACCAGTGAAACCGCTGATCTCGTCGGTTTTTCGGGCAAGAGTAAACTGCATGATTTATTTGTCACCTGGGAGGCCATGAGTCCTGGAGAATATGCAAAAAAGGGTGAAGGTCTTGTCCTTTTCTACGATTGGTACACCAGTATACTTGGTGACATGCTTGCCATAGGAAACAGCAAAGGTCTTTGCGGTATTGCCTTTGCATCCGTAATGGGAAAAGCTAAGACCCTAAGTGATTTATGTTCCAGATGGCCCGGAGCGAAATTTACACAAGATGGTGCATCTATCAATCACCTTGTTAATCCTTTGATTGCCAGAAAGGGTTCAACCAAGGCATTGGTTTCTGGCGGGCCCTTCCAAATCAAGGTTTGGGAAGCATTGATTTCCATACCTGAAGGGCATGTTACAACCTATTCAGACTTGGCTCACTTGATAGGGTCACCCAAAAGCTCCAGAGCGGTTGGAACTGCTGTAGGACGTAATCCCCTAAGCTTGATAATCCCCTGCCACAGGGTCATTCGCAAGGATGGTCATCTGGGAGGTTACCACTGGGGATTGCCAATCAAGAAAACCATATTAGCCCTGGAAAATGGATGGAGTAATTCGACCCATCCATGAAAACCAATTAATTTATTGAACCAGAGCCTCTCAATTCCACAAACTTCATTATGGAGCTTGGTTAACAAGCCTTTACAGCTCTTTTGGTTAAAACTTTAATCAGACTGGCCCGATAATCTTTAGATCCATGAATGTCTTCAATCATCCCTTCTGCGTCAACCTCCAAACGATCAATTGCGGAAGCAGAAAAATCTGATCCTAAGGCTTGTTCTGCCTCAGACCATCTGAAGACTCCGTCTTCAGAAGCTCCGGTAACAGCAACCCGCACATCATTTCCATATCGTGCCAGAAAAACACCAACGAGAGCAAACCTTGAAGCAGGTTGATCAAATTTTTGATAATTTGCTACATCAGGTACTTCGAAATCAACTTGAGTTATTAATTCTCCCTCATCAAGTACTGTTTCAAATATCCCGACAAAAAAGTCCGATGAAGGAATGGATCGTTTGCTGGTGATAATCGTTGCCTTGGAGGCTAAAGTTGCAGCAGGATAACAGGCGGAAGGATCATTGTTGGCTATACTGCCACCAATTGTTCCACGATTCCTGACTGCAGGATCACCAATATTTGCGGCCAAAGCTGCAAGGGCAGGGTAACTTTTTACAGAGCCTGCAACGACACCATGAGTGGTACCAGCTTTAATGGAAACGACCCCATTTGACTCGGAAACACCTTGAAGTTCTGCCAGCCCTCCTATTGAAACGAGTACATCTGGACTAGCCAGCCGGTTCTTCAAAGTAGGAATAAGGGTTTGTCCCCCAGCCAAAGCTTGGGCACCATCTGCTGATAGTGATTCTATTGCTTCACTAAGATTTTCTGGTCGGCGTAATTCAAAATCATACATATGCTATCCTCCTGTTAAACTACCCTTTGGAGATATAAAAAATCCTAACCTGTTCTTATCCATTAATGGCTGTCCAAACCCTCGAAGGTGATAATGGCATGTCAATATGGTTGACATCGAATCCTCCCTTGTTCAGAGCATCAATAACAGCATTGACGACTGCTGGGGGCGAGCCAATAGCTCCTGCTTCACCACAACCCTTAACACCTAACGGATTATGTGTACAGGGTGTCTGGCAAGAATGATCAACGACAAAACTGGGCAAATCATCAGCACGGGGCATAGAATAGTCCATATATGTACCGGAAAGTAATTGTCCATTTTCATCGTAGAACGCATGTTCGCGCAAAGCTTGCCCAATACCTTGAGCTATTCCGCCATGAACCTGCCCGTCAACCACCATCGGATTAATGACATTGCCAAAATCATCTGTGGCAGCAAAGGAACAGATATCAACTTTCCCCGTATCGGGGTCTACCTCCACTTCACATGCATATGCCCCTGCCGGGAAAGTAAAGTTAGCTGGATCATAAAAAGCTGTTTCTTCCAAACCTGGTTCCAATTCCTCCAGAGGATAATTATGGGGAACATAAGCTGCCAGACAAACATCTCCCCATCCTACAGACTTGTCCGTTCCAACTACGGAGAAACTGCCGTCCTTTAATTCAATATCCTCAGCCGAAGCTTCCATCAAATGAGCAGCAATTTTTTTAGCCTTGGCAATGATTTTTTCCGTAGCTCTGACCATTGCGGCACCACCGACAGCAATTGATCTAGAACCATAGGTTCCCATTCCCATGGGAGTATTTGATGTATCACCATGCTGAATATGTACCTGATCTTCTGATATACCGATCATATCTGCAATAACTTGAGGGAAGGTCGTTTCATGGCCTTGACCATGGGAATGACAACCCGTCATTACAGTTATGGATCCCGTAGCATTCACTCTCACAGTTGCACTTTCATAGAGACCCGCCCTGGCTCCTAGCATTCCAACCAGATTGGAAGGGGCTATACCACAGGCTTCAATGTAGCAATTGATACCTAATCCTCGCAACAATCCCTTTTCCCGGGAGGCCTTGGCTCTTGCTTCATATCCATCCAGATCGGCGATTTCATGCAACTTGTCCATGGTAGCGTCATAATCACCAGTATCATATTCAAGGGCCACAGGCGTTGCATAAGGAAATTCATCTTTTTGGATAAAATTCTTTCGTCTTATTTCCACCGGATCCATGCCCATTTCCCTGGCAGCCTTGTCAATGACCCTTTCCAGTTGGAAAGTAGCTTCCGGTCTTCCTGCTCCTCTGTAGGCATCAACTGGAACTGTATTTGTAAAGACAGCCTTGACGTTAACATAAATCAGGGGTGTCTTATAATTCCCTGCCATCAATGTACCATGCAACCAAGTTGGTACCGAGGTCGAAAAAGTTGATAAATAGGCACCCATATTGGCGCAAGTATCGGTTCTGATTGCCTGAAACATACCGTTCTCATCCAGCGCCAATTCAATCTTGGTAACATGATCTCGACCATGGGCATCGGTGATAAAGGATTCAGTCCTGCTAGCAGTCCATTTTACAGGCACACGCAATTTCCTTGCTGCCAAAGTACAAAAGGCTTCTTCAGCATAATGGAATATTTTGGAGCCAAAACCACCTCCGACATCAGGGGCTACCACGCGTAACTTATGTTCTGGAATTTGAAGAACAAAAGCACCCATCAACAAGCGTATGACATGTGGATTTTGTGAGGTTGTATAGAGGGTTGATTGATCATTTGATGCATCGTAGTCACCAATTGCCACTCGTGGTTCCATGGCATTGGGGACCAGTCTGTTGTTAACCAATTCCAAAGTGGTAACGTGATGTGCACTCTTGATGGCTTCATCTACTGCGTCTCGGTTTTCTTCCACAAAACCCCAATCGTAACACAGGTTCGTTTCGATTTCATCATGGACCAGGGTTCCACCTTCTACGGCTGCTTTCATATCAACCACTGCAGGTAATTCTTCCAAATCAACATTAATCACCTCCGCAGCATCTCTTGCAATTTCAAGAGAATCAGCTACTACAGCGGCAATCGGGTCACCGACATGCCTTACTTTACCTTGTGCCAATACCGGATGCCCGGGTTCTTTCATGACTTCACCAAAACGGTCAGTCACCTGCCAGCCACATGGCAAACCACCTACTTCCACAAAATCATCGCCTGTAAATATCCCGACGACCCCCGATACTGCTTCAGCCTTGCTTGTGTCAATACTGTTTATCTTGCCATGCGCTACGTCAGATCGAAGAAAAAAGACATACTTCTGACCATGAACATTGATATCATCCGTATACTTTCCGTTTCCACTCAGGAATCGAATATCTTCCCGTCGTACGGAACTGGCGCCTATTCCATTTTCTGGCATGAGATTCTCCTATACTTAATGTTGTAATCCACTTTTAAAAATTCTTCCTTTGGGAGAATTTCAAACTAAGCCGCCACAGCAGCAGCCTGGATTGACTTCACAATATTGTGGTAGCCTGTGCATCGACAAATGTTCCCTTCAAGGTACTCACGTATTTCAGTTTCAGTCGGGTTGGGGTTTTCGTCCAGAAGAGCTGCGGCTGACATGACCATACCAGGTGTACAAAATCCACATTGCAAGCCATGATTATCCTGAAACGCCTGCTGCACCACCCCTAGGGAGCCATCAGGATTGGCCATACCTTCAATGGTTTTGACAGTACTTCCCTCGACTTCAAGGGCAAAAATCGTACAGGATTTTACCGCCTTTCCATCGACATGAACAACACAGGCTCCACATTGGCTTGTATCACATCCAATATGAGTTCCCGTCAGGTTAAGGTTATTCCTAACAAAATCAGAAAGCAAGGTCCTACCCTCAACTTCTCCTGAGACCGATTTGCCATTTACCGTCATGGTTACTGTAGCCATTTATTTCCTCCAATTAATTTCAATCCTTATGAAATTCCTTTCCTAAATAATTACTTAAAATCTGAACCTTGCCAAATTAAAAATTAAGTTGTGAACCTAAGCTTAGTCTAATTCAATTAAATAATCCCCACCCTCCTTAATTAGGTCATTTGGTCTAAGACCCCGATCCAATAATCTCAAATTTTCAAAAAATCTTCGACCAAACAGAATTGGCGGCCCCATAGGAACGTTTACGCCACCAAATTTGCAGATTTCTCTGCCATCTTCGGGACTGAAAGCACTTATTAATTGATTTATCCGATCCGAAGTTATTATCACTTCATTATGAAGATTTATAAAAATAACGGCATCGGTTTTTCTTGGGAGAGAGACCATTGCCCTAGCAATCAAATTGGATTTTCCTGGACTTCCGTGAATTTGTACAAGTCTGACTTGTTTCAAGTTTGTGAACTTTGCAATTTTGTCTTCACAAATATCTCCAACAATACTCAGGCCATCAATCTGTGCCGCCATAATATTGGAAAATTGGGAATTAAAATTCTCGGCTTTCGAATCACCCATAAGTATCACCTGAATGTCTGGTTTTAATGGACCTGACCTTCTTCTATCCCTTGGTTGGCGCCTGATCGGAATTTCTTTCAGTAATCCCCCGGTTCCCATTGCGGCAAAATCTTCCGGCGATAAATCAATACCACAGGCGATTCTTTCCAATACCCAATCAGCGCCATTCAAGGCTGGCGAACGTGCACAGCCTGGAAGTCCAATGACTTTTTGGAACCCCAATTTGCCATAAAACAGCAAATTGCCCGGGTCTACCGGTATACCTACTCTGGCAACTTTTCCACCTGCCAATCGCAAGGCCAGTGGACCAGTATCGTTTTGATCAGAAGTTGCTGTTGAAGTCATAACCAACACGAGTGGGGCCTTGGTATCTTGCAGTGATTTTCCCAGTAAATTAGCATCATGTGGTTCAAAAAATACTTGCTCAAGTGTGATCCCAAGTCCTTTCAGACGGGCTTTTGTGACTTCAACACTTTTATCTGAAAGCTTGTCTTTTTCACCTGTATGAGTCGTAATTATCAAGTCAGCTTGCTTGATGATCACCTTCTTAAATTCCATGATATTTTCAAGCAAGGAAGCAGCTTGTAATACTTTTGTTCTGGATACCCCATAGGGAATGATCTTCACTGTGCCTATCAGCTGATTTTTTTCCACCTTGGCAAGATTAGGCAAAGTAGCAAGTGTGATTGCCTCATCCACCATATTGAATGCAGTAATCCTTTTGGAATCAAATTTCAACAAACCTTCCTGAGAAGAATAAATGTTAATCCTGCCTGTAAATGGGGTGGAAGCAAATAAGGAGGGTTCTTCGGTAGTTATCTTATTACCCAAAAGGGCAGCTGCCTCATCTTCTCCAAGGTCTCCTGGTTCGAGCCTTGCAACCATAATCTCACTAATTCCGGAATTATGAATAACTTCCAAGTCCTGGGGATTGAGAACCTTACCTTTTTTGATTTTTTTTGAATGGGTGATTACGGAATGAGCCAGGATACACCCTTCTGCATCCTTTATCTGACAGGTGTCAAATTTCATTGTCCCAGATTACCTTTGCGCAGAGTTTGGGTAATTTCAGCCATGATGGCAATAGCTATCTCAGCAGGCGTACGAGAACCTATATCCAAACCTATGGGACCATGTAACCTCGCCAACTGATCTTCGTCAATAGATTTTTCTTTTAATCTGGCCAGACGTTTGGCATGCGTTCGGGTTGACCCTAAGCAGCCAATATAGAATACAGGTGCTTTGAGAGCCTCAAGGATAGCTGGGTCATCAATCTTTGGATCATGTGTCAGGGTCACAACAGCTGTTCGAAGATCAGGATTTTCATTTTTAATGGCCTCATCCGGCCATTCATTGCTTATTCGTTCCCCTGGAAAACGGTCCTTTGAACCGAATGATTCCCTTGGGTCTATAATCATCGTCTGATAACCAGAATTTTGGGCTATATGAACCAGCGGTTGAGCTATATGAACACCGCCCACAACAATCAGTTTAAGAGGTGGATTGAACACATTGATGAATACCCCATCAACTATACTGCTTTTATCTTGTTCCAAAGCCTCAATAAGACCTTTTGTCATCTGGGCGGCACCATAAGAAATCACCCTACTATCCCAAGAATCGAGTGACGTACTTACAATAGTTGGTATTCCCTGTGACTGATTATTAACGAGCTGCAATAATTTTTCTTCAGAAATTCCAAGAGGTCCAGCAATCGGTTCAACCAGCACCTCAATTTTACCGCCACAAGCCAAACCAACAGCAAAGGCATCTTCATCAGCCACACCGAATTCAAGCACAATGGGGCATTTTGTCTCCATAGCATCCAAGGCTTCAGCTACAACAGCTCCTTCAACGCATCCTCCAGAAACTGAACCGGCTATTTCCCCTTTAGAACTTATGGCCAACTGACTACCAACTGGTCTGGGTGCTGATCCCCAAGTTTCTATGACTGAAGCAATTGCCGCCCCGCCATTTCGGTGCCAGTTTAGGGCGATCTCGGGTATCTTTTCATATTCAGGTCGTATCATTTATTCATTCTTTGTTGGCAAAATTCAATTCCTACCCATATTGCAGGGTTTTCATTAATCTTGACTTCTCACCATCACCAAAGGAATTATACAACACTTTGGCCAATCCGATGAGAGAATTGATGTTATGTGCTGATTTGAAACAGTCCACATATGGTAACATGGCAACAATTCCTCTTGCTTGGGGTGTAAAGTTTTCCCAGCGAAGAAGCGGGTTGATCCAGATCAATCTGCGGGCACTGAGTTGAAGTCGTTTCATTTCCTGACCGAGTTCAGTTATATCACCACTCTCAAGCCCATCTGAAATTAAAAGAACCAAAGATCCTCGACCCAAAACTCGTCTTGACCATTTGAAATTAAATTCCTTGAGAGATTCTCCAATCCTGGTGCCCCCTTCCCAATCGGAAACTTCATTTCCTGCTGATTCCAGGGCTTGATCCACATCATTTATCGCCAAGTTTCGGGTAACATTGGTTAATCTGGTACCAAATGTGAAGGAATGAACTTTTGTCCATTTGTTGTTTCGTTGTGTGGTGAGGGAATGCAGAAAATGCAGGAGCATTCTTGAATAGGTCGACATGCTTCCAGAAATATCGCAAAGTGTTACAAGATTTGGATGCCGCTCAGTTGGTTTTCGGTACCCCAACCCATAAATTTCTCCACCATGTCTAGCGGCCTTTTGCATGGTACTCTTCCAATCAGAAATTCTCCCTTTTGGATCTGGTCTGAATCTTCTTGAAACCAACTTTTTTAATGGAAGTTCAAGTTCCGTTATCACTCGTTTGGCTTCCCTGATTTCGGATATGGACATTTGCTCAAAATCCATCGAATTGAACCTGTCCTTGTAGGATGACGTTCCCGTCGAAACAACTTCCAGTTCTTCCCCAACCTCATGATCATTACCACCAGAGACGGGTAATTCTTTTGAGTCTTTCATTAGGGATTGGCCTGCTCTTTTCATGCCTGCCTCGGGTTTAGTTGCTTCGTTGGCACCCCTTACACTAGGCAGCATAATGGACATCATGCGATCGTGATATCTTGGATCTCGCCAAAAAAGTTCAAAGGTTTGCGAGAAAACGACCATCTGATCTGGCTTGGTAACGAAACAACTATGTAAAACCGAGAAAAAATCTTCCCTTGATTCTAATCCAACTTCTTCCACTGCCTTGATGGCCTTAATCGCCTGGCCTGTTCCTATGGATAAGCCGGAATGCCTTAATGCTCGGGCAAAATGGGTTATGTTTTCAACCAGTACCGATTTGGAAAAATCACCTTCAGTTTTCATAAAGTTGTTTCCAATAGGAGTATTATGGGGATAGTTAAGTTACCAGATGAGGTGCGCATGAACTTACACGACCTCTTTGGCCATTTCCGTGGCTTGTTGCAATATTTTTTGACTTTTCGAACCTCCTATCATTGCCAAATCATCTTGGTATTTCAGTAAGGCTCCCATGGTATTCGACACAACTTCCGGTGATAGCTCTATGACATTCAAAGCCAATAGGCACTTGGCCCAATCAATTGATTCAGCAACCCCGGGTTTTTTGAACAATTCTTCCCCTCGAAGTGTATGTACAAAGGCAACTATTTCCTTGGCAAAAGCTTCACCAGCTTCTGGCACCTTCACCTTTATTATGTCCAACTCCCTTTGGAAGTCTGGGAAATCGACCCAATAGTAAAAACACCTTCTTTTCAATGCGTCATGAATTTCTCGGGTTCGGTTCGAAGTGAGTATTACAATCGGTGGGTTAGCAGATTTAATGGTCCCCAACTCAGGTATGGTTACTTGAAAATCCGAGAGAACTTCAAGTAAAAAAGCTTCAAATGGTTCATCCGTTCTATCGATTTCATCAATCAAAAGGATTGGCGGCCCCTCCTCGTGGTCGTCAAGGGCCTCTAAAATTGGTCTCGAAATTAAATAATCCTTCGAAAACAATTCTTCCTGTAGAGCATTCCGTTCCAAGCCACCAGATGCTTCAGCTGTTCTGATTGCAACCATTTGGGCTGGAAAATTCCATTCATATACGGCCGAGCCCGTATCAAGTCCTTCATAACATTGTAGCCGTATTAATTTCCGACCAAGGGAACGCGAAATTGCCAGGGCAATTTCCGTTTTACCAACACCGGCCTCTCCTTCAAGAAAGAGTGGTCTCTTGAGTTTCAGGGCTAGAAATACCGTTGTTGCAAGTGAGCGGTCACAAAGATAATCAGTTTCCCTCAACATACTTTGTACTGCTTCTATCGTTGCTGTGTGTTCGCTCAAATCCATAACCTCCGAATTAACTACATTACAGAAATTCAGGTTCAATCCTGTTTACTGTTCAATTATCAGAAACATTTTTTGGAATAAGAAAAGATCTAACCATATCACAAATTATTTGTTGGTCCTGATTTTTTCCAAGATGGCGAACCCTTACCACCCCACAATTTGGTCTTTTTTTGGATTCACGCTTACCTAGAATTTCAGTCTCTCCATACAAGGTATCTCCAATAAAAACAGGTGCCGGGAGTTTAATCTCTTCCCATCCCAGGTTGGCAATGGCTTTCTGACTTGTACTTGAAACACACATACCTGTAACCACAGCTACGGTTAGTGTTGAATTGATCAGACATTTCCCAAATTCTGTTTCTGCGGCAAAATTGGTATCAAAATGTAAGGGGTGTGTGTTCATGGTAAGGTTTGTGAACCAAATATTATCATTTTCAGTAATGGTTCTGCCCGGCCAATGTTCTATCCAATCACCGATGACGAAATCCTCATAAAAGAGTCCTGGGTCTTCTCGGAATCTCTTTTCGCCTACCCGTTTCATGCCCCTCAAGTTCCTTGTCAATTTATGTCTCCTTTAGAAATGGCCGTAATTTATGATATCAAGGGAATTCCAAACTGTCCTGCACTTTAATGTCCACACGTCATTTTTCCTTATTCGGTTGTTATACCCTCCCGTATTTGTTTTAGTTAGTGTATGAAATTTCGGCAAATGAAAAAAATACTACAAGGTTTGTTGATTACATCCGTCCAGTCCAAAACGTTGCTTTTTGCCATTTTAGGAGGGGTGGTTTTTATCTTCCTGGGACTTCCAATACCACTATTGATTGGTCCTATGGTGGGTTGTCTGATCGCTGCTCTTATTGGTTTTCAATTGGAAGGATTCACCAGGCTAAGTATCTTGATGCGAACCATACTTGGTGTTGCTATTGGTGCAACCATTACTCCAGATATTCTATCGGAGATCACACAGCTGGGCTCTTCACTGATCATAATTCCACTTTTTCTAATCGTTGTTTGTACCTCAGGATTTTATTATTTCAAGACTTTGGGCTTTGATCCCAATACTTCCTATTATGCCTCCATACCTGGTGGGCTTGTCGAGATGTTATTGTTCGGCGATAAAGCTGGTGCGAATGTAAGAGCCTTGTCACTCATTCACGCAACGAGAGTTCTGATCATCCTTTTCATAGTACCTTTTGTTGTAACTTCCATATGGAATATCGACCTTACACGCCCTCCTGGTGTGAACTTGATACATATACCAGCTCAGGAACTTGGATTGATGATATTTGCTGCTATTGCCGGTTGGAAACTCGCTGCCTTACTGAAAATTTCTGGTGCAACCATCTTGGGGCCCATGTTATTGACTGCCATATTGTCACTCAGTGGATTAATAACGGTTCGACCTCCCGTCGAATTCATTTGGGGTGCTCAGTTTTTTATCGGTTTAGGCGTTGGTATACGGTACAGCGGTATCAATGGAGCGGAGCTTAAAAAGTATATACTCTCAGCCTTAGGCTACTGTATTCTACTTGGTATAATAAGCATCATGTTTACCCTTACGATTGTGGGAATATTACAAACTTCACCGATTGATACCCTTCTAGCATATTTACCCGGCGGACAAGCGGAAATGGCTATTATTGCAATTGTTGCAAACGCCGATGTTGCTTTTGTTATATCCCATCATGTTTTGCGATTGATGTTGGTCCTATTGCTGGTCCAAACTTTTGCTCGCTGGTTACTAAAGTAAATTTCAACCTTTATCAGCAATCGTTGATCATTCAGCAAGAAAAGACATTTCATTTTAAGACTTTCGGCTTCTTCGACCTATAAATATTTTATCCTCCTGTCTTTTTGCTTTATGATTGCCATTAAAAATTCTAGTCCAGTTTATTCTGCGTAGGACCACAAGACCAACATATATTTATAATAACCCTGTTAATATTAGCCTGGCGGTTCCAATTGCCGCTTCGGCGTGTTGGGCAATAAATACACTCTGCCCCAAGACGGTTTCTCTAATTTTTGACCATATTTGGTTTCTTGTTACTCCACTTGCGATATTAGGTATGTGGGAAATGATCTTCTCGACTTGCAATAACTTTTAAGTTATAAGACTGGATACGCATATCAACGATGAAACTACGGCTGACTTATCTGCAGATCAACTGATTTCGGCCCTCTAGGAGATATTTGCTGATACGGATTTCAAAGGATATCGAAAATAAAATGGAGGAACTCATTGCTATCACTAGGCGATGTTTTGATCTCCGACTTCAAACCAATGCAGGTGGGAACCTTTCTGTTCGTCTTGATGATGCTGGCATGATAATCATAGAGCCTTCTGGGGTAGGTTGTAATGAGTGCTCAAAAGACAGCCTTCAACCTGCCCATCTTGATAGCACCATTGAACCTTCTTAACACAAACCCTCGAAGGATTTAAATTTCCATCTGGATCTCTACCAGATTCGGAACGGTATTCGAGCAATTGTACACTGTCATAGCCCTTGGGCTACAAAATATGCCAGTGCAGGTCTTGCTATTCACTGTCTTGCGGTCCAAACCATCGGAAAAATCGGTTGTATCCCTTTGATCCCGCTATCACACCAATAGTGGCTCACAAAATGAGCGTAAAATCAGTCCAGTTTTTCAGGATCCAAAAGTTAATACCTCGGTTTTTTGCCAACCACGGTACAATAGGCGTAGGCAAGGCCCTGATGGCGGCTCAGTATCTAGCCAAGCTAGCTGAAGAAACAGCCTACATTGCCTATGTTTGAGATACCTTGATTGCCACCCATGAGATCCCTTCGCCTTTACTCCCTAAATTTGGGACAGCAACTGAAGCAGAAAAAACTTAAACGTAATGTTTTCAATCAGAATGATGATCCAGGGGGAATGAACCTTTGCTTTGTAATGCCTCTCTCAGTTCCTCAGGAGTTTCTATTACATCGCTTCGCTTGAACAATTCATTGTGGTGGTGTTTTGAGTCATAGCCAGTTGGTTTTCCATCCTTTGCGCTAACGACCCAGGAAGCTTCAGGTCTCTTAGCGCCAAGGTATTGACCAATGCCTCTCGGTGCTACTTTCAATATGCCTGCAGCAGCACCGTATGTTACGCGAATTTTATTTCGATTACAAAAACCCAGAATTACTTCGATTCTCTTTTGCTTGCTCATTTTTTGCAGATCGGAGGTCATAAAATTTACCTTCTGGTCCCAGTAAGTTTACTCACTAATTTGTACTTCCAATTTTGATAAGAATCAAGAGTTGTAAAACCTTCTGAGCATTACGGTACTAACTGCAATTTACTGGTCAAACTTTCAAAGGGAAAGCATTAAAAATACAATATTGTCTGGTTTCAAGCACTTTCCCCTATAATGACTATTGAAAACAGTAGGGGTTAATCTTTTATACTTTAGTTTCCAAGAAACCTTGTGTTTTCGCTTTTTAGGTTTTTTGAAGATCTGGCGGGGTAGCTCAGTCGGTTAGAGCAGCGGAATCATAATCCGCGTGTCGGGGGTTCAAGTCCCTCTCCCGCTACCATTTCCTGTTCCAATTTCATAAAACGTTCTACTTCAAAGATTCAAAGTTGAAATATGTTGGAGAATTTAAATGGGGTTTTCAGAAAAGGTCGTAGAGATAGTGTATTCAATCCCGAAAGGTAAGGTTGTGACTTATGGCAACATTTCGGAATTTCTATCAGGTAACAAGCAATCGTCCCAAGCTGTAGGTCAAGCTATCAAAAAACAATTTGAACTATCAACAGATGGTTTTCCTTGGTGGCGAGTAGTTCCCAGGGATTGGAAACCTGTGAAGATTAAAGACAAAAAAACTGGTATTTGTGCCAGATCCCTACTAGAAGATGAAGGAGTAACATTTACAAACAAAGTTGTAAACGAGAAAAATCGTTACAAACTAAAAAATGACTAATTCATATCTGGTCAAGCACAGCAAACAATTTCCCAAAGGTATCATAAAACTCAGTGAGGGTTGCTGGACTGCAGTTGGGTATGCTGCTTCAAATGTACACATGATAGAAGGCAGAAATAGTGTCAGTATCATTGATACTTCAGAATCCATAGGGGCCGCAAGAAACATTCTTGCAGAGTTTAAAAATCTTTCCAGTAAACCCATTAGCCGAATAATCTATTCCCATGGTCACAGAGACCACATCTCAGGGGCTAGGGTTTTTTATGATGGAACCCAAGAGATAATTACAAGTCATAAATTCACATCTGATTTGGTCAATGTAGGAGGCGAATCAACAGCACCTTCCCTAGCACTGAAAAAACGCACAGAAGCCCAATTCGGCATGGGGTTGGATTCAAAAGACAGAATAAATATTGGTTGTGGCCCTGCGAATCGACCTATGGAGGGTTTGGGACAAGGATTTATACAACCCACTACCTTCATAGAAAAGGATCAGGATATCAATTTAGATGGCATTGGTGCCAGATTAATTCATGCCCCGGGTGAAACAGAAGATCATATTGTCGTATGGTTGCCAGAAAAGAAACTCCTGTTTTGTGGAGATAATTGGTACCATTCCTTCCCCAATCTTTATGCAATTAGAGGAACAGCATATCGAGACTATGGAAAATGGGCAGATAGTCTGGAATTTCTTGCCAACCTCAACGCGGACATTCTGGCACCCGGACATACCTTGCCTCAATTCGGTTCAGAAAAAATACGTGAAATGCTCTCTTCAACAAGAAAAATGATCCTGTTCCTCATGGAAAAAACGACTGAAGGATTGAACGCCGGGATACCACTTGATGATATTGTAACCACACTCGAATTACCGGAAGATCTTTCTTCCAAACCATGGCTAAAGGAATTTTACGGCAAACTTTCCTGGTCAGCCAGAGCCTATGCTACTGGAACGCTAGGATGGTATGATGGTAACCCCACTAATCTTGGCACTATTGGTACTGTTGAAAGGGCAGAACTGATGGTTGACCTTGCTGGAGGGATTGAAGAGATCTGGAATGCTACCAAAGCAACCCCAAATCTGCAATGGAAATTGGAACTTTGTGATATCCTTATTTCACTTGGGCAGCCAGCAGAGAAAACGAAGGCAGAAACAATGCGAACCCTTGCTGATGATGAAATAAATGCAACAGCTCGGAATGCCTATCTATGGGAAGCAAAAAGACTGGATCAAGGTAAATAGCTTATTCGGGTCTTCGTCTTTTTTGATGGGTGCTATTTGTGTTAAATGTAGTGTTCATGTTGAACTGCAAGCAGGATTTTCACCACCAACCCTCTTCTGCTACTGGGAAAGGAATAAAGACCAAAAGATGTTTATCGTGTACAGACCGGGCCCTTTTCAAGAACAAACTGAAACCATTGCGCCCCTGACAGGTTATTAACCATGAGTTTCTCCCCATGGGAAAAGAGAAAGGGATACACATTGTCCAGGATGGCAGCAAACCACTAGCATGGCAGGAATTGGGGGTCAGGATTTATATCCTGAGGGATTCAACTGGTTAATTACCCACCATAATTGGTGAAGAGCCAAAAAAATGTGGCTCAATTAATGAACAGAGGTGCCCTTATGTAGATGAACCGGATTTACCTGCTGTTCAGAAACTGTGCCTGTGCCATAAACTTCTGAGTAATTAAAATAAATTTCGAATTGACTTGCCGGATAAACAAATCTACATTGTTACATTATGACTGAAAAGCCTGACAATCGCGAACTTGAACAGCGAATAGAACTTCTGAAGAAGGACATTAAGATCATGGAAGCCAATATTGACGGAACCCTGAAAGACATGCGGATTGATATCGAGCGTAACAATACAACTGTTGCGAATAGAATTCATACCCAGAGCAAATGGATTATGGGAATGACGTTGGGAGTTATTGTTTTGATTATCGGTATGGCAGGTCTTTTTCTTCAGGTATTAACAACCACCTCCTGATCAGCAGGACCGGCCAGGGAATTTCCGCACCGCTAGGAGAATCTCCCATATACAACACACGCTTGCATGTGATCACCTTGAGGTGTGTGCAACTCGGGATGGCAAAATATATCCATTGTCAATCTTGGCCACCAGTCAATCTTCCTGATATGTTCCCTCTTCCCAATAACACGACAGACTTCGTTATAACAATTGGCCCCCAAGCTTAAAATAGAGGTGGTTTCTCCTTTTCAATGGTAAGGCGGCTTTCTTGCCGTTTTCTCAAATTCTGTTTGGAAGTTTCTAACGTTCGAATGGAAATTCCCAAATCACTGAATTTGTCATGCAGGATTCTATGCTTGTATGCCTTCAAGCCTGGAGAATAAAAAAGATGAAAGTCTACAGTAAATGTTGTGCCTGCTCCAAATCAGTGCACCATTGCATGAAGCCGGTGCAAGATGCTGAACCGGAAAATACTGTCAGAAACATTAGTAATTTATGAATGATTTCATACCTGCCTACCATCCGAACGTGATGATGCATTTATGTCTTCAAAATAGTCCTTATCCATGTACTCCTCACTTTTTTCTAGGAGGAAGGGGTTTCCTGTCTGTAACCAATAAGGGCTGTTCCGATCAGGCCTATCAGGAAACGGTCCTCTTTTTCTTGCCCTGAATGGCGCCTCACATCTATCCACATTGCCGGTCAAAAAATTTTGCCTCTCAACGAGTACTGACCCTCATTCATCAATTGTGGGTTGCAACGTGATAATATCTGGTGGTTTGAATGCTCTGATTTCTGGAACTTCACCTTCAAACTTCTCGACTTCAACAAGGCATGTGTGGGCCGAAGGCCCCTGGCTTAATCTCGAGGCCCCTTTATCAAGTGTTAATACATTCGGATTGCCGTGAACACATGTGCTTCCGATTGCTCCTGGCAAATCTGGATCATACCATGCACCTGTACTCATCTGCACCACATCTTGAAGAATCTTATCGGAAACCACAGCTGTTGCCAAGCATGACCCCCTGGTGTTAAAAACCCGTAATGTATCTCCAGTATTTATACCCCTATCAACAGCGTTTTTTACGTTCATCAGGATGGGTTCCCGACCACTCTTCTTGAATGTTTTACTATAGGAACCATGATCGAGTTGTGAGTGGAGTTTCCCTTCTGGTTGGTTGGAAATCAAATGAAGGGGAAACTCTGGGGACTTATTCCCCAACCATTCCGCAGGTTCGAACCACCTGGGATGGCCCTGACAATCTTCATAATTATACCCATGGATGGTATCGGAAAAAATTTCAATTTTACCTGAAGCTGTTGGAAGTGGGTTTTTCTCAGGATTGCGTCTGAAGTCTTCAAGAAAAACCATAGGCTGGGCTATCTGCTCCAGATTATGCCAGCCCTTTAACCTGAATGATTCATAGTCTGGAAGTTCTATCCCCACCTCCATTGATCTGGACTTGGATAGATTATAAAGAAATTCAATCCAGTCATTTTCATTTCTTCCTTCCGTAAATTCATCAAAACAACCCATTTTCCTGGCAAACCCACTGAAAATTTCGAAGTCTGTTTTGCATTCTCCAGGCGGGTCGGCGGTCTTTGACATGTAAAAAAGGTAAGCGCTCCTTGATATGGCAAAATCATTTCGTTCCAAGGATGTGGCACAGGGAAGTACTATGTCAGCATGCTTCGCTGTTGCATTCCAGCACCAATCATTAACAATTACAGTTGATGGCTTTTGCCAGGCATTTAGTAATTTGTTTATATCTTGGTGGTGATGGAAGGGATTGCCCCCAGCCCAATAAATTAGATCTATATCGGGGTAGGTACGTTTCTTACCGTCATAATCGTACTCCTTTCCTGGATTTAACAGCATGTCGCTAATTCGGGCAACAGGTATAAAAGAATTTAGAGGATTGGTTTTTTGGCTTATAGATTTTGCGGGTATTACAATTTGCTCTTCACCGATAGTGTTAACAGCACCATAACCAAAACCGATACCCCCACCGGGCAATCCTATCTGACCGAGCATGGCAGCAAGTGTTGTAGCTGCCCAATAAGGCTGTTCGCCATGATCCTGCCGTGTTAATGACCAACTTACCGAAATCATGGTTCTTTCTGTTGCCATTTTGCGGGCAATTGCTTTAATCGTACTGGCAGGGATACCTGTAATTCCAGATGCCCAGTCAGCTGACTTGTTAACACCGTCAGAAATACCCGTCAGGTAATCCCTGAAGAGGTCAAACCCTACCGTATGAGTTCCCAAAAACTCCTTGTCATAGAGTTTTTCCTTCACCAGTACATTGGACAATCCCAAAATCAATGCTGTGTCTGTACCGGGTATCAAGGGAAACCACTTGCCACTGACGGATTCCAGAAAGTCCGATTCGATTGGGCTGAAATTGATAAATTCCGTACCTGCCCTGAATGCACTTTCCAAGCCGTCTCTAGTAGAATGATTCCCCAAACCACCAGCATTAATTTGGCTGTTTCTCAGGGGAACTCCACCAAAAGCTACAAACAGTTTGGTATGACCTCTAATTGCTGACCATGAGGTTGCCTTATCAAGGAGTTGAAAGAATGGGCCCAAGACGTATGGCATTACTACTTCCCCGGCTGCCAAACTATAACTGTCCTTTCTGGTTGTAAATCCACCAATACAGTTCAGAAACCTTTTGAGTTGACTTGGGGCATGATGGAACCTGCCTGCACTAGCCCAACCATAGGTCCCACCAAAAATTGCTTTGTTGCCATAAGTCGTTATGACTCTTTTCAACTCCTTAGCAACCAACTCTTCAACCTTCTCCCAAGAAACTTCGTAAAAAGCATCGTTGCCCCTTTTGTGATTGTTTGAACCCGGCCCATTATCAAGCCAACTCTTCCTAACCATGGGGGCATAAATCCTGTTATCTGAATAAAGAACATCAACGATGCCCTTACCAATTCGTGAGGGGTCTTGATCATGCTCAAAAGGGTGCAGATCATGAATCCTATCATTGCGTGTCTCAACCCTGTAGGCACCCCAATGGTTGCAAGTCAAGGGAAGTTTTGAAATTTCACCATCTGAAAGCATAATAGTACACTAATGAATTTATTGATTTTTTAAAACTCCATAAGTCGTAATAATGATTCGAAGATTACTTTGCTATGGCGACAGCAATACTCACGGTACGCCGCCAATGTCTCATGTTAATGACATCAAACGGTTTGGCCCGGAAACAAGGTGGCCAGGTCATCTCCAGAGATTGCTTGACCCTGATTGGGTCATCATTGAAGAAGGTCTGCCGGGAAGAACAACACTTCACAATGACCCCATCGAAGGTGTTCACATGAATGGGCTTTCTTATCTGCCAGTCTCACTCAACTCCCATCGCCCGCTGGATCTTGTATGCATACTCCTTGGAACAAATGACCTGAAAGCCAGGTTTAGGGCCCTCCCATTGGAAATCCTGATTTCATTGAGGTGGCTGGCTCATACTGTAATCAATTCTAATACTGGTCCTAATCAAAGGCCACCTGAAGTACTCATAATCCTTCCTCCACCCATTCAGGAGGTTGGAGTTTTTGCCGATGTTTATCGTGGAGGAAATAAAACATCCCTAACCTTGAAAGAAATGGCACCGGAGTTTTTCCAGGAAAATAATTTGAAATGGATGGATGCCTCCAAATATATGGACGTTTCCCCGATTGATGGCATTCATTTTGACGCTGAAGGTCATCGGTTACTTGGTGAAGCCGTGGCAAAGGTTGTTCACGAACAGTTTTAACACTCATAAATAAGACTGGTGTTCAAAAAACGCTACGGCTTTCCGGTTAGTGCCCTTCGAAAATTTTCCCTGGCCTCTGGGCTGTGAATAAAATCATAGCGCCGGGGATATTGTTTGCCAGGTACAATCTTCAGGGCCACAAAGGTTGGCCCTTTTTTGGTAAAAAGATCCGGTAATAATTTTTCCAATTTAACAAGCGACGAGACCTTAAAAGTTTGACGATAGCCACAAGCTTGAGCTATTTTCTCAAATTCTATGGTTTTACCTCCAGGTATGGGATGTTCCCCATTAACTTCGTAGGTACCGTTGGCAAAAACAAAATGAAAAAGATTTGTGGGGCTTGCTTCACCAATCGTTGCCAGAGCACCTAAATTCATTAACAGACTTCCATCACCATCAAATACAAAAACCTTTCTTTCAGGATTCGCAAGTGCCAAACCCAAACCATGTGAGGAGGCTTGTCCCATAGCCCCGGTTGCCACGTAATTTAACACCCTTGGTTTGATCTCCATCCAGTCAAATAATGTCTGGTAAACAGCAACAACGATATCTTCATCAGCAATAAAACCACCCATCCTTATGAGAGCTTGATCTCTAGGAATCATGCCAATGGTGTCCTTCCCACTAAAAATACGTGAGGTTTCGAATTCCTATAACAAGCGTCAATTATATCCTTGATTTCAAATACATCATCGGGTTCCTGTATCAAACTGTAGGGAACGGACATGGCATTTAGTACTGAGGGAATAATTCTCACACCATAGACATTGGATTCTTCTGGTTTTGGCTCTGGCTCCTTACCTTGCAGCCCAACCATCATGACCACTGGAAGTTGATAATCCATGGCAAGGGCTCGGATGGCATTCAAAGAATCCATTAATCCAGTTTGCTGCATCAGCAATACTGCTCTTGTATCATTATAGGACATGGCAGCACAAATCGAGACCCCTTCATCCTCCTTGCAAATACGAATGAGTTCAAGCTCCTTGTGGTGGGATATGGGCCATAACAAACCACTGCTGGTAACAATATCCGGCAAGGATGCTATGAACTGAATTCTGGCCGCAAGAAACTGCTTAATTATGTGCTTGCCGGAAGGGTATGCAAGGGTATTCATGTCAAGAATCTTGAAGTAGAAAATCTTGCAAATACTTTGCAGCTAAATGCAAATGAGATTCTAACCCCAATGTCATGCGAAGGCTGGAAGCATAATTTTCAGAAGCAAATCTTCTGACCCACACCCCCTTTTTTCTTAGGTATAATTCAGCGTTTGCAGCTGTCTTGTCCTTTTTTGGAAATTCAAGCAGGAGAAAATTGGCTTGTGAAGGATACACCTTTAATCCCATTTTTGTAAATCTGGCCGTAAACTTGGATCTCATTACCCTGTTGTGGTTGATAACCCATTGGACATGTTTTTGATCTTCAAGAGCGACCAGAGCCATCCGCAAGGATGCCGAGGATAATGGGAAGGTCAAGCTTGCCTTATGGATGATCTTTTGAACTTCTTGCGAGGAATAAGACCAGCCAATCCTTGCCCCGGCCAAACCATAAACCTTTGAAAAGGTCCTTGTGAAAACAACATTTGGGTTTTGTTCAACCATTCCTCGCAATCGCTCGAAAAATCCTTCATCAATATATTCCTCATACGCACAATCAAGGACCAATAATATCCTCGTGGGAATGTTCCGGTGTAATCTCTGTATTTCTTCATAAGGTAGCATGGTACCAGATGGATTGTCAGGATTCGCAAGATATATTATATTGACATTGGTCAGATCCTGAGCAAGGAAATTATCGACTACAGCGGTAAATTCATGATCTTTGACTGAAATAGGTATGCCTCCGGCGGACAATGCATAGCGCGGTGTTTTCAAATACGAATTTTGTGACCGCAACATATGGTTTCCCCTGTTTAGATAACATCGAACCAATCTTGCCAGCAGATCATCCGAACCACACCCAATCGCAACCCTGTCCGGCTCTAGGGAAAATCTTTTGGCAATGGCTGGAACAAGAAAACGGTGTTGGTTTGCTATGTATCTTTCAAATTCAAAGGAGGAATAGCTGGCAACATCAATTGTGTGGGGACTGGATCCAAGAGCATTCTCATTGGAATCAAGCCTGATCATCGGCGGTGGCCAGGTCATAACAGGATCAATCATATGTCCTGAAATTTGTTCTAAACCGGGATTAGGCAGTGGATTATTCATAACAACCTACTGTAGCATGGATGTATCAATCTCCTATTATTACAAATCATTTTCATGTATTTCGATCGTAGTAGTATCCCCAATGGATGCCACAAGGAACTAGTGGCGTCAAGGTGATTATCTACAATAATTTTATCGGATACCCACAAGAATTTTATGTTTACTCATAGCAGATTGAAGGTCTTAAAAAGATTGGATATTGTAAGGTCATAACATTATACAGATTTCTACTATTTCAGTCATGTCGAACGATCCGCAACAAATAGGCAAAAACTTTCGTGGCCATGCGCGCCAGAAAGTCTGGACTGCCCTACCCGATCCTCTCCTGACTGAGGTAACCCCTGGCAAACCATGTGGAGAATTTTTTCGCAGGTTCTGGCTACCAATTGCCTTGACCGAGCAGATCAAGGAACTGCCTTTACGGATCAGGGTACTGGGCGAGGATCTTGTCCTCTTTCGGGAAAAACTGGGGCAACTGGGACTGGTGCATTTGCATTGTTGTCACCGCAACATGTCGCTTGAATTCGGTATTATTGAGGAAGGAGGCATTAGGTGCAGTTACCATGGCTGGAAATATGCTCTGGATGGAACCATTCTTGAGACCCCCTGTGAACCTCCCGCAAGCCAGGTAAGGTTCAAGACTTGCCTCGGTGCCTACCCTGTGGTGGAATATAAGGGAATCGTTTTTACCTATATGGGACCGAATGAGTTATGCCCTCCCTTCCCTTTCATGGATACTTTTGATGAAGAAGGGGATATTATGATTCCCTACCTGATAGAATCGCCGTGCAACTGGTTACAGGTGATGGAAAATGCCTGGGATCCCTATCATGTGGTTTACCTTCATACCAAGGCTGTGCGAACCCAATTCATTGATGCCTTTGCCGAAATGCCCAAAATTCAGTTCCATGAACGAGCATATGGTGATTTTTATACCAATACCCGAAGAGTTAGAGATATCATCTGGATCAGAATTCATGACCTGTTTCTGCCAAGTTTTACCCAGAATGGAGGCCACTTTCCTGTCCCTGACCAATCAAGATATTTTGGTCGCTGTGGCTTAAGCAGATGGGTGACTCCAATTGATGATACCAGAACGATGGTTATAGCCTGGAGGCATTTCCGAGAGGGTGATGATCCTAAAGGTTTAACTGATCCAAATGGCGTTGGGTTAGGTAGAACGGACTTCTATGGACAAAGTGGAGACCGGGACTATGAAACTCGTCAAAAGGACCCTGGTGATTATGATGCATGGGTTTCACAAGGTCCGATAAATATTCATGAGCGAGAAAATCTGGCTTTCACTGACAGGGGCGTTGCCAAGGTTCGACGAAAACTCAGGAACGTACTGCAACAACTAACCGAAGATATGAACGTACAAAGACCATCTGATATCTTTGCAAATCCAATTCCCACCTATGGTGGTGATACCATGTTGAACATACCCGTCCAGAGCGGGCGCGACGATGCTGCCATCCAGAAAATAGTAGCTTTAAGGGTCGCTGAAATCTATCAATCGGGAGATCATTTGACTGGCAAACAAAGGAAAGAATTCGTTGTGAAAGAACTTAAGGATTATGAACAAAGCTGGATCAATGAGAACATCAATTAATCAAGGTAGAGTTGACTGGTCAGGTGAAAATCCCGGCATTTATCTCAAAGATGATTCTGATGGTGATTACACTACGTTGGGATTGTTTTTCCGTATTGTGTTATCTCCCTATGGCAGAGGAACAGGTGCAATAATACTTGGTGAGCCCAATACCCCCTCGGGATGGCCCCTGGTTCCCAATTTTATAATTGCAGATAACCAAAGATTGTTCAGATGGTTAATTGACGGTTGGGTTAGGAAAATGCCGACGTTTATTGGCCGCGTTGGACTTGAAAACATAACCTGGATTGATTTGCTTGGGTCATCCAAACATCCTACCGATTTAACGAAAAATTATAAAGAAAGTTTACTTGGCAAGGGCATTGAGGTCCAGATGATTTGGGAGGATTTGCAAACACCGCTTCCCGTTGAATTAACAAAAGATAATTCAGTCACAAAGGCACATGAAATGTATGCTGTATTCCTTGAAGCCCAAAATGCCCAGATCACTATTAACAATACCCCTTGCAGGGGCAGGGTCGCCACCAGACAGTTCTTTGGGAAACAAATGAGTACCGCCTTTCTGGCACTTTCTGAAACTTGGGTTACACCGCAAGAAATGAGTTTTCAACATGCCACTTGATAATCCCATAATGCCAGGTCGGGTAGACTGGACTGGCGAAAACCCAGGCATCCTTCTGAAAGATGATCATGATAACTTTTCAGCGATGGCATTGTTTTTCAGAGTTTCCTGGTCACCAGCCGGACAAGGACAATTATTACTTCTATATTCCGATTTGCAATCAACCCATGGTTCTCCCTCTCGGCCTAATGTGCTTATCGGTGATAATGTTGAACTTTCAGACTATCTTATGCAAAATTTCATTGGGAAACTTGGGGCGTTCAGGGACGCCAAACCCTATAAACATCTTAAATATCAGCCTGCTTTCAGCATTCGTTCATCAGGCGACCCTATCAGTCATAGGTACTCTGAAACCATTTCGAATTCGGATCTCGTTATCGAGTTGGTTTGGGAGGATTTGGAAAATCCCCGGATGCTGGAATTGGTCCCGGAGCAGACAGGAACAAAGGAGCATGTTATGACCACCCTTCTGGTACCGGCCAAAAAAGGCAAGATAATTGTCAATGGTTATCCCTTGGCGGGCAAGATAGGTTCTAGGGTCCAAGCAGGGATGGAAACAACCACGGCCTTTTTGTACTTTAGCGAAACCTGGGTCATACCCGAGGAGTGACCATGTTTACCTCTATTTCGCCAGAGGACCAACTGGCATTTGATTATACAATGGTAGGTGAGCCTGTCTGGAACAGAATTGAAATCGCGCGGGAGGTCTTGCCACTTGGAGAAAATTGCCTATTGCATGCTGGGCCCCCATTTGAAGAGGGCGAACCGTTAAGTAAGCCCATCTTGCATTCTGCCTGTGTGGCAGTTGTTTATGAGGGATTAACTACTGATCTTGATGAAGCTGAAGGGATGATTCTTGCGGGTGAAATTAATCTTATGCCTGCCCAGGACTATTGTGTGGTTACTCCCTTGGCTTCAGTCGTCTCACCTTCAATGCCCTTACAAGCAATTTATGATGCCCATAGGGGAACAGCAAAGGCCTATTCTCCAATTAACGGGGGCAATGCACCAGCTGCCCGTTTGGGCTTGAAGTCGATGGAAGTGGTTGAGCATTTAAAATGGTTGAATTCTGAATTTGCAGCGACACTTGCATCAGGATTGGCTGAGGGAATTGATCTTATACCTATTGCTCATTACGGCCTCCAAATGGGGGATGATTGTCACGGACGAACCTTGCACTCAACACAAATGCTGTTTGAAGAGATTAATTCTCGCACGCAAGGGAGCAAAATCAGTGCAAGATGTATGGAATTTTTTACCAATTGTCCAAGCCTTTTTCTTAATCTATGGATGGCCGCCACAAAGTGTATATTGATGCTCGGAGAAAATGTCCCCCGTTCGAGCTTGGTTACAACGGCTGGTGGCAATGGTAACAAAGTAGGGATAAAAATATCTTCTGATCCGAAAAATTGGATTGCAACCACTGCGAAAGCACCTGAAGGACCCTTTGATATAAATGTTCCCGAGACTAGAGCATTGGGAGCAATAGGTGATAGCGCTCTTGTGGATATTTATGGTTTGGGAGCAATGGCTATTCAGCTTAATCCATTGAGCAGTGAGAAAATGTCAGCTTATTTACCGAAAGATTTCCACAATCTGCAAAAAAGCCTTCTCATTGGTGATCACATTGGATTTAGGGGACTTGGGATCAGATTTGGTATGACCGCCCAAAAGATTTTGGAGGCGAATGCTTCGCCGGTTATTGCGCTTGGTATTCTGGATAACGAGGGTATTTTGGGAAGATTGGGTGGAGGCATCTACCAAATGCCAATGAATCTCTTTAAGACAGCTATAACCAATACGGGGAGTCATTAGAATGAATAATAATATTCTGACGGCAACTGAGATAGCCGAAAATATCAGATCTGGGAAAACGACGCCATCTGCTGTTATGGAGAGTTGCCTGGCAAGAATCAAACTTCGTGAGGAACGAATTGGAGCTTTTTCTTACATTGATTATGACAAAGCTATGGCTTTAGCTCATAGAGCTGAAAAAAACCCAACTGATGGTCCCTTGTTTGGCGTTCCCTTTGCTGTCAAAGATATCATTGATGTTGCAGGTTGCCCAATAACCCAAGGATCACCAATTTATAACTCAAGGACACCAAAGAAAGATGCCGATTGTATTGTCAAGCTCACTAGTGCTGGAGCCATTCCGATAGGAATAACCGTCTCGACTGAATTTGCCTGTTTTACGCCAGGTAAAACCGTAAATCCACATAATGTTTCTCATACTCCTGGGGGTTCTTCCAGTGGCTCAGCAGCAGCTGTAGCGGATAATATGGTGCCATTTGGATTGGGTTCGCAAACAGCAGCATCCTTGATCAGACCTGGAAGCTATTGTGGTGTTTTTGCTTACAAATCGACCAATGGATATTTTAACCTAGATGGAATTTTACCCCTCTCTGCCAGTTTGGACTCACTGGGGGTGCTTGCCCAAAGCCTCCCAGACCTGCAACTGGTTAGGAGTGTTCTAAAAGGTGATCAACACAATAAAATTAATCGTGATGTGAACCCAAGAATTGCATTCATGAAAGGCCCTCACTGGGATGAAATGACTGAAGTTGGGAAAGAAAATTTTTATCAGGCCCATGCAAGGCTATTTGCTCATTCCCAACTTCATGACTGCAAAAGAAGGGTACAGTGGATTGATTATCCCGAGGAATTTGATTTGCTTACTGATGCCCATAAAATCGTTATGACAAAGGAAATTTCTCAAACCCGACGGTATGAATATGAAAATCATCGAGACCAACTCAGTTTAAAATTCGTTGAACTCTATGAGGAGGGGCTGGCCAGAACCGATGAGGAGTACAAAAACGCTTTGAAAATTAGGGATAGGGTATGGCGAATGCTTTCCGTGATGTTTGAAACTTTTGATATAATCGCAGCACCTGCCACCTCTGGGGTGGCCCCCAAGGGATTAACGACAACAGGAGATCCCCTGTTCAGCCGGGACTGGACCTTGCTACAATTACCAGCAGTCGCAATACCATTTGGGTCAGGACCGAATAATCTTCCCCTGTCGGTTCAAATTATCGGCTGGCGAGACAAGGATAACGCTTTGATAGATATTGCCTCGAGGTTCAACTATATCCTTACAAAATACAATTAAATCTTTCTTGAGTTTTAAAAAAACGCCTGCAAACCCGTTTGAGCCCTCCCCAGAATCAACGCATGAATATCATGGGTTCCTTCGTATGTGTTGACAGTTTCAAGATTCTGTGCATGTCGCATGACCTGATATTCTGCCTGGATTCCGTTGCCCCCTAGCATATCTCTGGCCATTCGTGCTATATCAAGTGCTTTCCCACTGTTGTTTCGCTTGATCAAGGAAATCATTTCTGGCGTGAATACGTTCCTGTCCATAAGTCGGCCCACCCGTAATGCAGCCTGAAGGCCAAGGGTAATTTCGGTTTGCATATCGGCAAGTTTTCTTTGAAAGAGTTGTGTGTTGGCCAAGGGGCGGCCAAATTGCTTCCTTTCCATGCCATAATTGCGTGCAATCCACCAGCATTCTTCAGCCGATCCCATTGTTCCCCAAGCGATACCGAACCTAGCCCTGTTTAAACAACCAAAGGGCCCACTTAACCCTTGGGTATTGGGTAACACGCAGGATTCACCCACCTTGACCCCATCAAGAACTATACTTCCGGTTGGAGAGGCCCGCAAGGATAGTTTCCCTTCAATTTTCGGGGCCGACAAGCCATTTAAATCCTTCTCCAAAATGAACCCTCTTATTGGGCCGTTCTTGTTACCCATTTTGGCCCAAATAATAAATACATCAGCCAAGGGGGAATTTGAAATCCAGGTTTTGGTTCCATTCAACTCATAGCCGCCGTCAGTTTCGGTCGCAATCGTTTTCAGTCCCCCAGGATCAGACCCTGCTTCCGGCTCGGTTAAACCAAAACAGCCAATAAATTCACCACTCGCCAGTTTGGGTAGATACTTTGCCTTTTGTTGCTCATTACCGTAGGTCAGTATAGGATATATTACGAGAGATGACTGGACACTCATGGCGGATCGATATCCCGAATCGACCCTTTCAATTTCTCTTGCGACCAACCCGTAAGCAACATAACTAGCATCTGAACCACCATATTGTTCGGGAAGTGTTATGCCCAACAACCCAGCCTCACCCATTTTTGAAAATAGATCCCGATTGGATTTTTCCCCTAAGTAATCAGAGTTTACCCGAGGTCTTAATTCATTTTGACAAAAGGCTCTGGCTGCATCTTTGAAGAGTATTTCTTCCTCTTCCAATTGATCTTCAAACAGAAAAGGGTCTTGCCAATCAAATGTGGCTTTAGCTCTGGTATCTTTTTTCATTGGTATGACTTGTAACTATCCATATGAAATTTCAGTTCAGACTTTAACTTAATCATCAACCTCTTGCCAAACAATATTTTCTTATGGGAAAGGATTTTCTGGGGTAATTTTGGATTGATAAAACAATTATCATCTAAAGAAATTTAATTTTATTCATTTGATCTTCAAAATCCTATCAAAAAACATACATTTTGCAGTGGAGACGTGGCTGAGTGGTCGAAAGCGATCGCCTGCTAAGCGATTGAACGGAGACGATCCGTTCCGAGGGTTCGAATCCCTTCGTCTCCGCCACTTCATTTTTTTGGGGGATTATATACTTAAGTGACCATCCCTTGTCAAACCGCTATTCCTCTGATTTATACGATTTGATTGACTGGATGATTTCAGGTGATGATAGCGTTCCGGTTGATCTTCCCTCATTGCAACCAACCATTCCGCCTTG
>JAJEBQ010000036.1 GCA_022822495.1 Paracoccaceae bacterium | reverse complement strand
CTCAAGCTGACCGCGATACTTCCAGAGGGTTTTCTAGTCCGGGACACGACTCCTTTCCTCAATGCCGGCAAAATACTGAAAGGACCACCGTTCCAAAAGATTGCCTTGAAGGTCCTTGTCACTCAGGTTATTCATCACCCCCAACAGAATACTGCGGAAGATCAGGAGATAATCCCACGACCGACGACCACGACCCGCGGTGCGGGGAGGCCCCCAAACCTTCTCCAAAAGGGATCTGAAGCTTTCCCAGTCAACCTGGTTCCCGATCAGTTCCAGATCGTTGAATTCGCGTAGGGCCCGCAGATGTTCATCATCTTCAAGCAAGTGGCGATTGGGCATTGTGATTCTCCTGGTTTACCGTGAAAAGTGAAAAATTATTGTTTGACAACAATGAATCACAAACGGAACAATAAAGCCAGGGGTGAACGGTGATTTTGAAAAAAATGGCAAAATTATTTAATAGACATGCCCTCTATATTAATAATATTCACTTGGAAATAAGTGCCTCTGGTTCTCAAATAGCTTCGATATGATTGTTTTGTGATGAGATTTCTAACTAAACGTGAATTTATTTCTGGAACGCTAGGGCTTCTAGCATCAAGCCAACTTGGCAGGTCACAAACTGTTAGGTCTTATGAGTTGAAGGTCGCCGGATTTTATCCAGAATCACAAAATCCTGCCATAGCTGAGTCCATCCATAATTCTGCCATCAATTCTGCCCTTCGTGGAGATATAAAATACGATTATTACTCAGGAGTTCCTGAACATGATTTTGAAAATGTCTTACGTAATGTTTCGGAACAAAACTATGACCTGATAATTGGAGATATCTTTGATTTTGAAGATATCGCAAGAAGTATTGCCTTGGATTACCGTAGTCAATCTTACCTCTTTGGGTCCTACCAACCCACCCCAGAATATCTTACTTCATTTTCTATCTTTGAGAACTATACCCATGATGCCGCCTACATAGCAGGTATCATTGCAAGTGGATTCAGCCAGTCTCAGGTTTTAGGTGCATTTGGTACCCTTTATTCTGCGAATTCCTACCGAAACCTTAATGCCTTTATCCAAGGTGCCAAAGAGGTAAATTCACAAATAAATATATTGATAGAGCTCATTGAGGGTAACATTGATCCTGTTGCAATTGCCGAAAAGCTGGACTTTCAGAAAGCCTTTGGGGTTGATTTGATTTTTGCCGAAAGGGCTGGTGTTGAAAAACACACCTCCGAGACGGATATTCATACAATTAGTAATGTATCAAAGCCACCAGAGGACCATTCGGGACGGATAGTAACCACGACCTTATGGCATTTCCAACCGACCTTTAATAGGGCTTTGAATAAACTTAGAAATAACAACTTCAAGACTGAAAATATGAGGTCTTATTCTGGAATGATGTATGGCGGCTGTTCATTGACTTCTCTTGGCAACTACGTGAATCGGATACCTCCAGATGTTTTGGAAAAAGCCTCTCGTCGAATTTATGAAATTCGTAATGAAAATTATGAAGTTGCAACGGTGGAACTTCTTCCAGTATCAGAACTCGGCAGGTAAATTCTCTTTTCTTTGCTAATTTGGTACAAGCATGAAAATCGATTCTCATCACCATCTATGGAACTTGTTTGAGGTTGATTATCCCTGGTTGATGGAAACCGGAAAGGAACGATTTTTTGGCAATCCCAAACCGATTCAAAGAAACTATCTCATTGATGAGTATAGAACTGATGCAAAGGATAACGGTTTTGAAGGATCCGTACATATCCAGGTCGGTGCAAAAAATGGTTTGGAAGAAGCACAATGGGTACAGAATGTGGCTGACAAGAATCCTGACTGGAACTTGGTTCAAGTTGTATATTGTGATTTAACATCTCCCGAAAGATCAGAAGTCTTGAAACAATATTCCCAGCTTTCAACAGTTGCTGGAATCAGACAAATAGTTGGCCGTTCAGAAGACGAGGATCGTCTATCTGGTACCAATAATCTTTTGTTTGATGATGAATTCCTTAAAGGGCTAAAGATCATAGCGGAAATGGGTTATACCTTTGACCTACAACTAACACCACCATTGATGAAACAGGCCGCAAGGGTATTTTCGAGGATACCCAAGTTAAATGTTGTTTTGTGCCATGCCGGTTCCCCAAGAGCCAACCGGGGTAAGGGTTTTGAACTTTGGCTTGAGGGTATTTCGCAATTGGCAACCTTACCGAATATGAGGTGTAAGATTTCCGGCTTACCCATGTTTTTCAGAGAAAAAGGTTCCGTGGAATATCAACCCATAATCAATGTCTGCTTAAACTCATTTGGACCCAGTAGATGTATGTTTGGTTCTAACTTTCCGGTTGACAGTTTGTACAAAGATTACTCTGAACTGGTTAAATCTTACCAGTTCGCTATACCAACTGAATATCATCCCAATATTTTTGGACAGGTCGCATTCCAAACTTATTTCTCCAATCTCAAATAACATTAGAGTATGATTGAATTACCCTGATTTTTCGTTAATAGGTAAAGTCTTGAAGTTATTCGTTTAATTTAGCATCAAATTCCTATAAGGATCGAAATTTGTTTCTAATCGCAATTGATTAATGTTATGGCTGAGGATTTATCCCCAGTTCTTTCAGTAGAGGACCTCAAGGTTGTCTTTTCAACTAGAAAGGGTGAGGTTCATGCGGTCAACACCATAAATTTCAATCTCAATTCGGGCGAACTTCTAGGCGTGGTAGGAGAATCTGGTTCCGGCAAATCAGTAACAATGATGTCCCTTCTTGGCCTCCTTCCCTCCCCACCTGCTGAAGTAAAAGGCGGAACAGTTTTATTTGAGGGTAAAGATCTTCTAAAATCAAGCTCTCGTGAAATCAGACGTGTCCGTGGTGGCAAAATCGGATTCATCTTCCAGGATCCGATGACCTCTCTAAACCCGGTGTTTTCAGTTGGTTTTCAAATAATAGAACCCCTGAAGAAGCATATGCGACTCTCTCGAAGACAAGCAAAAACACGAGCCCTTGAGTTGCTTGATTTGGTCGGAATTCCTGATCCCCAAAAAAGATTTAAGGATTATCCACACCAATTTTCTGGCGGTATGAGACAAAGAGTTATGATCGCCATCGCCCTGGCATGTGATCCAAAATTGTTGATTGCTGATGAACCGACAACTGCCCTTGATGTGACAATCCAGGCTCAGATATTGGAATTGGTCAAGGATTTAAGAAAAAAGCTTGGCATGGCCACAATTTGGATTACCCACGATCTGGGAGTAATAGCAGGAATTGCGACACGTGTAATTGTCATGTATGCAGGACAAATTGTCGAACTGGCTAGTGTTGAAGAATTGTTTGCCAATCCTCAACACCCCTACACCAAAGCGCTGATCGGAACGATTCCTGCCGTTAGGGGAGAAAGGGCAAGCAGGCTTAATTCAATCAGGGGACAGGCCCCAACGACACTTAAGGAACCAAGTTTTTGTTCATTTCATCCCAGGTGTGATTTTGCCTTCGAGAAATGTGTCAGCCATAACCCTCAACTGCTGGAACATGGCAGCAACCACCTCGTTGCCTGCCATCTGATCGAAGACAAGGGGATTGCTCTTGACTGAATTGCAGGAAGAAATTACACCGTTGGTGGAGGTAAGGGATTTGAAGGTCTATTTCACGATTTATGCTGGGGTATTACGGCGAAAAGTTGGTGAAGTAAAGGCCGTGGATAAGGTTTCTCTGGATATCATGAAAGGCGAAACACTTGGTCTGGTAGGCGAATCAGGATGCGGCAAGACAACAACCGGCCGAGCGATACTGCGATTGAATGAAATTACTGACGGGTCTGTAAAGATAAAGGGAGAATATATCCACAAAACATCCCTCAAGGAAATCAGAAAAATCCGTCCGACCATGCAAATGATTTTTCAAGACCCACAAGAATCACTCAATCCAAGAATGACTGTTTCCTCAATCATATCTGAGCCATTGTATGAGCATCAGAATCTTACAAGAAAAGAAAAGGAAGACCGGGTATACGACTTGATGGACTCAGTCGGATTGAACAGGGATTTTGCCTCGCGTTATCCACATGAATTTTCAGGCGGACAACGACAACGCATTGGCATCGCCAGGGCGTTGGCCCTCAATCCAGAGTTGATTGTATGCGATGAACCCATTGCTGCCCTAGATGTTTCCATCCAAGCCCAGGTTGTAAATTTGTTGGAAGACTTGCAGGAGCAGAGAAATCTGACATACTTGTTTATAAGCCATGATCTTGGCATGGTCAGGCATATCGCAACACGGGTAGCGGTCATGTATCTGGGCCAGATCGTTGAGATTGGTAAGAGTGAAAATCTCTATTCATCACCCCTGCATCCATACACCGAAGCCCTGCTCTCAGCAGTCCCCGAAGCAGACCCTGAAATCGAAAGAACGCGAAAAGCTATTGTACTAACTGGGGATGTGCCTTCCCCGGCAACCCCCCCCCAAGGATGCAATTTTTGCAATCGATGCCCAAAAGCCCTGGAAATCTGCCATCAGGTAGAACCTACACTAAATGAAATTGAGCCGGGACGGTTCATTTCTTGCCATCTATATAATGGCTAGTGTGCATTTGTGGACAACCACAATGCCATAATTTGAAGAAAGGATAAAACATGAAAAAAATATTTGTAGTAACCTTGGCACTCATCACGATGGCAACATCTGGATATGCTATGAGAGGATCCTCTGGTCATGTGAATATACTGTATTGGCAGGCACCCTCTACCCTTAACCCGTTTCTATCAGGAGGAACAAAGGAAGTTGAGGCTGCATCATTGATCATTGAGCCGCTGGCCAGATATGATCAAAACGGCAATATGGTTGCATGGTTGGCCAACTCAATTCCAACCATTGAAAATGGCGGCGTTTCTGAAGACCTTAAATCCATAACTTGGACTATCCGTGAAGGTTTGGTCTGGTCTGATGGGTCCCCGTTCACATCTGCTGATGTCGTATTCACTTACGAATACTGTACCCATCCTGAAGGCGGTTGTGCTCAGGGACAAAAATTCGAGGATGTGGCCACAGTCGAAGCTATTGATGACTTGACCGTGAAGGTGACTTTTGATGTTGAAAAACCCTTCCCCTATGGTCCATTCGTTGGGGCACAATCCCCAATCATTCAAAAGGCTCAGTTTGAAAATTGCATGGGCACCGATGCTCCAGGTTGTACGGATCAAAACTTCATGCCCCTAGGAACAGGTCCCTATGTTGTAACCGAATTTCGGCCCAACGATGTAATATCCCTTGAAGCCAATCCGAATTATCGGGATCCAAGCAAACCTGGTTTTGCTACTGTGACCTTTAAAGGCGGTGGCGATGCCACAGCTGCTGGTCGAGCCGTTCTTGAAACTGGAGAGTTTGACTATGCATGGAATCTTCAACTGGCCCCCAATGTTCTTCAACAAATGTCTGAAGCAGGCAAGGGGCAGGTAATTTCTTCCTTTGGTACAGCTGTTGAACGAATCATGGTCAACATGACAGACCCCTCGCCTGATTTGGGTGAAACAAGGGCAACTCGTGCAAATCCCCATCCAATTCTGTCAGATATAAATGTTCGTAAAGCTCTTTCCTTGGCCATTGACCGGAATATTCTGAACGAAATCGGCTATGGAATTACTGGCAAACCTACCTGTAATGTTGTCCCTGCTCCGGCTATTTATGCCTCAACTGCCAACGATGGTTGCCTTGTTCAGGACATTGCGATGGCCAACCAACTCCTTGACGAAGCCGGTTGGGTTGCTGGCAGTGATGGGATTCGAGAAAAGGATGGTATAAGGCTTTCATTCCTTTTTCAAACCTCAACCAATGCTGTGAGACAGGATTTCCAGGCATTGATTAAGCAATGGTGGTCAGAAATTGGAGTTGAAACCGAACTTCGAAACCTTGATGCTTCCGTGTTCTTTGGCGGTGACCCTGGAAGCCCGGATACCTTCCAGAAGTTCTTTGCAGACCTTGAAATGTATACCAATACTTTTGATGGAACAGACCCGGAGCCATACTTCAACAACTGGAAATGTGGACGCGAACCCTCACCGGAAAATGGTTGGCAGGGTGGCAATATTCCACGTTATTGTGATCAAGGCTATGATGCCAATCTTGCTGAATTGTCAAAGACTGGTGATTTGGCCCGCAGGGTTGAGTTGTCGAAGGCCTTGAACGACCAGTTGATGCAGGAATACATAATCATTCCTTTGATCCACCGTGGCCGTGTTGCAGCTCATGCCAATTCGCTCGGCGGTGTTGTTCTTAATACATGGGATTCTGAACTTTGGAATATCGCTGACTGGCACAGAGAGTAATTCCTTACAAATGAAGACTCGGGGTAACCCCCCGAGTCTGATTGTTAAGTAAGCTTTTTTTCGTACCAGTTCTAAAATAGCAGGATGTTCAACTACACCATCAGAAGGACTTTGTTGGCGATTCCAACATTGTTTTTCATCAGTCTGGTTTTGTTTCTGTTGCTTGATTTGGCACCTGGAGACCCAACAGCACAACTACCGTTGACGATTCCACCCGAGGTTCGAGAAAAAATCAGGTTATCATTGGGTTTGGGACAACCCTTTCATATTCGTTTTTTGTTTTGGCTTGAACAATTTTTCATCAACGAGCCTCTTCACCTGATGACTGAGTTATCAGGTTTTGATTTCTCGGGAGACCGTCAAAGGGTCATCTCATGGCAATCAAGGTCTCCTGTCATGGATATAGTTGTCCAGAGAATTCCCCAGACCTTATGGGTTGTTGGCATGTCTTATGTCATCGGCACCCTTATTGCCTTGCCGATAGGCATAATTTCGGCTTACAGACAATACAGCTGGTTTGATCAGATTGGAACTTTCGTTTCCATGATCGGGTTCTCGATCCCAACTTTTTTTACTGGTGTTTTGCTCATAGTCATATTTTCGGTTCATTTGGGTTGGTTCCCTTCAATATATGACACAACCCACGTTGTTACAGACTGGAACAGTTTCATAGTACAGATCAAGCAGATGATCATGCCCACTATGGTACTTGCATTGTACAATGCAGCCCAAATCAGTCGCTTTATGCGGGCCTCAATGCTTGATAATTTAAACCAGGATTATGTTCGTACTGCAAGAGCCAAGGGTTTGAGGGAAAATGCAGTTCTTCTGGTTCATGTTCTTAGGAATTCCATGATACCTGTGGTGACTGTCATTGCCATCGGCGTACCTACTGTTTTTGGGGGTGCCATTATCACCGAACAGGTATTTAAGGTAAATGGTCTTGGACAACTTCTGATTACGGCTATTCAGGCCAACGATATACCCATGGTGCAAACCCTCACCTTTATTTTCGCAGTTTTGATTGTTCTGTTTAACCTACTGGCAGATATTTTGTACGGTATTCTTGATCCCAGGATTCGTTATGAGTGATACTACCATTTCATTGCAAACAGCACCCTCTTCTCAATGGAGAGATATTTGGGATCAATTCAAAACCCATAGAGGAGCTTTGTTTGGCGCTCTCTTCTTTATGTTCATCGTAGGTTCGGTATTTTTGGGACCCTTTATATGGACACTTGATCCACAATACATAGACATACTTGCCAGAGATCAGGGGATGAGTTTTGCTCATCCCATGGGTACTGATCAACTCGGTAGGGATACCCTTGCCCGTATTCTGACTGGAGGCCAAACTACGGTAGCTGTAGGTATAACAGCGATGCTCTTATCTTTAATACTTGGTACCTTGGTCGGAGTTTTGGCAGGTTTCATCAAATGGCTGGATGGACCACTAATGCGACTGACTGATTTATTCCTTGCTCTGCCTATTCTCCCGCTTCTTTTGGTAATTATTTTACTTTTCAGGGACCACTTGAGAGCAGCATTTGGACCTGAAACAGGTATATTCATCCTGATCGTTTTTGTCATCGGGATAACAAGCTGGATGCAGGCTGCCCGCATAGTCCGTGGTGATGTCTTGACCATCAAGGAAAGAGAATTCGTTTTGGCCGCCCAGTCGATTGGCACCCCTTCAAGCAGGATTATTCTTAGACACATACTTCCTAATGTTTTATCCCCAATAATGGTTTCGGCGACAATTGGTATCGCCAATGCCATTATTACAGAATCAGCCCTTTCATTCCTTGGTTTAGGCTTCCCATCGGATTTTCCTACTTGGGGGCGATTGTTATTTGATGCCACTGATTATTTACAGAGTTTCCCTGAAAGGGTTCTATGGCCCGGCATCGCTATTTCTTTTACAGTGTTATCGGTAAACTATTTGGGTGATGGCCTTAGAGATGCTTTGGACCCGAGGATTCGAGGCAGGTAAAGATATCCGTAAGCTTACACAGAAAATACAATGTTCGTTTCAAGTTGATGGTCAAGACATCGCAGCAAGCAACTTGTTGATAGAATCCTTGGCATCACCAAAGAACATGCGAGTATTTTCCTTAAAGAACAAGGAATTCTCTATACCGGAATAACCGGTTCCCTGGCCTCTTTTTGAAACTATAACCTGTTTCGCTTTCCAAACTTCCAGCACGGGCATTCCAGCGATTGGGGAATTGGGGTCTTCCTGAGCCGCAGGGTTTACTATGTCGTTGGATCCAATTATGATGGCCAAGTCCGTGCTTGGAAAATCTTCGTTGATTTCATCCATCTCCAGAACAATGTCATAAGGAACTTTGGCTTCAGCCAAAAGGACATTCATATGCCCAGGAAGCCTTCCTGCAACAGGGTGTATGGCAAAACGAACCGATTTACCCTGATTGACCAATCTTTGGGTCAATTCGCTAACGGGCCCTTGGGCTTGAGCGACCGCCATGCCATATCCTGGAACAATAATTATACTATCTGCATCTGAAATCAAACCCGCAACACCATCAGAATCGATGGCTATCTGTTCTCCCCCGACATTCTGAACCGCTTCTCCACTACCCCCAAAACCACCAAGAATAACACAGACAAAGTTACGGTTCATGGCTCGGCACATGATATAAGACAGAATGGCACCTGAGGAACCAACCAAAGCACCCGTCACAATCAATAAATCATTACTCAAGGTGAAACCTATTGCAGCGGCAGCCCAACCGGAATAGGAATTAAGCATCGATACCACAACAGGCATGTCTGCCCCGCCGATACCCATGATAAGCAAGATTCCAATAATTCCAGACAAAATCGATACATAAACAAGAAGGCCAACTCCCTCCTCACCTACAAAATAGAGATACCCCAGTACAACACAAATCAACAGGAGCAGGATATTCCAAAGGTGCCCTCCGGGAAACTTGAAGGGCTTGCTGGTAATCCTTCCGGCAAGTTTACCAAAAGCTATGACAGATCCTGTAAAGGTAATTGCACCTATGAAAACCCCCAGCAGAACCTCGATTTTCAGGATTTTAATCTCAACTGCGTCTTTGACGATGATTTTTTTGGCAAACCCATACAATTCCTGATTATTGCTCATGACCTGAACCGTTTCCAGGACAATTTGAGCATTAATTCCTGTAAATACCGCAGCTATACCTACAAATGAGTGCAAGGCTGCCACCAGTTGAGGCATACCAGTCATTTCAACTCTTTGTGCCACAATTATACCTATGACAGAACCAACAAGAAGAGCTGCTCCGATGATGCCTATATTCTGAATACCAAACAAACTGTCTTCTGAAACAAGAGCAATGGAACCCAAAGTCGAAATTACAGCAATTCCCATTCCAACCATCCCGTACCAAATTGCCCTTTTGGCCTTTTCCTGGTTGGATAACCCCCCTAGAGAGAGGATAAATAGAACTGCAGCTGCAATGTATACGGCAGCTAATAATCCCTCAGACATATCCTTATCCCTAGCTCCTCTGAAACATCGCCAACATTCTTCTGGTTACGTAGAAACCACCAACAATATTAATCGTGGCAATGAGAAGAGATATTGCCGAAAGTGTCAAAATGGTGGTATTATTGGTGCCTATCTGAAGAATTGCTCCAATGATAATTATACCTGAAATAGCGTTGGTTACTGACATGAGTGGCGTATGTAGCGAATGACTAACATTCCAGATAACTTGATATCCTACAAAACAACTCAAAACGAATACAACAAAGTGTTGCATAAAACTGGCCGGCGCAACCAAACCCAATAAGGCTGTTACCACACCTCCAGCTATCAGAATGTTCACCTGCCTTTTGGTATCTTGACGGAAATGAGCAAGTTCCTTTTGTCTTTTTTCTTCAGGGGTCAATTCTTTGGTTTTCACCTTGGGTTGAACTGCAATAGCTTGTACCTTTGGCGGAGGAGGTGGATAAGTGATTTCACCGTTATGAGCCACGGTAGCTCCACGGATGACATCATCTTCCATATTGATAAAGGGTTTGCCATCCTTATCAGGTGTCAAATCAGAGAGGAGATGAAATATATTTGTGGCATATAGAAGTGAGGATTGCGTTGCCATACGTGAAGGAAAGTCTGTATAGCCGATTATTGTAACTTCGTTGTCCGTAAGAATTTTTTCATCAGACCGGGTAAGTTCACAATTCCCTCCTTTCTCTGCAGCTAGATCAACAATGACAGAACCAGGTTTCATGGCTTGGACCATATCGGTCAGCCATAATTTTGGTGCACCAACGCCTGGAATTAGGGCTGTGGTAATAACTATGTCGGTCTCGGGAGCAACCTTGCGGAACAATTCCAATTGTTTTTCTCTGAATTCCGGGGATGACGGTTTGGCATAACCGCCCGAACCACTGGCATCTTCTTCAAAGTCAAGAAAGAGAAATTGTGCACCCATGGACTCAATTTGTTCAGCGACCTCCGGTCTTACATCAAAGGCCTTTACCACTGCCCCCAGGGACACCGAAGTACCGATTGCCGAAAGACCCGCAACCCCAGCACCAATGACCAGTACCTGAGCTGGTGGAACTTTTCCCGCTGCGGTAACTTGTCCTGTAAAAAAGCGTCCAAAATTATTCCCTGCTTCAATAACAGAACGATAACCAGCAATATTTGCCATCGAAGATAAGGCATCCATTTTTTGTGCACGGGAAATTCTAGGGACCATATCCATGGCAATCAGAGAAACCTTTCGGTCTGCACACAGTTCCAACAACTCGGACTTCTCTTGAGGATAGATAAAGGAAATGATTGTTTTTTCTGCTGTCAATTCTGAAGTTTCTTCGGAATTTGGTGGGTTTACCTTGACCACAATATCTGAATTACTCCAAAGTTCTTCAGCAGTGGAATATATGGTTGCACCAGTTTCCACATATTGGGCATCATCGAAACCTGCTGCCTTCCCTGCACCGGCCTCAATCGAAACGTTATAACCAAGCTTGATAATTCGTTTTGAGGAATCAGGAGTTATGGCTATCCGTGCCTCGTTCTTGGCGCTTTCCTTAACTGTACCAACTCTCACTTCACTTATTCCCGATCTTTAAGTTGTTATAGAATTTTACAAACCGAAGATAACTATTGAGAAACCTCACGATTTCATTCAAAACACTCTATACTGGAAATCAAACAATTAACCCAGTTGTTTTTCACATAGGTATATTTGGGATAAAATCAAAATTTAAAAAGGAAGCCTAATATCAACACTTGGTTTTATGGTGACTAATACTCAAATCAGAGCCCAACTTGCTACTGGAATGTTTCATAGTTTAAGTAGTACCTTGCAGGTTCAGGTTGTCAAGGTATTGTTCAGGTGTGTAGGGGTTATGAACCAGAAATTCACTCTCTCATTAAAGCTTTCCCATGAATTTTATCTCAGGATAAAGATACAATTTACCAGGCAAAGAAAAAACACCCGAAAGGGTGTTTCATTCAGCCCAACCTGATTGATAAATCCGGGACCTGAATGCAGGTCCCGGATCCCTTGTGTGCTATCCCCCGTAATAGGCGTCTTGGTCGCCCGTGAAGATAAAGTCCGACGCCTCCAAAGCATCCATCTGGTAGTCGTACAAATAAATCTTATTGTCCTCATCAACCTTAACCACCGTCACCTCACGGCCCCACCAGGTCTTGTAGGACGATATGTCAAGATCAGAAAAATCGGTAACATCGGTGTAACCTGAAAGATCAATCCGGTCTTCGTTGCCCGCCGTCCCATTGAACTTCCAAATCGTGTCCACACCACTGCCCGGACCAAAAACAAACGTGTCATTGCCGGTGCCACCATACAGCCAGTCATTGCCCGCTCCACCAATAAGCGTGTTCGTCCCGTGTGTGCCCCCGATGAGATCCGTCCCATCACCACCGTCCAAAAAGTCGTTGCCCCAGCCACCGGTCATCAAATCACTGCCCGTTCCGCCATACATCTCGTCACTACCAGAGCCACCGTCCATCGTATCATTACCGGAACTTCCCCACATGTTATCATTGCCTTCGCCGCCTTCCATATAGTCATTACCGGAACCACCATCCATTGTGTCATCGTCAGCCCCACCATACATCGTGTCTTTCACACTGTTGCCGTACATCTTGTCGTCGCCAGCCCCACCATGCATCGTGTTTTCACCGAAACCACCCCACATGGTGTCATTACCCGCGCCGCCTTCCATATAGTCATTACCGGAATTACCATACATCTTGTCGTCGCCAGTCCCACCATACATCGTGTCGTTGCCAGCCCCACCAAGCAGGGTATCTTCACCAGCCTCACCGTGCATTTCATCATTACCAGCACCACCATACATCGCGTCGTTGTCAGCGCCACCATACATCGTGTCATTGCCAAGATCACCATACATCGTGTCGTTGCCAGCCCCACCAAGCAGGGTATCTTTACCAACCCCGCCGTGCATTTTATCATTACCAGCACCACCATACATCGTGTCGTCACCAAAGCCGCCATACATGGTGTCGTTGCCTTGGCCGCCCCACATCGTGTCATCGCCAGCACCACCATACAACTTGTCGTTACCCCACCCCCCTTCAAGATGATCATCGCCTCCTAAACCATCAAGGGTGTCATCACCAAAATGACCCTGCAAGGTATCCGCTTCAGAAGTACCCGTGAGCGTATCATCATCACGTGTTCCCGGGCCAAAGAGAAACATGTCCTTAAGGATATATTGAACTGCAGAGGGGTTCATAAAACCACTTGTAGAATTGAACTCAATAGTTAACTGACCAAGGCCATATTCTGTCAGGTCAACGACTACAATCGCTCTTTCATCGCCATGTTTCCATTCTGATTTTATGTTGTCCTTGATATCATCCCACGTCAAGTCATGGTCCGTCAGGTCAATCGTATCCTGGGTGTGGTTAAAATTGTTGATTCTTGTGTTCTGGTTGTGATCCGAAACGATGAAATTTCGCTGTCCAGTACCACCGTTATGGGAGCCTGATCCCTTCAATGTATAATGTTCAACCATTGTCCTCTCCCCTAATCCTAGCTTCCTGATGTCTCAGCCAATCACCTGAGCCTTCATTGGAATTTTTAAACATGACATAACAATAGATAGGTATATAACAAAAAAAACCTAAAATATCCGTACCCGTGTCGATGTGACTGAATTACAACACATTATCTGCCAAAATCTATTCTTTGTGCATTTTGATAAAATTATGGGACAAATCATCTCATTTGATCCATGATACGAATCAGGAACCATGCTTGCTCTAGAAAAGAAAGATTCAATTGTGCAGCACAAGTTAAAATTGAAAACATGAAGGTCGGTTATCGCTCCAGAAAGTACACCAACTCCATCTTTCATGATGGGGGCGTTCGTGTCAAAGATTATCACATTGAGTTTCTATCCAGATTGTCACGCTATAGTCGCCTAACGAAAGTATAATCAACCCTTGGCTTAAAGGTTGATGATGGAGGTCTTGTTTCCTTAAATGTATAGTAGTTTGCTTGCAAATGACTTGCTCCTTGTCATGCAAGAATCTTCAATGGATCTCAGTTTCAGAGAGGTTGATAATTACCGGAATATTCGAAATACCTACGGTTATGTCAGGATTGAAAATGACCTGACTCATACCAGGTTAACGACGTTCAAGCATCTTGATAATTTCATTATTCTGCTTTTGAAGTGTTTCAATTTGCTTTGTCAAGGCAGATGCTTCAGCTTTCCAAGCAGAGTGAATGTCATCATTTATTTCTTCCGATTCTGCTTGGTTTTGTTCAGTCATGGCGTTGACAATTACCGCAACGAATAAATTGATGACCGCAAAACTTGTCACCAATATGAAGGGAACAAAAACAAGCCATGCCCAAGGAAATTTTTCCATAACAGGTCGTACGATACCCATTGACCAACTTTCCAGGGTCATGATTTGAAACAGGGAGTACATACTCTTGCCAATAGTCCCAAACCAGTCTGGAAAAATTGCACCATAAAGCCTGGTTACCAATACTCCGAAGACATAGTAAACCAGCGCCAATAAGGCAATGACACTTGAGATACCGGGAAGAGATGCCATTAGAGCTGTAACCACCCGGCGCATTGAAGGTACGACCGTGATAAGTCTAAGCCCGCGCAAGATCCGCAGAGATCTCAACACAGAAAAGTTACCACTTGACGGTACGATTGCGATACCAACGATCACGAAATCAAATATATTCCATGCACTCGTAAAAAATCGCCACCCGTAGATAAAAAGTTTGGCTAGTAATTCCAATACAAATACACCAAGTACGGCTTGATCGAGAAAAATAAGGGTTGATCCAAACCGATCCATAATAGTGGGAGATGTTTCCAAACCTAGTGTTATGGCATTAAAGACTATCAATACTGTGATAGCTCGCGTTATCATCGGTCTTTCGATAAATTTTCCAACCTTATACCGAAATCGATTCAGAGCTGTATCCTGTCGGGGTAGTAAAGTCACTTTTTGATCGCTTATTTGCTAAAAATACTGATCCTATGGTCCACAATGAAACAACAGAATTTCTCCTTAATTTTGATATTTTGCTGTCGTTCGTTCAAGAGATTATAATCCTGTTTTCACCCCATACATAAATTCATCCTTCGTTGGCACCTCTTCAATATTTTTTCTTTTTTTTATAAAATCAACCCATAATGTTTGGTTCATTTTGTTGTCGTGCAACTCATTTAATCCGCCAATGTAATTTATTTATCGCAGTAATCCCACAGTCTAATAAATGAAAAAGACCGACGAACAAGCATGGTTTTGAATTCAAGTAGGGTAATTTTTTATACCATAATTGCCCAATTACAAAGGTCATAGAAACAAATAAGGCTAGAAGTAAACCCACGGGGAAACAGACTTGGTTAAAATATACCCTTGTAAGCCAGTCGATTGTTTTCATAATGAAAACCACATTAGACACTAAATGCATTAAATGATAAGCTCTGGGTTACGACATATTCGCAATTTATATTCGTGGCCAAATAAGGCTGTTGGGGTTAGTTATAAAGCCTAATGAAAATGAGCACTTCACGACCTTCTAAAAGACATGCATTAATTACCGGAGGAGGGACTGGTATTGGTCTGGCCATAGCCAGAGAACTGAAAAGTAACGGCACTAGGGTTACCGTCTGCGGTCGTAATCTTGACCGGCTTAAAGAGGTGGCTGATACTTACGGATTCTTACCTTTGGAGATGGATGTAACGCGTGAAGAATCAGTCAAGAATGCAACCCGTATTGCCGAAAAAACAGCGGGCGTCATCAATATCCATGTTGCCAATGCCGGTATAGCTGAGGGTGTCGGGTTTGCTTCTATGGATATTGGTTTCTGGCGTAAAATCATGGCCACCAACCTTGATGGTGCCTATCTTTCCATCAAATATTCTCTCGCATCAATGATCAAGGGAGATTGGGGCCGAATAATCGCTATTTCCTCTGTAGCAGGTATCCGAGGTTTGAAGGGAGCATCGGCATACACGGCTTCAAAACATGGAATGATTGGCCTCATTCGAGCCCTTTCTGAGGAATATTTATATTCAGGGATAACGGCCAATGCGGTTTGTCCCGGCTATGTCGAAACCCCCATTGTTGATCGGAATGTTACCTTAATATCAAAAAATCTGAATATCAGCCCCGAAGAAGCACATGTCAGACTCAGTCGACTAAACAGAAACAAGAAAATGCTTCAACCTGAGGAAGTTGCCAAAACTGTTCTTTGGCTTTGCTCAAAAGGATCCAATAATGTTAATGGTCAAGTTATTCCGATTGCCGGCGGTCAGGTTTAACAAGGTATCCTGGTGCCCCCAGAGAGACTCGAACTCCCGACCTCCTGATTACAAATCAGATGCTCTACCAACTGAGCTATAGGGGCTGTGAAACCAATTCAGAACGACTAGTGAAATAGGACCCAATCGCAACCTTGCAACCATTATTTATCTGAATTGCCAATAGTATCTGATTTTATCAGTAAAAAGACCCCGCAACAAGCAATCGCAACAATTAACAACGCGGCTGGTGCAGCCTCACTGACATTCTCAAGCGAAGCCCTGTCATAAACCCTCGTTGCAAGAGTGTTGAAATTAAAGGGTCGTAATAACAAAGTTGCTGGCAGTTCTTTGATACAATCAACAAACACCAGGATCAGACCTGTAACTAAAGAACCTCTAATGATCGGCATGTGAACCGAAACGAGCGCTTTGGAAGCAGATTTACCCAAAGACCTGGGCACCAGAATTATAGATGGTGGGATTCGCCCAAATGCTGCCTCAACAAGATTCTGGGCTATGGCATAAAATCGTATAAAATAGGCTAAAATAACCGCAAAGGCAGAACCCGTGAGTAATAATCCAGGATCATAGGCTGTATTCTCAGATAGCCAATCTGCGATTAAATGGTCAAAGGAAGTCAGGGTAATCAAGATACCTATACCTATGACTGCACCAGGTATGGCATACCCAATTGTCAAAGCAGGCATGAAGAATTTAGACCATTGTGGTTTGACAAGTGTTTGACAATAAACGATGACAATAGCGACCACCAGGGTTAAAACTGAGGCAACACCACCAGTAATTAAACTGTTTTGAAGCGACTTGATCAAATCTGCTTCAAACCAAAGCTGCCAATTGGAAAAAGCATGCTTGGCCATAATCGTAACAGGCAAAATAAATCCAAGTCCCAGCAATAATAGGCAAAAACCCGTTGCTAACGATGCCGGCAATGAGCTGAGGGCTTTTCGTTTTGAAAATATGGGGGCCTGTGAGATCTTGTGAAATTCCGAATTGAACCTGAACGACCTTTCTCCCATAATAATCAGCAGAATGAAAAGCAGGACGACCATGGAAAGTATGGCGGCTGCACTAAGATCGTAAGCTTCAAGCCATACTGTATAAATACCGGTAGTTACAGTTTGTACAGCAAAATATTCCACAACCCCAAAATCAGCTATAGTTTCCATCATGACGATGATCAAACCAGCAAATATACCTGGCCTTACAAGTGGAAGGATGACTCTGAAAAGGCGAAACAAGGGCCCTTTCCCCAAGGTACTTGCAATATCAATTATAGCCGATGATTGCTCTCTTAATGCCACCCTGGTGAACAGGTAAACATAAGGAAATAATACTAAGGAAAGGGCAATAGTAGCACCCCCCAAACTTCTAATCTCGGGAAAATAGTATTCGGTGGCATTTTGCCAACCAAAAATTTCTCGCATCAAGGTTTGAACTGGCCCGGCATATTCGAGAAAATCGACCATGGAATAGGCCCCCACATAAGCTGGTATAGCCAGTGGGAAGAAAAGTGAGTATTCAAGGAACCTTCGAAGTGGGAATTGATACAGGGTGACCAAACATGCTGCTGTCACGCCATTAACACCCGCGAGGCACGTCACACCCAATACCAAATAAATGGTATTCAGAATATACCTCCTAAATGCACCGGTTTGCAGATATTCCTGCAGTGAACCTCCACCGGATAATGCCAAATAGACGATTGATAGAATAGGAAGCAATATTACCAGGGCCATGACAAACAGGGCAAATCCTATCAGTAATTTCTTGGGAAAATGAATTGCCATGACTGGTTACGGACCACAATATGTTTATAAAATACTAACTTATATACGCCTAATTATTGAAATTAGGTAAGGAGGCGGACATTAAATTTTAAAGGTTGCATGAAAAAATGAAAAATATTGGAGAGAACATCATTGAATCATCAGGATGACCTAAATTTTTTCCTGTAAATTACGATGAGGTTTCTTATCTCATTGGCATCTGCCCTGCCAAAGATATCGGAACCAGAACCTGCATTAAATCACCAAGTGGTTTTCAGAAGGAAGTTTTGGTTACGTTACCCTGTCAAAAATCAATATGGCGTCTGGTGAGTGATAAGGGGCCTTAATTGAACGGCTTTAATGCAATTCCCTGCCCATTGGCATTTTTCTCAGTTGTGATAGCCTGCAGTTACTTTTATTACATCAAGCAATCACTAGATGCGAGCAAAATTCAATATAAGAATTTGAAGGTTATCCTTGACAATTACGACACCGTGCAAGAATCCTTGATTAAAGGGAACAGGTCACAGCTAGACCGAAAAAGCGTGAAAAAATTGGAATAGCGTGAGAAAATTTGTCTCACTACTGCCGAAATAATGTGAAAAATTGGAATTGGATTATTGTGAAAACAACACCGGGCAATCGCAAGCCGGTAACGAGCGACCATCACCATGTGAGCCCTTGGAATCGATAAGGCCATTGCATCGGGTAGCATTCCTGCTTAAAAGACAACTTCATAAAAGGGGTGCTGAATAGTTACGAATTCGTTTGAATATTTTTACAGTCTCGTTTGAGGTTTTGTTGGATGATGATCCTCCGAGAGGCCATGAGGTTTATGCGGTCCGTGCGTATCGTTCAAGGGAAAGGACCGGGGCGTTTCGAGCGCGGGGATACAAGCTCCGGATCCATGACAAGGGGAAGCGTAGCAAGCCCTTGAGCTCCCGCCATCAGTCCCTGAACTATGACTATCCGAAGGTCCGGTGTCGTGTTGAGCATGTCTTTGGGTCGCTACGGAATGAGACGAGGGCCCGATACATGAACTGTCTGGGGTTACGACGAAGTCGGGTGTGGATTGGCTTGGGCAATGTATGCGACCACCTGAGGAGGTTCGGTTATCTGGTACGGGTTTGGGTAGGCTTGATGGGGCAAATAACGTCTGGATAGTCCAAATGAAGGGAGAGGTGTGTGATGGAGCCATGAAGGCGTGAATTGGGTCATGAAATAACCTGATGGATAGCAATTTTGCTGAAAATCTCTAAAAATCAATGGTTCAATGGATGGGAAATTTGAAAAAGCTACTTTTTTAAATCAGGGAAACTCATGGAATTGAATAAAAAGAGGTTCCCTAAATTGATTCAATCGCCCTGGTTATCAGTCCAAGACATCTCTCATCACTGAAACTGTGGTCTGCGCCCTCAATAAGATGGAGTGAGATATCCCTCGCTTTAACTTTCTGAATTACATTCTTGGAAACTGAAGGGTCAACTGCATTATCATTGAGTCCATGAAGTAACCTGATGGGGCATTTGTAATAGGGATTTTTGCTCAAAATCTTATACCGTCTGCCTTGGGTAATCAATCGATATGATATATGATACGCACCATCATCATAATCAGAAGGTATTTCACAATATCCCTTTTGTTTCAATTCTTCCTTTTCTGCTTTGCTCATTCGCTGGTAGATCCCATCTGTGAACTCAACAGCACTTGCGATGCCGACAACCCCTTTGACTTTTTCCGGATATTTATAAGCGAAATGTAAGGCAATCCAGCCTCCGAGTGAAGAACCAACCAGAATCTGCGGTGGTAAAGTCAATTCCTTGAATAAAATTTCCAGACTGGAATACCATTCCTTTATCGTTGTGTCTTCAAATTTACCTGAAGATTTACCATGTCCATAGTAGTCAAAACGGATATATGATCGATGTTTTTTCTCACAGTACGAATGCAAAAACTTGGCCTTGGTCCCTTCCATATCAGATTTCAAACCGGGTAAAAAAATGATTCCTGGTTCCCTGCCTGTAATTTGTTCATAAGCCAATTTGGATGTCTGGTCCTTTTGGAGCCCCACTAAATATCTTGTCATACCACACCTGAATTAGGAATTGAGATTTGGGTGGGAGTGTGAAGTTGGTTACACATTTTAAACACACTAAAACCCCATCTTTAAACTTCGTATTTATATCTTATAATCTAGAGTTCAAATTTTCCCACAACCGGGTGCATCGTGGGTGCCAAAAAGATGAGGATAAATAAATGAGTGATCAGATATCAATTACCTTCCCCGATAATATTTCCAAAAAATACAATAAGGGTGTTACACCTGCTGAAATAGCCCATTCAATTTCCCCTTCGCTGGGTAAGAAAGCCATTTCGGCCCAAGTCAATGATGTCCATTGGGACCTGCAATGGCCGATTTATGAAGATTCTTCCATTCAAATCAACCAGATGGATGACAATCCTCACTCGCTGGAACTTATACGCCACGATCTTGCCCATGTAATGGCCCGGGCTGTGCAGGAAATCTGGCCTGACACTAAAGTAACCATAGGTCCGGTCATTGAAAATGGATGGTATTATGATTTTGATAGAGATACTCCATTTACTCCAGGTGACCTGGAGGTTATTGAGAAGAAAATGAAGGAGATCATCAATCTTAGAGACAAGGTTTCCTTTGAAGTCTGGGACCGTGCAAGGGCTCTTGAATATTATCGAAAAACGAATGAACCCTACAAGGTTGAACTCGTCGAACACATACCTGATGACCAGGAAATCAAGATGTATTGGCATGGAGACTGGCAGGATCTATGCCGTGGACCTCACCTCCAACACACTGGTCAACTTCCCGCTGATGGCTTTAAACTGATGAGTATAGCTGGTGCTTACTGGCGAGGTGATAGTCGAAACAAAATGCTGCAAAGAATTTATGGCATTGCTTTCAGGCGGCGAACTGACCTCAAAGACTACCTGAACTTCCTGGAGGAAGCAAAGAAAAGAGATCACCGCCGGTTGGGAAGTGAAATGAACCTTTTTCATTTTCAGGATGAAGCCCCAGGAATGGTTTTCTGGCACCCTGATGGGTGGACAATCTGCAAAGAAATGAAATCGTATATGAATCGAAAGCAGATTGCCTACGGCTATCAGGAAGTCAATACACCAATGGTCCTTGATCGTACGCTGTGGGAAAAATCTGGCCACTGGGAAAAGTTCCATGAACATATGTTTCTGGTGAATGTTGACATGGAAATTGATCCGACCGAGAGGATCAGTGCCCTGAAACCGATGAATTGTCCTGGACATGTTCAGATCTTCAACAACGGACAAAAAAGTTATCGTGACCTTCCGTTGCGTATCGCGGAATTTGGTTCATGCACCCGCTATGAACCATCGGGAGCACTTCATGGGCTGATGCGGGTACGAGGCTTTGTACAGGATGATGCTCACATTTTCTGTGAGGAATCTCAAATACAATCCGAAACAAAAGACTTTATCGAAATGCTCTCGGGAATTTACAGGGATTTTGGTTTTGATGAGTTTAAAATCATGTTTTCAGACCGACCGGATGTTCGTGCCGGGACTTCCGAAACCTGGGACAAGGCAGAAGAATCCCTTAAAAAGGCAACTTTGGCAACAGGTAGTACATTTGGACTTAACCCTGGTGAAGGGGCTTTTTATGGCCCCAAACTGGAATTTATCCTAACTGATTCGCTAGGCCGGGAATGGCAATGCGGAACTTTACAGGTCGACTTTGTCCTCCCAGAACATCTGGATTCCACGTATATTGGCAGGGATGGAAACAAGCATCGACCAGTTATACTCCATCGTGCCATACTGGGTAGTTTTGAACGCTTTCTTGGTATTTTGATAGAAAATTATGCTGGCAAAATGCCGCTTTGGTTAGCACCTACCCAGATTGTAGTGGCGTCCATCGTATCTGAAGCCAACGATTATGCTGAAGATGTTGCCCACAAGCTGATGGAAGCGGGTATCCGGGTAAAAACTGATACGCGCAATGAAAAAATCGGCTACAAGGTTAGGGAGCATTCGTTGGCCAAGGTTCCATATATATTTGCTGTTGGTGCAAGAGAAATCGCCGAAAACTCAGTGTCGATAAGAACTCTTGGTGAAAAAAGAGTTTCTAACCTTTCGGTTAACGAGGCAGTTACGAAATTTGTAGAATTGGTTAGAGCCCCTGATGCAAAATAATTCATCCTTAAGAAAAAAATCCGTTAAATCGGGTTATTTTTGAGACATCTTGATGTTGAAAAATAGTTGCTACATAGATAAGGTAGGCACTCATTCAGGTAAAATATAAGGAAATAAGCCATAGCAAGAAAACCATTTCAACCCAATCCTGACCGAAAGTCAGGCCCTCGCACCAACGAAGAAATTGATTCACCTGCAGTACGCCTGATTGGGGCAGAGGGTGAAATGATAGGAGTAATAGCCCCCGAAGAAGCCCTGAGCATGGCTTATCACCTAAATCTGGACTTGGTGGAAATATCTGCCAAATCGGACCCTCCTGTGTGTAAGATTATGGATTATGGCAAGTACAAATATACCCAGCAGAAAAAAGAATCACTTGCCCGAAAGAAGCAAAAAACCATTGAGGTCAAGGAGGTCAAGTTTCGCCCGAACACTGGCGTTCATGATTATAATGTCAAATTGAGAAATGTTTTCAGGTTTCTGGAAAACGGTGATCAGGTAAAGGTAACCTTACGATTCAGAGGACGAGAATTAGCCCATCTGGAACTTGGTCAGGAATTATTGGAAAGAGTCTTGAAAGATGTCGGTGAAACAGCAAAACTGCTTTCAGAGCCGCGGTTTGAAGGTCGCCAGATGTCGTTGGTACTTGGTCCCGTCAAATAGCCTTATTCGCATTGAAGTTTTAGACAATACCCTACATCACAATTTAATCTCTTCGGTAAAGTAAGATCCATGGATGAAATTGTTGTCGCTGGTTCAAAAAGATCACCCATCGGTAAGTTCAATGGTGTCTTGAGTCATCTTACCGCACCAAAACTTGGGGGGATCTCCATCGCAGCTGCCCTCAATCATGCCAAGATTGAACCAAACCAGATAGATGAGGTCTATATGGGGTGCGTACTTCCGGCAGGGATTGGACAAGCACCAGCCAGGCAAGCCGGAATTATTGGAGGTATACCCAAAAAGACACCCGCGACAACCATTAACAAAATGTGTGGATCGGGTATGAAAGCCATCATGGCAGGTATTGATCAGCTTCGATTACATCAAGCAGAGATTATTGCGGCCGGTGGCATGGAGAGTATGTCAAGGGCACCCTTCTATGTTCCAGATGGCCGATGGGGGAAACGTTTGGGACATACCAAAATAATGGACCATATGCTTACCGATGGGTTGACCGATGCCTACAATGAAAATGCTCATATGGGTGTGTTCGCTGATGAGTGTGCCAAGGAGCATGGGATTTCCCGGCGGGATCAGGACGAATTCGCTTATATGTCCTACCGACGTGCCTTGAAGGCTCAAGTAACCGGCCATGTAAAACAAGAAATCACTCCGGTTCACTCATTGAATGGTAAAGTCGTTGAACTTGATGAGGAACCATCGGAACCTGACTGGGAGAAAATGGTTGAACTTAAACCAGCATTCAAAAAATCGGGAACAGTTACACCGGCCAATTCTTCAAAAATTTCTGATGGTGCAGCGTCTGTTATTATTGGAAGAGAAAAGGCCGTCAGAAAATTGAACGGTTCAATTCTTGCTCGCGTCGTCGGACATGACACCTTTGCTCATGAACCAAGGAATTTCCCAACTTCACCGATTTACGCAGTGAAGAACCTTCTACAGAAACTATCCTGGAAGAAGGACGATGTTGATCTGTGGGAGGTCAATGAAGCTTTTGCTGTAGTTCCCCTAGTGTTTATACGGTCATTGGATATCCCCCATGATAAAATAAATGTGAATGGAGGCGCCTGTGCCCTAGGACATCCAATAGGTTGCTCCGGTGCAAGGATTGTAACGACCCTCCTGCATGCCATGATAAGTAGAAAAGCCAAGCGTGGCATTGCAGCTATTTGTATTGGTGGCGGTGAAGCAACTTCACTTGCCTTGGAATTATCAACCTCCTGAGAGATTTTTCCACCGACGGTGGATCCAGTACCACTGTTCCGGGTAATTCAAAACCATCGATTCCAAACTGTGATTCAACTCTTGGGTTATCATTTTGGGGTCACTGAGGGGTATGGATGGTTCCAAAACAATTTCGAAATTTAGACCATCCTCTTTTCTGATACCATAACAAGGAATGATCAGCGCGTTGTATCTGATAGCCAGTTGGCCAACACTTAAACGTGTTTTTGTAGGTACACCCAAAAACTCCACTTCTTCACCTTGATTGGCATATTGATCATTCAATAATGATACAATTCCACCCGATTTGAGATGTCTGATCATCTTCAAAGTGCCGTTTCTCTTTGTCGAAAACAGTGGAGCACCCTTCTTCTTGATATTCTTAACGTAATGCTCATTGAAAAAGCGATTCCGCATCGGTTGGTAAACCCCCGAGACCAGAAAGCCCTTCATCGTAAGATAAGCCCTGACAGCCTCAAAATTGCCAAAATGGCCGCTAACCAAGAAAACGGGTTGCTTCCCTTCCTGTGCCTTGTCCAGTTCTTCAAATCCAGTTCCCCTGATTGAATACTTGTACGCCCGATCGGTAAACTCCTTACCTGAGTAGTTTTCACAAAACAACCTGCCAAAGTTGTTAAGAACTCCCTTGGCAATCTTCTCTCTGACCTCCCTTTTCATATCCGGGAAAATCAATTTGAGATTTCTATGAACGCGCTGATTCATATCTGTAAGGGGAGCGATCAATTTTTCCATGGTCTTGCCACTGAGTCCGACTCTTTTATTGTAAGGGATGAGTTTCATCCCCAGGAGCAAGGACCTTAAGGCCAGGTAAACCAAATAATCTGAATAAACTGACATCAGAGAACTAATTTGTACAAAAATTTACTTCGGTTGGTTTTTTAATTCGTACCACCAAATATAAAGACCCGCAAGGATAACTACTCCTGCTCCCAGATAAGTCCAGAAATCGGGAAATTCATCAAAGAACACCATGCCAATTATCGTTGCATAGATGATGGAGGA
>JAJEBQ010000057.1 GCA_022822495.1 Paracoccaceae bacterium | reverse complement strand
ATCGCCATGGCTGTCCAGATGACGCCAGCGCCGATGACGGTGGTCATAACAGGGACACGCCCTCCCGCATTCGGGACACACCAAAGGCTTCGAACCATCGTGGACAATGTGGATCCGTTCCTCCGCACTCTCGGGGAGCAGCTCAAGATCGGCAACCTTCCAGGGGCGTGAAAGGTGCAGTTTCTTTCGGAATATTGTGCGGCCAACATGCGACAGACATCCTTTGGTCATGTTTCTTCTCCAAGTAGATCAAGACAATTTCTAAGAAAATACTCGTGTATTTTACCTCCAACTATATACGTTTGACACAAATATTACCCATCAAAAAGGGCGAAGACCCAAAATTTTTAGATTATTCTACTCCCACTCTATTGTTCCAGGCGGTTTTGAAGTAATGTCATAGGTTACCCTGTTGATACCACTTACCTCATTCACTATTCTATTTGAGATATTTGACAGAAACTCGCTAGTAAACGGATAAAACTGAGCTGTCATACCATCAACACTTGTTACTGCTCTCAGGGCACAAACATAGTCATAAGTTCTACCATCACCCATTACCCCGACAGATCTTACTGGGAGTAAGGTTGCAAATGCTTGCCAAATTTTGTTGTACAAGCCGTGGCTTCGTATTTGCTCTATGAAAATGGCATCAATCTTTCTTAATATTGATAATTTCTCCGAGGTTATTTCACCAAGACATCTGATAGCCAAGCCAGGGCCAGGGAAGGGGTGTCTACTAAGAAAACTTTCAGGTATCCCCAAATCTTTACCTAACTCCCGAACTTCATCCTTGAACAACTCCTTTAAGGGTTCAACCAATTTAAATCCTAATTTGTCTGGCAGTCCTCCTACATTATGGTGTGACTTGATTGTTTCGCTAGGGCCTCCGGTAAAACTAACTGATTCAATGATGTCTGGATAAAGCGTACCTTGGGCCAGGAAATCATAACCTTTCAACTTTGTTGCTTCTTTTTCAAATACTTCAATAAAGGTGCCACCTATGATTTTGCGTTTTGTCTCAGGATCACTTACACCCTTCAATTTACCTAAAAACAGATCTGAAGCTTCTACGGATACCAAGGGTATTTGAAAATTCTCCCTGAACATGGTTACAACTTCCGGGGCTTCGTTTTCGCGAAGTAATCCATGATCAACAAATATGCAGGTGAGTTGTTCGGGTATAGCCTTGTGTAACAAAACGGCAGTTACTGTTGAGTCTACACCACCTGAAATCGCACAAACGACTTTGCCTGAACCAACTTGCTTCTTGATTTTTTCAGATACTTCATCCTTGTAGGTTCCCATAGTCCAGTTCGGTTGAACATGAGCTATGTTCATGAAGTTCTCCAAGAACCTCACGCCATGGACGGTATGATAAACTTCTGGGTGAAACTGGATACCGAAATAGTTTCTATCGAAATCAGCTATGATCGCATTGGGGCTATTGTCCGAAAACCCAATTTGATTGAAACCTTTTGGTGGTTTTGATACCTTGTCACCGTGAGACATCCAGACGATCTCTTCACCGTCCTTAAACAATCCCTGGAATATCTTTGCCTTAAGATACTCAGAATTAGGTGCGACAATCGCCTTACCAAATTCACGAACATCACCTTTTTCAACCACACCTCCCAATTGTGTGGTCATTATTTGCTGACCGTAACAAATACCAAGTATTGGAATACCCATACCATAAATCATTTCAGGTGGTGCAAAGGGATTGTCATCAACAACACTCCCAGGGCCACCCGAGAGAACAATTGCTTTTGGCTGTTTTTGTCGTAGGAATTCTTTCGTTACCTTTTGACATGGATAAATTTCACAATAGGCCCGCAATTCTCGAAACCTTCTGGCAATCAGCTGTGTAACCTGACTTCCAAAATCTATTATGAGGATTAAATCATGGCGATTTGGGTTCACATTAAACTCATGAAATTTGACCGATCCTAGCTCGGTTGGATAGAAATTTTAACTGGCTTTAGACCAATTAATCAAATGGAAATAGTTTTCATTCTCTTCTATATGATTTAGTAGTTATTTCGAAAGATTTAAACAGGATAGGATATTCGCAATATGGCTGATTCAGGGACAACTAGGACTCGAAGAAGAGGGGGAGGGGTTAGAATGAGGGCTGAAAGAACCGCTCTCAAAATAGAGTCCGCAAAATATATTGCGAGGAAATTACCTAATCTGGAAATATATTCCGACGAGGCCCTGGATTTGATAGAAGAAAATGCCGAATTACTCCTTGAGGAAATTGGTGTTGACTTTCCCGATAATCCCCAGGCTTTGGAGTTGTGGAAGCAAGCAGGTGCTGATGTCCAAGGTGTCCGGGTCCATATTCCCAAGGGATTAGCAAGACAATTATTAAAGACTGTACCTAGAAGTTTTGTTCAATATGCAAGAAACCCAGCCAAGAGTGTTGAAATTTCCCCCAACACACTGGTTTTTGCACCTGTTTATGGGCCTCCTTTTGTAAGAACACAATCTGAGGGTAGACGTTATGCCACGATTGATGATTTTCAGAAATTCGTAAAGCTGGGATACATGTCAAAATGGTTGCACCATTCTGGTGGAACTGTTTGTGAACCGACCGATCTACCCGTTAATAAACGTCATTTGGACATGGTTTTTACCCATATTAAATACTCGGACAAACCCTTTATGGGTTCAGTTACCGAGCCGTCAAGGGCTGAAGATACGCTGGAAATGACAAGAATATTGTTTGGGAAGGATTTCGTAGAAGAGAATACCGTTCTAACTTCGCTTATTAATATTAACTCACCAATGACCTTTGATTCCGTCATGATGGGGGCATTGGAAGTTTATGCACGCTCAAATCAGGCCGCAATAATTTCACCTTTCATTGTTGGTGGTGCAATGGCACCAGTTTCAATTGTTGGAACTTTAACCCAGGTGCTGGCGGAAGTTTATGCGGGAATTGGTTACAGCCAATTAATCAAAAAAGGCGCGCCGGCTATTTTTGGGGCTTTTGTTACCTCAATCGACATGAACTCTGGGGCACCGACTTTTGGTACTCCTGAAGCTTCCAAGATTCTTTATGGGGCCGGGCAGTTGGCCCGAAGATTGAATATTCCATTCAGGTCGGGTGGGGGTTTATGTGGTTCTAAATTACCTGATGCCCAGGCAGCATATGAATCAGGATCCACTTTACAGGCCAGTGTCTTTGGTGGAGTCAACTTCATGCTACATTCTTGTGGATGGCTTGAGGGAGGGTTGGTATCATCATTCGAAAAATTCGTTATGGATGCTGATCAATTAGGGGCATTACATAACCTTGCTGCACCAATAGACATATCAACAAATGGTCAAGCCCTTGATGCCATAAGGGAAGTTCAACCCGGAGGCCATTATCTGGGGTGTCAACATACTCAGAATAATTTTAAAACTGCCTTTTGGAAAACGGATCTTTTTGATTATAAACCATTTGAAACTTGGTTTGAAGAAGGAGCAAAGGATACCTATACCCTGGCAAGTGAACGAGTCGAATTCTTGTTAAGAGAGTACCAACCCCCACAACTGGACCAAGGTGTTGAGGAAGAGTTGAATGCTTTTATGACCAAGCAAAAAGCATCAATGCCAGATTCTCAGATATAAACGCCCCCTAAAACCCTTGAGGGCTTTAGGGGTTGGTTTGCATAACTTATGAATTAAATTCGTAAGCTCTTTCACCGTGGGCTGCCATGTCAAGACCAGATACCTCATCTTCTGCACTGGCTCGCATCGGAAGTACTAATCCTAAAGCCTTTACAATGATTGTTGTTACTACAATTGTAAAAACACCAACAATCAGGACAGAACCGACTTGCGCAATCCAGCTCGCCTCAGGAACAAATACTGCAATCATTATTGTACCAAAAATTCCTCCAATACCATGGACAGCAAAAACATCCAATGTATCGTCAATACGAACTATGTTCTTAACGAAACGAACGCCTTCTTGGCATAATATACCTGCAACTGCACCTATAATTAAGGCCTCAACTGGGTTTACAAAACCAGATGCAGGGGTAATGGAAGCCAGTCCTGCAATGGTACCTGTCACCAATCCGACGAGGGATGCTTTACCGTATTTGATTCTTTCATAAAGAACCCAGGTTAAGGACGCAGCAGCAGCTGATATATGCGTTGCCGTCAGAGCCATGGCAGCTCCACCATCTGCAGCCAATTGCGATCCACCATTGAATCCAAACCATCCAACCCATAAAAAGGCTGCTCCCATCATCACCATACCTGGGCCATGGGGTGGTTTGGTTTTATCTTTACGTGGTCCCAGAAAATAAGCTATTACAAGAGCGGCAAGGCCAGCTGATTCGTGGACGACCAGCCCTCCGGCGAAGTCAAAAGTTCCAATATCTGGACCATAGATGCCGCCAGCTGCAAGCATCCCACCTCCCCAGATCCAATTAGCAATCGGGGCATAACAAAGAAGCATCCAGGCACCAGAGAAGGCCAATACAAAGCCAAAATTAATACGCTCTACATATGCTCCCACTATCAGCGCAGGTGTTATGACTGCAAAAGTCATTTGGAATGCAAAGAACAAAACCTCCGGTATAGTTCCAGACAAGGTTTCAGTATTAACACCGCTCAAAAATACACGTCCCAAACCTCCCCAAAACATGGAATCGCCACCGCCAAAGGCAATTGAATAACCTACAATAAGCCATAACACGCTCATCAAACATGCGATGGCATAACATTGAGTGAACACACTCAATACATTCCTTGCCCTTACTAACCCTCCATAAAACAGGGCTAACCCCGGCAGAGTCATTAATAGTACCAACGCGGTTGCTACTATAATCCAGGCTGTATCAGCTCCTACCATTATCTAACTCCAATCTAACAATTTATTACTGGGGATTTGTCCCCTTAATGAACATTAATTTATTGAATAAATTGGTTGTACTGGATTAGTACTAATAAGTTCATACCCAGGCGGGACAACAAACCATCAACCATCCAATTCAAACGAATTAAAAATGGAGATTATCAGGCATATTTCCTTGAGCCGCTTCCGAGTAAGGCCAAATGAAGTATGATGTTTTCAACACAACGTAACTTCAGAGACAGGATTTAACCAATGTATCCAAGATGCTGTTTTTGGCATCTGAATTGGAATTAATCAATAATTGCCAACCCGGAAGATAAAGATAGAACATAAAACAGAAAAATTAAAGTTAAAAACACAAAACCAGCAAATAAACCGGCAACAATATCATCCATCATTATGCTCATGTGAGTATGTTTTTTGTCTATGGTGCCTATGATTAGAGGTTTTTGGATATCAAAAAAACGAAACAGTACGAAAATCACGAGCAAGGCCAGTACATAGTATCGATCAGCAGTAAAAAAGGTCATAAATCCCAAGTCTATTAATTCATTTAAATGAGAGGCAATGATAAAAACATACTTCATATATTTGGGCATAATCAAATCTGAGTGGAGTATAAGTTTGCCTATGATTAAAGGCCACAATGCTACCCATTGACCTACCAGTTCATCAATAACCACTTCCGAAGGGTCGTTGCTCTCAAACGATGATGCCTTGAGGCAAAAATATCCAAGAGAGCCTAAAAAGAGAAGTATAATAATCACATAAATGTGACCGTTATCCAAGCTTAGTACAACTCCTCCCAAAATGATTGCAAAAAGTGAAGCAACAGTGCCTGGTGCTATAGGGATGTACCCAAGTCCAAAAAGGGTCAGGTAGCATTTGGACAAATAATTAATCATTGAATTAGGGTAACCGTTGCTGCTGCTAGAATTCCTTCTTTTCTGCCAGTAAATCCAAGTAATTCTGAAGTTGTTGCCTTGATGCTGATCCTGTCAATGGAGATATCCAAATTGTCGGCTAGTTTCGTCCGCATATCAATCGCATATGGTTTGATCTTTGGTTCTTCACAAACAAAGGTACAATCAATCGAAGCAATCATAAAACTCTCTTTGTTAATAAGTTCATTGGCATGAAGAAGGAAAATTACAGAATCGCTATTTTTCCATTCAGGATTTTCGGGGGGAAACCAGGTTCCAATGTCACCTTTTCCTAAAGCTCCATAGATGGCATCTGTTATTGCATGCAAACCCACATCAGCATCTGAGTGACCTTTAAGTGATTTGTTGAAGGGAATCGTGATACCGCAAAGTTTGATTGAATCTCCAGGCTCAAATCTGTGTACATCTAGTCCTTGCCCTACTCTGACATCAACAGGTTTTTTCATAGCTATCCTTCTTGCGCGTTCAAGGTCTCGTGCTGTTGTTATCTTGAAGTTTTCTATTTCCCCTTCCATGGCCGAAACATTCATTTTATCAGATATGGCAATTTCAGCACAATCAGCAGCATTCCCCTTTTTCTCTTGGTAGGCTCTATAGATGCTTTCAAAATGAAACCCCTGAGGTGTTTGTGCAATTTCAAGTCCATCCCTCGGCACTGGGGACCATTCATTGATGTCCGTAAGCTTCCAAACGGCATCAGCAATCGAAAGAGTTGGAATAACTCCTTGGTTTGTTTCCAGGGATTTTACCATTTTGCTTATCAGCTTTTCAGAAACAAAAGGTCTGGCAGCGTCATGTATCAGGACATGATCTATTCCATAGTCAGATAAATGTTTAAGTCCACAAAACACTGATTCAGTTCGGGATTTTCCGCCAAAGGTAACTTCACATTTGCCAGAAATATTGGGTGCCACCTTGGTATTGAAGAGTTCTTCATGCTCTTTTGAAATGACAACTGCACAAAGATCAATAGCCGGATGGGAAACGAACTTGTTTACAGTCATTTCCAGAATAGTTTGAGCACCTATTTTCTGGTATTGCTTTGGTGGAAAGAGTCCCGCTCTAGTTCCGGTACCACCAGCAACGATTATTGAAGCAACCCTCATAACAATATCCGATTAGTTGTCACCAGATAACCTTACAGGTTGACAGCCTGTTTGGTTCCATGACATCGTTAATTACGTTTTTGGTTGTTGATATTATACTATAAATCACGATTCAATTGGGGCTTTTACCAAGATTTGATAGAACCAGAGTGGAAACCCCATTTATAGCGTAAATGAGTATCTGGAATTCTAATGTTTGGAAGGTTTCAAGCGAGTAAAAACCCTATGAGTAAAGTATAAAACTCTGGATTGTTAGACCAGCGACAAAGAGGCCAACGATAGTAAGAATAATTCTCGTTTCCTGCTTGGCAACTTCTATGTCTCTCTTTGCATTTTCCGTTCTCATGGTGTTTAATGTCGAGCCAATATCCGACCGCATGATCTTCAAAGTAGCATTGATATCCGTTTGCATGATCTCATTATCCTTTTCCAGAAACTCAATCTGTTGTTCAACCCTGTGTATTCTATCCTAATCGCCCATACAAATGTAATATAGAAAAACTTACTTGGTAAATCAATTCCCATAATCAACAGTTTTGGATCCTAAATTAATCATCACTTAATTATGGTTACTTTGAATCTAGGAAGTATGAAGATGATAACGTCAAGCCTCAATAATTAATGAACCAACTATATTCATGGGAATGGAGAGATAAAAACCGTTAATAAAGTGCCGTTTGTTTTCAATGTTCAGGGAAGAGATTTTGGTGTTAGGGAAATTCTGGAAACTGGAATAATATAGAAATGTTAATTGATGCCTATCAAAAAAATTAGGTACAATGGGAATGGAGCAATGACCGATACCAAACGCCCCTGGCGTTTTTATGGACGACAGGAATCGAAAAGGTTGCTGAAGCAGGCTCTTGGACTTGCAACCAAGCCATATGAACAGGGTTTTTCAATGGTTCGGGTCAGGGGAAGAAGATGGGTTGGTAAAACACAGCTGGTAAAGGAAATTCAAAATGATGCTCCGACAGACTGGCCATTTATCTATTATGAAGTGCCGGATAAACAGAAAAGGGAGTTCAGGCATTATTCGCTTGAGAAGGTGATTGAGGATTTGCTTAAATTGGCCGAACTGGCGGGCTTTCCGGAGATAAGCGATCGGTTAACCTTGCCGGTAGAACATCCCCACTATACAGACTGGAGTAAGTGTGAGGACCTGCTCCTAAACCTGATGAGAAAGGGAGTAATACTGGTCCTTGATGAATTCGACCATGCAGTTCCGCTTGAACTGACAATACCAGTGAAACGAGCTGTTGATGTAATAAACAAAGAGCACGGCCAGGGTTATGCAGGACAAATGGTCGTCATGGGCTCCCACCAGCAAAAATTTGATGACCTATTTGCTTCGGATGCTCCTTTTTACGGTAGGGACTCGAGCGTCATTTCCCTGGAACAATGGTCACTTCGAACCGTATTGGAAATGGCGACCGATCAGGGGATATTGACACGGCCTGACCAATTCCTGACCCTGTGGACAGCCTACGGCGGCATGCCCAGCCATTGGAAAAGATACTGTACAGGGAAAACATATGCCCATCTGCGTACAGTTGAAAATATTGATGTGTGGCGTAGAAACTTTCTTGAGATTGAGGAATATAATTTATGGTCATCCAAATATGAACGGTTTGATGACCGGGCCTATGTCGAATTAAAGCCCGAACATAGCGAGCTTCTCCTGTGGATTGCCCAAAATCACCTCAAAAAAGGTGTGAAGGTAAAGGATATAGCGATTGAAGGGACCTTCGGCAATGAAAAGGACATCAACGAGAAGATGGTTTTCTTCCAGAATAAACTCAAGCTGATGGACATGGTCAGACCCTTTGACAGGAAGGATTTTGGCAAATGGCAAATAAGTGACAACAATACCCTGTTTCAACTCAATGTATTCAGGGAACTGTTTGAAAACCTGAACCGGGAAACCCAGACGGATCTGGACAAAATAATCAGGGAACCATCATTCAAGGAAACCCCAATACTTCGATTGGAAACACTTGAAGGTGCTGCATTGGAACGTCTGACTGCAAAATATTATGAGGCCATGGGGGACACGCGCTGGGTTCGCTCTTCCGTTGAACAAGGCGGTTTTGACGGTGACATTGATATAATGGCTATAATGTTTGTGGATGGTCAGGGAGTGCTCTATCTGGTTGACGCCAAACGAAACGCAGAAAAATATGTAACTGAATACCGTGACAAGACCATGGAAGTGAAGACTAGGCAGGATAATTTTATGAATGCGTTGCCTGATAACGACACCATGAAGACCCTACGTCAGATGGAACGCAAGCGGGTTCTCGTTTCCACCCACTTTGATGCCAAAAAGCGTAAGGCGATAGAAAAAGGAGGGGATTTTAACACACTTGATATCCCGGAGATGGCCCGTGAGTACGGCTTTGACCCCGGTCCGGTGTTGGTATTGAAGGGCACCTCGGATGATGAACCGGAAGTAGATAACGAACCCGACGAGCTTACATCACCCCGTCCCCGGATGGGCATGTAACAATTGGTATAAAAGGAAACAAGTAAAATGGGGATTTAACCATCAGTAACACCACCCGCCCCTGGCGTTTTTATGGACGCGAAAAATCCAAAAAGAATCTGAAAGAGTCCCTAGGATTTTTCATGGAACCGGATAAGCGTACTTTTTCAGCAATTAGTGTCAGCGTTCGCGGGTGGGCGGGCAAGACCCAGCTCATTGAGGAATTTCTAAAGGAAGATCTCTATTACGTTCCCTTTATCATCTACGAAGTCCCGGATAAAAAGAAAACGGAATACAAGGACTATACTCTTGACGATGCACTTGTGGATTTGGAGAAATTGGCCGAGCAGGCGGGCTTCGCTGATATAATGGACCAATTACCCCTCACCTTGGATCGTCCCTACTATACTGCCTGGAGCAAGTGTAAGGATTTTCTGTTTATCCTGATGCAGAAAAAGTGGTATTGGTTTTTGATGAGTATCATCAGTCAGTTCCCCTGGGCCTGTCGATCCCGGTTATAAAAGCCATAAACAGAGTTCGGAAAAAGTTTGATATTGCCTTTCCCGGTAAGATAATTCTAACGGGGTCTCACCAGCAGAAATTTGATCAATTGTTTGAAAGAGACGCCGCTTTACATGGTCGGATTTCCAGTGGCGTTCGACTGGAGCAATGGTCCTTGCGAACGATCATGGAAATGGCAAGCGAGTAGGCACTGCTCGCCAGACCAAACTAGTTTCTGACCCTCTAGACCGCCTATGGAGGCATGCCAAGCCATTGGAAAAGATACTGTACCGAAGCAAAGTATAGAAATCTTTACACAATGAACAATATGAATGAATGGCGACAGGCCCTGCTTGATATAGAAAGAGAAAATCTGGTGTCCGTGAAGGGAGAACGATTTGATGGTCGGGCCTTTATAGAGTTACGGCCCGAACACCGGGATATTCTCCTATGGATCGCTGAAAATCATCCCAACAAGGGTCTCAGGGTCGGAGATGTTGCAAGGGGTTTTGAGCTCGTTAATGAGGACTTCATCTATAAAAATCTGGATTTTTTACGGGACAGGCTCAAACGGATATTCATTTCAATGTTGGCTTCTTAATATTTTGGGAATTTTTTCCCCTTAGAGTTGTTGTTATTGTATGCTATGTAACCCCAGTAGTTCTAACAATAATTTTAACCGTTTACGACACAAATTTATAGAACTGGAAGAACGAAGTTATGGGACAGTCGTATTCTCAAGAACTAAAGTTAGCTATGATGCCCCACTAGGTTGTTTGATACAAATTGAAAGTATAAAATTTAATGAAACTCCAAAAAAGTAATTACACCCTTTATTTAATGTATCTTTAATTTATGCAGTACCCAAATTCCAAATAAGGGTAACCTTAATTTTGTTGTTTATAACCTTATGGTTTGTCATGCGGTGAAGTAACTTGCGCTCTATAGCAAGAATTAAAACTGGTTTTGAATTTCTTTTTGCTTTGGTTAGCAAATGGTTTTCTTATATCTTGTTGGCTTTTTTCCCAGTCATCGTTGGTGCTACAGTAATAGTATGGGAAGATATTGAGCAGGGCATATCCACGAGATTAGCCGTAATTGTCTTGGTTGATTTTGTTTATGTTATTGCAATAGTTTCTGCGCTTTGTTACAAAATCGTCCAGAATTTTGGTTATCAAAGAGATCCTGAGGTCAAAAATCCTCTAAATCTTACCTTGGTTAAAGTATTTACTTTTGTAGCCGTTATACCAACCGTACTCGTTGCGATTGTCGCTAGTTTAGGGTTAAATGTCGGTGTTGGTGATCGTGTTTATGAAGAATTAACCGATGAACTTAACCGGGCTTTACATGCTTCAAACTCATATGTTGATGAAAAATCGGAAGAGCTTGAGAATTACTCAGTAGAACTTTCCACCTATCTGGAAAACGAGTTTCTTAATTCTCCTGGTCTGGATTTAGGAGGAACCAGACAAGCCATGCAAAACTTCCAGAGTGAAAAACTGGGGGTGGTCGGGTTTTCATTCATTATAGATGGTAATTGTCAGGTTAAGGTCAGAGGGGTTCGAAGTTATTTATTCGATTTTGATCCTCCACCCAGAGATTTTATGGTGGAAATAACACCTGGTGGGCCAAAACTCAGTGATTTTGGAGGATGCGGGCCTGAAATTAACCAACACAAGGACTATTCTTATCTTTCAATCCGATTCTTGGAAGAGAACAATTCGCAATACGGGGTCGTATTTGAACGCCCTAATTCTGACTTGCTTTATGCCCTCATCAGATTGGACCTCAAGGTAGACCATTATCTCTATACGACGACCGATGTAAGTTCTCCCATATTGCAGTTACGCAAATCCTTGACCATCCAGCCAGAAAAGTCCAAAGACTTGGTACAGGAATTGGGCTCAACCATTTTTCAATATTCGGTTATATTATTGATCTGTGCTGTCGTTCTGGTCATTGCCATGATTCAATTTGGCTTCATTTTGGCCGAGAGAATAAGCCGCCCAGTCAAGGATTTAGCTCAGGTTGCCCAAAAAATTGGGGCAGGGCATCTCAAGGAAAAGATCAAAGTTGAAGGTGAGGATGAAATTGCAAAGTTTGGCCGAGTTTTTCAAGAAATGGTTCGAAAACTTGATAACAGCATCAGTGAAGAGATTGCCATAAGGAATAAAGCAGAAAGTAGGGAAAAAGAGTTTAGAGGGGTTTTATCTAATGTTTCTGCTGGTGTCATCGGATTGAGTACAGATGAAACAATCTTGTTTATGAACAAAGCTGCCGGGCAACATTTGGGATTGGATTATAATCTTTTTAACGCAGGTGAAATGAATTCCTTCGAATCAAAGAAACTCGAGAATGTTGTACCCGATTTTGCCAATCTACTAAGCGATTTATCTACTTCTGAAAATACGTTTACTCAAAAGAATATGCAGATAAATACAGAAGATGGTATTGAGCACCTTTTTGTAAGAATTGCCAAAAGATTGGAGCCAGATAATAAACTTGAGGGTTATGTCATAGCTTTTGATGATGTCACTGAACTGGTTGCTGCCGAAAGCAAAGCGGCATGGTCCAGTGTTGCTCAACAGATAGCACACGAAATTAAAAATGCCATGACTCCCATAAGTCTTGCCTTAACTCAGTTGGAATATAAAATTGGTGATGAACTTGAAGAATCAAAAAGGGAACAATTGGGGAAATATACTATAACCATTCATGAGTGTATGAACGGACTCATTCGTATTTCCGATGAATTTTCCCAATTTGCCAAGCTCCCAGACCCTATTCTGACCCCTGACAATGTTATCCAGGTGTGTGAGGCGGCGAGTGAATTTGAAAGGAACAGAGGGGATGATGTCGAAATCATTGTTGACTCCAATTTGGATGATCCAGAGGTTAAATTGGATAAGGAACTCCTATATCAAATGTTAATAAATCTATTAAAGAATTCTCGTGAAGGAATAGAATCCCGATACAAAAAATATCCTGGGATGTCATTTAATCCCCGTATCAGGGTCAAACTTGAGGAAGAGGAGGATTGGATTCTGATCAGTATATTGGATAATGGTGCTGGGTTCCCCCCCAACTTGGATTTCAGTGAGTTTAAGAAACCATTCATAACTTTCCGGGAAGGGGGTACCGGTTTAGGATTGGCATATGCCGAGAGAATAATAGAAGGACATGGAGGAGAGTTAAAATTGGGTAAGGCACCTGTTTTCGAAAACGATAATCTCAGCGGTGCAAAGGTCGAGATTAGACTTCCAAAGATGGTCTAATAAAACAAGAAAATTGAGTTAAGCGAGCAAATAAAATGGATGATATCTTAATCGTTGATGATAACACTCGAATACGTAATCTTGTTGCCGAAATCTTGCGGGACAAGGGTTTTTCTACAAGAGAGGCGAGCTCCGGTTCAGAGTGCCTGCAAGAGTTTCAAAAAGCACGACCGAGTATGATATTATTGGACATCCGCTTGCAAGACCCGCATATGGATGGGTTGCAGGTCCTTCAAACCATCCGAAAAGTTGAGGCAGCAACCCCAATTATCATTATGTCTGCTCATGGCAATATTGAAATTGCCGTTCGAGCCATGCGAATGGGGGCATTTGATTACATTGAAAAACCCATTAGAGTGGATCGATTAATCTCTGTTGTACGAAATGCCATGGAGTTGGTCATGCTCAGACGGCAGGTTAAGGTCCTTAGGGTTTCACAAACCAAAACCTCACTTTTAATTGGTTCCTCAGATGTTTTCAAGAAGTATAAATATGCACTTGATCAAAAAGCAAAAATTAATGCCAGGGTTGTTTTGGTTGGACCACCTGGCAGTGGTAAGGAAACAGCTGCTAGGTATATGCATTCGCAATCACAGCAATCGAAGGGGCCATTCCTGACGGCTAATCTACAATCAATCGATCCAGAAAAATTGGAATCAGTTCTGTTTGGCAGTCATTCGGAATCTGGTCAACACACCTCTGGATTAATTGAACTGGCGCATGGAGGAACCCTCTACCTAAAGGAGATTTGTGCCCTACCTACGGATATTCAGCATAAACTCACCAGTGTTATTGTAAAGAACCAATTCACAAGGGCTGGGGGTAATGAGTATCTAAAAGTTGATGTAAGATTTCTCTCATCGACAACGAGAGATCTTGAGAAGGAGACAGCTGCAGGTAACATTCTATCTTCATTATTAGAAAGGCTGGCAACCTATGAGATTGATGTTCCACCTTTGGAGGCGTTAAGGTCTGATATACCAGAAATGGCAGAAAGTTTTTTGTATCTCTATCACAAGATGAATGGTTGGCCATTACGTGAATTATCCAAAGAGGCCGAAGCGTTTCTGGTATCTTCAGAATGGCCAGGAAACATCCGTCAACTGAAAAATGTAATTGAGAGAATATTAATCACCAGTGATAATAAGGATCCCATATCAGTTGAGGAGGTCGTCTCTTCATCGACTGATCTTGAATTGGATTCAGTATCTTTTGTTTCTGGAAAATTTCTGGAGTTACCCTTACGTGAAGCCAGAGAAATTTTTGAAAGGGAGTATATTTCTGCCCAAATCAACCAGTTCGGTGGTAATATATCCAAAGCAGCCCAATTTATTGGCATGGAGCGAGCGGCACTGCATCGGAAAATCAAATCACTCGGTATTGTCACCAAAAATATTTCCGGGAGTAGGGTTGCCGGTTTTGACGAGAGTAGGTAGGTTTGAAAATATTTGAGCTCATATCACATTGGCCACACCAATAATTAAGGCAAGTATAGAATGAAAATTCTCATTGTCGGAGCAGGCCAGGTCGGAAGTCAGATTTGTCGTTATCTGGTCCGTGAAATGGATAGTGATATTACGGTCCTGGACAGTAATGCAGAACAGGTTGGTTTGATCACCGATAAATTAAATATTTTTGGTGTTGTCGGTGAGGGAACAAGGGGTGATGACCTCATTCAGGCCGGCGTTAAAAACACCAACCTTATCGTTGCGGCCACACCTTCTGATGAAACAAATGTTCTGACCGCCTACTTTGCCCGCAAAATAAATCCTGAGATCCAAACCATTGCCCGGATTAGAAACCTAGATTATCACGAATTTGTCAGTGAGGATAGGGAGGGTTTTATTGATGTTGTTATTAATCCCGAAGGTGCCGTGGCCGATGCTACTCAAAGACTGCTCAGATCCAAGCAACTGTTTTTTCACCAAAATCTGTTTGATGGCAAGGCACAAATTATTGGTTTGAACCTCAGTGAAAAGAGTAATGTCCTCAATACCCCTCTCCAGCAATTATCCGAAACTTTTGAGGGTTTAAGGACGTTTGTAGTTGGTTATCGACGGGACAATATACTTCATCTTGCCAATCCTGATGACATTCTGCGCGAAGGGGATAAGGTCTATCTGATAACGGCAAGTACTGATTTGGAACGAAGTCTTGAAATTTTTGGTGTTGAGAAATCACCCTTTCATCGAGTCATTGTCATTGGGGGAGGTAAAATCGGATTGGATTTTGCCCGAAGGGTCGAAGAGAAGTTTAAAAACTACTCTTTAAAAATTATTGAACACGACAAGGAGCGATCCGAGAAAATCGCCGGAATATTAACTAAGGCCATAGTCCTCCATGGCGATGGTATGGAAGAAGAAATTTTGGATGAGGCTGGAATTCAATCAGCCAACATAATCATATCCTTTACCGAGGATGACAAGACAAACTTGCTGCAACTCTACAAGGCTAAATTGCTTAATCCAACGATTACGACCATAGGTCTGATTAAGGATTATGGTCTCTCCAGATTAGGTGAATCCTTGGGTATAGATATTGTCTTGAACCCCCAGGCAACCACTGTGTCATCAATCATTCTGAATGTTAAACCCTCGAGTTTCAAACAGGTGCAAATGATCGGTGAAGATGAGGGGGAGGCCTGTGAAATCCTTATTGAAGGCGGTCATGAAATAGAAAGCCAACAATTGAGTGACATAAAGATACCAGCCAAGTTTGGAGCTATTCTACGTAAGGGCGAACTCATAGCCTTCACCCCCCAAACCAAAGTGCAGGTCGGTGACCAGATAGCTCTTTTTATGCTCTCAAAAGATGTAAAGAAAGTAACTAAATACTTTAGTATCAATGCCTTTTAGGCCAAAATTAAGTTTCATTTCACTTTCCATAGTTGTATCCGGGGTTACCATGTTTGCCCCGGCTTTTCTTGCTCTCCTGCATGATGATCACGAAACATCACAGGTTTTTTTCTATCAGGGATTGCTCATTGCACTGTTTGGTACTTTCCTCGGCATTGCAACGTTGAATAGGTCGTCTAGACCATCCTTGCGGAGGGATATGATTGAGCTTACCAGTATATTTTTGGTTATTCCCATTCTGTTTGCAACTCCACTCTACACGCTCATCAATGATTTCTCCGTTTTGGATTCCTATTTCGAAGCCGTTTCCTCCTTTACGACAACTGGCGCATCCCTAATCACCATTAATGATGAGGTCTCACCAGCCATACATCTTTGGCGGGCATTGGTTGGTTGGGTAGGGGGACTTGTGATGTGGGTTGCAGCCGCAACCATCATCCAGCATTTTGGCTTCAATATTTTCTATCGGTCACAATCCATGAGTGTTCCAACTTCAACAAGCTCCCAACTTGGCGATATTACCTTTCAGGAACAACCTTTGTATTGGAAGTTCTCAATACTTCTTCCCTATTACCTGGGTTTAACACTGATCCTTTGGATTGCCCTTTTTGTCCTTGGCAGCACAGGGTTGGATTCTCTCATTTTTGCTATGTCCACTTTATCAACAAGTGGAATATTTGGGGACACACCATTTTTTGCCTCAAGTGCTGGAATTTGGGGTGAAATGATTGTGGGGTTATTTCTCCTACTGGGTATAACAAGGTTGTTGATCTTTTACTGGTGGTATAAGCCGATATTGAAAGACTTCTATAATGACCTTGAAGTACGGTTGGCCTTCAAGATTGTCGTATTGGTCTTGGTAGGGGCTTTGGTCTATGATTGGCAACATCTTGTTCAACGCTATAATGAAGACAGTATCTTACTGATACTAAAAAATTGCTGGGGAATTATCTTCACAGCAGTATCTTTTCTGACAACCACAGGCTTTGAAAGTGCCTACTGGTTTGCAGCTTCCGATAATCTGGTTAATGGCTTCCCGCAACTGGTACTTCTTTCTCTTGTCATTATCGGTGGTGGCGTGGCAACCAATGCAGGGGGGTTGAAACTCCTTCGACTTCATATTCTCTTTGAGAATGTCACCAGAGAGATGTTTCACCTCTTATATCCCTCAGCAGTTGTGCACAAAAAAACCTGGAATCTCAGAAATATAGATTCTGGTTGGGAAGAAGCTTGGTTAATATTTGCCATGTTTTTCCTGACAATCGTTATTTTGTTTCTCTGTCTTGTGTTTGCCGGGTTGGATTTCGAATCGGCCCTTACGGTATCAATGGCTGTTATCACCACCACTGGCCCTTTGGTAGAGACGTCTTTGGCTGGAAGTTTCAGTTTTTCGGATTTGGATAATTTTTCCAAGACAGTAATTTCTGCTGGCATGATTGTCGGTCGCCTGGAAATTGTACTGATTATGTTTTTTCTTGGCCGTGATTCCTGGAAAAGAAATTAGTGACGACAGCCCCAAAGCAGGGAATAAGTTTTGTTTTATTATGCGCCAGGGGAAAATTACTTGATGTTTGGGAGGTTTTGCTTTATATTGGCAACAAGGCTGAACACAGCTACAAAAGAGTAAAATAATAATATAAGGAAATCGGTTAAATGGCAAACCAACAAAACCGACTTCAGGATGCCTTTATCAACACTGTTAGAAAAGAGAAGGTTGGAGTTACTATATTTTTAGTGAATGGCGTCAAATTGTCTGGTGCTGTAACTTGGTTCGACAGATACAGCCTTTTACTAAAACGTGACCAGCAGGTTCAATTGGTATACAAGCATGCTATTTCTACGATCATGCCCTCGGAGCCAATTATGATCGAAGAGGATGATACGGAAATGATTGATACCTGATTTTCAGGTGATTCTTTTTCCAGCTATCAGAACTTCTGATCCATTAGTTTTTGTCCATAGTATAATGTATTGGTATTTTTTTGGTTCAAAAATTATAGGTCTAAAGAGTTTTTATCGCAAATATTCGTTTTCCAACCTTGGGAAAGCCCCATTTTTCTGGTTGTATTACCTTTAAGAATCTTTCAAAACAACATTCCTAAATTAGGACACTTCAATTTCGATGTCCTAAATTGTTTTTATAGAAGTCCATAAGTCATATCAGATGATCTTGTGGAAAATAAAGCAGATTAAAGGAGGATTAATTGCGTAATTTCTTAAAACTATTAGTTGTGCTTGGTGTGTTTGCGCTTGGTACTGTTGGTGTTTCTAAAGCAGAGGATTCATCAGATCCAGTCATTATCCCTTTGCACAACTGGTCAAGCCAATTGGTAATGAGTTATGCTGTAGGGCAAATGTTTGAATCAATGGGGAATAATGTCGAATACATCTCCACTGATAGCCAAGCTGTATATGAATCTATTCGCCTGGGTGATGTATCCCTTGAGTTGGAAGTATGGGAAGGTGCGTTTGGCAATTCTTTCCGAGCGGCTCTGGAAAAAGGTGGTATTCATGACGCTGGTGACCATGACGCTTACACAAGGGAAGATTGGTGGTATCCACTTTGGACCAAGGAAGCATGCCCAGGTTTGCCTGATTGGGAAGCGTTGAACGCGTGTGCCGCAATCTTTTCTACCCCTGAGACCGGTGACAAGGGAAGATTTCTTGGCGGACCGGTGGACTGGCTGAAGCACGATGCTGAAAGAGTCGAAGGTTTGGGCCTTGATTTTGTTGTGGTTAATGCTGGTTCAGCATCAGCACTTTGGGCTGAGCTTGAAGCTGCAGAAAAGACCAATCGACCAACAGTAATTTTTAACTGGACACCCAACTTTGTTGAAGCTGTGTGGGCAGGTGAATTTGTTGAGTTTCCAGCATGGGAAGAGGGTTGTGATACCGACCCCGCTGTCGGATATAATCCCGACACCACTTATGATTGTGGCAACCCTCCAAATGGCTACCTTAAAAAGGCGGCATGGGATGGCATGCCTGAAAAGTGGCCCAATGCCTACAAGACCTTGACACAAATAAATTTTACCAATGAGCAAATTGCTGAAATGGCTAAATTGGTAGATGTTGAGGGGCACGACCCAGAGGATGCTGCCACCGAATGGTTGGCCGCAAATGAAGACGTGTGGAAACCCTGGACCATGTAAATTGAAAAACTTTATGCCCAGATCTTTTGACCTGGGCATAAACCTCAACTCAAGACAAAGTTGGATTTAACTTTTTAAATTTTTTGCTAATATCCTTACGATATTCCTATTTGAATTGCTGGTTCAACAACCGGGCCTGATAGTGATATTTAAGCACAGAACAGATCGATATTGTGGTTACTTGGGTTTAAAATATGACAGATTCCAAAACGGTCATTTCATGTAGCAATGTCTGGAAACTCTTTGGCAAAAATCCATCTGTATATTTAAATTCCATACCCGAAAATACCCCCTATGATAAGATTGCAAATGATGGTTACATTACGGCCGTAAGACAAGTTTCTCTTAACATTGTCGAGGGAGAAATGATTGTCATTATGGGGCTTTCCGGGTCTGGGAAGTCAACCCTTGTCAGGTGCTTTGCAAGATTACTGGATATAACCAAGGGAAACATTTGGGTTGATGGCGAGGACCTTGCCAAACTGTCAGAAACCCAACTCATTGAATTGCGACGTAAGAAAATGGGGATGGTCTTTCAGAATTTTGGCCTCTTGCCACATCGCAATGTTCTGGATAACGTTGCCTTTCCTCTTGAAATGAGGGGGCAGGGGGTACACGAACGACGAGAAAGAGCGCTGGAAATGATTGAACTCGTGGGTCTCAATGGCCGGGAGGAATATTACCCCAGAGAATTATCGGGAGGACAGCAACAACGTGTAGGGATTGCAAGAAGTCTTGCCATTGAACCAGATATTTGGTTTTTGGATGAACCCTTTTCTGCCTTGGACCCGCTCATTCGACGGGAAATGCAAGATGAGTTTTTGCGACTTCAAGAGATGCTTAACAAGACCATTGTCTTTATAACGCATGATTTTGACGAAGCTATACGTCTTGCTGATCGAATTGCCATAATGAAAGATGGTGCCATTGAACAATGTGATACACCGGATCAAATTGTTTTAAAACCGGCAACGGAATATGTTTCAAAGTTTACTCTGGAAATTGAAAAGGCAAGGGTCGTCCATGCCAAGGGTATGTTACAAAACCCAACCACTGAAGATACGAGGATAGCAGATTTTGCCGTATCTGGAGAAAAAACCATTCAGGAATTGGCAAGGATACTGGTCAATGAGGATTTTGATTTTTACCCGGTAGAAAATTCCGATGGTAAAAATTTAGGATTTCTTAACCGAAAAGAAGCGCTTGAGGTACTTATCGGGCCCGCTAATGCTTGAAAATCCTATCAAATCCGATAGTTTGCTCGGACTGAGCAACATTATTTGGGCCTATGTTTTTCTAGCTTTATCGCTTGTCCTTGTGATTTCGAAAGGTGTACTACCGGAAGGCATCCACAGACCGCCTTCTTTTCTTGTTTTTCCTTTCGCTGACTGGATCAATGCCTTTTTTGTATTTATCAGGGATGATCTAGGGTTAATTCATGTGTCCAGAGCTGTATCAAGCGGTGTCGAATGGTTACTTGATGTAACGGCCAACTTGCTTTATGGCAAACATCGTTGGCCACGAATTGGACCCATTCCCTGGTCAGCAATTGCTGCCACTGCTTTTATTATCGGTTATGGTCTAGGCGGTATTAGGTTGTCGTTGATTTCGGGCGGTACATTTGTCTGGATTGCTCTTATGGGACAATGGAAATGGGCCATGGAAACTCTTTCCGTTATTATTGTCGCAACACCAATTGCAGTCTTGATTGGATTGATTTTTGGTACTTTTGCCTGGCGGAGTAGAGCCTTCGAAAGGATTTTGAATCCTATTCTAAATTTAGCCCAAACCATGCCACATTTTGCCTACATGATTCCGGTAGTTGTCTTTATCGGTGTAGGGCCAAAGGCGGGTGCAATCGTAACAGTTATTTTTGCTGTCCCTCCCATGATCAGAATGACACTTTTGGGATTAAGGAGCGTTTCTCCCGAAGTAATTGAGGGAGGGAAAATGTCGGGATCCTCGGGCTGGCAACTCTTACGGTTTGTAAGAATCCCGACAGCAAGGACCGAAATTCTGATTGGTGTTAATCAGGTGATTATGCAATGCCTGGCGATGGTCGTACTAGCAAGTTTTATTGGCATGCCCGGTTTGGGTCAGAAACTGCTCCAACTCCTTCAATCCCTTAAAATAGGTAAATCGGTGGAGATAGGTATTTCAATAGTTCTTATTGCAATTACTCTTGATAGATGCACCCAAGCATGGGCCAAAAGGGAACCTGTACATTTCCCCAAGGGAAGTTCAATTTTGGTGCGCAACAAGTTCCTTTTTGTCTGGCTTGTGTTATTTGTACTTTTTGTGATTCTAGGACAATTTATACCCATTCTTGATCAGGTGAAACGCAATCAGGCCTTTTCTATTTCAGCCCCTATAGAGGTTGGTGTCGATTGGTTGGTTATTACTCTTGATCCTATTACCCAATGGATAAGATGGTTTCTTATTACGTGGGTTTTAATACCCCTGAGGAACTTTTATCTTTGGGTGCCATTTACTGCCATTCTTGCCCTTTTGGCCTGCTTTGGTTTTAAAATAGGGGGGCTACGTTCAGCCCTAATTTGTACAACCTTTTTTACCCTGATTGCAATGACTGGTTGGTGGGACCGAACAATGATAACTGTTTATACGGTAACAGTTGCGGTCATAATTGCAGCAATTATCGGATTTCCCCTAGGTATGTTTGCAAGCTTTGGTGAGAGATCATCCAAGACAGTTCTGCTGATTTGTGATACATTACAAACTTTTCCCAGTTTTATCTACCTCATACCAGTTGTCATGCTTTTTGGTGTAAATGATGTTGCAGTCATAGGCGCTGTGGTATTGTTTGCTGCTGTCCCGCTTATCCGTTATACCATAGAGGGGTTGCGGAATGTTGATCCACAGATTATTGAAGCATCCCAAATGTCTGGAGCGAACAAATTTCAAACTCTGTTCAAGGCACGCCTTCCACTTGCCATTCCAACGATTATGGTAGGTGTTAACCAATCGGTCATGTTTTCCCTTTTCATGGTCATCATTGCAGCGTTTATTGGTACCCAGGATTTGGGCCAGGAAATGCAGCGAGCCTTGTCATTCACCGATGTAGGCAAAGGGTTGGTATTGGGAATAATTGTTTCATTTATCGGACTGATGGTTGATCACTTGATCATGACCTGGTCTTATTCCCGTAAGCAAATTTTAGGGATACAATAAGCGACAAATCAAGGTTGCAGGTTAATAATCCCAATGGCGTTAGATCTTGCCAACTCTGGGTTCAAAGACATTTTGAGATATTTGTTCTGAACAAAGAGGATACTCAGGTCATCATAATGTTGTGATAACGGATGACCACTTTGGCCAGTTGCTATAATGAATTCAGACGAATCCAGATCAGAGAAATCATAAACCCCTCGATAGCCTGCACCATGGTTCGAAGAGAAAATATTGGGCAGTTCACCACTGGAAGTTGTTCGATTAAGTGTATCCTGCCCCCCCGAGCCTGCATATTGGATATTCAACCAGGTAAGGAGGGGAATGGACCCGAGAGGAGAATGGTCATGTCTAATCTGGTGGGCTTCGCCCCATTTCCATAAGTTTATATCATCCCCATAGGTTGCTACCAGAGCTCGGAGTGTGTCTTCAAGGGCTAATGAAGCAATCATGTCACAATCTTCAATCCTTTCTGTCTGGATAAAGTCACACCAAACTGCGGCCCCATCTACATCCTCGAACACTCTTTCCAGGAAATCTGCATCCGGGTAGGAATACTCTTCAATTATCGTCCCCAATTCGTCTTGTGCAATTAATCTGAATACGGACACCATCCATTGAGAATATATGAGTGGTTGCGCCTTGTCCTGGTCCATGTCGCCTATCCAGTCATTGAGCAATCCCAGTGCATTGATTTTCAACTCGGATTGAGTATCAGCTGGATTCGCTCGAATTAAATGACCCAATGCACGGCTGAACATTGGGACAAGCGTTCTGGCCGTCTCGGAGACAGTATCGATTTGAGCTTGTTTGGTACTTTGCCTGGAATGTATAGGTCTGGATTCAATTATGTAATTAAGCCTTTTAATCCTTTTGGTATCACCCCAGTTAAAACTCAAGTGATTGGGATACTCCTGCTCAATGGGCATATTGTTCGTATTAGCAAGGTAACCACTGCTTGGATTAATGGATCGAGGCATTTCTTCATAGGGTATGGAACCAACCCATCGGTTTCTGTATTTCCAACCGGCAGAGGGTAATCGACCCTGGGTTTCATGAAACAGTCCCCTCAGGGGTACTTTACCCACCATTTGATAAGCAATATTTTCGCCATCCGATATATAAAAATTTAAACCCGGAGTATGAACTTTGCTCATTTGGTTTAATGCCTCATCAAGATTAGGTGCTTGCATAACACCTATGGCGGCTGAAAGGGAGGTGTTCTTGGGTTCAAAAAGTGTCCAGGCCAACGTCGCTACATAGCCTTCCGGAAGGATCGATTTAAGATTGTAGAATTTACCGGGGATTACTGGACCATTCTCTGTCCAACTTAACTGAATGGTTGTCGGGAGCGCTTCCCCCTTGACTTCAATGTGAGATAAGCGATTTCGGAAATTCTTAAACCCTGTTGGAGTCAGGTATCTGTTGCTGTTACTTGGATCAAGTTTTTCAAAATACAGATCCTGATCATCTATGTTGGCATAGGTTATTCCCCAGGCAAGATGGGATGACCGTCCTGCGATTATTGCAGGTACACCAGGTATGGTTGCACCTATGACACCACCATTAGACAATTCCAATCGAGCCAAATACCAAATTGAGGGGGCTGATAGGCCAAGATGCGGATCACTTGCCAAGAGGGCCTTTCCGGTTACGGTTTTTTTCGGTGCAATTATCCACGCATTGGACCCACCACCAGTACCTATCACATCATTTATGGTGAGCCCCTCAGTTGAGTTCTCCAAAGAGTCATCATTTTCTTCCACTACAGGTTCAAGTGCTTCGGTCATACCAAAGGGAATGAGGTCAGAGCTAAAGGCTTCAGGCATAATTGTTTTCAGTTTATCTGGACCGAGTTTTTCTAATATTCTCTGTCCCAGGATTTCATTTTCCAGATGAGAAGACAATCGTACCGCCTGAAGGTTAAGGATAGCCAAGCTATCCACCGGTGTCCATGGTTGAATGGCCGTTCTGAATAATAAAAACTCGGGAGCACCACGACCACGTAAGGTCGATTTAACTGAATTGATATGCGTATTTACACCCCGTGAATAGGCCTCAAGCGCTTCAATCACGTGTTGGTCCTGAAACGGAAGGGCATTGGATGCGAGATCATAAAGGTCAAATCGGCGCATTAACTCATCAATTTCGAGTGTCTCTCCGCCATAAATTTCAGACAAACGTCCCTGAGCGACACGTCGTAGATTTATCATTTGCCAAAGTCTATCTTGAGCATGAGCAAAACCCAGGGTAAAGTAAACATCAGCATCAGAGGTTCCGAAGATGTGTGGGATGTTATGCTCCGTTCTTACAATCTCAACAGGATTGTTAATACCCAGCACTTTATAGTTTCCAGAATAATTTGGCAGGGATTTGGAAGCAAAATAATAGAATAAAGCCAAGGAAAATACGAGCAAAATGATAAAGATCGTAAATATCCTGGTAATCCACTTGAAAAGAAAAAGCATACGTTGGCTTATTAAATTATTGATTTAGTCTCTGGTCATGATGGTGAGATTATTCCCATCTGATTTATATTAAATATAGATGCTGTTCAGGATAACAAACATTTTTTATGAATAATTATCAGCCGGATAAACCTGTAGTATAAGCGTAAAAACATGCACGGTTGGATCTAAGGCCGGAAAGAATTCTTCTTCAATCAAAATGAACTCGTTTTACAATTGACCTTGAAAGCAATACTTATATGGACTCTTTGAGAAAAGTTTTGCTTTGGAAGAATAACCAAAGGGTAGAAAAATAAAGGAAATTAGGAATGGCAAAAGTAGCTTTTATTGGATTGGGTGTCATGGGGTTTCCCATGGCTGGGCACCTGAGGAATGCTGGACATGAAGTTTGTGTTTACAACCGAACACATAATAAGGCTAATGAATGGGTAACAAAGTATCAGGGAACCAAAGCGCATACTCCGCGTGAAGCTGCCCTGGACAAGGAATTTGTTTTTTCTTGTGTTGGAAATGATGATGACCTTAGAGAGGTCTGTACGGGTAAGGATGGTATATTTGCGGGTATGGAGAAGGGTTCAATTTATGTTGATCATACAACTGTTTCGGCCAAGGTAACCCACGAGTTGTATGAATCACTCCGTGCCAAGGAGGTAGGGTTTGTTGATGCTCCAGTTTCTGGGGGGCAGGCAGGAGCCGAGAATGGTGTCCTCTCAATAATGTGCGGCGGTTGCAAGGATGATTTTGAGCAAGCGGAGAAAATCATGGCCAGTTATGCGCGAGTTTGTAAATTAATGGGAACACATGGCGCAGGGCAACTAGCCAAAATGGTTAATCAAATATGTATAGCAGGTATTTTGCAGGGACTTTCAGAAGGTCTTAACTTTGCTACCAAGGCGGGTTTGGATGGCCGTAAGGTGGTGGAAGTCATATCGCAAGGTGCAGCAGGATCCTGGCAAATGGAAAACCGCTACTCGACCATGCTTGATGGTGATTTTGATTTTGGTTTCGCTGTTGACTGGATGCGAAAAGATTTGGGTATATGTCTCCAAACCGCCGATGAAATCGGGGCAAGCCTACCATTAACGGCCCTCATTGATCAGTATTACAAGGATGTACAGAAATTGGGTGGAAGCCGCTGGGACACCTCAAGTTTGATCCAACGGCTCCGAAAATTGGATGGGGAGATTGAACCAGACTGAGTTTACAGCCTGGTGTATTTTGTCCCTTCCAGGGAAGCCCCCAAAATCAATCCTTTTTGGCCAAAAACAACACCAACGACATCGGAATTCACATTAATTGTATCAATGCCGATAAAGTCACTTTCCTTGATTATGGCTGCTTCGGCGTTGGCTCCCAACTTAAATCCATCAGAGTTGTAAAATTTGGATAGGGCCTGATCTGTCATAAAGAACAGAACATGGGAATACTGTTGTGCTCCCAGTTGAAGTCCATAATTGAATTGTGCTGAAGAGTAGTACTCAAGAGTCTTCTCACCTACTCGCAAGGCACCTTCTCCATAGGAACCGCCGATTACAAAACTTGCTTTTGTAACTGTGGGTATAACCAACATACCTTTTGCCCTGACCATCAAATCTTCCGTATTTGGAACGTTTTCCAAAAGGAATAACAATGAGGAATCCACTTTCCTCTCGATTTCAAGGAATTTATCTTTGGCGACCAATTCAAAGGTGCTAATACTAAAAAGTAACCCAGTTACGAGTAATAACCTGGTCAAACATCCAAACCTTAATGTCACGATAGCCTCCAAGATCTGCTCGAATAATTCTTGGTTTAATTTATTTTCTTGTTAGCCCTTAATCTTATTAATTCTTTTTAAATTTTTCAAGCAAAAATTGTCTTAAGTGCTTTCCTGTGTAATAAGATAATCCGCTATCATCGGTGCAAAGTAGGTTAAAATACCTGAACAACCAGCACGTTTGAAAGCAAAGATGGTTTCTAAAATTGCCAACTCCCTGGGGATAAGATTTTTTCTTATGGCATTTTGCAGCATACTGAATTCTCCAGAAACCTGGTAGGCAAAGACAGGGATATTGAAGTTATCCTTAATCCTTTGGCAGATATCCAGATAGGGCAACCCTGGCTTAACCATAACCATATCAGCTCCTTCTGTCAGATCCCGGTGCACCATTCTTAAGGCTTCATTGCTATTTGAAAAATCAAGTTGATATGTTTTTTTATTGCCTTGTAACACTTTACCTGAACCAACCGCATCCCTGAACCCACCGTAAAAACTGGATGCGTATTTTGCTGAATAAGATAAAATGATTGTCTCTTGATGGTTTTGCTCCTCCAAACCTTGCCGTATTCGTCCTATCCTGCCATCCATCATGTCCGAGGGTCCCAGAATATCAGCTCCAGCTTCAGCGTGGCTTAAAGCTTGCCTGACGAGGCATTCGAGTGTTTCGTCGTTTAAAACACGACCATTCTTGACAAGACCATCATGGCCATGAATGTTATAAGGATCAAGGGCCACATCCAGCATAACAAGTAATTCAGGAAACTCCTTTTTGATCACCCGCGTTGACTTGTTTGCCAGATTGTCATGGTACCAGGCGTTTTTGCAATCAGCACTCTTATCACTCTCTGATACACAAGGAAAAAGGGCAACAGCATTTAAACCCAATAGGTGGTATTTATTTATTTCCTCCAGAGCCACATCAATGGACATTCTATAAACGTCAGGCATTGATTTAATTTCTTCTTTTTTCTTTGTTCCCTCACAAACAAATATTGGCCAAATTAAATCTGAAATCGAAAATGTGTTTTCTTGTACCAAAGATCGGATGCTACTTGAACTGCGCAACCTTCGTGGACGGGATATAGGAAATCGAGATGAAACAACTTTCATGGTAATCGCCTAGCTTGAATTGAATTAATGAATGTAGGATTAACAGAATATTGAATGCAAGCAAAGAAATTGTTCGGAATTGTATTATAGTGCAATGATCCTGGATGCCATGAGGTGGTTTCCTTGACTAAAGCAAAAATCCTGTAATTACAAATTATACCAAACCAAACTAACGTATAACTGATGTTGGTTCTAAAACATCTGGTGCGATAACCCATTTTCTATGCATAATCGATTTCATGCGATCAGGATCATCTTTCGACAAGCGGCTTGGCCTTCCTCGATTGGGAACCGGTTGTCATCCATCCAAACCCTCGGCGTTG
>JAJEBQ010000008.1 GCA_022822495.1 Paracoccaceae bacterium | reverse complement strand
TGAGGATAATCTGTTGTCAAGTTGATTTCATTGTTTTTCCGTTGCTAATGACAGTTGATGGTACTGTTTGGAAACAGTTGGAATCCGGGGTCTAAAAATCAACCATTTATTTGGAATCATTTGTATGGGCCTAAAAACTAGACTGTCAATAGACAGTTGGACAAAAATTGCTTAAGGGGTATCAGTGACTACCTGAGTAGTTACTATTTTTTTCTTAATGGTTATGAAACTGATGGAATCAACGAGTTTATTTCACACATCACAACAATTGAAGCTGCCCTAGGATACCGCGAGCAACAAATGACAGCCAAATTAAAGGAGCGAATCAGCACCCTTCTACGGGATAACACATATGGAGATATTTTTGCTAACCTTTACGACAAGAGAGGTGAATATATTCATGGCCGAGAGAACATTAGTAATATATCCCTGAAAGAACGAATAGAGGTGCGCAATTTGGCGCAGAAAATAGTGAACGCTCTCATTGAACGAGCGACTACCACTGAAATACAATCACGGGAAGAGTTTCTGGATGAATTATTCGAAAAATAATATTTGATTATGTTTTTTATCCTGAACTCGGTCCTTAGTCAAATTTCCCTCAATCAATAGACCCTTTTTTCCTACCTTCTAAAATTTGGGGAAACAGGTATATAATCCCCTTAACAAATTATAATTGGATATCAAAAGTTATGGATATGGTTCCCAAACAATGTGCATATCCAAAGATATAATCCCCTTTATTTACCTAGGTTTTCGGCGGTAAAATATCCTAAATCTTACAGGCAGGATTTAGAGGCAGTTGGTCGAGATATGTGGCGTGCGGTTGATAGTTATGAAAAAGACAAAATAAGCAAAAAACAAACATCAGCCCCGAATTAATTCGAATGAAAGGTTAATGGAAAAACATCCCTCCGAGAAACGAAGGGGTGTAGTGGTAGAAACGGAGAAGACGCTTAAACAAATAGAGTCCTTTAAGGGACCACTCCCTCCACCAGCCCTTTACAAGGCTTATGATGAAATTCTACCCGGTACGGCGGAACGGATCTTGGATATAGTGATGAATGAACAAAACCATCGCCAAAATTGGGAAAACAGAGTGCTTGATGCACAGAAATCGGATGTACATAGGGGACATTGGATGGGATTCGGATTAGGTATTGGGGGATTAGCAGTTGTAGCTTTTTGTGCATGGATTGGGTACCCTATTTTAGCAGCGGGTTCAATTCTCATAGTTATTTTCGGAATTATTGCAGCAATCTTTAACAGAAAATAATCAAATCCAAATACACCCAAAGAGGGAATGATCATTCCATTCATCCTGCCCGAGAAAGTACACCCAAGTCTGTATGTAAGCCCTTCACATTCAATTTTAAATTGAAACTCAATATCTACGAGAACCAAGGCTTACTCACCTAGCTCCTCTTTTCCACACACAAATATCCGTTGGGTGTGAATCTGGTATTGCGAAAAAATTTGTTATAATTAGACCGATTTTGGTGTTTGAGGCCATTTTTCAATACCGAAACGGTCGTATGGATGTTTTTGGGAAAGGACGACAAGAATGCCATTATCACATGGTTTGTTAAAAAAAATCATAGGAGCATTCCTGATAGCCTTGATACAACATTCAAAGAAGATAATTGCAAAAGTGGTTCGCTTATCGTGGGAACTTATGAATACTTTAATGAATGCCAACGGTGGGTATAAAAACGGATTTACCTTATCTTTACATCCCCTAAATATAATGTGAATTGTATCTGTGGATTCAAATATCCAATCCCCCTTTGATTACACTCGGAAGACCATTGACAAAGTGGTATATTACACCATCACTAACACTTTCAAAATCCTCAACAGTGCCTGACCAGGCAATTTTGCACTTATTGAGGAAGTTCACTTTGTCCGCAATTTGCTTCACACATGTCATGTCATGCGACACAGTAATGGCTGTTGCTGAGGTTTCCTCGACCAGTTCTCTAATTAATGAGCTAATATTTGCGGCCCTAATCGGGTCCAAACCGGTTGTCGGCTCATCAAAAAACAAGATGGCAGGGTTTGCAGCGATCGCTCGGGCCAATCCGACCCTTTTTTGCATACCACCAGAGAGTTCTGCCGGGTAGAGCTCAGCTACCCTGTTATTCAACCCTACTCGGGCAAGTTTTTCGACAGCGATATGTTTCGCTTCTTCCATGCTGTATTTCTTTTTGTCCCGAAGAAGTTTGAAGGCAACATTCTTCCAGACCGGAAGGGAATCGAACAAGGCTCCACCTTGAAACAGCATCCCTATTTCAGATAGAAACTTGTCAAATGGGGGTTTTGAGATTTTACCATTGATGAGCACCTTACCCGAGTCAGCTTTCAGCAAACCAAGGACTATCTTCAATGCCACCGACTTGCCGGCACCCGACCCTCCAATAATTGCCAGACTTTCCCCTTCGTTAACAACCATATTGATCTTGTCTAAAACCAGGGTTTGATTGAATGACTTGGTAATGTCTTGTAATTGAATTAATGGCGTGGTCATTTAGAAGAACATTTCGGTTAAAACAAAATTTGAAGCTATGATGAGGATGGACGAGAGAGCTACTGACTGCGTCGTCGCTTTGCCCACACCCCGTGCACCCATTCCAGACTTAAAACCGCAATAGCATCCAATGATGGCTACAATGAAGCCAAAAACCGCTCCCTTGACCAAACCGGAAACCACATCAGCTGTTTCTAAAAATTGAACAGCTTGGCTTAAATAGGTCTGTGAAGAGAAGTTTAATTTTAAGGTTCCTACCAAATAGCCTCCAAGGATACCAAGAATATCTCCAACCCCTGTCAAGAAGGGAAGTACCAAGGTGGCTGCAGCTACCCTGGGAATAACGAGATACTGTTTGGGATTGGTAGAAAGTGTTACCAGAGCATCAAGCTGGTCTGTTACCTTCATGGTACCAATTTCTGCAGCGATGGCTGACCCTACTCGTCCTGCAATCATCAAGCCACAAAGGACAGGCCCCAATTCCCTTACCATGCCAATGGATACAATCGCAGGCACAGCAGATTCCGAATTGAATCTTGATCCACCAGAATAAATCTGTAAGGCCAGGGCACCTCCTGTAAATAAGGCAGTTAAGCCTATGACAGGCAAACTGAAAAAGCCTATTGACATGACTGAGCGTGCAAATTCCCTGAAATAAAAAGGCTTGCGAAAGAAAAGCCCCAAAGTTGAAATGACAAAAAGGGTCAATTTCCCAACTTCCTCAAAGACATTCAGAGTTCCCCTTCCGATGGAAGCAAGGGATGACAAAACTAGATCCATACGAGGTCTTGGTCCAAATGATAGGGTGAGGCGGTTATTTTCAAAGACTTTTTATAATACATAGGATCTATAATACCTTTGACCCAGCGAAGTCAGAATCTCATGACTAATGGTTGATGCCTGCTCTGCCAGTTCATTAATAGTCTGATTCGCACCCAGCATTTCAAAATAATCCGGTACCATCTCCAAGTCTGTAATATCTACAGTTATCAAGTCCATGGAAACCCGGCCAACCACAGGGCAGGGTATGCCATTGGCATAAACTATCGAATTATTACTCAAACTTCGTATTAAACCATCAGCATAACCGGCCGCTATTGTAGCAAGAGTTGTGTCCCTTTTGGCAATCCATGCTGTATTATAACCGACTCCTTCACCTTTGACCACATTTTGAATTTGTATCAAGGGGATTTCAAGGGAGACGACTGGCAACGCCTCTTCAAAGGGTAATCCACCAAACAAACCGATTCCAGGACGGCAAAGATCAAAATGAAAATCCTTACCCAAACTTATACCTCCAGTGGCAGAAAGTGACAAGGGAGTATCCAACCCCTGAGTTAAATCCCTAAAGTTATTTAACTGGATCTTGTTCATGGCATGGTCACGCTCTTCTGCCCAGCTCAAATGACTTATTATGAGTTCAGGGTTAAGGTTACAGATATTATCTTTCTGAGCAAGAAAATGTTCAGGCTCCATTCCCAAGCGGTTCATGCCAGTGTCTAGTTGCAGACCAAATTTATGATCTGGAATATCCTCCGAATAACGTATGAATTGTTCTTGCGAAACCAATATGGGTATTAGATCGAACTGTTTGATTAGGTGGATATCATCCCGCATATAGCCCGATAGGATAAATATCCTTACATTATCCGGCAGCAATTGCCGAATTTCTCTACCTTCTTTGGCAAGGGCAACAAAAAAGGTCGATACACCTTGATTAGCCAGGTAGGGAGCAACCATACTGATACCTAATCCATAACTATTAGCTTTCAGTACGGCGCCTGTTTCTACGTCGGGGCCTGATAATTTGTCCAGACTCCGCCAGTTGTCGGCTATGGATTTCAGGTTGATCGTTAATACTGACTGGGCCAAAAGTTCTCCACATCATACGACAAGGCATTAATTTGGGGGTGAATCAAAGATTATTCACGTAACTCATTACTTTTTTCGGTAGATAAAATCAGCCAATTTTTAAATCTTATACCCATTACATGTTGTACGGGTAACCGGTGGTGAAAGGTGGGTCTTCGGTTATGATTTCATGCTCCCCTACGATTTGGGAGTTTTCGGCGAGATTACCGAATTTGGTTAATCTGCCTTGGAAGGATGTCTTGATTGTTCCAACAGGACCATGGCGGTTTTTATCAATGATGATATCTGCTTTACCTTGATGCTTATCCATCTTTTGTTGCCAGACTTCATATTGTTTTTCCATATCCTGAGGTGGTTCTGAACGACGTAGGTAATATTCCTCGCGGTACACAAACATGACCAGATCAGCATCTTGCTCTATGGATCCTGAATCCCTAAGATCGCTCATTTGGGGTCTTCTATCTTCCCTCGTTTCAATCGATCTGGAAAGTTGTGATACCCCTATCACTGGAATATTCAATTCCTTCGCAATATTCTTTAATCCACCAGTGATTTCTGCAATTTCATATGTTCTGTTGGTATTTTTATTCAGACCCTGAATAAGCTGGATATAATCCACAACCAAGAGACCCAAGCCACCTGTTTTACGATGAATCCTGTTGCATCTGAGAGTAATGTCGGCAATGGTTTGACCAGCTGTGTCATCAATATAAAGAGGGAGTTTAATGAGCTCCATTGATGCCTGGGCGTATTTTTCAAAATCTTCCTTGTTGATTTGATTTTTTCTGATTTTGGTTGCAGGAATTTCTGAAACTTCAGCTAGAATTCTGGAGGCCAATTGTTCACCTGACATTTCCAGGGAAAAGATTGCCACCCTTCCTCCAAGTGGATCTGATTTCTTTTTTTGACCAGGGCCCTTGAAATTCTTGGCAACAGAAAATGCAATATTAGTGGCCAAGGCAGTCTTGCCCATACCTGGACGCCCGGCAATAATTATCAAATCGGAGGGCTGTAAACCTCCCAAATGGTTATCAAGGTCAAGCAACCCTGTTGATAAGCCCGAAATCTCATCTTCATTTTCGGTAGCTATCTTGGCTCTTTGGATGGTTTCAATCAAAACCTTCGAAAAGGGTTGAAAATCTGTTTTTTCACGACCGTAATTTCGCAACTGGAAAAGTTTGCTTTCGGCATTGTCAATTATATCCGAAGTCGGTCTGTCAACTTTTTGATCAACCGCTTCAGCTGTTAGTTCCTGTCCGATATTAATCATTCCCCTGCGAATGGCCAATTCCTTGATTTCCCTGGCATAGGAATGAGCCTTGGAAGGAGCGATATTCACACCAACAAGTTCTTTGAAGTAGTCCCTACCTCCTGATTCAATAACTTCCGGTTCGTTCTGGATGTAGGGCCAAAGGGTAGTGTGGGAGGCTAATCGGTATTGTTGAATAATCTGCGTGATCTTCTCAAACAGAATCTTGTTGACTGGATAATAAAAATGCTCAGGTTGAACGACTTTGGAAATTTCTGTGTAGATTTCATTGTTGAAAAGCAGGGCTGAAATCAAGGCCTTTTCATGTTCTAAACTAAAGGGAATAGAATCTGAATTCAGAGGATTGTCTGCTTCTGGTTGGGAAATATCAAATAGGACGGAGGTGCTCATTTTTCGACTTTATATTTTGAAGTTCCTACCTCCTTACCTGACACAAATTGCTGCTTGCAAACGAATATTAAATTAGGATAACTTGGGGAAAAAGCAATCAACATTTTGTGGAATCATAACTATGATACCACTAAATATTGAAAAATAAACTTTTTTTGTCTTTAACAGTTGAAATTGTTTCAGAAAGTCAGCGCAAAAATCAAACCTCTAATTCAGCTTAGTAATTTTTCCAATATAAGGAATTGTAACCCCCTATAAATCTACTAATACAATGAAATAAATAGAGAATTTAGATGCCTTGAGGCAACAAAGTTGGCAGGAAATTCAGGGCTTAATGAAGGTCATTTCGAATCAGAAAAATTGATGCGAATCAAGAATATTTTTTCAATCTCACTACCATTAGGTTAGGTTAGGCACTATCACTTGATTGTTGGATTGATTTTATTTCAGGTTCCAGATTAAAACCTTAAATTTTGATTCGAAATCAAGGAGAGTTAATTTTTCCTGCAATTTTTCTCCTGCCAACGTCCTGGATCTTCAAGAAAAGTTGAAACTTCACGAATGGCGTTTTTGGAGAGCAGAGTTTTGGTCTTTTGCGAGTTGAGTATGGCCTCCCAAGTAGTCAGGTGAAGCAATTCGATACCATGGGCTTTTAACTTGCTCGCAGCTTCGGGAAAAATATCATAGTAGAATATGACCAAACTGTAGTTACATATGCCGCCAGAGGATCGAATGGCATCAACAAAACTGAATTTTGAGCCTCCATCTGTAGCCAAATCCTCAACCAAAAGAACATTATCACCTTCAGCCAGAAGGCCTTCAATGCGGGCATTCTTCCCATATCCTTTGGGCTTTTTTCTAACGTAGGTCATTGGAAGGTGCAGTTCCTTGGCAACCAGCGCAGCAAACGGAATGCCAGCAGTTTCACCGCCGGCAATATTCTGAAAATATTCACTCCCAACGCGATGATGAACGAGTTCAACCATCATATTGATGATTTCTTTACGGGCCTCTGGAAAGGATATTATTCTTCGACAATCGACATAGACCGGAGAACACTTGCCTGATGCCAAAGTAAAATAGGTGTCGGTATTGAAATTGATGGCTTTTATATCGAGAAGGATATCTGCTGTAAAGCTGGCAAAGTTTTTGGTTGGGTTTCTTGTGGTTTTAGTCATCTTGATCTTTCACATACCAGTGGATATCAAATTCAGGGTCGAATACGGCAACTTGGAGATCATTACTGGAAACCTGGGATAATTGCTTAATGGGTTCATTACTTTTCTCAAGGGTAACGAAGATGGGGTTCAAGGGTTCACCATAAAAATTCGCACCAAATATCGATGTAAAGCCCTCTAATTTATCAAGTGAATCTTCATTTTCAAAGATATGTGCCAAGACTGGCAGGGCAACAGGTGCTGTAAATATACCAGCACAACCACAGGCAGATTCCTTTGCACCTACGGTGTGGGGAGCACTATCAGTACCAAGGAAAAAGCTTGGATGGCCACTTGTTGCAACTTCAACCAGATGTTGACGATGAAATTCCCTCTTCGCAATCGGCAAACAAAAATAATGGGGTCTGATTCCACCCTTGAAAATATGATTTCTATTGATCACAAGGTGGTGAACAGTAATTGTTGCTGCGACATTGTCAGGGGTATGATGTACAAAATCTATGGCTTCCTTGGTGGTTATGTGCTCAAGAATAATCTTTAGATCTGGAAAATTCCTGTGAATTGGCGATAAAATCCTTTTGGTGAATTCAGCTTCTCGATCAAAAATATCGACCTCACCATCAACAATTTCACCGTGCACACAAAGGGGCACCTTATACTTGGATAATACTTCGAGGGTTGTGCCGATCGTGTTAAAATCCCTGACACCATTGGATGAGTTGGTTGTAGCTCCAGCTGGATAGAGTTTAACGGCCTTGACAAGGCCGTTCTCAATTCCTTTTTCGACATCAACTGGATTGGTATCTTCAGTTAAATAAAGCGACATCAAGGGATTGAAGTCAACATGGGAATCGAGACCTGACAAAATTTCCTGACGATATGTGTAGGCATCATCCGTTGTAATTATTGGAGGTACAACATTCGGCATTATCAAGGCCTTCCCAAACTGCTGGGCGGTATGGGGCAAGACCAATTTCAGCAACTCCCCATCTCTTAGATGTAGATGCCAGTCATCAGGTTGACGAATACTTATCTTGGTCATGTGGTAATAACATTATTGAGACAAAAAATTGGAAAAGGAGCAATCGTGTTCATTCGATTTTAGCATTTTGAATTTCTGTTAATATAACATCGTCCAATACACGTTGGGTTATGGGGCCGGCAAACCTATAGGTAACTTCCCCCTTTCCATTGACCACAAAGGTTTCTGGGATACCATAAACACCCCATTCCAGGGCAGTTCTTCCCTTTCTATCGGTACCAATCTTTTGAAAGGGATTGCCAAGCTCATCCAGAAATCTCTTGGCATGCTTTTCCTCATCCTTGTAGTTAATTCCAAATATGGGAATTCCCTTGTCGGCAAGGTACTCAAGGTTGGGGTGTTCGGCTCGACAGGGGGTACACCAACTCGCCCAATAGTTTACCAATTTAACTCCCTCATTTGCCAAGTCCCTGTTTGTTGGGATTGATCCTTGACCGAAGGAAGCAAGATTTAATTCAGGAGCCTTTTTCCCAATAAATTGTGAGGGTAATTTGTTGTCGCCCGTATTGAAAATACCAGCTGCAAAAAAGGCACCAAATCCCAGAAATAGCAATAAAGGAATAGCAAGAATGAGCCTATTGCCAAGCATGTATTACTTCAATTTGAGCTGTTTTAATTTCTTTCGGGCAAGGCGATTTTGATAGACCGAAAGGATGGAAATAGCGAAGATTACAAATATTGTCACCCCATAGGAGGTCAGAACATAGAATGCATAGTTACCGAGATCAGGAATTTTATTTACTCCTCAATTTTTCGTACAAAGAAATTTGATTGTGGGTAACTTCAGTTTTTGTTCGCACCAGTACCAATGTTATAAACAATAAAACAAAGCCAATAATACAGAAAATCAAGGGATAATAAAATGCGTCATGAATGTTGGTTTCCTGATCAAGAGACAATGTTGCACCTTGATGTAAACCCTGGTTCCAAAAATTTACGGCATATCGTGATAACAAGGCAAATACAGACCCTACCAGACAAACAAGGGAGGATATATTTGCAGCTGATTGCCTGTTGATAAGATATAGCCAAATCAACTGGTAAGTAATATAATGCAAAAAAAGGATCAAAAAGGAAGTTAATCTGGGATCCCAAGCCCAGAAAGAGCCCCACATCGGTTGGCCCCACAAACCACCGGTGATCAGAGCTAGAAAAGTAAATGAGAGTCCAATGGGTGCAGCAGCTTTGGCAGCCAAAATCGAGATATGATGCTTTCGGATTATCCAGATAAGAGAGGATACCAACATCATCAACCAGCAATTGATTGCCATTAGGGCACTGGGTACATGGACAAAGATAATCTTGACGGTGCTTCCCTGAAGGTAATCATCAGGGGTAAAAAAGAAACCCCACCCCAAACCAATGGTAATAAAGCAACCGCTTAACACCCAGAGAACAGGTGTGATCGATTCCACCATTTGGCTAAAATGGTGAGGGTTAGCGAATTTCCAAATACTCGTACTCATATGGTTATTTTGTCCATAGCCAATTGATTATTCAGCCAGAACTGTCCTTAGGCAATAGGATATTAAGAAAGGGAATATGGCAATGGTAGCCAAAGAAATTCCCGACAATTGTAAAACCCAAGGCAGATATGCATCTCCGTTGGAATAGGCAATAACCGATTTTGTACCAAAAATGAGAACGGGAATACTCATAGGAAGCACAATAACTGCTTGCAGTAAATTGCCATGGCGATTGAAAACCCCAATACCACCTCCAAGACATCCCATCGTTGCCAAGGCAGGTGAGCCTATAAGTATTGAAATTGAGCACACAAGACCAAGCCTCGTCGGCAGGTTTAGAAGAAGACCAAGGAAGGGGGTCAGGATTGCAAGCAACACCCCCGAACTTAACCATAATACTATTACTTTGGCCCACACATATTTTTCCAAAGGCAATTCGGATGTAGCAATTCTTTCCAATGTTCCGTCTTCCAAGTCAGGACCAAAAATACGATCAAGATTTAAAAAAAGAGAAAACACCACACCAATCCATAAAATGGCCGGTGCAATACCCATATGAACGTCAATATCCGGTCCGATGCCAATAGGAATTAGGACAACAATGGTAAGGAACATGGTTAAGGGGAGCCAAATTCCTGAACCCAACCTAAAATTAGCCTTGAGATCGCGTGCAATTAGTACAAACAATTTAACCCCATGAGATCAAAATTTACAATCTGCAGTTCAAGAGATGCAAGGAGAAAATATCTATCGGTAATCATCCAGCGACACCGTTTGAGTTGAGGAGGTTATGGGTTCCAAATGGGAAGTAAGAATAATAATCCCCAAGTCATTGCAATGGTCTTGAATTAATTCAGCCAGTAGTACCTGTCCTTCCTTGTCTAGGGAATTGAATGGTTCATCAAGGAGCCATATTTTTTTTCCGGTTTCGAGTGCACCTGCTAGAGCGACCTTTCTTTTCTGACCTTCGGAAAGTAATTTTATCGGTGTCTCTCCAAGGTCATCCAGCTTGAAATGATGCAGTAATTTCCTGGAAGGAGGAATATTATTGAGGTTCTGCCAGAAGCGATGATTTTCCCATACCGTCAGTTCAGGTTTCAAGCCCTTGAGATGTCCAAGATAGGTTGTATCATCCAAGGGTATTTGAATGGTACCATTAAACCTGCTTGTCAAGGACAGCAGGGTTCTCAATAAGGTTGTTTTGCCAGATCCGTTCGAACCTCTAATGAGAAGATGGTCTCCGGGATTCAATAAGAATGATAAGCCTGAGAAAACAGATACACCGTTTCGATAGCAAGTTAAATTTTCAACACTGATACTAGGCATATCTCTGGCCAAGACAGGTTCATTGTGCTTTGTTTCCATGTGTTGAAAATCAACCCCTGTTGACTGAAGGTAAAAGTTTAAAAATCTTAAATATAGGAGAACATTCGCTAATGTTATTACCATTCAGATTTATTATATGTTTATGAGCCGATTTCACTAATGATTTGTATGGTATAAGTTATAGGCCAATTTGTTGGTTCTGGAAAATCGGATGAATGCAAACCAAAAATAGAGGTAAAAAGAATGAGTTTAATTCTGGGAAATAAATCTGACGCAACAAGACAAACTCTAAAAGCAGGTTCAGTTGAGTATGATTATTTTTCAATAGCAACTGCTGAAAAACGAGGATTGGGTCGTTTTACAAAAATGCCGGCTTCACTGGCAGTCGTTTTAGAAAACCTCTTGAGGTTCTATGATGAGGCCACCGTCAAATCAGAAGATATAAGCGCTTTCAGCGAATGGTGTGAACAAGGTGGGAAAAACCCGAAGGAAATAATGTTTCGGCCCGCTAGGGTCCTCATGCAGGATTTCACCGGTGTTCCTGCCATTGTGGACCTGGCTGCAATGCGTGATGGGCTTGTAAAACTAGGTGGTGACCCAACCAGGATTAATCCGATTAATCCAGTGGATTTGGTTATAGATCACTCCGTGATGATTGACGAATTTGGTAACCCCCGCGCATTTAAGATGAATGTCGAGAGGGAATATCAAAGAAATATGGAACGATATGAGTTCCTGAAGTGGGGACAGGCTGCCTTTGATAATTTTAGGGTTGTTCCTCCAGGCACGGGAATTTGCCATCAGGTAAACCTTGAATATTTGAGCAAGACCATCTGGTCTGGTCAAGATGTCAAGGGGAGGAATATCGCTTACCCAGACACTTTGGTGGGTACTGACAGTCATACAACAATGGTTAATGGTTTGGCCGTTCTTGGTTGGGGAGTAGGCGGTATTGAAGCTGAGGCTGCCATGCTCGGGCAGCCCATTTCGCTTCTTATACCAGAAGTAATCGGATTCAAGTTAACGGGTAGAATGGTTGAGGGAACAACAGCTACCGATCTTGTTTTAAAGGTAGTGCAGTTGTTGCGTGAAAAGGGCGTGGTTGGTAAATTCGTTGAATTTTATGGTGAGGGCCTGGATCATTTGCCCCTTGCTGATCGTGCTACCATCGCCAACATGGCACCAGAATATGGGGCAACCTGTGGATATTTTCCGATTGATGGTGAAACACTGAGATATTTGGAACAAACAGGTCGAGAGAGCGAGCTTCTCAAACTGGTTGAAACCTATGCCAAGGAAAATGGTTTCTGGCGCGGAAAAGACTATAACCCAATTTATACGGATACGCTTGAATTGGACATGAGTACGGTCATTCCAGCCATTTCAGGACCAAGTCGTCCCCAGGACCACACCCCTTTGTTTAAGGCTTCTCAAACCTTCACCAATGTTGTTGGCAATTACCGTGGAGCAAATGGGTCCGAACCGGAAATCAAATCGAATACCGTTGATGGTGCAAGTTACCAGTTAAATGATGGATCCATTGTTATCGCTTCGATTACTTCGTGCACGAATACCTCCAACCCCTATGTCATGATCGGGGCAGGACTGGTTGCAAGAAAGGCCAGGTCTCTGGGTTTGAAACCCAAACCATGGGTTAAAACCTCTTTGGCGCCTGGTTCCAAGGTTGTTTCTGAATATTTGGAAAAGGCAGGTTTACAGGAAGATTTGGATGCCATGGGCTTTAACCTTGTTGGTTATGGTTGTACGACCTGCATCGGGAACTCCGGCCCACTACAATCTGAAATTTCACAAGCCATTAACGAGGGCGATCTGGTTGCGGTTAGTGTGCTTTCAGGTAACAGAAACTTTGAGGGGAGGATTAGCCCTGATGTAAGGGCCAATTTCCTGGCTTCACCTCCACTGGTTGTTGCCTATTCCCTCGTTGGTGATATGAACGTAAACCTAGCTGAGGATCCGATTGGTGTTGCCGAGGATGGTTCACAAGTAACATTGAAAGATATATGGCCGACCAACGAGGAAATTTCGGAATTGGTTGAAAAAACGGTCACCAAGGAGGCCTTTACAAGCAAGTACTCTGACGTATTCAGTGGAGACGAGAAATGGCGATCAGTACAAACAGTCGATAGTCTTACTTATGGTTGGCCGGAAACCTCAACCTATGTCCGGAATCCACCTTATTTTGAAAATATCACCATGGATCCCCCTGGTGTCAAGGATATCATTGGAGCCAGATGTATAGCCGTTTTGGGTGATACAGTTACAACGGATCACATTTCTCCGGCAGGATCATTCAAGGAGAGCACTCCAGCAGGAAGATATTTGACGGAAAGGCAGGTACCTCCAAGGAACTTCAATTCCTATGGGTCACGCCGAGGTAATCACGAAGTCATGATGCGTGGAACCTTTGCCAATATAAGAATAAGGAATGAGATGTTGGATGATGTTGAGGGGGGGTATACACTTGATCCGCAAGGTCAACAGACTTCAATCTTCGAAGCAGCCATGAAATATCAGTCTGAGGATATTCCACTGGTCGTGATTGCTGGTAAGCAATATGGAACCGGTTCCTCCCGTGATTGGGCGGCCAAAGGAACATCGTTGTTGGGAATAAAAGCTGTTATTGCTGAGAGTTTTGAAAGAATTCACCGATCCAATCTTGTAGGTATGGGAGTCATACCCTTTGAATTCATGAATGGTGATAATCGACATAATCTTGGCTTTAAAGGTGATGAAAAGATTACAATTTCTGGGCTGGAAAAGGGTATCACACCCTTAATGACAAATGAATGTGAAATCATCCATGCAGATGGGAGTAAGGTCACGATTAAAGTTAAATGCAGAATAGATACAGAAGTAGAGGTTGAATATCTTAATCATGGCGGTGTCCTTCACTATGTTCTCCGAGATCTGGCGACAAAATAGAGGTTAATACAGCGCGCTTTTAGCTGGTCACATCACCCTAGAAAGCATTGAAGAAATGTCTGCTATGTTGTCAAAAAAGTGATTTGTTTTAATCGTTAGTATTGATTAGAACTGGTACCCCGTGGTTAATTGATTTAGGAAGAAAGATGCGACTGATTCGTTTGATGTGCATTAGGGTATTGGTGCTTACCGTTTTGACAGGATTGATATCTACGGCTACATTCGGCAAGGAAAGAGCCTGGAAGAGTGTAATTCTAGCCGAATTTTTTACATCCCAAGGGTGCAACACCTGTCCACCAGCGGATAGTTATCTGCTTGACCTGGACAAGGAACTTGCTATTCTTCCGATTGCTTATCATGTTGATTATTGGGATCATTTGGGGTGGGTTGATACTTTTGCTGATCGAAAATATTCGGATCGACAAAGGGATTATGCCCGTGGAATAAACTCGACAAGATATTATACTCCTCAGGTGATAATTGATGGTTCCTACCACTTGGTTGGGAGCCATAGAAATAAAGTTGATGCCGTTTTGACAAAAATGAACCATCAGCCCTCAGCCGTACCAAACATTAACCTGCAGGACGAAGAATTAACCATTCAATGGAGTGCGAATCCTGCTGATTTTGATCAAGTATATTATGTCCTTTATGATCCAAGGGTTCATAACGTGCCCATATCCAGGGGTGAAAACAGAGATAAGGTTATAGCTTATGGTAATGTCGTCACAGAATTGATTGAGCTTCCATTACGTTGGTCAAACCAGGGAACCGAATTGCAATGGACCAAAAAGAACGGATCCAATCTTAGTTGTCCCAAGCATCATAACATTGCGTTGATATTTCAACAAACAAACGGAATATACCCAACCATAGTCACCGATACGTTCTATGCCACGTGCTAAGGAGTGTTGTACATCTTTACAATGAAACACGATTAAAATGTCCCGATAAATTGTAGTTCTGGGTAAGCAATTAATCATTGGATCTTACTTTTTGCCGTTAATGGTTGCCAATTGCGACGCAGTCACTTGTCCCGGTAGTACACAGTACATTCACTCAAACAGCCTGATTGATTTTTCCATTGTTGCGTTCGGGAAAAGGCAAATCCGTAATTGAACTTTTCTACCTGTTCCCTTTTTATTCTAGTATCAAGGCTTTGTTGGTGTAAATCTGTATACCATGACCATGAGATAATCTAATCTTGGTTTCAAAATTTTTCAAAAAATTGCTATACCCATTCAAACCTATCATAGTGGAGTAAATCAGAACCTTGGAAGAGTCTCAGTCAGTAGCCATTGAATTTCAAAAGGTTGTCAAGAAATTTGGCAACTTTACGGCCATTCATAATGCTAATCTGAAAATCAATGACAATGAATTCTTTACCTTGCTTGGCCCTTCAGGGTGTGGCAAGACGACATTGCTACGAATGGTAGCCGGTTTTGAGGATGTCACTGAAGGTAATATTTTGCTCTTTGGCCAGAAGTTCATGCACCTTCCTCCCAATAAGAGATCGGTTAATACGGTGTTTCAACAATATGCACTATTTCCCCATATGACCGTTTATGAAAATGTTGCCTTTGGATTAAGGATGAAAGGCTGGTCCAAGGGTAACATTGACACAACTGTTAGGGAAATGTTGGATCTGGTAAGATTAACACCCTTTGCTGAAAGAAAACCCAATCAATTGTCTGGAGGGCAACAACAGAGAGCTGCTTTGGTCAGAGCTATTGCCCCCAAGCCTAAAGTTCTGTTGTTGGATGAGCCTCTTTCCGCGCTGGATTTAAAATTGCGTCAGGCCATGAGAATGGAATTAAAGCAATTGCAAAAGGAAACGGGCATAACATTTGTTTTTGTAACACATGATCAAGAAGAAGCACTGGCGATGTCCGACCGAATAGCAGTGATGTCAGAGGGTGTGATACAGCAAATCGGAAAAGCACAGCAGATCTATGAGGGTCCTAAAAACGAAATTGTAGCGAAATTTATAGGCGAAACAAATATCCTGGACGCAAGCGTAGTTGGTTTGAACAAGGAAGAAACAAAGTATCGAATTGCAGAGGATTTTATAATCACTGGCGAATCAGTCGAGGGATTAACAAAAAACCAAAATGTCAAAATTCTGCTTCGACCCGAGAAAATAAGAATTACTCCCCTCAATGTTAATGCGACAGCTCTCAGGGGTGTTATTGAAGAATCGATGTATCTGGGGACTGATACGGAATACCAGGTCAAGGTTTCAGGTGGTGTTATTCTGAAAATACGGGATCAAAATGGGTTTGAGCGAAGAGAGTTGATATCACTAGGAAGTCATATTGGCCTTAGTTTCAGCAAAGATTCTATTCGGATTTTAAGTTCCTAGTCACAAAAATGACACAAGTCTACAAGCAAAAGAGAGCTTTTGATTCCCTCCGGATTTGGCTTTTGTTGCCGTCATGGGTTACCATCGGTATTTTCCTTTTGATCCCTGTGGGATTAATGCTTGTCATATCCTTCATGACAAAGGAATTCAGGGGAGGGGTGATATGGGAATTGTCGCTTGCCGCGTATGATCAGTTTCTGTTTGACCGGGGACTGTTTGGGGATGAACCGCCAACAATTCAATGGACTTATATTGTTATTTTTCTGCGGTCTATTGTACAGGCCGCCATTGCAACATTTTTTTGCTTGTTAATTGGTTTTCCTACTGCCTTCTTCATAGCAACGAGAGACTCCAGAAACAGGACATTCTGGATATTCCTTGTAACTGTTCCATATTGGGTTAATCTCCTTATCAGAACCGTGTCACTGAAGTTTCTGATCAGGGATAATGGTCCCATAAATGAATTTATGATTTCTTTAGGTTTGATTTCAGAACCATTGGGGTTGATCAACACCAATCTGGCTGTCCAGCTTGGGTTGTTTTACTCCTATCTTCCTTTTATGGTTCTACCCATTTATGCATCTGTAGAACGTTTCAATTTTACTTTTTCTGAAGCCGCTGCAGATCTTTATGCCGATAAATGGAGCACCTTGAGGCGGATAGTCTTGCCTATAGTGGCTCCTGGAATTGCGGCTGGATGTATTCTGGTCTTTATTCCCAGCCTAGGTGCTTTTTTAGCACCAGATCTTTTGGGAGGTGCCAAGAATTTCATGATAGGCTCCCTTATTGAGGAACAATTCAAGGGAAATGCTGGAAATTGGCCATTCGGGGCAGCTGCATCAATGATCCTGTTGACAATGGTATTAATTGCATTGATGCTTTATACAAGACAGCAGGCGAAAAGTGAGTTAACTTGAATGACCTTGGCAAATTCAGTGAGAAGCATACCAGGGTTTTCAATATTAGCGGTATTGTGTCTTGTCATTCTGTATGCTCCACTTCTTGTAGTCATGGTTTACAGTTTTAATGATTCCGTTTCAATCACAATTTGGGGTGGTTTTAGCCTAAGATGGTACGAACAGATCTTCTTTGGGCTGGAAGCGGAAAAATTCCAAAAAGCCGCTTGGAATTCAATAACCATAGCTTTCATGGCGGCGATTGTCTCAACAACGATTGCCTTTTCAGCGGCTGTTGGTGTGGTCAGAACCTCACCGTTTAAGGGGAAAAATCTCAATATTTCCCTATTGAGTTTACCCATTATGGTACCAGAAATTGTAACCGCAGTTGCAACCTTGATATTCTTTAGCATGATAAGTTTTAAACTGGGTTATACATCTATCCTTGTTGCGCACATAGTGTTCTGTATTCCATTTGCTTATCTTCCGATATCCGCCAGGATACAAAGTATAGAAAAGGTATATGAAGAGGCAGCTCTGGACCTCTATGCCAATCGAAAGGAGATATTTCGAAGTATTTTGCTTCCTTTGATGCTACCAGGCATCATTTCGGGCTTCCTTTTAGCCTTTATCATATCCCTTGATGATTTTATTATCACCAGCTTTGTAAAGGGTGCGGGTGTCGAAACATTACCAACGGCAATTTTTGGATCAATTAAACAGGGTATAAAACCTGATATAATGGCCTTATCAACCCTATTGCTTCTGGTTTCCACCCTCTTTGTAACAATTTCATACTTTCTGAGTAGGGCTGATATAAAAAACAAACTTAACTGATAGAAGTCAGGTTAGAATTTCTGCATAATGCTTTTCAGATTTAACAATGTGCTTTTTGGTTTCACGATTATTGCTACAATTGTGTACTGTAAATTAAGTTTTAGAATAGGATCCACTACTTGGCTGGATTGATAGAGGATAAAAATATGATCAAAAAATTTTTAGTTATTTCCACAATAGCGTTTACTCTTGGTGCTTCATCAAGTTCTTCTGAAGGGAAACTGTCGATTTATCACTGGTTTGAGTACATTCCACAGGAATTGTTAAACAAATTTTCAGAGGAAACGGGAATTGATGTTACCATGGATACCTACGATTCCAATGAAACCCTGTTGGCAAATCTGAAAGCAGGCAAAATCGGTTCCTTCGATGTCGCTGTACCGGGAGATTACATGGTTTCCATTATGCACGCGGAAGGGTTACTTGATGAAATTCAACCCGGTGAGTTGAACAATATGGGAAATATCCAATCCCAATGGATGGATGTCTCTTTTGATCCTGGACGAAAACACTCAATACCTTATCAGTGGGGATCAACAAGTTTCTCTGTAAATAGGGATGAGTATCAAGGTGATATCCGAACGATGGGTATTATATTTGATCCTCCCGAAGAATTGAAGGGCAAAATTAATGTGCTGGATTCACAAGGTGAGGTTATTGCCATGGCATCGCTCTATCTGGGAATACCGCAATGCACAACAGATAAGGATCAGCTCAGGTCGCTTGATGAACTGCTTCAAAGTGCCAAAGAGAATTGGGCTTCATTTAATTCTGATGGTGCCAAGGATGTACTGGTCTCAGGTGATGCATCTGTTGGAATGATTTGGAACGGATTTGGCGCCAAAGCTCGGGCTGAAGGAGCTAATATTGAATATTCCTATCCACGGGAAGGTCTCGTCGTCTGGATGGATAATGTTGTCCTCCTTAAAGATGCACCCAATAGGGAAAATGCCCTGAAATTTATGGACTTCCTCCTGGAACCTGAAAACATTGCAGCTGTGACCAATTATGCAAGATACAGTGCAGGTGTTGAGGGAGTGGATCAATTTCTTGACGCTGATTTGAAATCCCAGCCGGAATCAGTGCCACCGGCTGATGCTCCCGCTGGATCGTTTGTAGAACCCTGTGATGAAGATGTCCAGGTTGTCTACAACCAGATCTGGACCAGGGTTAAACAGTAAATTAATGTCAAGCGAGGTAACCAGATCCTTTAATGATCTGGTTGCCATTTTGAAGTTATGAGTAGAGATCCAATTTATGACATTTTGTTTGAACCAATCCAGATTGGTCCAGTAGTAGCAAAAAACAGGTTTTTTCAGGTTCCTCACTGCACGGGACTGGGTTATAGAGATCCCTCTGCCAGTGCGTGGTTAAGAGGGATGAAAGCTCAGGGTGGATGGGGGACAGTTTGTACTGAACAAGTTGAAATTCATCATACCTCAGACATAACCCCTTTCATCGAATTGCGCATATGGGATGACCGTGATGTCCCGATGTTGGCCAAAATCGCTGACAAAATTCATGCGTACGATTCGCTTGCCGGCATTGAACTTGCCTATAATGGACTTAACGGCCCCAATCTTTATGGCAGGGAAGTTCCACTTGCTCCCACCGGTATGTCCGTGGAGTCATTCACCTATGATCCGGTTTCGGCCAAGACCATGGATAAACAGGATATTCGTAACCTCAGAAAATGGCACCGGGATGCGGCAGTAAGAGGTATGAATGCGGGCTTTGATCTGGTTTATGTCTATGCTGGACATGGCTTAGGATTTTTTCATCATTTTCTTTGTAAAAGGTACAACCAGAGAAGTGATGAATATGGCGGCAGCCTTGAGAACAGAATTAGGATTCTGAAAGAGATTATCCTTGACACAAAGGAAGCCATTGGTGACAAGTGTGCAGTTCCGTGCCGATTGACTGTGAATGAGCTCATGGGGAAGGCCGGTTTAGAAACCGAGGAGGCTAAAGATATCATCTCCTCCCTTGCAGAACTGCCTGATCTATGGGATTTTTGTCTTGCTGGATGGGAAAATGACAGTCAAACCTCCCGCTTCAGCCAAGAAGGATTTCAAGATCAGTACCGTCGAGGTTTTAAATCACTGACTACGAAACCGGTTGTTGGTGTTGGCAGGTATACATCACCAGATAAAATGGTATCATTGATCAAATCTGGCGAGTTGGATTTAATTGGTTGTGCCAGACCTTCCATCGCAGATCCATTTATGCCGAAAAAAATAGAAGAAGGACGAATTGATGACATTCGAGAATGCATCGGTTGTAATATTTGTGTGTCGGGTGATTTTACCATGTCACCAATCCGATGTACGCAAAACCCTAGTATGGGTGAAGAATGGCGCAAAGGTTGGCATCCCGAGTTTATCAGGGCAAAGGAATCTGATAAGGCAGTCCTGATTGTAGGAGGAGGTCCGGCTGGACTGGAAGCAGCCCAAATGCTTGGAAAAAGGGGTTATGAGGTAACCCTTGCCGAAAAGGAATTGAACCTTGGGGGAAGGGTTTTGAAAGAATCCAGACTTCCTGGTTTGGCTGCCTGGAGCAGGGTTGTTGACTATCGTTTGAGCCAATTCAATAAATTGCCGAATCTCGAAACCTATTTCGATTCAAATCTCGAACCGGAACACCTGCTGGAATTTGGTATCCCCCTGGTTGGAATTTGTACAGGTTCCACATGGCACCGTACCGGTCAGGGTTTTAACCTTAGGCAACCTGCTGAAATAGATGAAAAAGCGAGTGTTTACTCTCCGGATGATATAATCGCTGATAATTTACCTAAAGGTAAAAAAGTGATCGTTTGGGATGACGATCATTACTACATGGGTAATGTCCTTGCCGAACTTCTGATCCAGAAGGGCTATGATATCAGTTACATCACACCTGCACCTGAGGTTGCCTCATGGACCCAAAACACCATGGAGCAACATCTTATCCAGAAGCAATTAATGGAAATGGGAGGAACAATTTATCCCAATTTGATTTTGGCAAAGATTGAAGAGGGATTATCGAAATTTACCTGTTCCTATACCAACCGAGAAATAAACCATGAAATGGATGCCATTGTATTGGTTAGTTCCAGATATCCAAATGATTCTCTTTTCAGTGCCATGATCCAAAGAAAGGATGAATGGAACGATAATGGATTGGAAATGGTCAAGGCCTTTGGTGATTGTGAAGCACCTGCAACAATTGCGCATGCAGTTTATGCCGGCAGAAGATTTGCAGAGGAGTTGGAGGCCAAACCTTCCAAGGATATAATTGTTCCTTTCAAGAGGGAAATTACCGAATTACGATCTTAATAAATGCACATTTTATTCATCACCTGGTACGCCGTAACTTGGGGCTTGTACGGGGTATTTGGCCCTCAGAATATAATCCATCATTTGTGGTTCGTAATCAGCCCAAAGTTTTCTTAATTTCTTGACAGGATCAATATCATGCCAATCAACACGCAAATCGACTAATGGCCATTGCTCTATATGTGTAACCAACAAAGCTGCGGAGTGCGTTGGTCCCATTTCACCACAACCTATGTAAAGTCCGCTTTCAAGTGATTTTAACAACCGTTCGGGTAAAGGGGATGAGGAGTCTTTTTCGAAGGTTTTGACCATAACATCAGGTAATTTCCTTGACTGTAGCAGATTACCGGCTGCAATACAGTTATCACCAGAAAAAACGCCATTTATTCCAAGGGTCAATTCACCGCTAAAATGGGAGGTGGTTCCATTTGCATCGATCGCAATGACTTGGCGATATTCACTGTACTCCATACCCTTCATGACAGATCCCAATGCTTTAGAGGCAGAGCTACCAGCCTCAATCTTGTCTAAAACCATATTGCCGATTGACGGTAAGGTAACATTCTGGGAAGAAACTGCTCCCACTCCGGGTCTAACCCAAGGGCAGCGGCTTCCAACGGCTATGGATGAAGTGGTGATGGCAATACCAAGCTGTTTGGTTTTGCTGCAAAGACCGGCTATGGCAAATGTCATCGTCTTAAACCTCTGGAATTACTGCTGTAACTTCTATTTCAACCAGCCACTCAGGTCGTGCGAGACTTGAAACCACCAAGCCAGTGGAACAAGGAAAAACACCCCTCAACCACGTACCCATTTCGAGATAAACCTCCTCCCGGTACCTTATATCTGTAAGGTAAACAACTATTCGGCAGACATGACCAAGTTCACTACCCGCTTCCTCAAGAAGAATTTTGATATTCTCCATTGTTTTACGTGTTTGAAGGGTTGGGTCAGACGGATGTAAAGATTCGCGTGTCTTCAAATCCTGCGATACCTGACCACGCAAAAAGACCATGGTTCCCTTGGCAACTACACCCTGACTAAGGTCATTGTTCAAATTTTGCTCCGGGTAGGTTTCTTTCGTGTTAAATGGTCTAATTCTGTGATGTATCACAATCGCTCCTTTGAATTTTGGTGAAATAACTTTTGCTGAATTCTACAAACTCATCAATTAGTAATGAAAAATTCTTTTTCTGTGAAGTGACCATAACCAGGTTACCTGCATCACAATCCTTCAATTCCAACACTTGCAATTTTCTATTGTAAATTGGTAGTGATGAAGATGATGGAAAGGGTATAATCGTATATCCCAAACCACGCTCAACCAAGTCAAGAACAGCATCCAGAGAGGATGTTTTAACCACTGGTTTTGGAGCAAAATCTTTCGAAGCAAAAAGGTCTATTATGTTGGGATAAAGCGAGGTTTCCAAATACAGCAGTGGCATTTTTACAAGGGTGTCTAGAGTGACGTGGGTTGAATTTTCAAAAGTACTATCTGAAGGGACTACAACAAGATGTTGCAATTGAGTTAACGTAATTTGGTGCAAGTTTGGATTTGGGTCTGCCAACCCTAAAAAGGCTATATCACAGTAATCATTTGTTATTGACTGAAGCAAATTTCCCTGTTGTTCCACCAATAAGGAAAAAGTGACAGATGGTTTCTGGTCCAGGTAACTGGAAATCAAGTCAGGTATAAAACTTGGGGTCAGGTGTGCTGGACAACCGATACGAAGGGGCGCACCCTCACTATTATTCTCATTCCTCTTGGTAATTACATCGAATTTTGCAGGCGAACCATAAGCTCTGTTGGAATAAATCAAGGGCAGTTCATCTGCTTGAAAACGTGTATTCTGGACACCTCCTATAAATATATGATGAGACCCTACTCGGGAATTCTCCAGCAGTTGACATTCAAATGATACCAACGAATGTAGGACTAATGGGACACCGGTTTTACCTGTAATCCATTTTGTACAGGAAAATTTATCATTATCCTCGACCTTTATTCTTCCAGCAAAGGTATCTGCAATATGAGATTGTTTCTGAGATAGAATGTTAACCCCAAAGACCTGATTTTCCATTATTGCCCTGCATGCGGGGCTCAAATGGTGAACACAAACCAACAATGTTGGTTTGTTACCATCTGCAGAAACAGGAGTCATCGCTGATACGGTTACTCCTGCTCGACCAGCCCCTCCATCGGTGGTTACAATATTTACAGCGGATGCAGTGTATCGCATCCCTTCTAGAAAATTCTCTCGGTCCTTGCTCGGGGGTGTTTCCAATTAAATACCTAACGCAAATCAAATAAAACGTGGTTACTTTAACACTAACTAATTGCTTAAATCAGGTTCGCAATCCAACCATTTTCTTAAATCTTCATTCTGAACAACTTTCTCCGAGAGGTTGGCTGCATTTTTTACCAAATCAAGCGGGCCATCCCATCCAAAATTGCGATAGACTGCCCCAAGGTGAGCAAAAGGAGGGGATTGAGCAAACAATTGGAACGTCAAGCGATGTCCAGCGTAATCGGAATTCAACAGATCTCTGGCAAAAGCCAATAATTTACGTCGGTCCTCGGCAAACCAGTTTTCGTTGATGGTATAATATTTATCCATCCAAGGACCAGATTCATCATCTTGGAAGCAGCCGTCATCAGGAGTAATACATATCTGTCCACCGCAAAGTTCTCTGGCGATATGTATAATTTCGTGATAATTTGAACAGGCATGAACCCGGCCAGTGTAAAGCAAGGACTGATTAGGCATTAACAACCCTCCTGGGCTTGGTTCTGCCAACGCAATTGCTGCTGTGAGGTGAGCATTGATTCCCTCCCGATAAACAGCCATCTTGGCAAGTTTTTCCTGTACGGCCGGTTGCTTGTCCAACCCTGTTTGTCTGGCATTAAAGAGAGCAGCCCCAATCATCAGGTCGGTGAACGCCAAGTTTCTTTGAACAAAGGCAAAGGCAGAATATCTGTGTAATGTGGCTCTAATGAACATTGCCGCCTGGGTATGACGGTAAAACAGAACATTCTCCCATGGGACAACGACATTATCAAAAATAACCAGGCTGTCGATTTCATCGAAATTATTGGCAAGGGGATAATCAACACTCGGTTTAACTCCTGCAAACCCAGTTCGACAAATCATTTTGATCCCAGGTGAGGATAGATCACAGATAAATCCAACCGCATAATCCGAATAAGCCTCATTTCCCCAATTGGCAATGGTTGGCTTGGTAAAAGCCTGATTGGCATAAGCGGCTGCGGTTTCAAATTTGGCACCTCGAACGACCAGACCTTCATCCGTTTCCTTGACAACATGAAGTAACATGTCAGGATCCTGATCTTTTGGATGTTTGGAACGGTCACCCTTGGGGTCGGTATTAGCCGAAACATGAAAGGGATCATTATAAGTTACAAGGTCAATGTGTTTCTTGATGTTTTCTGAAAATTGTGGATCGACCTGATTGAGAATATCCTGCCCATCAAAAAGGGACCACATTTCTCCGACGGTTTCATCACCGACCCTTGTCACAACACCCCCGATTTCGGCAAAAACACTGTTTGCAATTTTTCTTTTTTGCCACCAGTCATTCTGGTCTCTAGGTGGTTTCAGGGAAGAGGCAAGTTTTTCACCATCAACTTGGTAGGTAAACAACGCTTCATGCTCGGCTTCATGCTGCATGTCATATATTCTGGCCCGAATATCAACAATAGGCTTGAACATTGGATGTGAGGGTACATCCTTGACCTTTTCACCATTTATATGAACTTCGCGCCCATCTCTGATGGACTCGATATATTCCTCGCCGGTTCTAATCATGATTTTCTTCTCTAATTTACATCTAATCAGGGCAATCAATTAACCAGAAACAATTTCTCTTCCAAGAGAAAATTACAAAAGTGTGAATGAGCAACGAATTTGTGCATGGAATTTCTGTTTGATAAGGCTATAGACTCGTGCACATTATTCAGAACTTTAAAGCATTGAAATATGAAACCATCCCTCGAAAAATTTCCACCAGTCACGGTAGGGATCTTATCCATGCTTCTGGCCATCTTCCTGTTGACCTCAATGGATGCAACAGTCAAATACCTTTCGAGTGATTATGACATTCTAAACTTGGTTTGGATTAGGTATTTAGGTCAGTCGGTTGTTGTTCTGGTAATTATTCTACCTCGGCTGAAGTCTACATTGGTCAGCAATCAATTGGGATTACAACTGACACGCTCTTTGCTGTTGTTCCTCGCGACATTTTTCTTTTTTACCGGTATTTCGTCAATTGAATTAGGTGCTGCAACAGCAATTTTGCAGATCAATCCCCTCTTTGTCGTCTTGGCTGCACATTTTTTGTTGGGAGAAAGTTTGGGGTGGCAAAAAATAGTGGGCGTTAGTGTAGGCTTAATAGGGGCCTTGATTATCATTAGACCTGGGACAGCTGTATTTACCCCTTATGCTCTTTATCCAATAGCTGCTGCATTGGGTTTTGCTGGCTATTTTGTTGCCACCAGATACCTTAGCAAAACCGAAAATATTTGGAGCAGCCTGTTTTATACAACATTTATCGGAGCGGTTTTCTCGTCTATGGTGGTTCCATTTTATTGGACTACCCCAAGTTGGGGGGATTTAAAATTTATCGGCTTGATTTCGATCCTGGGAACAGTCGGTCAGTTATTGATCATCTATTCTCTATTCAAAGTACATGCATCGGTTCTTTCCCCTTTTACTTATTCCTCCATCATCTATGCAACGATAATTGGCATGGTGTTCTTTGATGAATTTCCCGATTTCTGGACTTATCTGGGAGCAGGAGTAGTTATCCTTGCGGGTCTTTATATTTGGTGGTACGAATTAAAAAACCAACCGAAGTAA
>JAJEBQ010000041.1 GCA_022822495.1 Paracoccaceae bacterium | reverse complement strand
AAAGTCGGTCAAGAATTCAAACGTCTATGTTGGCGGTGCGGATGGGTCCTGGAAGGTTCAGTTTGGCGGGAATGATCCCGGTATCGATCTTGTTGGGGCGATTGGGATTGCCGGTGACCATCTTGATATGGATGCTGGTGACGCGACGGTTTCTTTATCGGGAAGTTTCGGTGGTGCCAATTACCGGTTGACGGTGGGTGATCCTGCCTCAAGCAACCCACCTGTGATGCCTACACATCCGATGGATATGGTTGATGAGTCAGGGCTTTCTGTTACTCCCCCCGTAATGGCTGTAGAGGCTATGGATGAAGTTCCAGCTAAGGAAGCAGTGCTATGGAAGGAAGGAGATGACGCTTCAATGGCAACTGAAAGTGGTAGGGTAACTCTACCGATTTATACAGCAGCTGGTTCGGGTGTTCTGGCTACGCCTGTAGCGAATCGGATGTGGTTTGACGCCAACGGAGTGCTTACTGTAAATCCAAGTGCAGTTGATGGGGATGGTAACACTGATACCGCTGACAATGTTAATATATTTACTAATGTTCCTTCACCTATTGAAGGTATAAATTGGGATGATACTAATACTTGTGGAGTGGGTAAGTTAGAATATTATGAAGTTGTCGCTGATGGGCTGGATTTTTCAGATGGTCAATTGGTATCTGCGGAGACTTATGATAAGATTCCAGACGGTGCGGACAAGATAACCGTGTTTGGTAATTCTCCAGTAAAGGTTATAAATTATTATAGGATAATTGGTGGACCTGTTTGTAGGGCTAATGCGCTTGGCGCTGGTGATATTATGACTCCAGCAAAGGATGCTGTTCCCGCTGTTGAGGCTGTTGACGGTATGCCTGCTATGGTAATGGGTGCCCCGGTTCATAAAGTTTCCGGTCAGGAAGATATCGCGGATGTCTATATTGGCAAGAACGAAGACCAGTGGTCGGTTGGTTTCTCCTATACACTTGATACGATCAAGATCGGTGTCGGAATGGATTATGGTAAGGGACTGGCTCTTTCCTTGGGGTCCAATGTATCCGGTATTGATGTCAGTGCGTACTACTCCAAATCCGAGTTTGAAGACATTGCGGTCGGTTTTGTGAAAAAAGGCGGCCCCGCTACATACGAGCCGAGGCGAGATGCGGACGGTAAATGGTATGCCCACCGAACGGGAGGGGGTTACACCTGGGATCTTGTGGAAGGCACGCAGGAAAACACCGGTTTAGGTGTCAAGGCCTCGATGGCGGCTGGCGAAGGGGCGACCGTCTCCGTTGCCTACTCGACTCTTAAGAAAGAAATCGAGGCCGCAGGGGATGAATTCGATTCCAGCACCGACAAAAAGAAAATGGAACTTGATATGTCCTATGCTCTTGGCGGTGGAGCCACTTTACACGCTGGTCTTGACAAGATTGATGAAGATGGCAAGGACTCCCAGACCAAGTTGGAAGCCAAAATCGCGATGAGTTTCTAGTTTTGGTGATCTAGACAAATTGCAAGGAGGGCGGTCTTTGACCGCCCTTTTTTATGGGTGTGACGTGTTGTGTATAATGAAATTCAGCCCACAACCCAAAAGAGGTTGTGTATTTTTCACTTGAACCATACCTTCCAAATAACGCTTTATGATCAAGACCCTTTATTACCACTACGGAAAATAGAAATTGACTGCACCGTAAATAAGGCGGGGTTCTTACGGATGATCGGGGTGACGAAAGGGCTGGAATTACAGAATAATGGGCCGTCCTGGTCTCCCAAAAAGCGGAACTATTAAATGTGGAAACGGGAGAACGGGACAAACAGGGAAATTTATTCCATGGGAAACTTCCGAATCTGGAAAACTCGTTTATTAATCAGGGGCATGACCTCCCATTATGAAAGCCTTCTTTGGAGAAAGAAAGGATCATAACAGTCGTCGAGCTGTCCTGTGTCAAGCGGGGCGATGGGGTTCCTTTTTGGGGTCCTCCAGAGACCGGCATAACCCCTTTGGCAACCGCTCTTGGTCTCGTTGGTGTCAAGGCCGGCCACATGTTGTCCGCACAACCTTGGCCGACTTGATTGAGACCCTGGTACAGGCCGGAACGGTCCGATCACTTGTATGTCAAGATGCAACCCTTTTCCCATCCTTCGTTACTCATTATTGGTGACATTGGCTTTCTGCCGATTACACCGAGCGGAGCCAACCTGTTTTTTCAACTGGTGAATGCCCACTATGAGAAAGGAGCCATGATCCTCGCGTCCAACCTGGGGTTGCTGACGGAGGTGACATGTACGGTGATCCGGTCATGGCCACAACTTGGCTTGATCGGCTTCGGCATTATCCCATTGTTATCAGGATAAGGGGCAACAGCTATCGCTTCCTTGACCCTCTGGATTTGGTCCCCGAACATACCCGAACAAACAAATCTTTATGAACCCCACCACCAAGGAAAAGAGGGTGTATGAAAAAATGAAAGGAGGTAACTATTCAGGTACCCAATATTTTCAATAATCTGAAGGATTGGATTGTTCCTGTTGACATTCTGACGGATTGTCCGGACCCGGTTTGGGGTTGGAAATCAGACAACTGCAAACCGTTGCTTGTCCAGAAAATACCTGGAAAACAAAAAGCCTGCCCTTAAAATAACACAGACAATCACCATTTTAGGAAAAATGGTTGCTAGCAGAATTACTGATATTAATGAGAATAATTCACATAAAAATAAAATTTATTTAAATATTTAAAAAATAAATATATAATTTAGGTGATTATATCACTTTATGGAGAGAACATCATGCTTATAAAATTCACTCTGGAGAATTGGAAATCTTTCCGTGACAAAATTAATTTTTCCATGATTGCAAGTAGGGAGCGTCAGCACCGTGAAAGGGTAACTAGGTTAAGTAAAATCCGTACGGGAGTTCTGCCAATAGCAACGATATATGGAGGAAATGCCTCTGGTAAGTCCAACTTATTTGAAGCCTTCAGGTTTGCTAAGAGATTGGTTGTCAAAGGTTCTCAACTTGATAGTTTTATCCCAGTTGAACCCTACCGACTTGATTCAATAAGTTCAAAAAATCCAACTAGATTCAGTTTTGACCTGTATATAAATGAGAAAATATACGAATTTAGTTTTGCAGTAAATCAAACTACTATTATTGAGGAGAAATTGGTTGAAGTACTTAGTACGACTGAAAAAGTTCTCTACCACCGTCAGGAAGGTAATTCCGATCCCAAGTTTAGTAAAACATTGACAAAGGACCAAGTTCTCAAAGTTGTATTTAACGGCACCAGAAACAACCAGTTATTTTTAACTAACTCTGTATCACAGAAAATTACAACATTTCAACCGATTTATGACTGGTTCAACCGAAGTTTAGAATTAATTTCTCCAAATGCTGTGTTTGGTTCATTTGAAAAATTATATGATGATGGGACAGGACTAAATCAGAATATTAGTAAAGTATTATCACAACTTGATACAGGAATTTCCCGCTTAGGGGGTGAAAAAATGCCGATTGAAAATTTATTTTTACCTGGGGATCTTGTTACTGATTTACGTGAAAGTATTAAGGAAGGTGAAATTGCTGAAATACACACGCTAGAAGAACGAATTCATATTACCCGTCTAAGAGGAGACCTAGTTTCAAACAAACTGGTGACTTTTCATATGAGGGAGGATGGAATAGAAGAAAAATTTAAGTTCAGCCAAGAATCTGATGGAACCAAACGGTTAATTGATATCCTGCCGGCATTTCTAGATTTAATTTCTCCTGATAAAAACAGACTTTATATTATTGACGAGTTTGACCGCAGCCTTCATACTCTACTCACCCGTGCCTTAATTGAAAAGTATCTTAATGATTGTTCCGACAAATCAAGAAATCAGCTTATACTTATCACTCATGATGCCATACTTATGGATCAGAATATTCTTCGACGAGATGAAATGTGGGTTACTGAAAGAAAAAACTCCGGAGAAACAGATCTAATCCCATTTAGTGATTTCAAAGAAATTAGGTTTGATAAAGATATACGAAAGAGTTACTTAAACGGGAGAATGGGGGGAATTCCAAATATATTTATTCCAGATGGCTTTGATATTATAAATCATTGAGGAATAAACTGGTGGCAAAAGGGCGAAGTCGATACCAACGAACTTTTGGAAACCGTCGTTATAAAAAACTATTTATCATTGCTCCAGAGGGAAGAAAGACAGAACCCAATTATTTCTACAGTGTAATAAGAAGGTACAACAGCAACTCTTCTATTAAGGTCATTACAGGTAAAGCGAGTTCTCCAAACCAAGTCTTAAAACGGATCAGGAACTTCCAAAAGCAAAATCATATGAAATCTAAAGATGAATCTTGGATTGTACTAGACAAGGATGAATGGTTAGATACTCAAATGGATGAAATAAATAGGTGGACAAATAAGAAGAAAAACTTTCTTGCACTAAGCAACCCTAATTTTGAGTATTGGCTTCTACTCCACTTTGAGGATGGTAATGGTATAGGAAGTAAACGGGAACTAAAACAAAGGTTAAATAAATTTTTACCATGTTACCAAAAGGATATAGATAAGCATAAATTTCCGTATGAGGCGGTTCAAGATGCTATTATTCGTGCTTCAAAACAGATAAATTCACAAAATGACACCACACTTCCCTTTGGTAGTACAACAGTTTTTATGCTGGTAAAGCAAATTTTAAATACTTGAGGAATAATCAGCAGTAACGCATTAATTTTGTAGAGACAGAGTACTTCTTTAAATTCAAGGTTTTGCCTTTAACGCGCACCTTTCCACGGCGTTAGTTAGTGTCTGCCCGAAAAGTTTACAAACATTACAACACCCCTTGACAACAAGGGTCTGGAATCGAGATGTTACGATGAAGATCGGTTTCATCACTGGGATTGAGACGTTTCAGGGCCTTTTTTTACCTCATATTCATCACTCTTCGCAGGATTTGACCGATGAGACATGTTATCAAGCCCCACCGTGAACTCAGCGCCATTGACATTGCCGGCATTGACCTCGGTCGCAAGTGCCGTGATGACATGCCTGCCCTTCTGACCGGACTTCAACACCTTTATTGTGACAGGGACTTGAGGTCTCGGCTGTTCCCCCAGAAGGGGGTAAATCGGTCCCAATCAACAATCTCCTTCATCCGATCCAAATCATTGAACGCGGCAAGGGCTTCTCGTTGGTGTTCAACACTCGAGCAAGTGTCTTTTCTCCATTTGGATTCCTCACATTTTGTAGCACAAAAAAAGAAAAATTAGTGTCGGGTCAATAAGAAGCACAAAACCACCAAAAGTGCAAGGACTTGAGAGGTTTAATTGATAAAAAAGGAAAAACTATTTAATAGACATGCCCTTATGTATCGCTGGCAAGCCATTGACATAGGAACGGAATTGGGATTGTTGAAAGATGATCGGTACCGAAAAGCTGTGATATTCAATGGATTTCAAAGGCTCCCTGTTGATTTCATCATTGCCTTTTTTGAGGAAGTTGAAAAATTGGCAAAGGGTTCTCTCGTAGTCAAAAACAGAAAGTTGGACATTGTCTACCAGCGTGAGTGTCTGATGTATATCATC
>JAJEBQ010000029.1 GCA_022822495.1 Paracoccaceae bacterium | reverse complement strand
GACACCATTTATGATTTTACGAATGGTGAGGATAAGATTGATCTCACGGCTTTTGATCGTGCGGGTGGTTTTGCGAATCTTGATGTCAGGCAGGATGGTGATGATGTTGTCATAGACCTGACCAAATTTGGTGGTGGCACGATTACATTGTCCAACTTCAAGATGGAGGATTTGGGTGATGAGGATTTTCTTTTTCGGGAAAGTGCAACCTTTGAAGGTACGAACGCGTTTGACATTCTTGTTGGGACAGCTGGCAGTGATATCATCAAGGGTCATGGCAGTACGGACTTCATCATGGGGGGACAGGGTGATGACCGGATAGAAGGGGGTGCTGGGAACGATTTCCTTTATGGTGATGGTATCTCTGATGATGGGAGCGGTTCGGACCGGGACACGTTTGTGTACACCCCTGGTGGCGGCGATGACACAATTGTAGACTTTGCCAATGGCGAAGACAAGATTGATCTCACTTCATTTCGTGGAATTACAGGAATAGGTGACATTGAGGCTTCCCAGAAGGGAAGCAATGTTGTGATTGATTTCACGGATCAAGGTGCGGGTACAGTTACCCTGATGAATTTCACTCTCAGTGATCTTGATGCCAATGATTTTGTCTTTTAAGTTGTTGATTTCATCAATTGTATCCAGAGGTCATTGAAATTTTCATGTGATTTCACAATACCATTCTGTTACTAAGGGATGGATGGATTGATGTCCCCCAAGAATTCTCTTGAATATATTTGGGTAATGGCTTTTTTGTGTCAATTAGGTTGATGTAGGTCTAACGATTGGTAATGGCGAAATTTGAATGACTCATCCTTGCCGGTAGAACAGGTCAAAGAATCAATGTTTATAATGCCTAATGCTAGTATTTCTGGTGATTAAAGTTCGGAAATACACTCAAGGTGACACTTGTGATGACATAATTCGAGGTGGTTGCCATTACAGGAGATAATACTCTTTCTCAGTAACAGAATGACAAGTGATGGCAACGAAACCCTTGCTGATAATTTTGTAAAAAACCAGATAGAGGGGAATGTGAGAATTATTGGTTTCACAGAAATCCCGGGTTTTGACGACATAATACTCACAGGATGTTAAAGTGGTTATCAACTTCACTGATTACGGTGATAGAACCATTACCTTGGAGAGTTTTAACTCGACGACCTTGATGTCAATTAATCTTCTATTTTTATTCCCACTGGAGATAACGATACATATAGTGCGCATGAAATTGATTAACGAAGTTCGTCCAGATTAATAATACTTTTCCCAAGGTACATTAAACCACATAAATTGGATAAGAATTTCGGAACGATCATAATAAGGGATTAGCTGTTATCCCAGATTGATTCCCCTTTAATTTCTATATGAATTTAGAATAGATTTAATATAAGTGTATTGATCTACCAGTTTAAATGAACCCGGTTATGGAATATGTTAATTTTATAAACCTTATAGTAATGGCCTTGTCAAACAGACTAACAAATTCATCCTCTTTCTAATCTAGAATTAAACCGGATTTCTTAACTATTTTGAGTATTTTAAATTAAGCTAAATTGGAATTACTTTGAGGAAAATATCGAACATTGGGGATCTCAATTTCTTGTTGATGGTATATTACTTAATGCATTTTACAGCCCTTAATTTGTATGCGAAATAATAGTGAAAATAGTAAATCTACTCCCAATCCTAAGGCAGACAGTTTACGCCAAGAACGTCTGAAATTCGCTTTGAAAAGGAACCTTTTGCGGAGAAAAGGAAAGGTAGTGGATCGAGAAAGTCAAAAACGAGGAAAAAGTGATCAGAGCAGATAAATGGATTCAATAATAATTGAGGGAGGCATCCCGTTAGAGGGTAAGATCAATATTTCGGGTGCCAAAAATTCCTGCCTTGCTTTAATGACTTGTGCAATTTTAACAAATTCCCCTCTCAAACTAACCAATGTACCCAACTTGTCAGATATAACAACAATGTCTTTGCTACTCAAATCATTGGGTCTTGAAGTTGCGCATGGGGAAGGAGATAGAAAAGTCACCCTACGCGCTAAAATAATCACTAATTCCAAGGCCGATTACAATATTGTTAGAAAGATGAGAGCTTCATTCCTGGTTCTAGGACCATTACTCGCCCGGGAAGGATTTGCACAAGTTTCTTTACCAGGCGGATGTGCCATTGGTGCCAGGGCTGTTGACTTGCATTTGAAAGCTTTGCAAAAACTTGGTGCCAATCTTGATTTGGAAAAGGGGTATGTTATTGCGTCTGCTCCAACCGGATTGGTTGGTGCTGAAATCAACTTCCCCATCAAATCAGTAGGTGCCACCGAGAATACCATTATGGCTGCAACCCTTGCCAAGGGTAAAACAACAATACGAAACGCAGCCAGAGAACCTGAAATAGAAGATCTAATTGAGTGCTTGAACAAAATGGGAGCCAAAATTACAGGTCAGGGCACTTCAATATTGGAAATAGAGGGTCAGCAGAGTCTTAACGGAACGTGCCACGAAGTGATTTCTGATCGCATAGAATTTGGTACTTACCTCTTGGCGGGGGTCATTACGAAAGGTAAAATCATCTTAGTTGGGGTAAATGACATACACAGCAAGGAATTTTTGGATAAGGTCAAGGAAATGGGAGTCAATTATACATATACTCCTGAGGGTTTAAAGGTAGATTGCTCCGATAGTCAATTAAAGCCGATAAGTATAATCACGGAACCTTTTCCTGGCTTTCCAACCGACTTGCAAGCTCAAATGATGGCGACAATGTCGCTAGTAAATGGAACAAGTGAAATTGATGAACGCATTTTTGAAAACAGATTTATGCATGTTCCGGAGTTAAATCGGATGGGGGCAAATATCAAATTGGAAGGGACTCGGGCTACTATTAACGGAGTTGATAAATTGATAGGTGCACCTGTCATGGCAACAGATTTGAGGGCCTCAGTTGCCTTGATAATTGCTGGATTAGCGGCCCAAGGGAAATCAGTTATTAATCGAGTTTATCATTTGGATCGAGGATATGAAGAAATTGAGAATAAATTAGCCAAATGTGGAGCACGTATAAAGAGAGTAGTATCATGAAAACATCAGATGCCCAATATGAAGAAACCATTATTGATGAACCGTTGAAAGTGCGGGGTGAAGACCAAGAAGATTTGGCCGTTATTTCATCCCATCTGCAGGATGCAATTTTTCTGCATCAGGACATGAATTATGACCAGGAAAAAAGGGAATTGGCGATTCTCCTCAACCGAGTTCGTTGGGAACTTGCAGGTGGTAAAAAAAATCAAAATAACCCTGCTGAACGAGTAAGGTCCCTTCTCCTTATACGTGATGTTCTTGAAATTAACTTCCTGCTTCCTCAGGATAAAGGCACGGAGATTCCCCTTTCTTTACTGGCTCTTGAATTTAAACCGGGTGAAGATGGCACAGGACGACTTTCATGTCGATTGTCCGGTCATTGGGACATACATGCCACCGTGGAATGTATCAATGTGTACCTGACTGATGTAACCAAGCCGTACCTTGCACCCTCAAGAAAATTACCAACCCATCCGGAGTGATCTGGTGGCTTATTATTTTAACCTTGACCACCCACAAGATTACCATCAATTCAAGACATATCTGAAGGGGAATGTATCACTTGGAGATAAAACAAGTGAGGTTGTCAAACAAATCATTTCCAAAATTTTGCTGGAACGAGACAAAGCCCTGATTGAATTCACGCGTGAATTTGATGGGGTGGATATAAAAAGTTCAGAAATTTCTGTTTCCAAGGATGAAATGGAGAAGGCTATTAAGTCACTTGGAGAAGAGCAAAAAGATATAATTAAGGCGTCTTTTGAACGAATTTGGCAATTCCATGAAAAGCAGGTTCCTCAAAACCTTATTTGGCAGGATGAAGATGAAATTTCACTTGGATGGATGTGGCGGCCCATTCAATCATGTGGTCTGTATGTACCTGGCGGTACAGCAACGTATCCCTCTTCTGTCCTCATGATGGGGATTCCTGCCCGGTTAGCTGGAGTTAGCTCAATTTCCCTTGTGGTTCCTCCTGGCAATGCATTGGACCCTAACTTGCATTATGCAGCAAGCCTAGTCTCCGTGGATACTATCTTTCGGATTGGAGGCGCACAGGCAATTGCTGCGTTGGCGTATGGTACAGAGACTGTAAGGTCTGTCGATAAGATAGTTGGTCCCGGAAACAGTTTTGTCAGTGAAGCAAAGAGGCAGGTTTTTGGTAAAGTGGGGATAGATATGGTTGCTGGACCTACCGAAGTTGTCGTTATCTGTGATAATAACCAAAACCCGGCATGGATAGCAGCTGATTTAATTGCGCAAGCAGAACACGATCCTCTTTCGAGGTCGATATTAATCGCTACCAGTAGAGACCTTGTATTAAAGGTGTTCACGGAGGTTGAGAAGCAGGCAGAATTGCTTCCTCGTAAGGATATTATTTTACAAAGCTGGAATACTTACGGGGCAGGAGTCATAGTTGATAATATTGACCAAGCAATAGAGATATCCAATGAGATAGCGCCTGAGCATTTACAACTCGCAATAGAGAATTCGGAAAAATTTCTTGACGTGATAAAACATGCGGGTTCTATTTTTATGGGTGATTGGACGCCTGAGGTCCTTGGTGATTATGTTGGCGGACCAAACCATGTATTACCAACATCGGGGACAGCAAGATTTTTTTCTGGTCTTTCGGTTTGGGACTTCATGAAGAGAAGTACCATCTTGGGTGTCCCGAAAAAAGCGTTTGGTAAATTAGGACCAATAGCGGAAAGCATGGCTTTAAACGAGCATCTAGAAGGGCATGCCAATTCAATCCGGATACGCAAGAAGGATTAGGTCCGCCTGATGAGTAACAAGAATTACCTTTCGAACATAGAGATTGATCAAAATAATCTCCCCCTCGTTTCGCCTGAAATAGAGCAGGAAAGAAAAGTGGCGATTTTTGATCTGTTAGAAAATAATTCGTTCAAAATTGAGAAAAGAGCTGACAAAAAGCCCCTTGAAGGTCCCTATCAACTCTTAGTAGGGGGTCAGAATGGAAGGGTGGTACTCAAAATAACTACAGAAGAAGGGGCACCCATAACCGAGGTTCATTTATCGCTTACACCATTAAAGGAAACAATTAAGGCTTATTTCAGAATCTGTGACCTTTATTTTGATGCCGTAAAAAAACATACAAGGTCAAGAATTGAAACCATTGATATGGCCAGAAGAGGGGTGCATGATGAGGGAGCATCTCTTTTGCAGGAAAGACTAGAAGGCAAAATAACCATGGATAAAGCAACCTCAAGGAGGTTGTTTACGTTGGTTTGTGTCCTCCAGGCCCAAAGATGAGGAGAATAAAGGATGGTACCTGAATTACCATCCTCTGTGCTTTTTTGCTGTGACCAGAATTCAATAAGATCACCTATGGCTGAAGGAATTATGAAAAAGCTTTTCGGAACCAGTATTTATGTTCAATCTGCTGGTGTTCTTGATGATCAGGAAATTGATGGATTTGCAATAGCCGTTTGCCTTGAAATAGATGTTGAACTTCGCCATCACCGATCCCGCTCAATGGAGCAAATGGAGAATTGGGGAGATGATATGGCAAGTTTCGAACTCGTCGTGGCATTAACCCCTGCAGCACAAAGATTGGCTTTGGAACGCACCAGATATATGGCACTTGAGGTTGAATATTGGCCAACTTTAGATCCTTCGGGGATGGGGGATAAAAGGAACCAGAAACTTGAGTATTACCGTATGACACGCGATCAGATATACAGCCAGATTGAACGAAGGTTTTCAGTCTGAGCTGTTATTTTCTGCAAGTTTCCTTCAGTATTAACACACCAATCAGAGATTAACATGCCTGATATAGAAGCAACATGTTCGAGTAAATCTCATGTCCAAAATTTCTTGCAACAAGGCTTTGGATAAAAGCTGGAAAATTAACCGCCCAGTAAATATTCTCCACGGATTTTGTGATCTAAGTGAAGTTAGAATCCCAGGGTAATCGCTTTTAAAATTTTTATTTCCTCTTTTGGTTATTTCCTCCCATACGGTCTCAAAAAAGACAACATTATCTTGAGGCTAAAAAGATGCCGAATGATTCCCATGTTTTTGAAGGGATTACGGATCCCCGACGTCGTAACGCAACCCGCCATGATCTTCATGACATGCTGATGATGGAACTATTGACCGCCCTCTCGGGCGGTGAAACCTGTACCGACATGGCTCCGTTTGGCTGTAGACAAGAGGACACCATCCATTCGGGGAAGACTTAAAAAAGCCGGATGGAATCACAATTATGCGTTGAAACTCATCAGTTTGGCTGGACTTTTACCTGAAAATGGGGCGGTTCAAAAGCGATAGCCCTGGCTTCTATCAGACTGTTGGGTGACAAGATGGTGGAACGGGCGCTTGTTGACAGCATATCGACGGAGACCCTTCGGCGGACGCTAAAAAAACCAAAGAAAGCCTTGGCACAAGAAGTGCTGGTGTCTTCCTCCGAAGGCGAATGATCATTTTGTTGGTGCCATGGAGGATGTTCTCACCACCGACCAAAGGGAGTATGACGATGACACGGTTCTGGTCTGTGTCGACGAGACCTCCAAGCAAAAGACCAAGGAGACCCGGACACCCCGCCCCACCAAACCGGGGCACCCCGCCATCTATGATTATGAATATGAAAGAAACGGCACCGCCAACCTGTTCATGTCCTATGCTCCCTCTGAGAGGTGGCGACATGTCAAGGTCACCGACCGTCGAACCAAACAGGATTGTACCCATCTTCTGAAAGACCTGGCCGATGTGCACTTCCCCAGAAAGAAGAGTGTCCTGGTGATGGACAATCGCAACACCCATCATCTTGCAACCCTTTACCGCACATTCAAGCCGGAAGAGGCGGGACGTCTTTCTCATCGTTTTGAGGTTCACTCTACCCCCAAGCACGGGCGTTGGTTGAACATGGCGGAAAGAGAGATCAATGTTCTCTCAAAGCCGTGTTTGAACCGTCGTATCCCCGACCGGGAAACCATGGTTCAGGAGATTGCCGCCTGGCAAAGGGAACGCAATGGGTCATCCAAACCGATAAAGTGGCAGTTTAGAACCAAGGACGCTCGGATCAAGCTTAAATCCCTATATCCATCAGTTCAATAAAGTTGGGATACTAGGATCTTGAGAATGGTTATCGCTCCGGCATGAGAGGTGGTGTGGTGGCTGACAAAATTGACCTTGACATTGAAGCGAGATTGTCGTACTTTTCCCTGTATCATTTATTCACCCGTTAGGTTTTTGGTTAGGTGATTATAGCAGGTAAATGCCGTAGTTACCACTACTTAACGGGTGTTTTTTATTTTTTTGTTCGCTAATCAGGGAAGAAAAAAACAAATTCTTAGTTTGATTGAAAATGCAATTACCACACCAACGGGTATCAGTAAGACGCCTGAAAATTTAAATGACAAAGGCGTTCCACAAGGTCTCAGCATATCCAATTTACTATCCTCATTGTATCTATCGGAAATTGACGAAGGGTTAAAGAAGAACTCCAATGCTGATTACTTTCGATATGTTGATGACATTTTATTGATTGGAGAAAATAACAAGATCGATGACTTTGCTATTTCGATTCCAAAATTGTTGAAATCTAAACGCAAACTTGAATGTCATCCCCTTGACGGTAATAATGGTAAGAGCAGTAACGTGCCAATGCCAGACGGTATAGACTATTTGGGATATAGGTTTTGTAAAGATAAAATTGAAGTTCGGGAAAGTTCTTTCAAGAAGATGTTCTTAAACATAATGAAGTTCATTTCTGCAATGAAATACTCTCAGAATAAGGCACCTCTTATTTGGAAATTAAACCTTCGTATAACTGGTTGTCATTTTTTGAACAAAAGTACCCAAAGAAGACACAGGATAGGTTGGATGTTCTTTTTTTCTCAATCTAATAATATAAGGCAGTTGAAACGATTGGATGCTTTTGTTGCAAACCAAGCAAAAAGAGTGCTGAAACACCAAGAAAAACAACAACTCAAACATTTTGTCAAGGGATATCATGAAATTAGATTTAATTTGGATGATACTGACTATATACCGAACTTTGATAATTTCGATGCTGACGAAAAAAAAAGGAAGTAATTGATTTATTTTTCCCCAAGTTGAAAGATAAACAAACAAAGGAAATAAAAGATCTTGATGAGTTATTTTGGAAATGTATTAAGCGTGAAATTCGTGACCTCGAGAAGGATTTGATGGAGGCTTTTTCATAAAATATTTCTTGTGTCAAAAAGCATCAGTTTGATTGACGCCGTATCGAATTGAATTGTCATTATAGAACCACTACAACCTTTAATCCAGTCTAGTTGGATCAAGTCATAAGGTTTGCCAAGTAATCTAGGAAGGGGGTCTAGCTTTGGCAATGGCACCAAAGAGCTGTTCATCAGGTAAAATAGTGGCCAGAAAGCTTCTAGCCTCTATCAGTTTGTTCAGATCAATATTGGTTGGAAAGCCACTTCGTTCACACAGGTAAACAAGGTCCTCAAAAGAAACATTACCTGTTGCTCCGCTTGACTTCCGACATTTTTGAGCGGAAACTCCCTTGATATGGGGATTCATCCCTCAAAAAAGACCGCACCATCACACCGGACATCACCACCTGATGCCTTCCCCTCAGAGATCAGAAACGGAACACGGTTCCACGCCAGACCCATAACCTGACAGATCTTGCGACCATCCGGACACAGACGGCTTGGAACACCATAAAGACCACCGCCCCTGGTGTCGTGCAGAAGACTGATCTGCATCCGGTGCAGAGCAT
>JAJEBQ010000006.1 GCA_022822495.1 Paracoccaceae bacterium | reverse complement strand
ATTCAACACTCTGCAAAGCATGAAGGAGCTGGTGGACTGGGAGCTGTTCCGACCGCTCCTTGAAGAGGTTTTTGGTTCTCCTCGCACCCGTGGTCCGGGCCGTCGTCCCTGGGACTCTCTCCTTATCTTTCGCTCCCTTCTATTGGGGGTGATGAACAGCTTGAGTGATGAGCAGTTACAATATATGCTTCTTGACCGGACCTCGTTCAAGCAGTTTGCGGGTCTTCACAGCAAGGACCAGGTTCCGGATCAGAAGACGCTTTGGAAGTATCGCAACATGTTAAGCCAGTCGGGTCGTATTGACGAGTTGGTTGCTTTGTTCAAGGAGCAGTTGGCCGCCCATGGCTATCGTTTGCAGACGGGGACGTTGGTGGATTCATCGGTTGTTCAGGTTCCCCGTCAGCGTAACAGCCGGGAGGAGAATGCTGTGATTAAGAGTGGTGAGGTTCCCTCGGACTGGAAAGACCAGCCGCACAAGTTGTGTCAGAAGGACACGGAGGCGCGCTGGCTCAAGAAAAATGGTGTGTCTCATTTTGGCTACAAAAATCATATTGCGGTTGATCGGGCGACCAAGTTGATCACCCATTGGGAGGTATCTCCGGCACATGTGCACGACAGTCAAGTGTTTGAGGTTCTGTTGGATGCTCATCCTCCCAAGGGTCATGAGGTGTATGCCGACAGTGCGTATCGTTCGAAGGAAAGACTTTCTGGTTTACGCAAGAAGGGGTTCAAGCCCCGGGTCACGCACAAAGCCAAGCGTGGGAGGCCTTTGCGTTCTCGTCAGCGGGCGTTGAACCATTCTTATTCGAAGGTACGGTGTCGTGTTGCGCCTGTTTTTGGGGCGATGAGGACTGACCGGAAGGCTCGTTCTATGACCTGTTTGGATCTCAATCGTTCTCGGGTTTGGATTGGCTTGGGCAATCTGTGTTATAACATCAAGAGGGTGTGTTATCTGGAGCGTGTTGCCGAAGCGGTCTAGGGCGCATTATGTCATGGGTGTCCAAACGAAGGGGGCGGTGTGTGTCCTGGTTCGATCAAAGGGTGAATGGAGCGAAAAAAGGCCCTGATTGATGAAAGTTTTACAAAAAACGGGATGTCACAGGGATAGAAAATTTAGAAAAGTGACTTTTGAAAATCAGGGAATCTCAAGCAATAGTAAAAAAAAGAGGTGCCCTATATACTTTATTAGCCAAAAACTCTTGAATTGTTAAAATCATAGTTTATATTGCAACCTTGTTGGCCAAAGGAGTTTTTGAAAAATGAAAATATCTAATAAAGACCAATGTAAAGCGGAGATGGACTAGCCAAACCAACCTTGAAATTTGCCGTCAGTCTAATCGGAAATCCAAATAATCTTTCCAGACATGAAATTGACTTTGGCTAATAAAGCATATACTTCCCAAATTAATTTATGGTTAGTGGGTTTTAAGAATAAACATTTAACTATTGATTTTCCAATTTAGAACTATTGTTGGTAAAGAGAGTAATTATTAACGCCATAAAGGTCGTTAATTTCTTATTAAGCTATGGAACAAAAATATAAGCACAAAGAATTTGCTGAAGACAGACGGATGATTAAGAATGTTAAGAAGCATAAAACTGAAAACCTAGCGTTTGTAGACCTTTTCGCAGGCTGTGGAGGACTTTCATTAGGGTTATCTATGGCTGGTTGGAAAGGAATTTTTGCAGTGGAAAAATCAAAAGATGCGTTTTCAACATTTAAATCAAATTTTTGCGAATCTGAGTCCTCCTATAGTTTTGATTGGCCAGAATGGTTACCAGTTGAAGCTACAACGACATCAATACTATTAACCGAATATTACAATCAGCTGTATACTATTAAAGGTAAAATTGATCTCTTAGCTGGGGGACCTCCTTGTCAGGGTTTTTCCTCTGCTGGTAAGCGTAATGGAAAAGATCCAAGAAACAAGCTCACTGAAGATTACGTAACTATTGTAAATATTTTACAGCCAAAATTTATAGTCCTAGAAAATGTACGAGGATTCCAAATTCCCTTCGCAAAAGATGAATTGGCCTATTCAGAAAAAATTACACGTTGTTTAGAAAAGGCTGGAAAATTCGGATACAAAGTATTTTCTGATCTGATTGACGCATCTGAATTCGGTGTTCCTCAAATGAGAAAAAGATATATTATGATTGGGGTTCGTGAAGATATAAATGTAAACAACGAAGATCCGATTATCCACCTCAAAAATAGAACTAAGAAATTCAGAGAGAGTAGAAATTTAAACGGTCATAAAATTTGTGTTCGTGAAGCGATTGGAGATTTGGAAATAAGGGAACAAAAACTGCAGAATTGTAAACATAATTCAGGTTTTAAGTGTATAAAATACACTGGTAGACGTAAATTAACCGAATTCCAGCACTTAATGAGGATTGGTGTTGAAAAGGACTATGAACCAGACAGTTTACGACTAACTAACCACCGACCAGAAATAATAAAGAGGTTTTCAAGAATTTTGGAAAATTGTCCAAAAGGGGTAACTCTTTCTTCAAAAAATCGCAAAAAATTCAGTACAAAAAAGCAATGCTTAACCCCTCTTCATCCAAAGATGCTCGCAAGGACTGTAACTACTTTACCTGACGACATGATACACTACAAAGAACCGAGAATTCTTACAGTTAGAGAAAATGCTCGACTTCAGACATTTCCAGACTGGTTTACTTTTAGGGGAAAATATACGACAGGAGGACAACTCAGAAAAGAGGAATGTCCCCGTTATAGTCAAGTTGGTAATGCCGTTCCACCGCTTTTAGCTGAAGCCATAGGGGAAACACTTCAAGAGATTTTTTGTTATGAGTGAGAGGATTCCACTCAATTTCAGTGCCCATGCAAGACTTAAAGATATTGTTGGGCGTGAACTTATTATCAATGATGACATTGCAATAATTGAACTTATCAAGAATTCTAAAGATGCTGATGCATCTGGTGTGGATATCAAATTTCGGGCAGCTAATGAAAGTAGAGTTACAGAGTTAGTGATATCTGACGATGGTATTGGGATGAGTCAAAAGGACATTCAACATAAGTGGTTGAATATCGCCTATTCGGAAAAGAAAAATCAAAAAAAAAAAGTTGGTGCATACGCTGGAAGTAAAGGTATCGGTAGGTTTTCCTGTGATCGACTTGGTACTGAGCTTACAATAATCACTAAAAAAAGTGATCATAATGCTGTTAAACTTGAAGTTGATTGGACCAAATTTGAAGTAGATAAACAGGATAGTGAGATTGGTTCGATAAAAGTCTTTTCTACTGAACTTTCAATTGAAGAGTTTCAAAGAGAATCCACAAACTGCAATGCTACTCACGGTACTACGCTAATTATTCGTAATTTACGGATAAATTGGAATAAGGATAGGATAAAAGATCTTAGAAAAGAATTGGAGAAGTTTATTGTAGACCCAAGCAAGTCGTTTTCGGTCAATTTACAACATTGGAAGTTTAAAGCAGAAGATAAAGTCAATGGGCCTATAGAAAATAAAATATTCAAGGAGTTGGACTTTAGAACAACTTCAATTGAAGCAAATATTGATGATGAGGGGAAATTTATAAAGTTAGAATTAAGGCATGACGGAGAATATCTATTTCGTAGTATCGAAAGTAATCCTTATTCTGACCTCAAAAATATTAGTTTACAAATTTTTTACCTGAGTCAACCAGCAAAAGTATTTTTCAAGCGATTTACAGGCTATCGTTCTGTTGATTATGGATCAGTTTTCATGTTTTTAAATAGTTTCAGAGTATTTCCTTATGGTTCTATAGGTGATGATTGGCTTGGTCTAGAAAAACGCAAATCTCAGGGGCAAAGACGTTATTTTGGCTTACGAGATATTATAGGTTTCGTTGAGGTAATTGATTCAGTTGACAATTTTAAACCAGTGTCTAGTCGCGAAGGAGTTTGGAAAAATTCTGCATATTTTCAACTTACTGCTGATAAACCAACTATTAAAAGTAATATTGACGATGAGCGGATATACGGTTTCTTTCATAAAGTTTTAAGAAAGCTCGAAAAGTTTGTAGTCGATGGTCTAGATTGGGACAGAATTGGCCGTATTATCAGAAAAACTAGTGAAGAAGACTTATCTCCAGAAGATGATAAATTTTTGGAGAAAAAATATCTAGTCTTAGAAAACTTCGATTCAGTAGTTCGTATTAGGTCACCAGAAAGCCACATAATAGATATTGATATAAATCTGGCATATCTTGATAAATTGGCACATAAGGAAATTCAAGATTACAAGGAATTTGTAGAGAAATTACAAGAACAATTAGATAACACTCCAATTGAACGACTTAAACCAGCTGATAAGCGGAATCTTTCACGTTTCATTAGCAGACAAGCCAAAGAAATAGCTAGTAAAAATAAAACTAACGTAAATGTTGAAATCAAAGCGAAAAAGGCGAATGAGGACCTAAAAAATGAGCAAAGAAAACGGATATTCGCAGAATTTGAAGTTACAGCAGATCAAACTCGTATAATTCAACTTCATCATCAGGTAGGTTTGGTTGCGGATTCTTTACTCAAGCGGATTGATTATACCATTAGAAAATTTAGAAAAGATCCAAAACTATTTTCAAAAGAACAACTGTTACAAATTATAGAGCAAAGTATCTATGAAATCAGTAAGATTAGAAATGTCACCAAACTTTCTACAAAAGCAAATTTTGACCTTTCAACAAATATGGTGCAAGAAGATCTCATCCAATATATAGAGGAATATATTGATAACTTTAACGATCTAGAATTCGGATGGAATTTAGTTACGCAATTTTCAAATCCCGATAAAATTGTACTTAATAAATATTTTAGACCGATTGAAGTAACCATACTCGTTGACAACCTGATTGATAACGCAGGAAAAGCTAATTCTAATCATGTGAATATTTCTGTATCTGAAATAAACAATTTAGTACTTTTAGATTTTGAAGATGATGGTGATGGATTAGTAAATAACATCAGTCCTGAAGAGTTTTTCAATAAGGGTATTTCGACTACTCAAGGGTCAGGAATTGGTCTAAATCACGCTAGACAAATTGTAAATGATCTTGATGGAAAAATATCAATAAATAATCATTTAAATGGTTCATTAGTAAGAATGGAATTCGTGAAATGAAGCTTTACTACAATATTGTATGGGTTGATGATGATATGCTAAGCACCAAAACCGATAGGGAAGAAGTAAAAGAGATTCTGAATGAATACGGTATCCGTGCTAATATACAGACATTAGTAGCACTACCGGATGGATCCATACAAACCATGATTGAAGATTACCTAACTGACCACAAACTAGAAATGTTAGTAATTGACTATCAAATGCCAACATTTAACGGGGACCAATTGGTTAAAAAAATTAGAGAACATAATCAAATATACCTTCCAATTATATTTTATTCATCAGCAGACTCCGAGAGGGTACTGTTTGATAAAGTAAGTAAACTTAAACTAGACGGGGTGTATATAACAACCCGGCGATTTTTACAAAAAAAAATAAAAGATGTCATCAATAGTCTTCTTAAGAAAGAACAAACAATTACACAGGCCAGAGGGTTATTAATGGACAGTGTTTCAGAAATTGATGCAAATTTTCATAAAATATTTTTCGATTTTTGGGGTAAAAGTGAAGACGAAATTAAAAAGGAAATCCATGAAATTTTAAAAGGAATAGTTAAATCAAAAACTCGAGATACAGATAAAAAATTTAAAAAATTTCCAGATATTAATTCTTTTGAAAATCACTTAAAAGAAAAGTTTCTTACCTCCGATTATGATACATACACCCGTTGGAGAATTACTCTAAAACTTTTGGAATTAAATGGTCATAATCAAAATGAAATTAATATTTTGAAAGAATTTGCCACAAAATCCAATGGAATATCACTCAATGATTGGAGGAATGATTTTGCACACAAAAGCGAAGAAAAACTAAGTCTTTCACCGGCGCAGTACAAAGAAATTAGAAGTAAAATTCATGAACAAAGAGATAATAATGATAAAATACTTGGAGTATTATAATTTTAGAAATTGATTAACAATAATTCATGGTTTTTCTCACTAATCGCAGTTGCTTTCAAAAACCGTAACGCAAAGGTGAATTTCCAGGAAGGAGATTTGGTCCAGATATAACCAATCAGGAACTTTTCCTTCGTCGCTGAAAATTGGTGGGATAAAACTTGTTCTGGGGAGACAAGGTGAAAATCTCTATTCCGTCCGAAGTTACCCCTATGGTATGTTCAAATTGCGCCGATAGCGACCTGTCCTGTGTGACGGCTGTCCAGCCATCACGAAGAAGTCTTGTCCCCGACAAGCCCAAATTGATCATGGGTTCCACCGTGAAAAACATGCCTTCTTCAAAGACAGGTCCGGTACCAGGCCGACCAAAGTGAAGAACATTAGGTTCAGCATGAAACACCTTTCCAATGCCATGGCCACAAAAATCTCTTACCACTGTCATCCGGTGGCTCTGGGCATGCTGTAGGATAGCCCACCCCAAATCACCAAAGGTATTGCCTGGCTTGATCGTATCCAATCCAATCATCAAGGCATCATAGGTTACCCCAATCAGACGTAGGGCCTTGATACTAGGCTTGCCGGCTACGTACATCCTGGAACTGTCACCATACCAGCCATTTTTGATAATGGTCACATCAATGTTAAGGATGTCACCTGAAACCAGTTTTTTTGTGTTTGGGATACCATGACAAACCACATGATTCACGGAAATACATGAAGCATGCTTATAGCCACGATAGCCTATTGTAGCTGATTCAACCTGGTATTCCTTAATCTTGCCTCGAATAAAGTTATCCAAATCAATTGTCTTGACACCTGGTTCAACCTGATCGCATAAATCATCAAGAATTCTCGCTGCGATCTGACCGGCCTTGGCCATTTCAGCAAAATCTTGCCTTTCATGGAGCACTATGCGGTCATGATTTAACCTTTTCTTGGCAAACAGTTGCATCCAATCTATCCTAATCTTGAATTAGTATCACCCGCAGATTCTCTTGGGGTTGTTGAACCCCATGAGGCTCTCTTGAAAGTTGAAATTACTGTTTTACGCGCAATCCGCTTTCATCAAAAAAATGTAGTTTATCTTCATGGAATGTTAAACCACAAACATCATTAATTTGTAATTCAACACCTCCCGGAACCCTGACCGTCAGTGTACCGCAGTCACCACAATCAAATACAACAAAGGTATCAGCACCCAGAAATTCAATCAAATCCACCAAGCCATCACAATTACCCTCACCTTCTTTCCCGATGGTGATATGTTCAGGCCGAATTCCTACCTGTTTGGCTGCTCTGGAACCATTAAAAGGGCCATTCCGTCCGTTGGGCAAGGTGAAACTGCCTTCACTGGTTGTGCAATCCAACAGGTTCATCTTTGGGCTGCCGATAAATTGAGCGACAAAAATGTTCTCTGGAGCTTCATACAAATCCTTGGGCTTGCCCACCTGGGCAATCTGCCCAAGTTCAAGTACAACAATTCGGTCTGCCAAGGTCATGGCTTCAACTTGATCGTGGGTAACATAGATCATTGTTCGAGAGAGATTGCGATGAAGTTTGGCGATTTCATATCGCATTTCTACACGTAAGGCAGCGTCAAGATTGGACAAGGGTTCATCGAACAGGAATGCCGTCGGATCTCGAACAATTGAGCGCCCGATTGCCACCCGCTGACGCTGCCCTCCAGAAAGATCTTTGGGCCTTCTTGTATAGAAATCAGTCAGCTTCAGAATCTTTGCAGCTTCTGATACTTTTTCTTCAATTTCACCTTTGGGATGCCCTGCTGTCTTGAGGGCAAAACCCATATTATCCTTAACCGACATATGAGGATAGAGTGCGTAGGATTGGAACACCATTGACAACCCTCTTTTGGAAGGGGGATGATCAGTAACATCGTTCCCATTGATCAGGATTGATCCCCGGGATGTATCCTCCAGACCGCCTATCATCCTCAGTAGGGTAGATTTACCACACCCCGAAGGACCCACAAAAACGATAAATTCTCCCTCATCAATAGAGAGATCAATTCCCTTGATAACTTGTATGCTACCAAACCATTTTTCAGCTTTTTTTAACTCTATTGCACCCATCAGTCCTTCCCCGCCCATACAAGCCAAACCACAGCAGTCCACGTAAAGGAGTGACCACCTTTTGGTTCACCTGTAATCGGATCAAAATATTCCGAAAAACCACCTTTCAAAATCATTTCTCTTGTTCGTTCTCTCAATTCAAATCCTTCCGAATAGCCCATATCTTCCAAACCCTTGCCAATCAGGAAATTAACAATGGCCCAAGTTGGACCTCGCCAATATCTTTCTCGATCAAATTTGGTACTGTTTGGATCATGACTCGCAACTCCATAGGAAACCGTGGTAAATTGTTCCCTGAGTTTGAGTAGCATTTCTTCGGAGTGATACCCAGCATACCAGTTCAGGAACGAGGCATTGGTCAAACTCCCTGAAAACACTTGGGACTCTGTATTCCTGGCATCAAAATAACCCTTATCCTTATTCCAGATAAAATCCAACCCCTCAACCATGGAATGGATATCCTTATCCAATTCTGATGTCTCATGGCCCAAACTCTCACCGAGATGGCGCAAATCCTTGGCAGCCCGTAAAGTAGTAAAGGTCAGGCCCGGTTCAGCTATGCGAAATGGATTCGCCTTCCTAAGTTCAGTTTCATTCCAGGCATATTTCTTGCCTAGGGAAACGAGATAGAGGTAACGGTCATAATCGAAATTATGAGGTCGCATGGAACTTTCGACCATTGATATGTCTTTTCGCGTGTAAGGCAATAAACCTACAGGCTCAATGGAGGTCATTAACGTATCCCAATCAGGGGCATTATCTCTTCCTGACTCCCATGGATGTGTTGTAAAAATTGCACCTTCATGGCAACGATTGGCAATAAACCACTTATGCCAGGCCAACATTTTGGGATAAAGTTTCGCCAGCTTTTGTTGGCCAAGTACAGGATCTTTTGCATGTATATATCTGGCCATGGTGGCTGCCAATGGTGGCTGGCTTATGCCCGAAGAAGGTATCGGTCCATGATCACCACCCCAAACATCTGGTCCAGGAAAATAATCATCACTCGGCTTGTGAAAAATAATGTGCGGCACCATACCATTCGGCCATTGACCAGAAAAAAGCGTTTCCAATTCAAGCCAGGCCCGATGCAAATCAAATTCGGCAAAACCCAAGGCAGCCATGGCACTGTCCCAGTTCCATTGGTGCGGATACAAACCCTTGGTTGGAATGGTATATCCACCCTGGTCATTTGCCACCAATATGTCGCGGGCCAGTTGATTTGTATCGCCGTTAAGTGCCATCTCTATCCCTTGACAGAACCGGCGGTAAGACCCCTGGTCATAAACCGCTCCAAAGCCATGAAAATCGTGATAATGGGTACCGTGGACACGACTGCACCTGCCATCAGATGCTGACGGGGAATCTCTGAGGAGTTGAGCATGGCGACCCCTCTGGTCAAAGTGAAAATCTTCGGATCATCCAGCAACATGAAGGCCAATAGAAATTCGTTCCAAGCGATCATGAAAACATACAAGGAAACCGAAGCCATAGCGGGCAAGCTAAGTGGCAGGGTTATTTTCCAAATCACCACCAGTCGGGAAAGCCCATCCATCAAACCGGCCTCTTCAACTTCGGCAGGCAAACCACGGAAATAACCCTGAAGCATGTACAGGGCAACCGGTATGGTCGTAACGGGATATATCAAAATGATACCGAGGATGGTGTTACGCAACCCTGTGGTGGAAAAGACCACATATATTGGAAGCGCAAGGACAATCATCGGAACCATGTATATCAACAGAATGGATCGAGACAGCGCGCCTTGCCCGGCAAATTTGAACCTTGCAATGGCATAGGCCCCGGGTACACTGAAAAGAAGGGTGATTATGACCGTAGTAACCGAAACGATAAAACTGGTTATCATATAGCTGCCGAAGTTGAATTCGTTGAACAACTCAAAATAGCTTCTTAACAAACCCCAACCCTTGTCCAAGTCCAGTGAGAAGTCCAAGGGATTAATCAGGAGTTCCTGCTGGGATTTCAAGCTTGTCATAACCATTACATAAAAGGGGATTAAAACAATCGCTGTGAAAAAAACCATGCCCGACCCGGTAAGGAACTTGATGACACAATCCTCGAACTCATGCCGTGTTAGTTGTCCCCAACGACTATCTTCCAGATATTTAACCAGTGCCCAGCCAGTGCCCAAGCAGAAAAACAATGAACTTATGGCCTGCATGCTCAAGGGAATACTATCACCGTAGGCAAGTGGCCCTAGCCCTATGAATGGTAGCAATATGGCTAATATAAAGGCTGTTGGTATGATAATTGTAAGATTTTTTAAACGTACCGTGAGCAATCCCAAAATCAATCCTACAAGCGCGCTTCCCCATATGGTAGGCAAGTAAGCACCTCCAGTTGCAAAAGCCATAAGGATTGATACCGATGTACCAACCACCAAAGTCCAAAGAATCCCGATAATTGGGCCTGTGATGTAGCCATAATAAAGATGTCTCATAGGCCCTCTTCCTGGCTAATGAAACGGAAAAACAATAGGCTGAACATGAAAAGGAACAGCATGATAATCACGGCCACTGCTGCCCCCGCTCCAATGTTGGAAATGCCAAAAGCCTGTTCATAAACATTTACTGTCAATGTACGCGTTCCAGCATTACCTCCCGTCAAGAGGAATATGTCATCAAACTTGTTGAACGTCCAAATAAATCGCAACAGAAAGAGTATGCTGAGTATCCCCAGCAATTGGGGAATACTGAGATACCAGAACTGTTGGAAGGGTGATGCTCCATCCATATCAGCCGCTTCATAGATATCATAATCAATGGCCTGCATACGGGCCAGAATGAACAAAAAGGAGAGTGGGAAATACCGCCAGACTTCGAACAATGTTACCATGATCAGGGCCAATGGTTTTTGTCCAAAGAAATTAATGGATTCCTCGGTCAGCCCCATTTGAACAATAAGGGTATTGATAGATCCCGAAAAAGGGTCAAGTAAAGTAATCCAGGTAAACGCTACAGCAATGACAGGCGCTACGTATGGAAACAGAAAAAAGCCTCTTAATATTCCCTGACCTCTAAAACTGGTATTGAGCAAAAGAGCTGCAAACAATCCGAATACCAGTGCACCAATTGTTCCAAAGAAAGTATAAAAAAGCGTGGTCCACAAAACTGTGAAAAATTCCTTTTGATCAAAAAGTTTTGCGAAATTTTCCAGCGTGAATTCTGAGTTGGTCAAGATGCTATCGGCATCCCCCCGGACCTTGGGTTGACTTTCTTCGGCTATTTCTTCAGCTCTTTCAGGCGCAACATTAAAGATTACCGGTATTCTGTATCTGTCCCTGAACCCTCCTTCGACATCTCCGAAATCACACTCAAGTATTGCATTTGAAGTTAACTTACAGTTCTCAGGTATCTCCTGCAAGGTAATTTCGGGAGGAATGCTATCCGAAAATCCAGCCTCGGTAATTGGTGCTTCCTGAGAAGAATTGCGTATCCGGTACTCAACTTCAAAAACATCTCCATTAGTACGCACGTTTTCCCTTACCAGCAAGGTAGTTGGACGCAAATCGCCGAGCTCAATCGGTTTGACGCTTATCCAGAAAATGGCAAAAAGAGGAAGAATGACAACCAGTGACACGATAATCACTGTTGGCAACAGCATTAACCAAGCAAATCTAGCATCTCTTACGGCTAGTTTTCCACGACTTTTTGGAGGTTCCATCAATTTCCCAATGTTTGTGATGAAGATAGCGGGATAATCCCGCTATCAAATTCAAAAGTCTAGTTTAAGGCAGCCAATTCGCTGTTCAATGCCGCAACAGTTGAGGCAGCGTCCATATTACCATCAATGTATTCCCTGACTAGGCGATTGATGATCTGGCTGTTAATGATCTTTGAAGCCAAGGAAAGTTGGCCTTCAGACACACCCCATCTTTGGGCAACATCGAGTCCGCCAACAATCTCATCAATCATGTCCTGGGCATAGAGTTCCCCAAGCGGTGCTTTCCTGTCAACCCCAACCGGAAGCATGGACCATGCCATCTTGAACTGGTCGGGATCATCGGCAGTTCCACCTCGAACAGGAAATTTACCTTCAGGTGCAATGGCAAGTGTCTGGGTATATCCCTCATTCATTGAGAATTCAACAAAAGCCATGGCAGCATCAGTGTCGGCATCCGTTGTGATACCAAAATATCGGACATCACCCCACGCTGCACCATCAGGATTTGAAGGTCCTGAGAAGTTGGTAACGATACCTGTTTTGGAAGCCAACTCCGTTGAGGTTGGATCATCGTTGATGGTTGGGGGTGCGTTATCACGTAGACCGGCCAATTCGTCCAGAATAAATGGTGACCAGATGATCATGGCTGCCTGACCGGCGAAATACAATTCTCTGGATTGTTTCCAGTATAATTCACCTGGGGGTGAAGCTTCCACAATTGCCTTGTAGAAATCAAGAACTTCCGTGGTTGTGGCAACATCCAAAGGTGCAAGACCATTACTGTCAACTGGAGAAACACCATTGGCTAAGAAGACATGTTCCAGAACTTGGCTCATGAAGTTCTCATCAACCTTGGTTGCAGCGACAAATCCATACATTTCGGGTGGATTATGAAGGGCTGCAATAGCATCAATCACATTTTGATAGGAATTTGGTGCCGCCAATCCCATTTCGTCAAACTTGTCTTTTCGATAAACAATCATCTGGGTCCAGCCGTCAACTGGCACGGAGGCAACATCGTCACCGTAAGCGGCCATGGCGAGGGGGCCGGGTGAGAATGTGTCAGCGCCCAGATTATTTACAGCGTCCGTCGCTGCTCCGGTGTCAAGGATCCCTTCCTCTGCCCATGGTAAGGCATATTGTAGTGGGTGATAAATGACATCGGGTAAATCACCGGCAGCAAATGCAGCCGTTGCACGGGTTCCCAAATCGGTTTCTGTGACAGGAATTACTTCCACTGAAATACCTGATTCAGCTTCAAATTGCGTGGCCATATCCTGCTGTCGTGCCAGTCGTTCAGGTTGTTCCTCGGTCGTCCAAAAACGGATTGTGTCAGCGTAAATGCTGGTACTAATCAATGTTACGGCAAATCCAGCCAAAACTAAGATTTTGGTAATAATTTTCATGTAAATTTCCTCCTAATTCATCTAGTGACTCTCTCCAGCATCCAAAACATCAGCTGCTTGGAAAAATTGTTGCTTAATGGGGCAATTTGGCGGTCTTTAACAAAATGACGAAAAAAAAGCAATATAAATCTTTCCTGTCATTAATTGCTTTAATATCTGATTGGCGAGTATATTCCCAACTGGCACAAATTGGAAAGTTTCTGTTTATATCAAAGGCTTTTGCTGAATTTAGGAAAAATCCTTCCCCTTCAATTCTGACCTTCCACGAATAATTTATAGTTCTGCCTTTAATGTATTTTCCTTAATTTGGCTCAATACCCTTAACCAGAAAACTTATGTCATGCTTAAAAAAAATATTCGAACAAAACTCCATCAACTAACCGAGGGGAGGGATGCTGGATCCTGTTACCATGTAAATGCAAAATGGTGGGGAAGTCACCCCTTTAACGAATTGCAAGGGATAGATGCCATCAATGGGGTGTGGCAGAAAATTAGAATCGCTTTACCTGACCTGGAAAGAAGAGACAGCATCTTCGTAATGGGTAAGAATGTGCGTGATGACCGTGTTTCCTTCCCAATGGCCGACAACCACATGGTCGCGTCAATTTGTCACTATCAGGGCACATTTCTTAAACCTCTCTGCGGAATACCGGCCAACAACAAGGTCGTTCATCTGCGAAGTTGTGAGGTTCATCAAATATTGGATGAAAAGATTTTTCACTCCTATATTCTGATGGATTTTCTGGATTTAATGAACCAGGTTGGGGTGTGGCCTTTGGTTCCCTCGCTTGGAACTGAGGGTTTATGGCCTGGACCCGCAACTTCGGATGGAGTGAATGACGATGTTGCAAATTCCTTGGAAGAAAACACGGCCATAAAAATTGTTCTGGATATGCATCAAGCTCTCCATCAATTTGATGGGGCAAGCGTTGCCTCCATGCCCATGGATGAATACTGGACTCCAAACTTTCAGTATTACGCTGCCTCGGGAATTGGTACATCCAGAGGCCTGAACGGATTTCGCTTGCATCATCAAATCCCTTTTTTACAAGCCTTCCCCGATAGGAAGGGTGCTGGACATTACGTCAGAATCTCTGAGGGTAATTATGCCGTAACAGGTGGTTGGCCCTCTGTCAAAGCAACACACAAAGGTGAATGGTTGGGACTACCTGGTACGGGTAAGAAGGTTGGTATGAGGGTGATGGATTTTTACCGGCTTGAAAATAATAAAATAGCTGAAAATTGGGTTCCAATCGACATAATCCATGTGCTCAAACAAATGGGGTTTGATGTGTTTGCACGTCTCAGGCATATCCTCGGCGAACCAGCGAAAGATGTTTACTGATTCATCATAATGCCATTTTAGTTGTTGGGCGAATACTCAATATTTGGACCCAAGGTTGACCCGGCGTCAGAAAGTAACAGTTGGCCTGTCGTTTTGGTCGCATCAATCGCCAGGAAAGCAATGGCATCGGCTATCTCTTCAGGTTCACAAATGTTCTGAAGGGCAGAATTTCGGGCGAATTCGTCTTTTATTTCATCAAGTCTTTGCTGGCCAACATAGTCCAAAAACCAAGTGGTATTCACAAAGCCTGGCAGAACACAATTCACACGAACATCCGGCGCAAGCATTTTAGCCAAAGCCATTGAAAGTGAGTTAACTGCCCCTTTGGAAGCAATGTATCCTAGCGAGCTCCCGATGCCATTTTGAGAAGCAATTGAAGAGATGTTAACTATCGCCCCATTATCACTACATTTCAGGTGAGGTGCCGATGCCCTCGCCATTTGGAAGATCCCAATCACATTAACACCATAAATCCTGAGGAAGTCCTCAGAATTCTGATTTTCAAGATCGCTTAGCTGGGTAAATTGGGTGGTTGCAGCGCAACAAATCAAAGCATCTATTCGACCAAGGTGTTCAACAGTCTTCTCGGTTATTTTGCGACAATCATTATCCTTTGAAACATCTCCATAGATGGCAAGGGCGTTTACGCCGAATTTTTGGCACTCTGTTACAACTTGATCTGCCTGTTCCTCGAAATCAAAAAAATTAACAACAACATTATATCCTCTCCTGGCCATGGTTCGAGCACAACAAGCACCTATACCAGTTGCACCCCCTGTAATTATGGCGACTCTGGCTTTCCTTTTTATATCCGACATTTCATGGCACCCTTTGATTTTCAGTTTTCGTTAATCTGCTGACATTCACTTATTCCAAGTGAAATGGGAAGTAAATCTGAATTATTTAGAATAAATTTTGCGGACATTTGTTGTATGGTTACATCAATTCCCTCTTGAAATAGGAGGAATTAATTTCCAAGGGCAGTACTTAAATGGTGTTCTACTGAATTTACCAACGCTATTAGTAGTATCAAAATTTCAGGGTGTGTTGGTTTCAAGTTCTGATAAAACCCAGTGACCGATC
>JAJEBQ010000023.1 GCA_022822495.1 Paracoccaceae bacterium | reverse complement strand
AAACGGAACACGGTTCCACGCCAGACCCATAACCTGACAGATCTTGCGACCATCCGGACACAGACGGCTTGGAACACCATAAAGACCACCGCCCCTGGTGTCGTGCAGAAGACTGATCTGCATCCGGTGCAGAGCATCCTGGATCCGTCGGGTACTCATCCGATGCCCACGCACCCTCAACCCATAACGCAGATGCTGGAGACAACAAAAGGCCATATAACAGATCGCCAGATGAGACCGAACACGGTGCTCTTTCCAATGAGAGATTGGACGAATCCTCAGATCGTGCTTGTTGGCCCTGAAGCAGGCTTCAATCTCGGCCAATTGGCGGTATTGGGCAACCAGGTTCCGGGGGTCCTGATCCTGACAGTTCCAGGCCACAATCCCCTTCAAGCTGTCAATAGCGCTCGAAAAATACTCCACAATTGCGGTTGAATAATGGGCCAGTCCCAAACCAAAAAAAGGGTTTGTTTGATGGCCTGGAGTGGTTCGTAGGCTTCACCTCCCTTCCTTTTTTTCTTTTGTCCTCTTTTTCTTGGTGGCGGAGGCGGTAACAGGGACTTGTTGGCCCTGATATGATCTGGAACCAGATCATCCATGTGGTCCCGCAACCGATAACTGTTGCCCGTGATGGTGATCACAATTGAATGATGCAAGCCAAGCGAATTGGCACAGGAATGAATCACTCACCGGCAACCCTGTTCCATTCCTCATCCAGAATGATTGTCAAGCTTGTCCTTGACGATAATTTCAATGACCTGGTTTGTGGTGTTCAGAATGTCTTCACGGCCCGCCTGAAAGCTTCCGGTTCCTTGGTCATGACGCGAAGGAGTACTTCGGCCGGGCCACTAACCGTCCGCTGCTTTTGCTCCCACTTACGGTATCCCGAAAGGCTCATTCCCATCAGGGGAGCCATCTGTTCCTGGGTCAGTTGAGCGGTCTTGCGAACCTCCCTGGGATCAATGGGCCGGTGCACCCGACACCCGATGTCCTTACCACTTGCATGGGCAAGAGCCTCGGTCAAGGACTGTATCAACCCTTCCTCAAATTCCGTCATCATCTTTCCTTTCATGTTTGCCCGAGTTCATTGATCAACGCTCGTATAATCCTCCGACCTTGCGGACTCAAATCCTCCTTGGCTGCCTTGGCATATATCATCAGAGCATAAACCGGCATTTCGGCACCGCCAAAATAGTAAATGACAAGTGCTCCTCCCCGCTTACCCCGACCAGAGGCAGGTATCCGCAATTTGCGAATCCCACGAAGTCCAGGAATTAGGACACCTTCCAGTGGATTGAAAGCCAACTGGTCCAACAACCGGTTTCGTTCTTCATCACCAAGGATGTCGTCGGCCTGACGTGAAAAATACAGTGTTTCAACCACAGTTTGCATAGGGGTTATATACCCCGCTGGGTCATTAGTTTCAACATGCCTACAATTTTTTTTCAAAAAGCCCTTGCCGGAAGTTGTCTTGTAATTCTCCAATACTGCCATTCAGGAGAATAGTTAAATCTGGATCAAGAATCAATTTAATTGAAGGATACCTGCTTGTTTGATTGTCAAATTGGGGATCCTGCAACAAATCAGTGATTACGATCAGCCACCATCCCATCACCAATTGACGTAAAAGATTTCTTTCCTTTGTCAAAGGTACCTTTGGATGTTCGATGCTTGACTATATTGGATAATATAGGGCACCTCTATTTATTAATTGAGCCCTATTTTTTTATAAAACACCCCAGGGTAATCGCTTTTAAAATTTTTATTTCCTCTTTCGGTTATTTACTCCCATACTGTCTCAAAAAAGACAGCATTATTTTGAGGCTAAAAAGATGCAGAATTATTCCCATGCTTTTGAGGGGATTTCGGATCCCCGACGTCGTAACGCAACCCGCCATGATCTTTACGAAATGCTGATGATTGCCCTATTGACCGCCCTCTCGGGCGGTGAAACCTGTACTGACATGGCTCAATTTGGCCACGAAAAGAAAGCTTTTCTTCGCCGTTTCATGACCCTTAAGCATGGCCTCCCCAGCCCTGAGGCCTTCTCTGATCTCTTCAATTGTCTCAACCCTCAGGAACTTGGCCGCACCATGACCCGTCTCTCGGTTGACTGGAGTGATCGTCTCAAGGATCGTTTCCCCGATGAAGTTGACGATGTTCTTGCCATTGATGGCAAAGCTTTACGGCCTTCTTTTTCCGATGCAACCGATCGTCAGCCCTGACATCGGGTCCATGCCTTTGTCACCGGGACAAAAGTGGTTCTGGCCCAGGCGAAAGTCGATGGCAAATCAAACGAGATCATAGCCCTTCCCGCCCTCCTTGACTTGCTTGCTATTCAGGGTCGGACCGTGACCCTGGATGCGATGCCGGCGGAACCTCCATCTGTGCTCTGAAGGGTAACCAAAAAACACTGTACGAGGAGGACAAACTGTTTTTGGACGATTCCGATCAGGCGTCGTCCATCACGGTCTCAGACCCCAATGTTGACACCGGGCATGGCCGGATTGAAACCCGCACCGCATCGGTGTGTCATGACATTGACGGGTTGGATGTGCATGACGGGCCGGCCTTGGCGGCGATTGGATCGGTTACAGCACAACGCGAGATACGGGGAAAACAGAGTATGGAGACTCGCTACTTTATTATGAACACAAAACTGACACCGGACCAATGACTCCGGCACGTACGATCCCATTTGGGCGATTGAGAACGCTCTTCATGGGGTTCTCGATGTGACAATGAACGAAGATTATTTACGCAACTGTACGGGTCCGGGGCCAGAGAACTTAGCGGTCCTGCGCAGGTAAACCCTCAATCGGGCCCGTTTGGCCGTAGACAAGAGGACTCCATCCATTCGGGGAAGACTTAAAAAAGCCGGATGGAATCACAATGATGCGTTGAAACGCATCCGTTTGGCTGGACTTTTACCTGAAATGGGGCAGTTCAAAAGCGATAGCCCTGGTTAGAATCCTATTATAACTTGATTTTAGTCATAATAATCCTAATATGTCGTATCCGACCAAAGGAAGAGTTATTTGATTTATACTTAAGGATTTAGATGCCAAAAGAAGAAATGCTGGAATTCCCCGGAACTGTTACAGAATTATTGCCTAATGCTACGTTCAGGGTTGAATTGGATAACGGGCACAAAATAATTGCCCATACTGCTGGTAAAATGAGGAAGAACCGGATTAGAGTACTTGCAGGTGACAAGGTTCAGGTTGAAATGACACCCTATGACCTCACTAAAGGTAGGATTAACTACCGTTACAAGTAATCAAGTGAGGTTTATACTTGCCTCAGCCAGCCCACGAAGATTGGAACTTCTTAAGAGGTTAGGCTACTTTCCAGATAAATTACTAATCCCAAATATCAACGAGAAGTATTCACATGGTGAGGTGCCAAGGGATTATGTCTTGCGCATGGCAATTGGAAAATCTCAGGTATTTTGTCTGAAGGAAAAAGATATTCTCCTTGCTGCAGATACTGTTGTCGCCAAAGGGCGAAGAATAATCGGCAAACCAATATCTGAAAGCCATGCAAGGGAAATTCTTGAAATGCTCTCTGGTAGTAGGCATAGAGTGCTTACCGGAATTGCTGTCAGGACATTTGACCAAACAACTACCAGGGTGGTACAAACTGTTGTCAAGATGAAAAAACTCTCTTCCGAGGAACGCGATGACTATCTTGCTTCAGGTGAATGGCAAGGCAAAGCTGGTGGCTATGGAATTCAGGGTAGAGCCGAACAATTTATTCCATGGATACGCGGTTCTTATACCAATGTCGTTGGCCTACCTCTGTACGAAACAAGACATTTGTTGCTTGCTAATGGATTAAAACCTTTGTAACTCTATGGGTGACTTTCTTTACCACGCTAACAGTATAGGGGGTGTCAAACTTTCCGCATGGGTTAGGAAAGGTCGACTGGTAGATTTATTGCTGGATGATTCCGAAAGTGGAGTATTTATACCAGAATCTATTTTTTGGGGTAAAGTCCAAAAATCCTTACCCGGAACCGGAGGGTATTTTATCACACTTCCGGAAAATAAGACCGGCTATCTTAGAAATTCTTCCAAACTTCGAGAGGGTGAGGTTTTGCTGGTTCAAGTGAGCAGCTATGCCCAACCAACCAAACAAATTCCTTTGCAACAAAAAATGGTTTTTAAGGGACATGGGGTAATTTTAACACCGGGTGTTCCAGGTATTAATATATCAAAATCCATAACTGATCCTAACCTTCGAGAAACACTGCTCAGTGGTATTGAAGAAGTTACAACTCTGGAACAATTGAAACAAGAAAATATTGGTTTGATATTTAGGACCTGCTGTCAGAATTATGACCTCAATATTAAGGAGGAAATAGAGAATTTACTTGCCAACTACAGGAGGATAACTCAATCATCCAAGCCCCAAAAGCCAGTTCTGGTTTGGGAAGGTCCCTCCATACATGAAAGAGCAGAAAGAGACTGGCTACCAGAAGAAAAGTTCACAATTGAGAATATCTCGGAAGATTTTGATGATTATGGATTATGGGAATTGATTAATGAAAGCACAGGTGACGTTGTTGAGTTGGGTAATAGCGCCTACCTTTATATGGAGAAAACCAATGCCATGATTGTCATTGACGTTAACAGCGGGGGCTTGAACTCAAAAGCAAGTACGAGGCACATCTCACTACGTGCGGCAGAGGTAATTCCTCAAGAGTTAAAAATTCGGGGGTTTGCCGGCAAGGTTGTTATAGACTTCCCCTCTATGAGGCAACAAGACAGGAATGAAGTGGAAAAGTCTTTGGCACAATCTTTCAAGAAGGATTATATTCCTACTAAATTGTTGGGTTGGACCAAGGGAGGAAATTACGAACTTCAGAGAAAAAGAGATCGCCGAACAGTTGTTGAAATAAAGTTCGTTTGAATTTAGCAGGTATTTTGAGAGTAAAACAGCCCCATTTTAAGTCATGATTTGTCCCATTTGTCATAAAGAAACCCATTCAGAGTATAAACCATTCTGTTCCAAACGATGTGCCGATATAGATCTTGGTAATTGGATGGATGGGAAATACATTTTATCAGGTAATGATGATAAGGGCTTGGAAAGTGAGAATGATGTCATAAATATACCTCCGCTAGCGGAGGAGTAACCAATAATTGGTTATTTAATGGACAATTCCAGATATTAGTTTTATAGGATTGTTTTTGTAGGATGCCTAGGTAGCTCAGGGGTAGAGCAGTGGACTGAAAATCCTCGTGTCGGTGGTTCGATTCCGCCCCTAGGCACCATTTCCAACTTCACCAAACTTTTGTTTTGAACACAAAATGGTAGATTTCCAGAAAACCAAAGAATTTTTCTACATTCCCAAGGGTCTCACCTATCTTTGTGGAAACTCCTTGGGACCTTTACCAAGAAATTTACCCACGGTAATTTCAAACCAATTAAATGAGGAATGGGGTCAACTATTAATTGGTGGGTGGAACAAGGCAGGCTGGATGGAACTTTCTTCCAAAATTGGCAATAGAATTGGCAATCTTATCGGAGCGCCAGAGGGAACAACGATTATGGGTGATACACTCTCCATAAAAGTATTTCAGGCTCTTGGTGCGGCGTTGAAATTGAACCCCGACAGGAAGATCATTTTAACAGATGCAGGAAACTTCCCATCAGACGTTTATATTGCCAAGGGTTTGGCTGCATTTGCAAACAGGGACTACAAGGTAAAAATAGTAGATACCAAAGATATTTTCGGCAATATGAATGAAAATGTAGCAGTTTTGCTACTAACCGAAGTGGACTATAAAACAGGCGATCGACTTGAAAGTCAAAACATAACATTGAAAGCAAAATCTAAAGGTATTATAACCGTTTGGGACCTGGCTCACACTGTCGGCGCTGTCACCGTTGACATGCAACAGATTGGTGCAGATTTTGCGGTTGGATGTACATATAAATATCTGAATGGTGGACCTGGGTCGCCAGCATTTATCTACATCAATCCTGATTTGATTTCTCTATCCCGTTCGCCCATAACGGGCTGGCTTGGTCACGCAAATCCGTTTGGATTTACGTTGGATTATGAACCTGCATCTACGATCAAAAGTCAAATCATTGGAACACCACCTGTAATCAGCCTTTCCATATTAAATTTTGCCCTTGATATTTGGGATGAAGTAAGCCTTGAAGAGGTTTATGCCAAATCCATGGAATTATCAGGACTTTTTATTGCGGGTATCAAAACAAAGTGTCCTGAAATGACCGTAATGTCGCCGGAAAATCCAGCCAAGAGAGGTAGTCATGTGGCTTTGGGGCATCCCGAGAGTTATCCTCTTGTTCGTTTTCTGACAGAGCAGTCTGTTATTTGTGATTACCGCGAACCAGGCATTTTGCGGTTTGGAATTGCACCTCTTTATAACGATACCGAAGATATAATGGGAGCTGTCGAGGTTCTAGCTGAGGCACTAGAATTTAAACCCTGGAAATTCGAGCGATACCAGTCCCGAAATTACGTAACTTGATTAAAATAGAGGATACTGTTGTGGTCGACAACTACCCATGTCGTTTAATTCTCTTTGGAATTCGTTTCGGTTTTGATTTTCTTGTCGCTAGTCGCGGTGTGATTGGCAGCTCGAAGGGAAGATCTTTTTGCTTGAATCCAAGTTGGAGTAAGTCATCCACAAAAGTCATGAGGTTGATTTCTTGAACCTCATTTTTTCGTAATGGTATGAGGTTTATGGAACCGTAAGAAATACGAAGCAAACGATTGACCTCAAGATGAACATGGTTCAGAGCACGACGAATTTCACGGTTTTTACCTTCTTTAAGAGATATTGTTAACCACGCATTTGATTTGTTAACAGTATCAATGGTAATATCCATTGGCGAAAATTTATCGCCATCAATAGAGATCCCTTGCAAAAGAGGGGTTAATTTTTCTTCAGTTGGCGTGCCTCTTACTCTCACCCGGTAAGTTCTCTTAAAGCCATTGGCAGGGAGTTCAAGGAAGCGCTTCAGGTCCCCATTATTGGTCAAGATAAGCAATCCCTCTGAATTGATGTCAAGCCTTCCTACTGAGACGACCTTGGGGAGATGCTTTGGAAGATTGGCAAAAACTGTTGGCCGGTTCTTGTCGTCCTTGGTTGTGGTGATTAGTCCAGTAGGTTTGTAATATTTCCAAATTCTGGGTTTTTGTATCTTGGGCACCGGTTTGTCATCAAACAATACCCGATCTTCATGAGAAACCTGATAGGAAAAGTTAGAAACGATTTTGCCGTTAACTTTTATCCTTTTGGCCAGGATCAATTTTTCGCTTTCTCTTCGGGAGGCAATACCTACGCCTGCAAGGAATTTGGAAATCCGCATTGGTCTTCTCCTGAAGAAAATTTTGAGAAATTATTTTACTATTCTGGTGAACTATTCAAGCAATCATTGACAGTCTTGATTTTTTGACCCAAGATTTTCTTATAATAAACGTTTAGTACCATTGAGATCTCTATTTGGTTACCCCCCTAATTGGTGCACCCTGAAAGATCATTACTGCAACCTAAATGAGTGAAAAGTATCTTTGCGTGATCAATTCGATAATAACTTCTCAAATAGTATCGCAACAGCTTCTGCACCAGGATCATTATATCCAGCAAGATTTTTCTCAGCTACGTAGCTTGCTCTGCCCGCTTTGGCTCGAGTAATTTTAGCGGTTGAATCAGCACCATTTCGGGCAGCTATAGCTGCCGATTCAATGCCGTCATCCAATACGGCCAAAGCTGGCTCCAGGGCATCAATCAAGGTTCGATCACCTACTTGTGCTCCACCAATTTGTTTCATTCTTTCCAATCCAGCGATCAATGATTTCTGTAAATTGTGTCCCTCCTTTGATACATCTGCTGCAGCGGCAAAGAAAATAGATATCAAAACCCCTGATGATCCTCCCATCGACTCGCTAAGTTCTTGGGAAATAGACAGGAAAAGTTGAGAATTATCAGCCAAGGGAAGGTCATCAATCTTTTTCAGGATAGCGTTCGCTGCAGTTGCCAATGTGCTTCCGGTGTCACCATCGCCTGATTTGGCATCCAAAGCATTTAGTTCAGTTTCACAGTTCTTTAAATTTGTGCAACACCTACTGATCAAAGCGCGAACTTGTTCATTTCCTGATGATACTAATCTTACAGGCCGAAGTCCTTCCGGGATAGAAATTAATTTCACTGCATCTGTATTATGGAATCCTGGCCATGCTTGTATCGGTACTGAGGATTTCAGTGCAGCAAGATCGGTATCATTTGGTGTATACAATGATACAGAAAATCCCCGCATGTCAAGCGAGGTCATCATTGATGCGGGACCGATCAATCCCTTAATTCTTTTTCCCATCCGAGATTTTATTAAGGCATTTGCGAGAACACCCATTTCAAGGGGTGTACAACCACCTAAATTGTTAAGTAGAGCAATTACTGGTTCTGAGTTTGTATGCGGTTCCAGCCTATCTGTGACCAACTCCACGGCTTCTGCAGCAGTTGAAAATTGAACCTGTTCAATTCCTGGCTCGCCATGTATACCAAGTCCTAATTCTGCCATACCTGAACCGATACGTTCCTCCTTTTGAAAACCCGGAATGGTACATGTGTCAAGTGACATACCTATGGAAGATATCTGTGATGCAATACGTTCAGCCTCTTCAGCAATTTCATCAAGACCTGCTCCGTTAGCAGCCATTGCCCCCGCAATCTTGTGTATGAACAATGTTCCAGCAACTCCCCGTGGTTGTGGAAGGTCCGGTAAGGCCACATCATCACCAACCACGACCATGCGAACCTTATACCCAAGAGCTCTTGCCCGTTCTGCCGCCAGTCCAAAATTAAGTCTATCCCCGGTATAGTTCTTGACAATCAACAAACAACCTGGATTTCCTGTTACTGCCAATATCCCAGCCAAAACGGCATCGACAGAAGGTGAAGCAAAAATTTCGCCGCAAACAGCTGCACTAAGCATCCCTTCACCTACAAATCCCACATGACTCGGTTCATGTCCAGAACCTCCTCCCGAAACTAGGGCTACCCGTGACTTGTCCCAATCTGTTCGTACCACAACCTTGATATGGGGGAAACTGTCAAGTCGACCTAACCGCCCCTCAGCGGTAGACAATAGACCGTCAATTGCTTCTGTTACAACTTTCTCTCGACTATTAATGAATTGTTTCATTTGCTTCCTTCCCTATCGAACGCGATTGCCATTAGCATCAAAATACAATGGATTACGTGGTTGAATATAAACGGTATCATTTGATTTCAGGTCAGAATGAATATCTGTCAAGGTTATCAACTTGTGGCCATCAATCTTGAGATGTAATTGTGTCTGATCTCCAAGGTGCTCCAGCCGTAATACTTTAGCAGGTTTTCCGGATCCCTGTTCTATATGTTCGGGCCTCAAGCCCATAATAGTTGCCCCGGATGGCGCACCAGCAAATAAGCCGGCAGGAATGGCATTAATCCTTGGCAATCCAAGCCTTCCACCAACATAAAGGCTAACAGGGTCTTCATAAATTTCCCGAGGGGAACCAACTTGAACCAATTGGCCAGCTTCAAGAACACCAATCCTGTTGGCCATAGTCATAGCTTCAATCTGATCATGAGTTACATAAAGGAGAGTTGAGCCAAATTGAACTTGAAGCCGTTTCAATTCAACCCGTAGATCTGCCCGAAGTTTGGCATCCAATGAACTCAAAGGCTCATCCATCAGATAAATTGCCGGGTTTCGTACCAAGGCACGGCCAATTGACACTCGCTGCATCTCGCCCCCGGAAAGTTCTGTCGTGCGGTTATCAAGTTTGTGGGCGATTTGAAGAACTTCAGCAATATCAATTATTTTTTTATGAATTTTGTCCTCGGGGGTTCGAAGCAAGGGAGAGCGTAATGGAAATGCAAGATTCTCGCGTACTGTCATGTGAGGATAAAGTGAGTATTGCTGGAAAACCATTGCCACATCACGTTTCGCTGGGATTTCACCTGTAACCTCTTGCCCGCCAATATGAATTGATCCCTCGTCAGGATTTTCCAGACCCGAAATTATCCTTAGGGTCGTGGTCTTGCCCGCCCCTGTTGGTCCCAAAAGTACAATAAATTCCCCATCTGCTATTCTAAGGGAGGCATCCTTTACCGCCTTGACTTGGCCAAAGGATTTAGAAATACCTCGTAATTCAACTTCAGCCATTGCTACTAAACCCCGGTTTGCGAATTGCCTTGAGCGCTTTTCCAGTTTGTTTATTAAAAATTGTTATCAAATCCTCCCGAAAGCTTAGGCCTACAACTTCGCCCTCTCTGACCAATGTGCTGGAAATCAGGCGGGCCTTAAGGTTGCCATTGGGGGTTGAAAGTGTAATAATCTGTGTCGTCCCAAGATACTCCGTAGTTTCTACCCGTCCTCGAAAACGAGATTGATCGTTCAAACTGACGTGTTCAGGCCTAACTCCTAGAACGAGTAACCCATGTGCTGATTCCTTGAGAGGGGGTATCCCGATTCTCTGGCCATTAAGTGTCAAATAATCTCTTTCTGCTACGATCTCACCTTCAAATTCAAGAAGATTCATTGGCGGCGACCCAATAAAGTCCGCAACAAACATTGTGGCCGGATAATCATAGATCTCCTGAGGTGTACCGAACTGCTCTATAATTCCATGGTTCATGACCACTATACGGTCACCCATCTGCATCGCTTCACGTTGATCGTGTGTAACATATACAGTTGTTGCTCCCATACGGTCATGAAGGTCACGCAACTCCCCTGACATATGTTCTCGAAATTCCGCGTCCAATGCACCAAGTGGCTCATCCATAAGGAAACATTTCGGTTCTCTTACGATTGCCCGTCCAAGGGCAACCCGCTGCCTGTCACCACCCGACAGACCACTTACGGGACGATCCAAAATATCTTCAATACCCAAAATTCTTGCAACATCTTTTACCTTTTGGTTGACCACTGCTCTTCGCATCCCTTGACTGACCAGAGGATAACTGATGTTTTTCCGTACATTCATGTGCGGATATAAGGCAAACATTTGAAATACGAAGGCTATATCACGCTGGCTTGCAGGTTTTTGTCCTACCTCTTCGCCTTCAATAAGAATTTCACCTGAAGTTGGTAACTCCAATCCCGCAATCATCCGAAGAGTTGTTGTCTTGCCACAACCAGAAGGTCCCAAAAGCATGAAAAACTCCCCATCAGCCACGGTAAAAGACGAGGATTCGACGGCAACAAAGTCCCCGAATTTCTTACATAGATTTCGTACGATGATTTCTGCCATTAGGATGTATTTTTCAGATGTCCACTTACTGAATGGACCGGGAGACCATTTCCTCGAATCATTGCCCTGGTAGGATGAAGCGGGATAAGAATTCTACTAATTTGATGTAATTTTTCACGCATGGTTATTTTGGGAAATGACTAACAATTATGAACATAATCGTGCCGATAAGGGTTATCAAAAACGACCAGGTAAAGGCCCAGAATATATAAGGTTGCATGAGCATGATAACTCCAATTGCAATGATAATTGATGCTACCAGTTCCCATGCTCCTCGGCGCATTCTCATAAGATTTTGCAAAAAGCGGATCATTTCCGAACAGCCCCAAAAGTTATACCCCTTAAAAGATGTTTCCTGAGTAAAATCGTGAACACCATTACCGGCAACAGAAACAATGTGGCCCCCGCAGCAACCGCTGGCCAATCCTGGCCGCCGACTCCTATAATCGTTGGTATGAAAGGAGGGGCAGTCTGAGCAGAGCCTGAAGTAAGCAGTACAGCAAAAGCATATTCATTCCACGCAAAAATCAAGCAAAATATTGCTGTTGAAGCGATACCTGTTGTAGCTTGTGGCAAAACCACCTTGAAGAATGCTTGTAGACGGGTGTATCCGTCAATAAGTGCGGCTTCCTCATACTCAAGGGGGATTTCATCAATGAAACCCTTGAGCAACCAAACTGCCAAAGAAAGGTTTACGGCAGTATACAATAAGATCATTCCCGCATGTGTATCTGATAAACCTAAGGACCGAAACATAAGGAAGATTGGAATGGCAACAGCTATAGGAGGCATCATTCGAGTTGACAGTATGAAAAATAACAAATCATCCTTGAGTGGCACCTTGAATCTTGAGAAGGCATACGCTGCGAGTGTTCCCAGGAAAACCGAAAGGAAAGTTGAACCGAATCCAATAATTATTGAGTTAAAAAACCTTTCTCCATATCTGGAGGGGCCGGCGATGACCATACCTTTGTCATGCACCAACTGTTCATACCAATTGGTTGGTGGATTATTAGCCAGATACTCCTCTGTCTGTCTGGTTTGGGTTGTAAACAGGTTTACATAACCTTCCAAACTTGGGTTGAACAATATTTTGGGGGGATAGGCGATCGAATCTGCTGGGGTTTTGAATCCAGTCGAAATGATCCAAAGCAAGGGTAAAAGGGTTACCAAAGCATAAATTACCACAAGACTTCCAGCCAACCATTTTTGCAGGTTGCTTGGTTCGGTTGGTGACCATTTGCTCATCGGTCTTTCACCTTGTTCAAAGCCTTGACATAAATTGAAGCCAAACCAAAAATAGTTACAAAAAGGATAACCGCGTAAGCGGAGGCATAACCTGTCCGCCACTTTTCAAATGCTTCCCGCTTAAGATTAATTGATGTGAGTTCTGTTGTTGAACCAGGTCCACCGCCTGTTAAAAGAACAACGAGGTCGAACATCTTAAAGTTTTCAATTCCCCGGAATAAAACAGCCAACATAAGAAAGGGTAACACCATTGGTAGTGTTATGGTCCAGAACTGCCGCCATTTGGAGGCCCGGTCACATTCTGCTGCCTCATAGATATAATCAGGGATTGACCGTAACCCCGCAAGGCATATCAGCATAACAAAGGGGGTCCACATCCACGTATCCACTATGACTATGGCCCATGGAGCAAGATTTACTTCCCCAATCATTGTGAAACTGCTTGGGTCAACACCTGATAAAAACGAAATCAGATAATTGAACAATCCAATTTGAGGCTGGTAGAGGAAGGTCCAGAAATTACCTACCACTGCCGGCGAAAGCATCATTGGGAGAACAATGATTGTTGTCCATAATCCGCTACCCTTAAACTTTCGATTTATCAACCAGGCCAAGGCGAAGCCAATAGCGACCTGCAAGATTATCGTCCAGCAAAGGAAGTGAGCAGTGGCCTGCATGGTCTGCCAAATATCGCTGTCAGTCAGAATCCGTTCATAATTCCGAAGACCAATAAACTTGACATCGGCATTTGGACGATTGGCACGGTAATTCGTAAAACTTAACCTGATTGTCCAAACTAGGGGGAAAATATTAACGGCCAGGAGTAGGAGTATCGTTGGTCCGACAAAAATCCATGCTACCGCACGGTCGGATAGTCTTTGTATACTCCGACGGAATCGCTTTGGCGTTGCTACTGCTGCCTTTTCCAAAGGCGATATTTCCATGTGTTGTTGCTATATTTTATTTATGCGTGTGGTCATGTCAACGACATGACCACAGCAAAAAAAAATTAAACCAAGTGTGTTACTTGAAATTTAGAGCTTTCCTTCATCTTCAAAGACTTCAATCCAGTCTTCAACCAAGCCATCTAGGGCCTCGCGTGCGGTGCCTTGACCGGCAACAACAAATTTATGCACACGGTCCTGCATGGCCAGCAATAATGAAGCATAAGCTGGTTCAGCCCAGAAATCCTTTACAATAGCCATTGAATCAAGAAAGGTCTGCGCATAGGGTTGGCTCGTTGCAAATCCTGGATCCTCTACAACAGCACGTAGAGCGGAATAACCACCGAGTTCCCACCATTGTTTCTGGATGTGAGGTTGGGCAAACCACTTGATATATTCTAATGCGGCATCTTGTTCACCAGAATAGGATACGACCGATATTCCCTGACCTCCCAATTGTGCAAAATGCCCACCTGGGCCGGCTGGATTTGGGAAATAACCGGAACGATCACCACCTACATTGGCGTCCGCATGAACACCTGGCCAGATGAATGCAAAATTCATTTGCAACGCAACAAGACCAGATCGAAAAGCATCAATTGATTCTGACATATACCAATCAGAAGAACCCGGTGGGGTGCAGCAATCATACAAAGCTTTATAGTATTCCAGCCCGGCAACCGCACCATCGGAGTTGACAAATCCCTCAAGTTCATATGGGGAGTCTGGATTCCCGTATTCAAAGCCATAATTATACAACGCATTGGTTACACCCATGGTTATACCCTCTGAGCCCCGCTCGGTGTAAATCGCAGCACCATAAACTGTTTTACCATCTATATCACGACCTTGAAAAAACTCCGCGATATCCTTGAGTTCTTCCAGAGTCATAGGTACTCCGAGATCCCGACCATATTTATCCTTATATTCAGACTGTAATTCGGGTCGTTCAAACCAATCCTTGCGGTAGGTCCAACCTACAACATCGCCAAATGCTGGGAGAGCCCAATAGTTTGGCGTACCCTTTGGCCATTCGGCGTACCCAGCTACAGTCGCCGGGATGAAATCATCCATACTTATTCCTTGGGCATCGAAAAAATCATTCAATTTGACATAATGTCCAGCCTCGGCTGACCCGCCAATCCACTGACTGTCACCAATCATCAGGTCACACAATTTTCCACCCGAATTTAGTTCGTTGAGCATCCGGTCGGCAAAATTAGGCCATGGAACAAACTCGAAGCTCATATTATGACCACTCTCATTCTCAAAATCTTTCGATAGTTCAACCAATGCATTAGCCGGGTCCCAGGCAGCCCAGCACAATGTCAGATCTGCGGATTTTGCAGAAGAGGTCGCTAGGGAAGCAAACACAATTGCAACAACAATTCCAATTTTTCTCATAATTTCTACTCCATTTCTTAGTGCTTTGATAAACTAGTACTCATAATCAACTTTAATTCAACCAAATGGGGAGAGTTTAACCGATTTAAGTCAGTACCTTCAATCAAACTATCCTAAAAGTTCTGATTTTAATGTCAAGAAAAGGCATCCATCTCCAGCTCGCTAGGGGGATGATCATAGATTTTAATGGGGATCTCAGATTTTGGATAAAATAGAGGTGCCCTTAAGTGATTCCAGTTTAATGATGAAGACTGGACAACTCACGTAAGGATGGTTTTCCATCTTTACTAATTTTCAAGATATGATTCATAATTTGATCCATGGGATTTCCTCGAACCAAAAGAAAATCAATGGCAAATAAAAGTAATGCCTTACTCATGTTTCTATTGATATTGGGTAAAATGATCAACCCCGGATGCACCTCTTCTCTATTAAGTAATCTTGTAAAATCAGAAGCATTTTCAGTTACAATTACTAAATCTTCATTGATGCATCTTGCTACAACATTATGGTCTGGTGATCTCATACCACCATGGCTTAAAGGGTGTACAACATGATATTCGTATACCTTTGCCAATTCTTTAGCGGAATTTGGTGATAAACACTCATCAAGAAACAATCTCAATTAGGCAATCCCTTAGGCCTGCCAAAAAGCGGATGTGATTTAGCGTAAATCACTGCAACCTTAAATGCCTCAGGTGGTATGTAAGGATATTCTTCAATCAACTCCTCAAATGTATCACCACCCTTTATCCTACCTCGTATTGAATGAACATTTATTCTGGTGCCCTTTATCACTGGTGTTCCACCAAGCACCTCTTGGTCCTCTTCTATATGTTTAGCACGTGAGTGTATATAATCATAAATTTTTTTCTCTAATTCTCTGAGTTTAAAATCCATGGTATGATTTTTTTGCTCATTAACCAATGCAAAATCGTGCTGTTTTCCTTTGAGGGAGGCTTTCGGATTATAGTCAAAATAAATGTTAACTAATTTATTAGGTAATCGAACTTTACCATCCTCAATTTCAATAAATAACTTATCTTTAGTAAGATAGTTTTTAATTTTCTTGAGGGGTAAGCCTGAAAGTGAAGCAACTTCTCTGACAGTAAGATCAGTGTTAACCATAGAATTATTCCTTGCTTCAGAATTAGAGTTTTAGGTATGTAATTAGGCAGTTCATCTAATTGTTGAATAATTGTAACTACTCAGGTAGTCTCACAAGAGGATTATTAAAGTGTGATTAGTTGAGCAAGTTTAATGTTGGTTAGGGGTTTTATGAATACACCCATATCCTCGGCATAGTTACGTGTCTGGAAGTAGGCCTGTTTGGTTCAGTTTTGCCCGTAACTCGCTTGCCTCAGCTTCCAGCGTTTCCAGGGCATTCCACCCCAAGTTACGTGCCGTTTCCAAGATCCTCCGCAACGTCGCAAAACAATGAGTTCCGTCGATCGTACGAAAACTCTCTGGGAGTTTTAGAACCAAAGAAGGTGCACGGGAC
>JAJEBQ010000044.1 GCA_022822495.1 Paracoccaceae bacterium | reverse complement strand
TTGGGGGATTATATACTTAAGTGACCATCCCTTGTCAAACCGCTATTCCTCTGATTTATACGATTTGATTGACTGGATGATTTCAGGTGATGATAGCGTTCCGGTTGATCTTCCCTCATTGCAACCAACCATTCCGCCTTGACATCCTCCTCTCTGAAAATGTCAGAAAATTCCGCCCCTTCGGCACTGTTTCCTATCGGTGCGGTAAATTTCTTGTTCTTGTTGAAGGAAGGATCCAAGTAAATCAAGTCAATGCAGTTGGAATTGATACCACGCATGACACCAAGGTTGTCCTTGTAGAATATCGTCCGGTTTGAAATGTTGCTTTCAGTCATTGGTCTTCATCTTGATGGTCACTTAAGTATATAATCCCCTAAAATTGTCCATTAAAGCCCTTTTCATTATCATTACCAAAACTACTAAAACTGCCATCCTCCAAAATCGTTAAAAATGAGCGGTCTCGAAAGCGATAAGCCCTGCCTTCAAAATGCTATGTATTGTTATACTGGAAAATTTGCTATATTATCGTAATAGTAGATTTTGGTAAGTTGATCTAGGAAATGGATAAGCAGTTAGAAAACAGGGATATGAATTTGGTTGTTTGTGCCGAAGCCAAGTATTCTATTGGACAGGTAGTTAAACACAAAAAATTCCCTTTCCGGGGTGTTATCTTTGATATTGACCCAGAGTTTGCCAACACGGAAGAATGGTGGCAATCCATCCCTGAAAATATCCGTCCGAAAAAAGAACAACCCTATTATTCTCTCCTTGCCGAGAATGAGGATAGTTATTACATCGCGTATGTTTCAGAACAAAACCTTATCATTGATGGAACAGGCAAACCCATCGGCCATCCAGGAGTAGAATCGCTATTTGGTGATTTGAATAACGGGAAGTATGAAGTCGGCTTTGCCATGAACTAGCGACTGGTTTCAACCTCTCCCACAACAATTTCATTTAAAACTGTTTAATAGCCCAGGGCACAACCATCCTTTCTAGGGTCTGATGCCCCCAAAAGTGAGCCTTTTTCATAATCTATCATTATTGCCTGGCCTCCACCATGAGGTGAAGGTGGTATTTCCACCTTATGTCCCAGTTCGGATAAGGCCTCAATAGTTGTTTTTGAGTAACCTTTTTCAAGCAAGCTAATATTGTCCTCAAAAAAGCTTCTCGGACCGTCAAGTGCTGATTGAGGGTCCATGCCAAAATCAATCATGTTTGTTAAAAACCGTGCATGTCCTACGGCTTGGTATTGTCCCCCCATGACACCAAAAGGCATAATGACTCTGTTATTCTTTTTCAGCATTGCTGGTATGATCGTGTGCATGGGTCTTTTCAGAGGTCCAATTTCATTTGGATGTCCTTTAATCAAGTTGAACCCTGCTCCACGGTTGTGAAAAAGGATCCCGTATTTCTCCGATGCAATGCCAGAACCAAAGCCATGGAAAATGGAATATATCAAGGAGACAGCCATTCGGTCGGAATCTACTACTGTCAAGTAAACCGTGTCCTTGTGTACTGCCTCAGAGATCTTCTTGATATCCAAATTTACCGCCTTCATGTTGATCCTGCCGGCAAGTTGATCAGCAGTATTCTGCGACAACAGATGATCCAACCTGGGGGTATGATCAGGGTCCGCTACAAACCTGTTTCGGGCATCCATTGCAAGTTTTCCTGCTTCAATTTCAATATGGGTTCTTTCAGGACCGAAGGGATCAAGTTTCTCCAAGTCAAAATTTTTGAGAATATTCAACAAAAGCAAGGCCATGGCACCTTGTCCGTTTGGAGGATGTTCGATGACTTCATAACCCTTGTAGGTACTGGCGATGGTTTGGGTATAATCAGAGGAGAATGAGGCAAAATCTTCCATGCTATGAAGGCCACCCCGGGACCGCAAACTATCAACCATGTCCTGAGCCACTTCACCTTCGTAAAAACCCTTGCGACCCAAGCGAGATATTTTAGTCAACACCTCAGCCTGTTTTGGTGCTCTGAAAAGACTTCCCACAGTTGGAACTTGGCCATTCTGCAAATAATATTGCCTTGCAATACCTTGCAATACCCTTTGACTTTTATCCCAATCAAATCCTACTCTGGGGGATACAGGAATGCCCTCTAGTGCATACTTTATGGCTGGGGCAAGTACCTTCACCAAACCAACTTTACCAAAATCTTCTTCCAGTTGACAAAAGGTATCTACTGCACCTGGAATAGTAACTGACTCAGGTTTGTATTCGTTAAGTACACTGTTACCGGATGCTCTTATCCTGCTTGGATCAATAGCTGCGGGTGCCCGACCAGAACCATTTATGGAAATGATCTCCTCTTTGTTTGGTAATTTGACCAAGGCAAAGCAATCTCCACCCAATCCCGTGGATTGTGGTTCACATAAACCGAGAAGTACGGCACCAGCGATCGCCGCATCGACAGCATTACCGCCTTCTTCCAAAATACGGACTGCTGTTTGAGCTGCTAATGGATGTGATGTGGCACACACACCATTTGCGGCAAATACCGGGGACCTCCCGGGAAGTTGGAAATCTCTCATATCACTCCAATCTCTTATTGTCTTCAGGCTGCTCTTGCGGATGAGATCCTGGCAGTAGCAAACCAGGAAAGTAAAGCCATAATTCCTGCCGTGAAAAGGCAAAGGGTAATGCCGCCAAGTTGAAAACTTACTCCAGAAAGCAGTGTGCCGACCAATCGTCCACCCGAATTGGCCATGTAATAGTACCCTACATCCAATGTCACCCTGGAAGTTTGAGAAAAAGCCAAAATCAAAAATGAGTGTATGGATGAGTTAACGGCAAAAATAAAACCAAACACAAAGAAACCAATTAACATGGTTACGGGAATCCAATTGAATCCCATTTGCTCAAACAGGGTTACACCGCCGAGAAGAACAAGAATGGTCGGTATGCCTCTTCCCCAATTTTTCAGGTATTGTACGAGTGTAGCGGTGGGTAATTCATTATACCTCAAAAAGTTGGGGGTAAGAGCCTGGACCAAACCATAAACAACAATCCAGACCCCCGTAAATATACCAACATAAAGGCAGGCCTTCATATCACCGGCAACCGAGCCGTCAGAAATGATTTCAAACAGGTATATCGGGACCCCAACCACAAACCAGACATCCCTTGCTCCGAATAGAAACATCCTGGCTAGGGCAAGCCTGTTGACATTTTGATTTTTGGAAAAAACTTCACGAAGTCTGATCCCTTTCTCACCGGTGGGTAGATTGGGCACCCGAACCACAAAAACTCCTACAGTTACAACAGTCAAAAGAATCGCTACCAGAATGAGGGAGTTCGAAAATCCTAAAAAACCCAACAGGGCTGCGCCGGCAAGAAACCCCACACCCTTGATGAAATTTTTTGATCCTGTTAATCTTGCGGTCCACTTGAACAATGCCCCTTCCTGATTGTCTGTAATTATTTTAATTGAGCTTTTTGAACTGTTTTTGGTCAAATCCTTGGCAGCGCCCGACATCCCTTGTAAAACCATGATAAAGGCCAGTGACGCGGGAATAGACCACGCAGGATTCATCTGGGCAAGTATCGAGAGGGCAATGATTTGAATAATCATGCCGCCATACAATGTTCTGGCCATACCGAATTTTGCCCCTATCCATCCTGAATAGAGGTTGGTTATCATACTGACGAACTCGTACATCAAGAAGATCATTGCCAGTTGAATGGGGGTAAAATCCAGGGTATGAAAATGAAGGAGAAGGATCATTCGCAGAACACCATCGGTAAACATGAAGGTGCTGTAAGCCACTGAGACGGCGATGTATGTGTGAAGATGTTTCAACTCAGACATGGTTAAGTTTCAATCTGAAATCAAATCCTGCTTGGCATGAATCTATTGTGGATTTATAATTGTGCATTATCCAAAACAAAGTCCTAATGTAAAGGAATTGTCTTAAAGAAGTTGGTATTGATATGGATAAAACCTTGTTCTGACAAAACCGTTAAATTATTGTTGCAAAATTTTGATAATTTAACTCTATTGTGGTGATGTACAAACATAAAAATTTGACAAATTGATGCCGGTTATCAACTTAGTTGAGTACAGGAAGAAAAAAACCTCTGGTTCGCAACCTTCACTAGCAGTTGTCAGTTTTGATCGGGCAGAATTAAGAGTCATTATGTCCCTCTATGGGCGTATGGTTGCCTCGGGTATTTGGCGGGATTATGGCATATCGCATCTCAGGGATTTTGCCGTGTTCTCAGTGTTCAGACGAACGGCTGACTTTCCCCTTTACAGGATCGAAAAACATCCTGATCAAAAATCCAAAAAATCTTTGTACATGGTCAAGGCCATGGATGGTCAAGTTCTGAAGAGGGGGAACGAGCTAAAAAGAGTGGTTGGTGTGCTTGATAAGAGAAACCTCAAACTTGTTGGCTAATCCGTTTGAAGCCAAGAAAGGGGACACTTTCGGTCGTTGTAATTCTCTTGTGGACATCGACAAAAGGTTCCATTGCAACAAGCATGTGAAACGCAGTCGCATGGAGTAACTTTTCGGGGGTGAGCATAATACCAACATGACCCTGCCAAAAGGCAACATCTCCACGTTTTGGGTGCTCACCTTCAGGCAGGTAGGTCCCCAACTGGTTAAATTGCTGATCACTATCCCTTGGGCATTTAATACCTGCCAGGTTGAGAGCGATGCTAACCAGGCCAGAACAATCAATCCCCATGGGTGAATTGCCACCCCAAAGATAGGGGATATGTAGGTATTGTTCCGCTAAGGACACAAAGTCCGCCTCAGACTGGTTAATTTTCTGGAGGTGTTGGCCAGGGACGAACAAACCTTCCTTTGTTTTGGCAAACTCTCCAGTAGTATCAATAATTTGGAGTTTTGATCCCATGGGCAACCATTGCAAGCAAACTGATTTCAAATTATCCAGTTTATACAATCCACTACCCAGGGTGTATACTTGGTGTGTCTTGTTGCCAGCAGGTATAAGATCTTCGGTGGCTGCATAACCAACATAACCATCCGCCACAACCTGCCCAAAGGACCAATGATCAACAGTTTCCAAGACCCTGAAATCGTTTCCATATACCAATTCGCAAGAGAGTGTGCCGTTCGGCTTGTTAAATATGCCAGTGACCGGTTTGCTTACCTCGTGAAGTTCACCCTTGACATAGGATTTGGCCCTTACTGACCCCTTGAGCTCAATCGCTGCCACATTGCCATTGGCTGCCAGTAACCTGGTATCAATACTGTTGATTTTCTGACTGGGCATCAAAACATCTTGGCAAGGAAAAATTTTACCCTTTTTTCAATACTCTTCGTCCAAGTAATTCCGCAATCTGAACGGCATTCAGAGCGGCTCCCTTACGCAGATTGTCCGATACACACCAGAAATTCAAGCCGTTTGGTATGGTTAAATCCTGTCTTAAGCGACTGATGAAGGTTGCATATTCACCGATACAGTCCATAGGTGTCATATACCCGCCATCCTCATGCTTGTCCAAAACAATAATACCTGGTGCTTCCTTAAGTGTTTGTCTTGCTTCGTCAAGATCAATGGGGTTTTCGAACTCAACATTAATGGCTTCCGAATGGCCAACAAAAACAGGCACTCTTACACAGGTGGCGGTTACATTAATGGCCTGATCAACAATCTTTTTTGTTTCAATCACCATTTTCCATTCTTCCCGGGTGTAACCGTCTTCCATGAAGCTATCGATATGGGGAATGACGTTAAAGGCTATTCGACAGGGGTACACCTTTGGTTCCACACTCTCTTCCTGGGAATAGAGGGATCGGGTCTGATTGAAAAGTTCGTCCATAGCTGCTTTGCCGGAACCTGAAACGGATTGATAGGTAGAAACAACCACACGGTTGATTGTTGCCATGTCATGGAGGGGTTTAAGAGCGACCACCATTTGTGCTGTCGAGCAATTGGGATTGGCAATTATGTTCCGGTTTGAATATTGGGTAATTGTATCTGGATTTACTTCGGGTACGATAAGAGGGATTTCAGGTTCATAGCGATAGAGAGACGAGTTATCAATGACCACGCAATCAGCTTTGGCGGCAAGAGGTGCGTATTTTGCCGTGGCGTTGGAACCTATGGCAAAAAGAGCCATGTCCCAACCGTCGAAGTCAAACTGATCCAAATCAGTTACAATCAACTCATCCGAACCAAATTCGACAGTTTCACCTGCTGATCTGCTTGAGGCAAGAGCCTTGATTTCATCAACGGGGAATTCTCGTTCAGCCAGAATGTTGAGCATTTCTCTTCCAACATTCCCGGTTGCGCCGACAACAACTATCCTATATCCCATTTTCAACTTTCAAAGTAACAATAATTTTGAGTTCAAGTAGTGTGGGGATGAAGTAAATTCAAACTGTTAGAGATACGGATCCTGCCTCAGGATACGAGTAATTCAAGATAGATCGCGCTCTTCAAGTTGTCTTGTTACCACTTTGGCCAATTCATACTTGAGTATACACTATCTGAATGATCGAATGGTCAAGGGTTGAGGTAATAAAACAAATCATAAAACATCTTGGAGGTTCATTTTGCCCCTATAAAATAATTCCTGGCAAACCTGTATCGGTAACCAGCGAAATGACCTTCGCAGATATAGTCAAAGATTATATAGACCAACTGTCTAATATTCCTTCTGCAAAGGCAACACATACCTTAACGAAATTGGCTTCAGATAACCAACTACTAGGTTGGAAAAACGATCTGGAACATGCTTATCAAAACCACATGGTATCCCGGCGTGAAGCTGATTTCAAATATTCAAATTTGGATAATGTCCTTCAGACACTGGGAAATAAAAGACCTTCAAATCCAGCCGATCTTGCAGCCTTGACTTTTGATTATTTGAATGAGATTCGAGACAAAATACATGATTCCAACACTACAGATTGGAAGCAATACTGGAATGTAGATAAACATGGTAGGCCTGAAAATCCACGCCCTGAAGACACATGTGGGGACAATTTGCTGTCTGACCTGAAACTCAAATTACAACAATATGATATAGAAGCTCAACCAGAAGGTACATACGTTAACGACAAGCGATCTGATATCCGAGTTTCTTATTCATGGTTTAACGTACCTATCGAGATAAAAAAAGTTGTCATAGAGATCTCTGGACATCTATCCACTCACAATTGATTGCTAAATATACAAGAGATCCCGGTTCGAAGGGCTATGGAATCTATGTTGTTTTCTGGTTTGGTGACTCGCAAAGTTGCAAACCTCAAATTGCACCAAACGGTACAAGACCTTCAGGTCCAGTTGAACTTCGTGAACAATTGAGAAATTCCCTTACTTTAGAGCAAAGAAATAAAATTGAAGTATGTGTTTTAGATGTTTCAAATCAAATGATTTTCTGAGATCATAACTCTTCGTACCTTACTATCTGTCCAGTGATTACATTTCTCATAAGTTTATATCAAACTTATCCTATTCATTTTTCCGATCTTTAACGTGCACCCTGAAAAGAGGCATTTTCCTAGTGGGTGAGAACCTCAAGATTATTATTCACATTAACTAGTGATTTTTACGATACAAAGGATTCTCATTTGAACTCTTGACCCAATATACTCCCGATTGCCGTCACCTGGAGCATGTCTGGCGGGTTAACATTGCTCTCACGCTGGCCGATGGTAAGGGTTTGGTGGATACCATACACAAAGCCGGCAAGTCCAAGCCGACACTAAACACGCAGTCTGGCGGTGGCGGGATCAGTTTCTGAAGGAACGTGTGGATGGCTTGCTTCATGATGCAACATGGTTGCCGGACAAGCAACCAACATCTCAGGAGAAGGTTGAACACCTGATTACTCCGGCCATTTCCCCGCCCCTCCGAACAGGAGTTGCCGGACTCTCAGAGCGTTGGCCGACAAGATTGGCAATATCGCCATCTCAACAGTATATGGGATCTTGTAACACCATGATCTTCATGGTTTCCAAGGATCCCCGGTATGAGACGAAGGTTCGGGATGTCGTGGGTTTCTAGGCTTTTGTTGTTTCAATGACCACTTTTTAGCTCAAAAATAATCCTGTGTATATTCAAGTATGCAATTCCCAATAATTTAGGGATCGGTTGTCTCTATTGTTGTCAAAGTTTTCTCAGGAATTTTGGGTATTGAACATTCTGGCCGGCTTGGACAAGGTCATGAAGGGCAATTTTGAGGGTAATGGGGTGATCCAGTTGGATCCGTTAAACCTGATAATTTAAACTGCCGCTGGTTCTCCCATCACTCCGAGGAACAAATTCACAAGTATTCCCCAAAACATGGGAAAATTAACTGCCAGAGTACCAGCCACCAAAAAGGTAAATCCCGGTCCCAAGACCCTTGACCCCTGGGTGCTGATCTGATTGAAGAGTAAGAGACTTCGAATAATTGCCAAAAATCCCAGAAACTGAACAATAAGAACCACAAGTTCAATTACATTTTGCGAGATACCCCCGTTTAAAGGTGAAATCAAACGCTGATCATATTCAAAGATGGAACGGGGATTTAAGTCACCACCCCTGCCAAAGAAAGTTCCACTCAGCATGGCTATTGTTTCAGGGAGTGCGATTAACAAGATACCTATACAAAATCCCATCACAGGACTTATCCATGAACCAAGCTGAGGTCCCAACTCGGATCTTCTCGCTGCATTTCGAACGCTCTGGATAACAATGAGAATACCCACCAAATAGAAAATACCTCTAAGAAGGGTTTCAAAATCCTGGATAAAGCTGATGATTTCAGTCATTTCATCAGCACTAAATTCAGATACACGATGCCATTTTCCATGACAATCATCCGGCCGGCATCATCCTCCTTAATGTTGAGAACCAGGCCAAACCCAGGTATTTCATCTCCAACACTGACATTCTTTAGGGTGTTAAATCCGGTTTCTTCCCTGGTAAGGGACCGGATGATCAATTGCCCATCCAATTCGTTTCGGATTAGGGGAAAAGGATGATCGTCGAGATCATTCATATTCATCATTTCAGTGCTAACAGGTATATTTCCTGAGGAAGCGGAAACAACTTTGGCAAGGATCTTTTCACCCGTATCAAGGTCTGTATTTTCACTTACCTTGTCAGGTTCTGATAACTCCAGTCCTGGAAAATTGATTCTGAATTTTTCAGACAGATGCGTTCCCAAACCAGATCCATGATCCATATCTACAGGCGGAGAAGGAAGGTCTTGAATGGAAGCAGTTGCCAAGGTATCATTGGTGGGTGTTGATGATTGCAACATAGCCAAAATACTTTGTGTTGTATCATGAAGGCCCCTTATCTCTTTACCCAAGGCAAGCAACATTGCTGCAATTTCCAGACGCTCATCAGTAGTTGAAATATTAGGCAATGAAGTCTTTTCTTCCATGCCGATTGCTATGACCCAAGGATCATTGGTTTCGGATTTATTCGTAGTATCCTTGATTAAAGCAGTTTTGCTGGTACTCATAATCGTTTCAACTTGTGCTTTATTCAAGTCTATTTTGTCTTCGGGTGCCTCCAGATCAGCCATTACAAATACTTTGCCATTTTCCAATTCGGGAGTTCTCTGGTTATTCGTATTTTCCAAAGGAGGGTTTACCTTTGCACTGAGGATGCTTTCACCAAGGGGTAATAAAGCTTCGTGATTGACACCCTTGTCATGTCTATTAGCTATTTCTTCAAAACTGGTTTTGGCAAGTTGCTGCCAAAATTGTAACTCCTGCTCTGTAATGGGTTTAGTATGAGCCCTTTCATTATTTATAACTGAACCAGTTATTAAAGTGGCATCTCTTTTATCTTCCGTTGCAACAATATTGTTGTAAGATCTCTTGGGTCCGTTTTCATTTTGGGGCCTTACATCAAATTCCAGCAGGTCATTACCTCCCGCGGTAGCAAGATCATGGTTATGAGATGGTAATCCCAAAAGCTGGTTGAGGCCTTGAAGCAGATTAGGCTTATTAAACACCACATAATTGACCAGTAAAAACATGACCAGGATAATCAAGGCAAACATTCCCTTTATTCGCCAGGTTTTACCCAACAACGAAAGCCCCAGAGGTTTGGTCAGTTTGTTTTGCTTATGGGGAGTGGCTTCAAATGGCGAATTATTATTCTCGCTGGAAGGTGTAGGATTTTGCCTAACATCATCCTCTTCCAAAGGAGTTTCCTCTTGACGTATATCCTCTATGATTTCACCAATTAATTCATCTCTTTGAGATTGTTGTCCTCTGGGATGGCTTGATTGGGCTGGATCAACATAAATATCATCGACCATAGCATCCACATCCATAGAGTTCCATTCATCTATCAATTGCTTTTCAAGGGATTCATCAAATGGTGTATCCAACTCATTGGAAGTTACTGTTTTAGAGACCTCTGATTGTTTGTTGCTTGAACTTCCTGATGCTTCGTTTGGGGTGCCTGGTACAGCTTTGGCTGGCTGGTGCTTCGGCTTGGAGGGCGCCCTTTTGACTTGTGGCTTAGCTACTCTCGTTCTTGTTGTGCCACCCTTCGAGATTTTTTCTGATTTAGTGGCTGCTTGCTTGGTTGAAATTTTGGATTTAGTGTTTTTGGCGGCTGTTTTGTTCATTGCTGAAGGTCTTTATGTTGAAATTTAACTCAGGTTAGTTACTGAATTGGTAAACAGAATTCCCAGGGGATAGCCGCTCTTGATTGTTATCAAAGGGCCTTTGGGAATGTAGTTGGCTATATCGGAAGAAATGGCACTGAAACTGTTGCTCAGGCCGGCATAACCAGCCTGTTCAAGGGTTGAAGGTTCTTCCACAAGTACTTGCGTGCTACCAATACCTGCTATTGTTGAACGAGGTTGGGAAAGGCTCTGTGCAAGGCCTGCCAGGAAGGAAGTAGCAAAAACAGGACCATATCTTTGTAAGAGTCGCGGATTAACCTCGCTGGCTATAAGTGATTGGCCCTCAAGGCCGTCAATGGCCAAGGCAGAAATAGTAAATTCCTTACCCTCCAAATTCACGAACTTGTTGAATGAGAGCAGCAACCCTTTGCTTCCCTGCGGGATATTGAAACTACCTGTCAATCGCCACCCCTTAAATGGCCCCTCGGTTATCTCCGCAAGGATTGGGTTGGTCATATCCGAGTTTATCTCTGATATGACTTCTCCATAATAGATCGTTCCAGCTGGTATCGTTTTATTTGGTTCGTTGCTTCCATTCGAATCCATAACATCCGTACCTGATACATCGCCAAGAGGATCTGATAATTCCAGGGTGTTAGGCTTATGATTATCCTGTCTGGTGAAGAATCCTGTCTCAGGTGTTTGAACGGTCAATCCATTAGCGATAGCGTTCATTTGGTTGAGAATTGCCAAAGCATATTTAGATTGCTTTGGCGTTGTTCCATTCCGTGCGTTTGAAGCTGGTAAATCAAGATTGTCATGATCTGAACCTTGTGAAAAAGACATCACAGTATCATGGCCTGAAAGTTCTTCCTTGGTTTGGGCAGTCTCAAAATTCTGGGAAAATGTTTGATCTGAATGAATGGTATTTATGTGGGCGGAATTGTTTAACTCCTTTAGCAATTCTTCCTGAGGATTATTATTTTCAGAATTTGAGATGCCTTCAGAATTTATCGGCCCGGTACCGCCGTTGGAAACCACTTGATCGTGATCAGTAGTGGTTTCCTGACTATCACTAGACCAAGGTAGAGGAATTGTGATTTCTTCCGACGCAATCGTTTCAGTCACGACTTCAGGTATCAGAATATAGGATTCATTGGTCTCCTCAACTGAAGCGATGTTTTTCTGATTGGCAAGTTGGACTGTTTCCTGGTACTTGTCAGAATGACGCTGGGTATCTCCACCAGGGGTTGTAATCATGTGGGGAATTCTGGCCAAGTGGGATAAGTCATCTTGTACCACCTGGAAACTCAAATAAAGACCGCAAGCCAGTCCAGACAGAATGAAGACAATAATCAAAGTGGGTCTTAACCTTGGCTTGCGGTAGTAAAATATAACGCCCTTTTTTGCTTTGAGGACAGGTTTTCTCCTTTTTATTAGTGTGGACAGCAAACTGATCATTATTTTAGATAACCTCCCATACCCTGATCGAAAAGTTGGCAATTTAATCGTCTCATCCTTGCTTTGCCGAATTTTATAAAGGTTTATCTTTCGCCTGATGCACCAAGGAGAAGAGTAACTTTCTTTACTCTTTCCCCGACCGAAAACAGGAGGACAGAACTGAGGGGTAACTGGTAGGAAAAGATTCCATCAGGGCCGGCAAGAGACCCTTCCCATGGAGGTGACAGGAGTACGAACCTGGAACGAATAAAGAGATTGTCCCCTTTAACCCAAGCCTCGGCCTTCAATCCTTCAAGGACAACCGTGATTGCCTCTTCTGGTGCAAAGGTACCAGCCAGTGCCTTTAACAGGTCCTTATTGCCGGGCATCGGAAACTCGTCTTCACGGCCCACATTGGCAGTTTCGCTTGATGGTCGAAGTCTGGTAATTTGAAAGTTCACCTGATAATGAACCGTCTCTGACGAGACAACAACCTTGAGTACAAGCGGTGTTGGCTCCTCATGTAGTGAAATGACCAGATTGGTCTCGCCACCCCTTGCCAAGGGAGAAATGGTCAGAGAGTTGGAATTTTCACCGAGTTGAAGGATCTCAAAGTTAGCACTGTCTCCAACCACAAACTGGGTAACAGGCCAGGGTGCACCAGTTGCGTCAAAAAAACCTATGGCCGAGGCAATGCCAGGTGCAACCATAACAATTGAAGGCTTTTCGCCAGGGTCAAGAGAAACCATTTGAAAGTCGATCAAAGGGTCGGGTTCTGGCCGGTTCAAAACAGCGGATTCATTGGCAAGGTAGGTTTCCAAAAACTGATTTACCATTTCTGGCGTCATTGGAAAGATGTTGCTCAAGGCTTCATAAAAAGCAGCCATTTTATCCTGAGTGAACACTCTTTCAGAATGAGGGATAGCCTGTTTGCTTTCAACTTCCTCACAATTGCCCACAAGAGGTATCATCCATGCCAAGAGAAGAGAGAGCCGGAAGGGAAAAAGGATGGGAGGTCTCAATTTTCTAACTCTTGCCTGGTCTAACGACAATTCTGGAAATTCCTACTGCATCTGGAGCCTCCCATGTGGGAAGTCTTGTAACCACCAGTTCGGCAAGGAGGGAATCCCGGCTGATTTCACTGGCGGATTCATAGGTTATCACCAGGGGAATCTGAACCTCCCAGGTGTATTTCTTTCCCTTTGACAGACTCGAACCCGTAATAACCGCACCACTGGCAACGACCGTTGAGACCAACCTATGGTCACGAATGTAATTCAACATTCCGGAGATTTCCATGGCATCAAGAAAGTTGTTCCACCCATCCGGTTGCTCAAAATACTTTGAAGCCCCAAGGAGGTCATTACGCCAGTTGGCAAAATCAATTGTCAAGGCATGGGTAACGGCTTCGACCGCGAAATTCGTAACCTGCCCGTCTGTCAGGAACGGAGTTGACAGGGGAACCAGCGGGAGAACACCACCGTCTACCCGTGTTGCGAAATAAACCGGTTCAGGCTTGTGATATAAAAGCGCCAGGAAGGATACAAGCAACAAGGCTGCAACGCATATCATGACAAGCAGCGTTTTGGACATCCTTTCATGACTTCTCATCCAGGTCTCGTACCTTCGCTGGACGTGTTCAACCTCACCATAATTTCGCTTTTTTTTGAGGATAGGCATGTTCTGATCCCAGATCTAAAACCTTGAGAAATTACCTGTCAAAAGTCCATGTGAGGGTTACCTTGTTACCAGTAGCATTAGCTGTACAAAACGTTCCAGTAGCACTTGAGGCCAAGCCGTCACTTTCAGTCTTGGTTCCATCAGATACAGAAGCAATACCACTTCCAACTGTCCCATTACCGGATGCATCAAAAGCCACAATTCGAGTACAAACATCCACCGGTACATCAGCTAGGGCAATGGTAAACTGTCCGGTTGCACCGGTTACCGTAATTGTTCCTCCAAATCCATGCGCCAAGGCATCAAAATCGCCATCATTATCAGTATCCTGGAGAATATTTGAGGGCGCAGCATTGGACGTAATTAACAGGGTGTTTATTCCTGCTGTACCAAATGATGCCTGGGTTTGAAACAAGGCTCTTACTTGGGTTTGTAATGAAGCCATGGTTCGGACCATTTCATTGGTCTTGGCTGAAATTGAAGCCTGCTGAAAGAACACAATTCCACCGATAATTGTTCCCAAGGCAATTACGGTGAAGAGTGCCGCCTCAATCAAGGTAGCACCTCGTTCACTCTGTTTATATTCAGGGGGTATAAATCTAATTCTTTTTACCAACATCACTCTTTGCCTCCAAAGTAAAATTTGCATTTGCTATGGAGGTACAATTCATCAGATTAGTGAAACTCCAAACACTTTTCTTGCGTTTGGACAATTTCATTGTTGATAACTTTTCTGGAGTATTCCCTTTCGAGATAAAGTGAAAGGCGTCTCATATACCTCAAGAAAGGGTTTTCAAACAAATTGAAGTAACAATAACCCAAAGGTCAGCTGTTTCGGTGCTTAGGATGTGAACACAAACCGTTTTAATTGCTATGATAAGGATACTATAAGATCAACATTAAAAATAAATTAGAGAGAGTCATGTATTATCTATGCTATACAACTCGACACTGCTTTAAATTTTCAAAAAACAGTAATGATATTTACAAATTGACCTAATCCAATCCAAGCCTCAATTGAACTGGAATGATGACAAGAAACGGAATATTTTGCAGCAAAATTATTTAGAAAAAGCTTATGAAGATAATCATAGCGACACTGTCAATTGGGTTGGAATAAAGCTTAAGGATACAAAAGACTTTAATACTTTTCTTGGAACGAGGGTATTTAACAGGTTTTAGACTTAAAGGGAGAAAAAGAATATACCGAATTTTTATCAGGGCTTTCAATTGCCCATATGGGTAATGAGAATCTCACCTCTCATTTGAGTTCAAGAGTTCAGGAAGTAAAAACTTCGGTTGGATGTGAAGCATTGGCTGAAGCGTATTTGGAGGATCAGGAAGGGGTGGTTTTTCCTTGGAATGCAAAACGGGATTTACGCAATCCCAATGCATCGCTTCCTGGAGCGGATATCGTGGGAATTGTCGGTGAGGACTCTGAATCGATCTTCGCTTTTGGAGAGTGCAAGAAATCTTGGCAAAAAAAATATCCGCCGAACGTTATGACTAACAAAGACGGTATGAGGAAACAGTTAAGTAGTTTGGTAAATGAACACAAAAAAAGAAGTGCCCTGATTAAATGGTTGTTTTATAGAACTGTTAACACACCTTTTTGGGACAAATATACTGCTGCAAGTAAAAACTATTATCATTCAAGGAACATCAACTATGTACTTTATGGAGTCCTTATACGTGATACAAAACCAGTACCTAACGATCTTTCTGGAACAGGCATTAAGATAAATGCAATATTGGCACTTCCCACCAGATGTAAATTAAAAGCGCTCTATTTGCCTTGGGGATTAAACGATCTTGTACCCAAGATTGCAAAACATGGTTCAAAAAAATGAACGAAAGCTTATTTGAAAGCTTTTCTAAGCATAGGAAAGATGCATCGCACATTTATGACCGATTTCTAATCACTCGGGAACTATTGGATCATGAAATTGATGTTGATTCAATATTGTTAAGCAACGTATCAGATGTTCTTGAGCTTAAAGTCTTGGAACTCATTTCGAACAGATACGAAGATGATTTAGATAAGGTTAAATTAATGCGTGAATGCGCTACAGAAGCATTCCGAATTAATCAGATTTTACCCCAACCCAGTGAAGCCATACCATTTGCAAGACATTTGCTTAAATTATCCTCACTGGCAATTTTAGGAGATAGGGGAGCAGATGCTGTAAGAATTTTAAATCAAACTGGATGGTCAAATTTGCCGTTGGATTCTGATGATTGGTATGAAAGAACATGGGCAACAATTATTGATGTTTGGCTAAGATTAATTCGAAAAAAGGGTTGGGATGACAGAGATATAGTTTTGGAGAGGATTTTAAGTTTACGAGAGCATCAAACCCAATATGAAAAAGTGTACCTAAATACTGTAGATCAAACAAACGCCAAGTCGGCTGCACTTGAATTGATTGGGCTTTATCACTTGGCTCGGGCGGCAGAGATTTTGGCTCAATTTATTACGGAAGGGGTTGTTGAAGGAGATTATCAAGTTCGAAATTTACTTGACGCTCAATTCGAAAGAATCTTTAATGTTTGTCGTCATGTTCAATTGGTGGAATTAGAACTCTTAACACGGATTCTTCATGCAGCATCTCATCAAATGGTCGAAAATTCAATTTGGACTGTCACGCGTGCAGTCAATTCGAAAGTATCGCAATTTGTAAGCACTCTCGTTGATAAAGGACGTGGAGATAAGGCGTTATTCGATGTATTACCACCCCAGAGGCATACATTGGCTGATCAGGGATTACTTGGATCTAGTAGACGAGCTGTCGTGGTAAGTTTGCCTACTTCTAGTGGTAAAACCCTGATCGCTCAATTTAGAATTTTGCAAGCTTTAAACCAGTTTGATCAGGAGCAGGGTTGGGTGGCGTACCTGGCACCGACAAGAGCATTGGTAAATCAAGTAACAAGACAATTAAGGTCAGATTTTGCTCCAATGTCAATTGCTGTGGAAAAGGTAAGCCCGGCACTCGAAATTGACAGTGTGGAAATGGACCTTCTAAATGAAAAATCAAATGAAAAACGATTCAGGGTTCTGGTTACCACTCCTGAAAAACTTGATTTAATGCTCCGCCAAGGATGGGAAAAGAAAATTGACCGCCCATTGACTTTGGTCGTTGTAGATGAAGCACACAACATACAATCACCGACCAGAGGTTTAAAACTTGAGCTGCTTTTATCCACTATAAACAGGGAATGCGCTCGAGCCCAGTTCCTTCTTCTTACTCCATTTATCAACAATGCCAACGAAGTTGCTAGATGGTTAGGGGGTAGGAATTCAGATGACATCAGTCTATCCGTTGATTGGCAACCAAATGATAGGGCTATTGGTATTGTTAGAGCTATCAAGAAAGAAAAACTGAATAAGAGGAGTTACAACTATAGCCTTAATTTTGAAACAATTCACACTAGTCGTAATACAATCAATATTAACGAATTGATAAATATACCAAACCAATTTGAAATAGCTAAAACTTTTTCAAGCGCTAACAACCCTAAGAATATCACATCCCTAGCAGCAGAATTTTTCAAAAAACGTGGTCCTTTAATATTGATCCACGGTCAATTGGGTTGGGTCTGGAATTTGGCTCAAAACTTGGCAATTGAAACGAACAAAGAAGATGCATTACATGATGAAGTTAGACTTTTGCAAGAATACCTGAGCCTGGAATTGGGTAATGATTTTCCATTAATCAATCTTCTTGAATATGGCATAGCTGTACACCATTCCGGCCTTCCCGACGAGGTCCGCACACTAATTGAGTGGCTATTTGAGAGGGGGAGATTAAAATTTCTGGTGGCAACTACAACAATTGCGCAAGGAATTAATTTTCCTGTAAGTGGTGTGATAATGGCATCACATCAATATTTCGGTTCAACAGGTCCGATGGATATGCCGTCAGATGATTTCTGGAATATTGCCGGTAGGGCAGGCCGCATATCACAAGGGCAACTTGGGATTGTTGCTATGGCAGCAGACAGCAATGAAAAAGCAGACCAATTACGAGAGTTCATCAACACTCAAACAGAAGATTTAAACTCTGCACTGGTACATCTGGCACTTGAAGCTAGGGATAAACTTAATGATCTAGGCAGAATAGTCTATAGCAAACCTGAATGGTCCAGTTTTCTACAGTATTTAACCCATACATACCAACAAATGGGCAAACCCGAATATTTTACACAGCAAGTTGAACAAGTTTTACGTGGTACACTGGGTTATGAAAAACTCAAACTGAAGGATAGTGATATTGCCCGGAAGTTTTTAAAGGGAATAAACAAATATTGTGATGATATTCAAGAGGGAAACCAACCCTTGGGGTTAGTTGATAGCACTGGTTTTTCACTGCAAAGTATAAAAACAATTCTAAAACATAGCGGTGATATAAACGAAGATTCTTGGGATATGGATAGGCTCTATTCGAGAAATGACATTACTTTGCAAAAAATGATGGGGATTCTGTTACGAGTACCAGAGTTAAGGGACAGTTTAAACGATGTCACAGGAGGTAAAAAACCAGATGGAGACAAATTGGCACAAATTCTAAAGGATTGGGTCGGCGGATCATCAATCAAGGATATAGCAGGGTCTCATTTTCAAAATGATATCACAAAGTGCGGTCAAAATCTTTTTGGTAAACTCACACAAACTGCATCATGGGGACTTGCAGCCCTACTGGCTATAACTGCAAATACCTTAGTCGAGGAGGAGAAGAAAAATCTAAGCAATCTTCCTGCAATGGCATTTTATGGAGTTGATAATGAATCAGCAATAAAACTTAGATTGCTTGGTGTGCCCCGTAATGCGGCCCGTTCCATTGCTTGTCACCTAAACCAACACGTAATGGAGCCCATTCCGAATTTAAGGAATAGATTAGCCAATTTAAGCGATGCTGAATGGTATCAATCTATGGGTGATAAGGGAACCATTTATAGAAAAGTTTGGAGAGTCATTGAGGGGATAGAGTAGAGTATAAAGTTTAACCCATTGAACTTTTTACAGGACCTGGATAACCAATAAAAGGGTACATAACCAAGGTGTTTTTTAGATGGTGTATTCAAAACACTTGCTGAATTAGTGATACGGAAGGAAGTATATTTCTAATCGTTTCAGAAAGTTGAAATTAGCAAAACCCTTCCCAGCAGTGAACTTGTTAAACAGGAGAAACAACAGTAACCTTATCATAACCTATCTGACTAGTTGCAAAAAATGTTCCCATCAACCAGAAAGAGACAACCACCTCGCGTTGAGCCCAAGGTCAGAAGTGCCCCACGGATTCGACAGATCTATTGGTGTCATTTTCCCGAGGACGCACAGGTTCCCGAATTCTGGAAACACCGTCCAGTCCTGATCCTGTCAAGGATGTCCCGTCTTTATGGCACAGTTACAGTTTTACCACTCACGACGAAATCCCAACCCGACAACCACATGGCTTATCCGATCAAGATACCAAATATGCACACCGGTCATGGGTGATTTGTGATTACCTGACTACATTTGCCGTAAGCCGGCTTGATCAAGCTAGGCGAGCGGTAAGGAGAGTTAGTCAGGATAATTTCAATAAAATTGTTGATCTGACTCTAAAAAACCTGCCACGTCCCGACTATTAAAAACCCTGACATCACATTTTATAGTTGAAAATCTAAGTCAGTTGGTATATATCCTTGTTAGTTGCGGTGCGGATTTGATTCTGTGTCCGTTGCCTGCCGTGGCGGGAGTCAGATACGAAGGGGTGACATGTCACCCCTTTCGCTTTTTAAGATCTAACCCTGCAGTGCCTTCTGGCCAGTTTCGCGTAATTCCCCGGTTGGGCTGACATAACGAAAAAGGGTTGTCTTTTGGCAATTCCCAGCTCCTTGGCCAATGTTTGATGATTGGTAGATGGGTACTTCATGGTCTGGACAAGACCCATAACCTGGGTTGCAGTCAGTGAAAATTTACGTCCCCCATCTCCTCCAGTATTACAAGTTGAATGTCACGCTTGATCAAATCATGGATGATGGTAATGAGATTTTGTAACCTGCGCCCCAGACGACCGAGACGCGACACAACCAAGGTGTCATCTTTATAAGGACCTGGTTGTACAAGGTTTAGTCGACAGCTTGAACCGGTATCGGCAAAGATATAATTTTCATCAACACCGGCCTTTAATAAGAGCGTCTCTTTGCAGACCGTTGGTCTGGCCCTGGTTTGAAACCCGCATATAAACTATTTCGAATTATAGTTTCTCTTACCTTGACCCAGTCTTATCTTCTAAAACACTTCAGATTTTTTCTTATCATAGGAGCAGGCTTGGTCAAAGTCCCAGGGTTCAAGGAATAAAGCCAGCAAGTCATCAAGAATGACCTCCAGAGAGGCTTCGGAACGGATTAAACCATCTCTTTTATCCTTGGCACGTTGAATATTAAGGGCCGCAGAATAGAGATTGCCATCAAAGCCTAACATGGGGTCGGCAATGCGGGCAATCTCCCAGTTACTGTCAATCTTTCCTCGTCCAGCCAACACCAGAAGAGTTGCCGAAATGGCAGGATTACCAGAAATCATGCTGTGGGCCGCAAGCGCTATAACTGCCGATCGGTATTGACCTTGGGCGCATCGCACCAGTATGGAAGGCGTTCCCTTCTCATACCATTTCTTGAGATAATCAACAATCGGTTGAACATTCTCCTCGGAAGGGACGTTTGATCCATAGGCCGCCCGTTGATCCCAATCCTTAATAGAGAACCCCTCGGCCGTCCCAGGTGCGAAGGTTTGCTTTTCATTCAGTTCGGCCTGCTCCTTATCGTCAATTTCAGATCCGATACTGGCATAGTATTGGATTTCAGGGTGCTCCTTAAGGATTTGTGGCCATAACTGCACACCAGTGATATAGAGCCCCGGTGAGGCCTGATCTTTATAAGTCTCATCCAGAAATTGCTTGAGCTTCATTTTCAACCCACCTTCCTGATATAAATCGGGATTACCAGAAGTCATCTCCTCGCCGGGAATGTGGTGACAAATCTTGTGCGTAAATGGCTTGGAACTGGTGTTGGATTTGGTCCTGAGGCGATCTATGATTTCAGTATAAGTTAGTTGACTTGGCATAGTCCTGATCTCCTGTATTTATCATCAATGGTATGGGATTACTCTTCCGAGGATGCGTGGTAAGATTTCTTGCTGTTCACAAGCATGCTTTGTAGACTTTCCTTTGTATGTTGCCCGTGGTGAGTACTTTTATCGGCATGCCACCTATTTCCTTGGCCACCACCCCATTCTCCTCTGTTATTTTCCAGCAAAAGGCGTGCGACCAATCCGATGATGGTGCTGGCGGGGTTGTCATCAGAATGACATGGTGCCTTGTCACAAAAGGTTCAAGGGGCATCATTACCGTTGTATCTACCCCGACTGGTAAAACTGATCCCGTCATCATGCTCGGCCTGCCATTTGACCCGCTGTGCCAAGTTTCCAATACCACACACCAAGGACAACAATGATGGCACTGCCATCCCTGAATTCATGGCAAGTTCATTTATTTTCCTGCCAGGTAACTGTTTGCCTTTCGAGTGACTGGTAATCTGAACGGTAGATATTGGAAAGGCGGGACTATTTCATAGCCCTGATAAACTGAATTGCCCAAGATTGGCGATTCAATCGTGGATAATTGTGTTGTCCAAATAAGTAACTTTGAAACATGATACAGTTATCCACAATCAAATTTAAACTGACACCGTGAAGATACAGTTTTTCTTCCAGGTTTCACCAAAAGAGTCATTGTTGAAATCAAATAAAGATTTCAATGGATGTGATTATGAAACTTATAAGGGTGGTCGTATTACCGTTATGTCTTGTTATGGGTAATCAGGTTCTTGGTGATTGGGCTTATGACATGACCAGTGACAAGTGCAGCTATGAAGCCAGGAGCCTGCTAGCCGAAAGTACCAGAAAACAAGTTGAAAATTCGGTTGGCAGAGCAGAAGCCTCAATTGATGCGCCCAAACCACTTGGTGATTTGAGCTGTTTGGCTGGCTTAATGCAACTTCCTTTGGGAACTTTCGCTTCTACAGGTAACCTGGGAAGTATGTTCAACGTGACGCTACAAAACCTAATTAGTCCCAACGGGAATGTTCTCAATCGATATTGTGCCCAGGCTGAAAGGGAATGGCGTAAAGCAACCAGGTCACTGGGAATTAACACGGTTGGCTTTAAGAAATTTAAGCTGCCAAGCTATTTCTCATCGACAAATTCTCAGAGAACTGCTTTACAGGAGTCCAGGGAGAGTAGATCAAGAGATGGTTTGTTTGCGTCTTCTACAGACGGTGAGGGTCACTACGGGAGTAGAAACCAACAGGACCCATCTTCCCCTCAAAAATCTTCATCTACGTTGCTCATTCAACAAGAATCACCACCCGATGCAGATCAATCCATTGAAGGGATATGGGATACATTATATGGCAAGGAGTCGGAGCAATGAGATCAACAATAAGTGCAGGCGTAATGAAATTTTCATTGCCAGCAATCATTCTGATGGTTGCTGGTTCCCCAAGTTGGGCACTTTTTGGACCGGGATGTCAGTGTTCGACAATCGGATCCTACCATAAGAGTACAAGATATCACGTAAGCAAGGAAGCTACTGAGGCTGCCAGGCATATTATCGAAGCACTGCAAGCGCATTCACGCCAGCAAAGCTCATATTTGGACAGGCAGGTTGAAGCTCAAAAAAGATTGATGGATGGCGAACAGCAAAATAATGCCATGCGATTAAGAGAAGAGTTTCGAGCGGCAGCAGAAAGTGGCAAGTACGATCCCAATGAGGATTATTGCCATTTGGTTGATCTTTCTATTTCCAGAGAACAGGAAAAGGTGGTGAATGTATCTCCACAAGTGATAACCAAGACAGTAGAAAACTGGTCAATGGGCAAGCCCGAAATAGTCAAGAAAAACGGTGTTCATCTTGCGGCCTGGCTGAAAGAGGAAAAAGACACGATTGGAACTATTGGAGAAGTTGAAAACCCTACCACAGATTGGGGGTTGATAGCCGATCAAGAGACCCTACCAGCAGACGAACCAAAGGTTATGGAGGCTATAGCAAGATTGGTTGCCAATACAGTTGATCCCCTTCCACCCATCCCTCTTACTCCGAAAAAACTGCAAACACCGGGGGGATTGTCAGAAGCGGTCCTGAGAGATGCAATTGCTGCCAGAAAACAGGCTGCCTCCTCACTCATAGAGTATGCCATCGGCCTGTCCTTGCCAAGTGAATCATCAGAAGGATACGGAGCCTTGGCGGAACAATCGCACTATGCGGCAGAAATTCCAGATCAGATAAGCGAGTTACAAGCGTTGGACATTCGAACTTCGGTCTATTTTTTGCCAACCGTGGAAACACTTCAGGTTCGTCATGAAAAAAATGAAAAAGCTCTTCTCCAGGACTTGATTGATTTAAACAGCCTCAATTCTCGGTTGAACTATTTAAGACTGGTTCAGGAAACCAGGACCTCAATTGCTCTTGCGGCTATACTTGCTACCCTCACAGATAACGGGTACGGCAACTTCACAAGACATTAATCACACAATTTCCTGCAACCTCTCGAGAGTTCATGCGCCCCTTCTTGTCAAAGGGAGAAGAAAGATAATAAACGCAGAAGAGAATTTGCATCACCCTATAGATGCAGGAAAGGACAATCTGATCAAACAAACTTTGGGTCGACCTGATATTTATATATCCTTTATTTTGCTTGGTTATTTTTCCTTTCTCTTTATCCCAGTCATTTGGGCTGTCCTAATTCCTCTTGACATTCTCTATTCTGTTTGGTTTCTAACTCGAAAAGCAAGGCTTCCCTACAGGTTGCCAGCAAGATGGAAGAAACAGGATTATTCCAATCCTGTCCCCGGGAGTACAGACAAGTTTCGTAAAGGGGAAGGGTTGCTGTTTCTGGGCAATGATTATGAAAGTAACGAAGAGCTGTGGATTTCCAATGACGATGCCAGAAGACATGCCATGGTACTTGGAACCACCGGCTCTGGCAAGTCCCTGACCAGTGATACACTTGTTTTAGGGGAATTTGGCTGGATGCCCATCGGAGATTTGCAGCCAGGAAACAAAGTCAGAACACCATCGGGGCAGTTAAGCGATGTATTGGGCGTTTACCCGCAAGGTAGGTTACCAGTGGTGAGAATACATTTCGAGGATGGCAGGTTTGCTGAGTGCTCAAGAGATCATCTTTGGTGGATCAAACGTTACGCTCGGAATGAATGTGTATCCTTGGATGATATACCAAAGTGGGAAACCATTAGTGCAGGTGATTTGGGGATTCAGATGGAAAACAGCAGAGTGACTGGTGGCACCAATCCATTGGTTCGGTATGTCATACCTCTTGTTGATGATTTGCCGGGTTGCCGAAGTAATAAGGATCTCGACCTTGGTCTAGGTGTGAACTTGGGAATAATAAGAAAGGGTAAGCAAGCCAAGTACCTTGACCAGTGTGGTTCCATGGCTGAAAGAAAAGAGTGGCTACGGGAGTGTTTTGTTCAAAGAGGCAAAACTCATGCAATCAAGGTTGTTAACGGCTGCTTTGTTCTACCAGTTTCAACCCGTAAAGAAGGGTTGGAAATGAGGCACATGATCTGGTCAGTGGGTGGATTGGCTCTAATGTATTTCGTTGACGACAAGATATTTCTCAAAGTCAAAATCCCAGGTCTGGAAAAATCTACTCAAGGAGAGTTTATTCTCTTGGACAAGTTTGAAAAACTCGAGTTGGAAATTGTTGAGGTTGAAGGCTACTACTCACACGATGAGTTAAAGAAGAAGTACAAACAAATCCATAAAGAGGTCACCCTGGGTAAATTGACACCAAATGAAGGTGATAATTTTATCAAGACCTTCCAGGTAATGGAAAAGGACATGACCTGTATCAAGATAGCATCAGAAACGGGATTGTTTGTCATGGAATCTTATCTGATCACGCATAACACAGAGCTACTCCTGGGGATGGTTTCGCAAGCAATCATGTGGAATTCAGGGTTTCTGTTCGTTGACGGTAAGGGAACCACTGAGTTCCATGGTAGAACCTGGTCTCTGGTCTCCAAGTTTGGTCGTGAGGATGATTATCGCATTCTCAATTTTACGGATCTGGGAGGAGATCTCGATAACCCTGCGGGTGGTCCCCTTGTCCAATCAAATACCTTGAATCCATTTTCACACGGAACTCCAGACCAACTGATGAATCTTGTCGTATCCCTGATGAGTAACGAAAGGGGTGGAGCGGATATGTGGAAACATCGAGCCATGTCTCTGGTAACGTCAGCAGTCAAGGCCCTGTGCGAGATGAGAGATGCCGGTGATGTGCTTTTGAATGTCCAGTCAATCAGGGATTATCTTCCTTTGGGTGAAGGTGTGAACAAGTCCTTTCTAAATGGTCAGAAAATTAACCGAGTGGCTGATATCCCGGATGAAGCCTGGGCTGATATCAGATCCAGAGGAGGCATGATTGAATTATATCTTAGGTCCATTCAAGGGGAGTTTTCGGAGACATCAAGGTTGGCCCTCAAAGGATTTTTTGACTCACTGCCAGGATTTAGTCTCTACAAAGCCATCAATGGCTTGTCCCAGGAAGGCAAGACGGTTGAACAGCATGGGTTTTTATCCATGCAACTTACCAAGCCGCTTGGGTCCCTTGCCGATGATTATGGGCATATTTTCCGAACACCTTTTGGCGAAGTTGATATCGAAGATGTTGTACTCAATCGACGTATCCTTGTCGTACTTCTTCCTGCTCTGCAGAAAGCACCCGAGGAAATGCAGAATTGTGGCCGGATCATCGTGGCGGTTCTCAAAATGATGATGAGTAAGGTTTCGGGTTCACACATTATGGGAAGTAAGGCGGGCCTTGTTGATGCCAAACCAACACGAGCGCCAACACCATTCATGGTGATTTTGGATGAAGCAGGTTATTACATGGTCAAGGGCATAGATATCATGATGGCCCAGGCACGTTCCTTAGGGTTCATGATTGTTATTTCCGGTCAGGATATGGCTGCCATGCAAGCGGTATCACCTCAAATTGCCGAGTCGGCTTCAGCCAATGCCCGGCTTACAATTGCCGGAGCGATGGAGGATGCCCAAAAGACATGGAATTTTCTAAATCGTAAGTTTTCTACTCACCGGGTACCAGTGGTTGCAGGCAGAAAGTTGAAACCAGGAGCCTTGGGAACCAGGTGGGTTGACCGACCGGAAGCCAGTTTTGTCCTGGAAGATAGGGTAAAGATAACTGATTTGCAGAAACTGAGGGAAGGAGAGTTTTACTTCCTGATGGGATCGAACCTCGTAAAGGCAAAAACCTTTTACACAGGCCAATATTGGGTTCCCACCATTAGTGCCAACAAATTCCTGCTGGTTCGGGGTCCAACTGACAAGGCACCAGGGCTTGATCAGTCGCGGGATGAAGCCTTCATGGAGTCGCTAGAGATCATTACCAAAACGTTACTGGATGATGAACTGCTTGCTGAAAGGCAGAAGGAACTTGTGTTTTCACCCAAGGACGAGTTGGTTGCGGGCATTGCCTTAGCCGAAATGTCAATCAATCAGGGAATGACCATTAGGGATTCCAACAAGGGCATCTTTGACAATTATTTTGCCGGCATGATACAGGCAAGTTTAATTGTTCCAGATAATAGCCATTCGAAGTGGTAATACCAGATTGTTTCCTGATGAAGTTTTGGCAAAGATAATCAATTATTCAGCGATTATGTTATCCATAAATTGAGGAAATGACGCAATAACACTGTAAATTGACAAATACGACAGATTACCTTAAGTAAGAGGTGATAGTAATGCAGGGAGTTTTTATTGATGGGATACTCGGCAAAAGCCGTCGCCAATTATTTTTTAACTAAATACGGCAACCACGGCATCACCCCCCTGAAAATTCAGAAGTTGGTTTATATCGCCCATGGTTGGAACTATGTATTTGGAAAGTCAGACCTCATTAATGATGAATTAGCTGAAGCTTGGCCATATGGGCCTGTATTCCCATCAATTTATAATGAGTTCAAATACCTTGGGGGAATGCCAATTGTTAACTTGGCAAGGGAATTTGATTTTGAACAATTGGAAAAAGGAAACATGGTCTCATATGAACCCCAAATTCCTGAATCCGATAAAAGAACTCGAAACTTGCTTGATGTGATATGGAAAATCTATGGCAAGTTTACAGGTTCGCAGTTGTCAGAAATTTGTCACCAAAATGGTTCGCCTTGGTATAAAACAAGAAAAGAGCAACCGGCAATACGTAATGCGCATATACCAAATGAGGTAATTAAAAAACATTACAACGAACTTTACAAAGAAAACAGGAACAGTGATTGATTTAACTCAAGATGAAAAATCTGCAATTGAAAGTACTGCTGAAAGGGAGTTGGAATCATCAAATGCAGAATTTGCTTTTCAAGAACCAATCTGGAGTGAATTGAAACCAGAAATTGTTAATGCAGTTAAACAACAGACTATACTCAGAAAATATGCATTTATCGTTGCTTTGGGTGTCATACTTTTTACAATGTTTTTAGAAATAGTAATTCTTAATTGTGTATTGAGACAGAATTCTACAGAAGTTAAAGTGGCTATTGTGGTTGCGCCTATCATATCTTTCACAGCGATCGCAATTACAATTTTGATTGGATTTTACCAAGCAAAATTAGTCCCATGGGCCGAGCTAATAAAATCTACAAATAATTAAACATTGTCGGTGACAATTATTTTGCCGGTATGATACAGGCAAGTTTAATTATTCCAGATAATAGCCGTTCGAACTGGTGAGGCTGTAACTTGGAGAATTAGAGTGGTTCAAGGTTAGCACAAACACATTTAATTAGGTAAGAGGAACAATTTCAAACAGTTGAATTCAAAATGCAAATTGAATGATTTATGTGGCATGTTCATCGCTGAATATACTTTTGCCAGTTATTCCAGTTTTATCAAAAAAAGCCCTGTTTCGGTCTTTTGCATCCTTGATAAGTTGATCCCATCCTATGATTTCAATAAAGCCATTCAAGCCAGAGAGTTTGGTTCATATACACGACCTGTTCTATTTGCAGTTCGTTTCTAGGTATATGTCCATTCGTTCATTTTGCCAAAAATATCTGCAACAACATAACAGTAAAACATTGCATCTGTATTAAGGTTGATGGGGCGTCCATTAATATCTATTGATTCAAAGCTTTGAAGTTCTCGGATATATTTCTGTAATTGTGTTTGGGGATGCTCACTGTCTTTATACTGTTTTCGTCCTAGTCGTTTAAATTCAATTAGGAGTACCCTATACCAGAACAACTTTAAAATCATCAATCGTCACTCTCTTGGTACTGGTATTACTTGGTTCCCTCCAACAGAATGGGCAGAAAATAAGGACCTTTTATTTTACCAAAGTAACTTGTCAACTTCAAGGGTAAATGCTGGAAATACATACACTAATATGATGATAAAGGGGTGGATGTCTCCCCGGGGTGTCCAATCCAGGTGGGGCTGACATGGCAGCCAAATCAGAAAAAGGGGCTTTAACCAGGCTAGAGGAGTTGTTATTTGTTGGCTTTTAGAATATATTTCCGTTGAAGATAACCGGAGAACTGGCGAGGACAGCCAAATGCATCAAGTTATAACTTACAAACAAACCGAAATCGTCACCATCTGTCGCAAATATGACGTAGCCCGACTGGAAGCCTTTGGCTCTGCCGCTAGGGGAACGGATTTTGATCCGCTGCGTAGTGATGTTGATTTTCTGGTGGATTATAATCCACCCCTGTTTCCAGGATTGGCTCAAAGACACCTTGATATGATCCTGGCCTTGGAAGAGACCTTGGAACGGGATGTTGATTTGGTCCGGATGGGGACGATTCGCAATCCCTACCGCAAGGCATCCATTGACGAGGACCGTGTCTTGATCTATGAAAAATAAGAACTTAGCATATCTCTATGACATCAAGACATTTTGCGACCGTATTTTTGAGATAACCGCTGATCTGAGTGAAGCAGAATGGGGCGTGAATTGGAAACAGCAGGATATTGTTCATTATAATTTTGTAAAAATTGACGAGGCCGTAAATCGAATAAAGAATGGTGATCCTGATTTAGCAAACAGAATACCAGAAATTAGAGGTGTGATCGGTTTCAGGAACAAATTAACACGTGAATAGGATCATATTGATGATGAAATTGTATGGTCCACAATTAAGGAGCATGTGCCAATATTTTACAACAACGTGTGTGATCTCCTGGAGGAACTTGATCCGCTTAAGCCGGAGCAGTCAAAGTTACCAAGCAGTCCAAAACTTTAGCAGTGTCCACCCCGGCCATCTTGGAAGGGTATGATGAAAGCCTTAATTCTCAAAGAGGGGCGATAGGAACATGGGGGAACGCCCTTGATGCCTTGGGAAACGAGGCAACTGATTTGTTGGCAAGGCTTGATTCTGGATCACCTGTTCTCGACAGCGAACGAGGAACCTTGTCCCATAAATAATCTTGGCCAACGGATGTCCCTTTATTAATCTACACTGGGACTACCTGAGAGTTACAAAAATTACTTGAATTAAATACTCAAAGCGTTTAAATAAGGGTTAAGGATTGGGCTTTACCTGGTTGACAATGGGGTGCTGGAGATACCGGTGCCCTTTTGTTTTACCGGCGCTTTTCGGTAGTATCTATGGAAAGCATTTCAACCCACCACTATGAATTTTTGGTTTTATGATTGTAAATGCACGGTTTTTTTGATTTGGGTTTAGGATGCTCAGTCCAATTGGTCTAGCAGCCATATCAGCGAGTTGTAGACCTATAGAATTTTCCAATTTTGGTACAAAAACAGATTGAAAATTGAACAAAATAAAGTTCTTATGTGTTTTTACCCAACTGCCAATCATTGCTTACAATACGACGAAATGCAAGTTCTAGGCTCTTATCTTCCTTGTTTCCCCTTTTTTCAAAAACAACATGAATTGTCCTCTCTTGCTGAGAATTTTCGCTAAGGAAACTGTGAAGCTTTTCCATACAGAATAGCAATACAACTTCATAGGGGTTCCAAGGGTTGTAATATTTTTTACTGTGCTCAACCTTGTTAATGACTGAGGCAATGAAAGTAATGGGTGATTTTTCAACGAGTGTATTTAATTCAGCATAGAATTTATCTCGCAATTCTGGATTTCTCCGTAAAAAACTGAAAACTCCTTCTTGCTTCCGTATTTCACGTTCATGCAATATGACGCTGTCGTGACCCCAGTAATTAAATTTGAAACGCTGAACGGAAGGAACGATTTTTGCTAAATAGCCCTCCTTTCGAATTACACAAAAGCAAGTACGAATACAGGGTAATCAGGATCAATGGAATTCAAGCTATGGTCACCGCTTTCGTCCGCATAGATGATATAATCAGAAAATTCAACATTTTTCTCTAAATCCTTTTGGTACATTTTGTTTTGCCGTTTAATGAGTCTTGCTTGATGATGAATCGCTGATAATAAATAACGCTAATGTATGGTCAATACAAAACGATCCTGGTATGATGACTTCAAATCAAGTTCTGACCCGTCTTGACCAAACCACAAAATGGCTAAATTTTTCGAACAGAAACCTTTTAATAGGCTGGTAGCACTCCTTATTGAATTTGACCGACAAACCAGGTATAGAATTAATGTTTGTATTTAAACTGAATTATCAATTGTCATTTGTGGCACCATGCAAGAAGGCGAGATTAAACGAGCGTTCGAGATCCTGAGGGATCAAGCCTTGATACTGTTTAAATATATTGACACCTTTAAGGTACTTTATCACGATCCCGATACAGTACAACTCTTGAAAGAAACAGCAGAAGATTTCTTTGGTAGACAACTTAATAATGCACTTCTCAAATTCATTATTCTTGATATCTACAAAATTGTTGGTCCTGCCAAGACTGCAGGCAAGAAAAATTTATCAACGCAACAAATTACCAAATTGGTATGCCAAAACCAAAATTCGGACGCTTGTAAGGAAATCCTTACTCTCAATCAAAAGCTTGTTGAATTTGGTAAAAAACAGAAAGATGTAAGAAACAGGATCATTGCTCATTTTGATTGGGATACACACCTAAATGATGACATTTTGGGTGGATTTGAAGGGGAAGAACTGGATGAATTTCAAGATAATCTTGAAGAATATTTTAATAAAGTCGGTTCTTTAATCGGATCAGAAGGGTTTGTGGGTTTATATACCTTTGATCCTCAAAGCATCAACAAGCCAAAGCGGGACGTCCGTGGGTTGATAAAAATATTGGAACGTTCAAAAGAAGCCAAGCTTGCTCCGTGGGATCAAGTTGCATAGAACTAATCAAAATAATGCTGGTTAATGTAAATCGTCAACATCAAGTCTGTTAAATGTGGTTGTTATTACCCACAGACTTGAAATGTATAAAACAACAAAAAGAAAGAAAACCTACCGTTTGCATACCCAATTACCCTCACAAAAAGTAGGGACATCTTTTACTCGGTCACTATCTTCTGGTATCCATTGAAGAAGTTAGAGAGACGAACTATGAACCAGGGGCGGATGACAAGGCAAGGCTTACGTAGCAGGGACAGGTTGTCTGACCAGCCTGACCACAATAGTGCACCACCAATCAAGGAGCGAACTTTTGGCTCTTGATTATAATTCACAAAGAGGTCTGGCAAACGCTTGTTAAATGTGCGACATGCAATTAATGCATCCTCCGAATGATCCTTTCCTTTTGCTGCGCCTGTTATAAAGGCTTCCCAAATAAATATATTTGCCTCTCCATCCCTGCACTCTGACCAATCCAGAGTTATTGAAGTAGGAGCCAATTCCCGGGTGTCCAAACGGCACCGTAATTCACTAAGGATCCAGACGACTTGGGTAAGACCTGTGGTGCATACTGCTGTCCCCGCGCCGGCTGACCAAGGGTATTTACCATCCACATTCCGGCCTTTCGTGAGATCTTCGGGGCTGGAGGAAACAGGAATCCATAAAGGACATTCAAAACCGAGTGCAACCTTCTGCCCCTTTGCCAAAGAGTTGGCAATATCATCAACCAAGGTAACCATGCAATTGCCAGTTTTACTTTCACCGCGATATAATCTTGCCCATCCAAATTTATTTTTGGCAACAGATCCGATGTCAGCACAATAAATTTTGAGTTTATCTAGCATTATAAGACTCAGATTCCTAATTTCATCAATTACCAAACAGCACGACTTGATTTATAAATGTATGATGGTCAAGCTTTATGGTCTCATTTCAGAATCGTGACAGGTTGGTGGATCGGATTTTGCTTCCTTTTCAGTATTACCATTTTCCAGTGAACTATCTGTATCTAATTCCAAGACCAAGTTGATACCCAGATTTCTTGCCATGTCAGGAATGCCAATCATTTCAAAATCCGTATTCCTGAAGGCTTCCAACTTATGGGAGTCGAGTTTTTTAAATGATGGCGAGATAAGCAGACGCCTGCACCTTGTTGTCTCTTCACCAAGTGTGGTCAAAAATTCTTTATACAATTCCTTCATGTTCCAGGGATCATGGGCTTCTGGATTCCGCTTGGCATTGCCCAGCCAGATGGTTCTGGTACCACCTTCCTCCCCCACGGCCAGAACATCTACATCACCTACAATTTTTGGATGCCATGCAGCGGATTGAGTTTGAAATTTGGCTGGCGGCAATTCCTTGAGATATTGAGCTCCCATCTGTTCAAGGGCAGGGCCTTCCAGGGTTATCATTTTTCTATCTGCCTCCCTGTAATCAAACGTGCTGGCAAGGGTCTTTTTTTCCCTGGTGGGATCCTTCCAAAGCCCGGGAAAGACACCAACCTGAAACAGGGTGTTGTTGTCGCTGATCCGCCAACGCGGTTCATCTTTTTTCCCGAAAGGAGCATTTTTCTCCATCAGGCCAACCCGTTGCTTTAAATAAATCAGTAATTCGATCTTGGCCGGATTGGCGCCATATTCCCTGGGGATTTGCCGTAACTGGACGCCGCGCGGGTGACGTTCCCCAATCCACAGAAACAGATCCCGATGTTCGGGTTGCAATTCGACAAAGGCCCGGTCATCAAAGCGTTCATGATACCCCTTCTGCAGAATCTGATGCTCAATCTTCAGAAACTCCTGACGCCAAGTGTGTTCATCAGCAATGTCATGCAGATGGGCATGACTATTGGCTGTGCAGTAGCGCCGCCAGTTCCGGGGCATGCCGCCATAGGCGGTCCACAGGGTCAGGAATTTGCCCGGCTCCACCAGGATGCCATGCTCATCGGCAACCGCGAGGGTTGTCCGCAGTGACCAAGGATCAAGAGTCATGCCCTCATCCACCAAACCATGCAGGGGTTTTGTTGATGTAAACATGCCATCAATTTTCTGTTGATGGGACCCCATCAGCACCAGCTTGCCGGGATATTTTTTGCCGTAATCACCCCGACCGCCGATGGCAATATCAATGATGGCCTTGAGAGCAGAAGGGATACGCGTGCCGGCTGCATTGTGAAACTCATCAAGCACCACCACCGCTCCCTCACGCCACAAGGTGGTGAGAATGTTTTTAAAGTGATTGATATCTCCTTCGGGTTCGGTCGGGGGAAGTATTTGTGATATATTCGGAAGACCATTTTTTTTCGCTTCAATTAACAGGCTTTCATTCATTGTTGCCAATGGATAGGGTCCTTCGTCACCTTCGTCCATCTGATAATAGACAAAGGGAATATCAGATGATATCCCTGCCTCGACTTCACTGATCAGTTCGGTTTTACCAACCCCTCGCCGGCCCCTGATCCAATACGTGCTGAAAGATCTTCTATTGGCGGGGGTGTCATAGCCAAACCTGTCAAGGAGCATGTTCTTGATGTCTTTCCGGCCATAGAAACGCCAGTCCGTTTTGGTCATTGATGTCTTGCCTTCCCGGTTATCTTCTGGGTATATCGGCCCAGATTATCTTAATCAAATGGGCTTTGTTTGCCTGCAATTTATCATTCCATCATTTTCCATAATACCATAATGTCCTCCAACATGTGGTCTTTCCCATACAGAAAATCAATTTTATCGTGTTTTATCCTGATCTCCGGTGTCTCATTCAGAACCTCTTCCTTTATTCAGTTCGGCTTAACATGACACGACCAGATTTTTCCCTCTCATCAAAAGCAGGTCAGCACATGTTAGTGCGTATTGTTCTTAAGACTGTCAAAGAGAGGCGGTATCTGGTCCATTAAATTAAGGGTGATCATCGCGATCCGAATGACCTTGCCAAAGAAATCGAGCGTATAGTGGGGACCGGAACGGAACGCAATGCCATCGCTGATAAGACTCGGCCGACTGAGCAAAATAAAACTAGTGTGTGGAGAGGCCCCTGAGCAAGTGAGTACTCCAAATCTTAAACCTCAATCTATTTTAGGGAGTTCACATCATGAAAAAGGAACAAATCCCATCAACGATCAACCAGGATTGAGCTCAATTCAAATGTCTGTGGAAATCAGTCGTTCGTCTTGGGTCATTGGTGTTTACTGCCCGGCAACGGAGGCCCAACATCAGGACACACAAAATTGCGACTGTTACCGCCACTGGCTTATGCCAGGAACACACGGACGGTCGCCAGGTTGAATCTGATCAAGGAGCAGATTGCCAAAGTTGAGGCCTCGACGACCGAAGGATTGGCGTTCGCCTTGATGCGGATCAAAGGGATTGGTATGGTTGATACGACCTTGTTGGCGTGTAAGGGGTATATAAGGGACTTCAGGAATCGGTGTCAATTTGGTCATTGGGCTGGGTTGACGTCGGCTCCCTGGAGTTCTGGTCGCATGGATTGGGATCAGGGGATCACTCAATCTGGCCCCTCCAAGAACTTTCCCATCATATTCAGATGGCTTGGTGCTGGCTTTATCATCAGCCTGAAAGCACATTGTCTCTTTGGTATCGTGACCGAACCAAGGATGGCAATGGTCGCAATAAAAAGAAGTTTGTTGTTATCTTGGGATGTAAGCTTCTGGTTGTTTTGTGGCTGTGTACCCCGGGGTGTGATCCCAGAGGGAGCTCTCGTACAGTGACACCACCACCTCGACAGAGGAGAGTGTCCACCCTCCCGGAGTGTCGTCGCTACGCATGTGGGATTTTGGTTACGGAGCTGATTGATGTTGGCACACCGAACTGAATAAGAGTTTGGTGGCACGATAAGGTGGTGGTTTGCATACGAAGAGCGATATGTGGCCTAATGACACATCGCCTGGAATCTGAAATGATTGTTTGAGATTGGGAGAGAATTATGTTTTAGATAAAAACCATACGACATCGAAAAAAGCTTGTTAGAGATGCCCATAAGAATTCCGAAATAATGATTTCTTGTTTGGAAATTTAGAACTTCATACCTACTCAAATCAACTTGGTAGGATTACAAGTATTACATCCAGCTGGAAGATGATGTTGTTGATTAATTTTAGGGAAAAAGTTAGCAAGCAACACTATAAATCAAGTTCAAAACCATTAGAAACCGGATGATCTTGTTTAAGAGTCCAACAGCCGTATACGCAGTCACCTGTAAGATCGGTTTTGAAATAACGATACAAGTACCTGGCCTCAAACCATATATACTATTTTCAAGTCATGGTGATACAGGAGATCGGGATTAACCCCTAACTGCTATCCCTTCATATTTCTTTCTAAAAGTTGCCGAAATACTTTAATAATTCCTTTACCCTAAAGTAACACTCACACCCTAGATTGCACTCCAATTTGTTGGCCGTAGGTTCAACGGTGAACACAAAGTCTTTTTTTGGAGTATATGATGAGTGAAAATTCTCTTGATGAATTGTCGTTTGATGACTTTGATGAGGTGGTCAGCCCCCGTCCAGAAGAAACAGAATTCGACCGCATCGTCGCGGCCGCCATTTCGCGTCGTGCGTTTTTAGGGGGCGTCGTTGCCTTTGGAAGTGTTGCAACCGTTGGTAGCGGTTTGATCCCCGGTAAAGTAGAAGCCGGAATGGATCGATTTGGATTTGTTCCAATCGATGCCAATACGTTGAATACAGTAACCGTGCCTGAAGGATTTAATTCTTCAGTGTTGCTACAATGGGGAGACCCGATTTTACCTGGAGCACCTGAATTTGATGAAGAATCACGGGGTGAAGGGTCGTCGCAAGCCCTAACCTTTGGTGATAACACAGACGGTATGGATTTCTTTATCAGGGAAAATGTTAACCTCCTTGTCGTCAACAATGAATATACCAATCGGGGAGTAATCTGGGGCAACCGACCGGAAGGAAAATTTGCCAATGATGATGATGTCTTAAAGGGCATGAGAGCTCATGGTGTTTCAGTTGTTGAAATCAAGGAAACTGATGGCAATTGGGAAGTGGTTGCTGACAGCCCCTATAATCGAAGAATTACTCCCGAAACCTTAATGGAAATAACAGGTCCTGCAAGAGGTAGTGATTTACTCAAAACTACAGCCGAGCCAACCGGAACAGAATCCTTGGGAACATGGAATAATTGCGGTAATGGAATGACACCTTGGGGAACGTACCTGACCTGTGAAGAGAACTTCAATGGTTATTTCTCATCGGACAATCAGGATCTTGAGGTATCGCCAGAATTCAAGCGCTATGGAATTTCAACAAGTGATTGGGGTTATGGTTGGGCAACTATTGATGAACGTTTCGATATTGAGAAGCATCCCAACGAACCCAATAGGGCTGGATATGTTGTAGAAATTGACCCCTTTGATCCCTTATCCAAGCCACGCAAATTGACGGCCTTGGGTCGCTTTAAGCATGAAAATGCCGAGGTTGTGATCAATTCAGATGGTAAGGTGGTGGTGTATATGGGTGATGATGAGCGAGGTGAGTTTATCTATCGCTTTATTTCTGATGGCTATTATGCTGCCACCGGTGATAATTCAGAACTTCTGGAGAAAGGTACTCTTGCAGTAGCCAAGTTTTTTGAGGATGGTACCGGTCAATGGTTGGATTTGACCCCAGAAACAACTGGATTCGCATCCAAGGCCGAGATTTGTGTTAATACCCGAATTGCTGCCTCTGTTGTCGGAGCAACCACAATGGACCGTCCGGAATGGGTCACCTCAAACCCCAATGCTGCTGAAGTATATTGTGCACTAACCAATAATAAAAACCGCGGGATTAAACCAAACGCCGGTGGAGATCCTACACCTGTCGGCGGTCCGAACCCGCGTGAAGCTAACCTTTATGGTCAGATTGTTCGTTGGAGGCCAAAAGGGTATGATCATACAGCCCCTGGATTCGAGTGGGATTTATATGTACTTGCAGGCAATCCGGCAATACATACTGACAATCGACGTGGTTCTGCCAATGTTGATGCTGGTAACATGTTTAACTCACCTGACGGGATCAAGTTTGATACCAAAGGGTTGCTATGGATCCAAACGGACGGAAACTATTCCAACGAAGGTGATTTCGCGGGTCAGGGTAATAACCAGATGCTGGTTGGGGATACAGCAACAGGCGAAATCAGAAGATTTTTAGTTGGACCCCAAAAATGTGAGGTAACCGGCATGACATGGTCTTCCGACAGAAGAACCATGTTTGTAGGAATTCAACATCCTAACGAAGGTTGGCCAAATGGGGGTAATTCTGTTGCAAGATCAGCCATCGTTGCAGTTAAGCGCGATGACGGTGATATCCTGGCCTAAACTTACCTACCTGCCCAATGAACTGGAAAATCAGCGTTGACAGCAGATCGAGATAATTCTGCGTATCTGGTGTCAATTTTTATTTTAATTATGGAGAATTGATAATGATCATTCGTATGTTAATCATTACTATTGTTGCCTTTCTGACGGTTGGTTCAACAGTAGCCGAAATGAATTTCAACCGTATTGCAAGTTTTGAAACACCACGCAACATGGCTTCAGGTGAAGATACCACCAGAGAGACCTCACCAGAAATCATTGCCGTTACTTCTGATGGCATGACTTTGGTTTATACCGATAGTCCACTCGGTGCTATCGGCATTATAGATATAACCGATCCCTACAATCCAGCCCCGCTTGGTAATATTGCCCTGGATGGTGAACCAACATCAGTTGGTATTATTGGTAGAAAAGCATTTGTCGGCATCAATACCTCGGCAAGTTATACCGATCCATCAGGCTACCTGTCCGTTATGGATATTGATACGAAAGTAGAGGTATCCCGATGTGATTTGGGAGGGCAACCTGATAGTGTTGCGGTCTCAAAACAGGGCGATTTTGTATCTATTGCCATTGAAAACGAACGTGATGAAGATGCTGGTGATGGACGAACAGGCCAGATGCCTGCGGGTTATCTTGCCATGATTGATATTGATGACAGCGTCCTTGATTGTGGTTCGCTCAAGAAAATATCATTAACCGGGCTGGCAGAAGTTTCTCCCGAAGATCCAGAACCTGAATTTGTTGATATCAACAAACTGGGTGAAACGGTTGTTACTCTTCAGGAGAATAATCATCTGGTTGTTGTGGATAGGATGGGTTCAATCGTGAACCACTTTTCTGCAGGTTCTGTTTCCCTTTCGAATGTCGATACCAAAGAAGAAAGAGCCTTGACATTTGATGATAATCTGGAAGATGTGGTACGAGAACCCGATGCTGTAAAATGGCTTGACGAAAACCACTTCGTGACCGCCAATGAAGGTGACATGGATGGTGGTTCCCGAGGCTTTACAATATTTGGAAAAGATGGAAAGGTTGTATTTGAAAGCGGACTCTCATTCGAATATGCCGTCGCTTCAATTGGTCATTACCCCGAAAAACGTTCTGGTAACAAGGGAGTTGAACCGGAATCAATCGAAGTTGCCAAATTCGGCGATAAGCCAATAATTTTTGTCGGTTCGGAGCGTGGGTCTGTGGTTGGGGTTTATGATGCAACTCATCCGACCAATCCAGCACTCGTTCAATTGTTACCTTCTGGCATCGGTCCTGAAGGTTATGTAGCCATACCAGAGCGAAACCTTTTGATTTCAGCCAACGAGGTTGATTTGATTGAAGATGGTGGTGTTCGTGCACATGTCATGTTTTTTGAATATCAAAAGGCACCGGCATCCTATCCACATCTTACCTCAGCAGGGATTAACCAACCGAATGGTGCGCCCGTTGGTTGGGGAGCCATTTCCGGAATGACCGTCGATGAAGACGATACCATATGGGCAGTGAATGATAGTTTTTACGCCTTGCAGCCAACTATATTCAAGATCAATACCAAGACATCTCCAGCACAAATCATTGATTATGTCAGGGTTATGCGAGATGGTTATCCAGCTCAAAAACTTGATCTGGAAGGAATAACCATGGATGGTAATGGGGGCTTTTGGCTTGCCTCAGAAGGGCGAACCGACAGATTGATACCCCATGCAATTCTTAGAGTCGAAGCATCAGGTGAGATTGTACAAGAGATAGGATTGCCTCCTGAATTGATGGCTGTCGAAAGGCGATTTGGTTTTGAAGGAATAACCATGTCAGGGAATACACTCTGGATGATCGTACAACGTGAATGGAAGGATGATCCTGAAGATCATGTGAAGATCGTAGCATATGATATCAAAACAGGTGAATGGGGAGCGGTACATTATCCAAAAGCAAAACCTGAAACAGGTTGGGTTGGTTTGAGCGAAATTACTCGGTATGGCAACTATTTCTATGTTATTGAAAGAGACAACCAGATTGGTAGCGTTGCAGTGACCAAAAAAATCTATCGGATTCCAGCCTCGGAAATGGTGGCAGCACCGTTAGGAGGACCCCTCCCTATCGTTTCGAAAGAGGAAGTCAGAGACCTGATTCCAGATCTCTTGGCAACTGGAGGGTTTGTACTTGACAAGATTGAGGGATTGGCAATCCAGAAAGATGGCAGAATTTGGGTATCAACCGATAATGACGGGGTTGATGACCATTCAGGGGAAACACTGTTTTTCGCAATAGACAAGTAAGGAACTTACCATCTTGAACATTATAAGATTTATGTCCGGGCTTTCGGGCCCGGACAATGAGTTTCAGGCATTTTTTCTGCAGGTAATCATAATCTACCGGTTCGAGCCAAACCTATCTCTTGACAGGATGCGCCATCAGCAATTCTTGCGGTAGTGAGTAATGCAAATCTCTTATTGTAAAAACATACGAGACAATCAGTTTATTTTGGTGTTTTTCTGTAATGTTACGTATCAAACAAGCAAGCAAATTACGAGAAAGAGCTAAAGTTTTGGTACAGTAAAAGACAACACACCTAATCAATTTCAAAACCATAAGAAACAGGATGACGTTGGTTTCCAATGCCTCGTGCCGGTATGTAATCACCTATGAGGTAGGTCTTGATATAGCGATGCAAGTGCCTGACCTTTAGCCCTCTACTTTCCAGCCATATGTTGAATATGGCAACAGTAATAAAAAGGGTTATGGTCCAGACCTTCAGGTGGAGAATTGCCAATGCCAGAAAAATGACTATGCGGGGGTCAAGAAAAAAGAAACGGGTCGGTCTTTGGGTTTCGCGCCAGTAATTGTATTTACCTGCCATAAAGTAGAAATTCCTGGATTTTCATTTGATCTTCAAAATAGTGGTTTAACACTCAAGAACCTGCCTTATGATGGTGTGAGTCATTGACTGTCTGAAATGACCTCGACCTTGGAAAGGGCTCAATACCAATCGTGGTCGGGTCAGCAATAAGGCAATTGATCAGATTTGGCCAGTCATGGGGTTCCATTGCCAGCAATCGTTCCCTTACCATAGGGGTGAATTCCAGATATTCCCGTAAAACCTGTACTTGTTGCTTGTTCTGATAACCAGGGATGAGTTTTTGAACCATAATCACTCGAAGGGAGGTTAGGATATCAAGGGCTTTATGAGTCTCACGATTACCATCAAATACTGAGATAAATCGTTGGATAGTGTTGGCGACTGAGTAAGCATGTGTTGTTGTGTACACCAGATGACCTGTTAGACTGGCTTCAACAGTTGCTGACACAGTTGTTTTATCTCTTGCTTCGCCGATTATTATGATATCCGGGTTTCTGCGGAGAGCCGACCGGACGCCATCGGCAAAGGATGGTATGTGATAGCCAACTTCAGATTGACCAATAATGGTTGGTGACCCCGATACGATTACGGGTATATCCCGGTAAGTAAATTCTACGGGGGAATCGATTGAAACTATTTTCCTGGGGTGGAGGGTTGCCTCAAGATGGTGTCGAACCATGGCAGCCAGAGTAGAAGATTTGCCACTCCCGGTAGAACCGGCTACAACGACAAGACCATCAGAAGGTGTCAGGAGATCAACTTCTTCCTCAGTTAAGCCAACACACTCAGGGTCAGGCGTAAAATCAGGCAGGATACGGATGGATATTTCGACCCCTGTTGCATCCCATCCTCTAACGCCAATGGCGTTGACCCGAAATCTTAGTTTGGGACCAGAATCGGGCTTGATTTCGTAGGAGAAATCCAGGACCTTCTGACCGCTGATTTCAGCTTGGGCATTGGCGCTTCGGTACAATTCTTCCAGAATGGTCTGGGTATCGGTTGGTGTCCAACATCTGGTTTTCACCAGATAGAGGCCACCATTGAGCAGTATTCTTGGTTCCTGATCGGTCTGAAAGGTAATATCGGAGGCACCCGTCACAACACATGATAACAGAAAGGCTCTCAATTGGGGCTTAGTAAACTTGCCTGTGAGGTTTTCTGCAGGTGCGACCGTTCTCTTTTGATGATTGACCCTGAAAGGAGGTATGATGTTTCCCTTGAGAGTTATGATCCTCTCTCCTGTTGTTGATTTAAGCATAGTGGTGATAGTGTAACCAAGGAGTTATGGGTTTTTCCAACAATAAGGGATAGCAATCACAATGAGTGGGGGAGGTCTTTATTCTTGATATGGTTTGTATCCTTAATCGTCTTTTGCTTATGGCAGTCATTAGCTTAGAGTTAGTCCAAGAGAGAATTTGTCTGGATGGCAATGTTGTCATTGAGTTGAGTATTTTCTGGTAATTGCCATTTGGACGGGTTGGCTTCAAAGGAGGATTGAGACACGATTTGTACGATCGTGTTGTTTATTCTCAATGAGTTTCCATCTTTCAGGTTGCCCATATCAGCGTTAAGAACAACAATCTGATTGATCGTGCCAAGTTTAACAAGTTCCAGGTAGTTCAACATACCAAGATAGGTTTGCTGTAATTTTCTAATCCTTAACTGGAACTCATCGTTGGCAAGAGAAGAGCCATGCCACCAGCCTTTTTCAAAATACAAGTTGAAGATTTTACTCTCTTCAGGACCCTGAGGGATTAAACTCCTGGGAGGATTATTGATTGGCGAGATGGGGATAAGCAAGTACTCTCTCCAACTTGGCAACGTTGTAGATAACTTTCCTGGTTGAGTGATGGTTAGATATTCATCTGATGACGCCAAGGTTGTGCCTGCTGAGTCCGTTTGTACTGCATTCAAGGCTCTGTTTACAACAGGTGGTAGGAGATAGCCATTGCGTGGCTCTAACATGGTTGCTACACGACCAAAATCAAAAATAACGGATAGGCTGTTGCTATGATTTTCCAGTTTACGGGTCAAGGTCTTGACCCGTTCCTGATAACCAAGTTGACTACCAAAGCCCAAGGCGGCTTCCCTTAAAGCTGTGTATCTTAGTTTTTCAATCGACGATTGATACTGGCTCCGATATAATTGAGACAGGTAATAGTCATGACTTCTGGGCTTCTGCTCCACTGGTGCCAACTGATCCAATTGCCCGATAGAGGGTATATCATTAACTGGGGTATCCTGTTTTGAGTGTGTGGCGGTGCAACCGGAAACCAACAGGTTTAAAAGCAAGTATTTGAGGATTGAGCCCAGATTGGTCTGCCAGTCAGTTAGCAACATAAACGAGATTGATATCAACTGGTGTAAGGGTTAGTTTTACCCATTCGGGGAGGGCATCATGATCGGCTATGGCGGCAATGATTTCCTGGAGAGTGTATCCTCTTTGCCTTATATTGATCAGGACTGGTGTCATGGGAGGGGTGCCCATGATGATGACCTCCCTCCCATAAGATTGCCCCAAGAGGTGGAGCAGTGGTTCAAGTGGGCCATTCCATTTAATATCAATGAGTTTGTTTTCGCCGGGATTTGTCGGGTATTGTTTCGGAGTTACAAGGCCAGAATCTTTTGCTTTGAGTTTTTTGATGTTCTCAGAAACGCTTGCTACAGCGTTGAGGATCATAAGATCGGCAGGATCAGAATAAGAGTTGGGTGAAGGTTCCATGGCCTTGTCAATTGAATGATTACAGCTCACCAATATTGGAGAAAGTATTCCCCATAGTATGAGTCCTTTAAAATTTTGAGGATGTAAAGTTTTAAATTGCTTGACCATAATTTGGTCATAACGGCAAATGGTGAAACCCGATAGAGTTATTTTCAGGTCAAGGGTAATTCATTGTTTATAAATTTTCAGGTCGGATACTCGTATTCATTTGAGCAAACAGATCATTTTGATGGCAAGGGTTCTGTATCCAAATCCAGGGCTATCGCTTTTGAAATATCCCGCTTTTTTCAATCTTCCCCGTATTGATTTGGTCTTCTTATCTTCAAACAACCGGGCCATTCAGGATCTGGAGGAGGAATTGGGATTGGTACCATGAAAACGCACAACATGAATCAGGAATGGCTTGAGCAGATGCTGGTGGATTCCCACCACTTTCCAGATTTCAAAGGGTGTCATCTCAGTCAGTCAAACAAACGGTCGTTTGTTTTTGATATAGTGCCGTCATTTTCGTGACGATAAAAATGTGAGGGCAAGGACAATGGAAAAAACCTTAATTGATGACAAGCACGGAGAATGAAAATGATTGCGAGGCAATTGGATTTAAGGACCAGGGAAAAACATGCACAAGAAGCTGAAGCGGGTCATATGCAACCCAATCCGGCTGACGGTGTGACTTACGAAATAGGTTCCCTGGTGAAATGGCCGGAAACCGAACGGTTTTCGGATATTGTCCAGCGGGCTGGATACCATGGGCACTTAAAGATGACCTTTCTGCCGAAAACGAAACTCCACGGCAGTAATGTTGGCCTTCATGTCATGCCCGATGGAAGCCTTCAAGTGCAGAAAAGAACGGCCATGCTCACGGACAACGAGGACCTCCATGATGTCCGCTCCTGGGCAGCCTCCCTGAAGGTGTTGCCGGGCGCCCGACCCGTCATACTCTATGGTGAATGGTGTGGCCCCGGCATCAACAAGGGAGAAGCTGTGCAACGTATTCCCGGCAAAACCCTGTTTCTCTTTGCGGCCCTTGTTGATGATACGCTTGTTTACAAACCGTATTCTTTGCAAAAACTCGTGACGGAAACTTTTGCACCAGCGGAGCAGAATCCTGTGGTTATTGCCGACAATCTACCGCCTGTTACGTTTGATCTCCAGGACGAGGAGCAGTTGCAAAAACAGTTCTCAACTCTCGTGGACGAGGTTGAGGAGGCATCCCGAGTTGATCGTTTCATCAAGGAGCACTATGGTATCAAGGGGACCGGCGAGGGTTTTGTTTTTTTTCCACATTCAGCCAATATTCTGTCCAGCTGGCGTCGATACCTCTTCAAGGTCAAGTGTAAAAGACACGCCGAAACCAAAAAAAGAAAACGCATCAAACCAAAAAAACCGTTGGGGATTGACAGTTTTCTGGATGAACATCTGACGGAAAACCGGATGAACAAGATCCTTGCGGAACAGTTTGATGGGATTGCCGACAAGCATCACATGGGCAAGGTTCTCGGTGCCATTATGAGCGATCTCAAGAAAGAAACTGTCAATGAGATGGAACGTGCCGCCTTTGAATGGAAGGATGTGCATCGTTATGCCTCGCCTCGCATCAAGACGTGGTTCTTTCCCATGACGAAATAAAGATGAAGGCACGGAGCTTAAAGTAACCCCTATGGAGAGCACAACATGAAAGTAGGCTATATGCGCGTATCGACCCACGAGCAAACTACCGACCTACAGCGGGACGCCCTCATCAAGGCCGGAGTGGACAAGGACTATATCTATGAAGATACGGGCTCGGGCAGCCGCAAGGATCATCCGGGCTGGACTCTTTGCAACCAGGTGTTGAGAAAGGGGGATACCCTGATTGTCTGGCGTCTCGATCGCCTGGGAAGAAGCCTCCAGAATCTCATTGCCATTGTCGATGATCTCATGCAGCGGGACATCAATCTCCGGATTCTGGAGGGCATGGGGGCAAACATCGATACAACCACGGCGGAGGGGCGTTTGTTCTTTGGATTCTTTGCCGCACTCGCTGAATATGAGCGTACGCTGATTGCCGAGAGAACCAGGGCTGGCCTAGCTGCAGCAAGGGCGCGTGGTCGGATGGGAGGACGTCCCTGGTCCCTTACGCCCACCCAGATACTGGGACTGGCCCAGGCCATGAAGGACCAAACAACCAAACCAGGTGAACTGGCACATGAACTCGGTATTAGCGTTCCCACCATCTACCGGTATGTAACAAAAAAGGGAGATCTGACTGATGCTGCGAGAAGGGCCCTGGCGGCAGGAAAAAAGGGAAGGTAAAGAAGTGAGGGAGACTGGTCATGATTCACGTGAAGAATATCCGTTTTTGAGACTTGCTGATGCTCGATTCTGCCTTGGGAAAATCGACCACACATCATCCTTCATCCCGTTTCAGGCCCGAACCGTGGGAATATCATCCCATCGTGTCGTATAGCTGGGACTGAGGAACTCCCGGGCCATCATCCAGGGACGGTCATAGCCACTCGAGGTAATCCGGAGGGTTTCCCGTCCGTAACGGTGATTCATCTGATCCACCACCCGCATCAGTTCACGGGTGGATTGTTCGGATGTTTTTTCAAAGAGGGGCGTTGGTTTTTTGTCTGCCGTTATCAGGTCCGTCAACATCACTCCGGCCTTCTGATAGGCATAGCCTTCCTTCCAGATCGCATCAAGGCAGGTGCTGGCTGCCTTGACCAGGGAAAGCGTGTCATTGCAGGGTTCCAGAAAACGCCAGGACGCATTGTTGACATAGCGTGATCCCTTGGCAAAGGGGCATGTCCGGATAAAGATCTGAAGAGTGCCCGCATAGACATGTTTCGCTCGTGCCTTTTCGGCGGCCCGGGTAGCATAGGTGGCCACCGCTTCCTGCAGATGGTTTTTGGTGGTAACCCTGCCCTTGAAGCCCCGTGAGACCATCAGATGTTGGGCATCAGGGGGCACGTCTTCCATCGGGATGCAGGACTCACCCCTGAGTTCCCGCACGGTCCTCTCCATGACAATACTGAAGGATTTTCGGGCCGTCATGCAGTCAAGGTCAGCGAGCTCCCGGGCTGTCCCAATGCCCATCCGGCGCAAACGTTGCGAAAGACGTCTTCCAATGCCCCAGACATCCTCAATGGGCACCCGGTCAAGGGGATAGGGTGGTTGCATGACATGGACATTGCCGGTATCCTTCATTGTCTTGCCAATCCTGTTGGCCATCTTGGCCAGGGTCTTGGTTGGGGCAATCCCGATGGAAACGGGAATGGCGGTCCACGTTTTGACCGTCTCGGCAATATGATGACCAAAAGCCTCAAGATCACGCATGCCATGAAGATCCAGAAAGGCTTCATCAATGCTGTAAACCTCAACCACGGGCGCCAGTTCCTCAAGACATCCCATGACCCGCTGGGAGAGATCACCATAAAGGGCATAGTTGCTGCTCCGGACAATCACGCCATCCCGGGCGAGCTGTTTTCTAACCTTGAAATAGGAGGCTCCCAGCTTGTAGCCCATGGCCTTGACTTCATCCGAACGGGCAATCAGGCAGCCGTCATTGTTGGAGAGAACGGCAATGGGACGCTGTCGCCATTCCGGTCGGAAAACCCGCTCGCAACTGGCATAGAAATTGTTGCAGTCCACCAGGGCAAACATCAGAAGTTGCCCACAAACTTCTGGATACTCGCCGTTACGACACCTCGTATTTCAGTGTCAGGGGTTACCGGTATTTCGGAATACCCTGGATGGTCAGGCTTTAGAATCCAGGTTTCCCTGATCTTGACCAAACGCTTGACCGTAAACTCATTATCAACAATGGCAAGAACAATCATGCCGTTTTGGGCTTCAATGCTTGCATCAACCACCAGCAGTGATCCATCCAATATGCCGGCTTCAGACATACTGTCCCCTTGCACCCGAACCAAAAAACTGGCCGCAGGTCTTGGTACAAGAAAGTCGTTGAGATCCAGAACGGTTTCAAGATAATCGTCGGCGGGTGAAGGAAACCCGGCCTCGACGGGAGATGCATAAAGGGACAGATCAACATGTGACCTTTTCTCCATCCTGACAAGTTCACACTCGGGACTTTTTTTCACATTACCCCCTGCAAAACAACATATTCAAATTCAGGCGTCTCATTTTAACACAAGATTTATATCTGAATCCCATTCCGTATCACAATCAGATTCTTTAAAAATAAGAAAAGCAAATCCAATAAATTATAAATCAACCCAATATTAAATTTTGAAATGAAAAAACTGAATTCCCTCATTCCATTTGTTACGTTCTCGGCAATACTTGTATCCGTCTTGTACGAATGGGTTTTCTATCAAAGGCTTGTACCGGACCTTGTGGACCTTCCCCAGGCATCTGACTACCTGATTTCTGCGGTGCGATGGTTGCCATTTTTAATTATCTCTACGCCGATTGGGGTGCTCCTAATTTCCTGGTTTGAAAAACAACCTGTACGTGGGCAGAGTCCCAAACACCCTAAATGGATGACTGATAATCCGTTTTGGTCAATCATTTTAATGATTTGTTGTTTTGTGATTTTTTTCCTCGGAAATTATTTTTTTAAACCGTCTGGTGCGTTGAGCTGGCTATTACTTATTGCTGCACTTGCATGGTGGGTAATTGCACACTTCACATCAATATGGCCTTGGATACCCAGGAAATATACCCCCTTAATCATTAGTATCTGGATCTATGTTCCTCCAATTATTATAGGTTTAGCTTGGCTCGCAATGATAGATGCTGAGGAGATACTTCGCTTTGACGAAGGTGAGTATTCGTTAATCTTGGAAGATGGCGATGCTATCAACAACGCTGTGCTGGTTCGTAATTTGTCTGCAGGTATGTTGGTTGCATTACCCGATGAAAGAAGCATCAGATTTATTCAGTGGTCTGCGATCAGATCGGTTAATGTGATTAGGGAAGAGCTCGTTCAAGAAAATAGATTGTGTAGATGGACAGGATATACCTGTTATTCAGAAACCATGAATGAACCAATTGCTTCAGAGTAGGTAAAATACCGAATTGATTTGGCATAAGAGTTTCCATATTTTCATGCTGTAAATTAGAATCCCGACAATCGCTGTCAGTGAGATCGGAGCGTCCCCGTCCTCAAATCGATCCCTACATCCTTGAAACCGGTGATGGGGGAGAGGGATCGGGTTCCTTGTCCTTGCTTTGTTGTGGATCAAATTCATCCAGCAATCGTGAAGCCGCTTCATGCAATACCGGAATATCCTTGATAATGCTGTGCCAGACAATATCCAGATTGACGGCATGATATTGGTGAACGATTATATTTCGCATGCCCCTGATCTGGTGATAACCAGGTATTCTTGGTACAAGCTCCGGGTTGTGATCCCTGGTCTTGTTCAGGGCTTCGGCGATTCTTTCAATATTCCGTTCAGCTGCATCCTGGTCCCAACTGGATGCAAGCCAGTCAGACTTTTGCAAATGGGCCGTATTGTCCATGATCCGCTGACAATCGGTTTCAATGTCTTGACGCAATATCCGGGGTTCACTCCTCAAAGACCACCTCCCGTTCCTCGTTGAGGGCTTCCTTCAGGTAGGGGTTCCGGATCCATTTATCCTCCACAAGGTCCACTTCCCTGGATATGGTCGAACTCAGGTCATCAATCATTCCCAAGTAGCGTTCCAGGGTTACCGGGGTTTTTTCGGTATTGAACTCCACCAGGAAATCGACATCACTTTTGTTCGCATCGAAATCGGTGCCACGGGCAGCGGAGCCAAACACCTCCAGGCGTTCAACCCTGTGCCTGCGGCAGATGGCCGCGATCTCCTCCTTTTTGCCTGCAATCAGCTGGTGCATATTTGTCTCCTTCCTGATGTTCCTGAATATAAGGGTTGGAGGATGGTTTGGTAATGATTATGTAACCGAATGGGGTGCCCCGCCATTAAAATGAAATTATCTCATCCAGGGTCGGAAAAGCGGGTGTCGGTGGCGATGAGGCATCCCCTCCGTGGCTGGCCGTTCCTTTCGGTTACGGGACCTACATAAAACGGGGAGTGGGTGGTTTCTGTTTTTCCTTGTCATCTTTCGGATTATCTGCGGGGATAAGTTTTGACTTCAGCAATGCCTGCAATCCCGTGTAATCATTGCCACGGGCCAATCTGAAAGCATCGGGAAGAATTTTGGGGTCCAGCCCCTCAAGTACAAGGGAATTCTCAACCGGCCTAGGACCATTGCCCTCCTGGAGGTTGAGGATCTCGACGCTGAACCTGTCACTTCCCATTTTTCCGTAGACCCGCCACATTTCCTTGACACCAATTCTTGCATACCGGTTTGGCTTGTCCTCATCGGCATTGGCAACCTCAACCTCGATAACAAGATCCGGGGGTGTCTTGGCTTCAAAGTCCAATACAGCCTTCTCACCACCTTTGCCGTAAATGGCGAGCCAGAGTTCGGCATTGGTCCCGATATAAAAGGAGGCATCGGCCTCCAGACCGACATTGGGGGGATCATCGGGTCGCTTCCAGCGGATTCCTCGCACGGCCTTGACTTCCGTTTTCAAAATGGCTCCAGCCACCTTGACCGTCTGATCGGAGGATTCGATCAGACCCTCATGCGTTCCGGAAGGGCTCATCCAGGTAATGATGCCTTCCCTGGCATCAATCATGACGCGGCGGCCCAACCGGTTCCAGTCGAATTCACGGGCAAGTGCGGGTACCAGTTCCGGTGGTACCCTGAGCCGCCAGAAGTCAGAACCCAGGGGACCGATAATATGGTGTTCATCAAGTGGGGTTGGCATAGGGATTGTTCCTCATTGTCATGAAACAGAGTATAAGGAAGGGATTGTCGTATGGCAAGAAAAAATCATGCACCACGATTTCCGGTTTTTTGTTTCCCCGAATGAGGTGCGGGGTGTCACCACCATTCAGTAAAACCAGAAGGACGTGCTTTTTATCTCTGGAACCTTACTTGTCCGGCAGCAGGAAACAGTCGTCGGCATAGATGGCCGCCTGAACTTCCTTGATAAAGGGGTTTAAGCCCGTCATGAAGGAAACCTCAGCCAATCCGACCTTCCATGCCAGATATTCTTGTGTCACCATGACTACCTTATAAGCCATCTCCCGAGAATGTGCAAGTCTTTGGTCGCGGGGCATCCCGCTTCCCATTCAAGGAAAACAAAAATCCGGGTCTTGTGAGCCGGGGAATGTACCCCTCTCAATCATGGTCGTTATTGATTTGACGTCATGGGGGGTGTTGGGGTCAGGTATTGGACAGCAGGACAGCCATGACGGCAATGATGATTGCCGTGGCAGCGGTAATCACCGCAATCAGCCAGCGGGTGTTGGCGATATCCCGCTTGGCAATGTCCTCCCGCAAAAGGGCCCAGCCCTTGTCATAGCGTTCGTTCATTGTTTCCATTCGTTCTTCCATGACAGCAACCTTTAATCTCAGACTTTTCCAATTTTTCTGCTCAGGCATTCCGGCAATCCTGTAATTCTTCAATAGATGGTTAATGAATATACCCGTAAGGATGTGCTCAATCAAGTATCATTGGCCTGGAACCTGAAATTTTCATGACCCAACTTCTCGCAACAATTATCAACCGGGTGGTTGGAATCTTCCTCACCACTTGACATCGAACACCTTCAGGCAGTCGCCCCGCCGGTAGGGATTGTCCCGCGATATGGCGTTGAGCCGCGCCAGTTCCGGCCAGCGATCCGCATCGCCGTAGACCTTGCGGGCTATGAGGCTCAACTTCCGGTCGGTGCGTTCGACCACATAGCCGTAACACCCCTTGCCCTGCCACTTCATGGTCTCATCAAGCTTGGAGGGATCGTCGATTCGGTGGTTGTGTCGGTTCCGGGACCTTTGCAGGATTTGGTATCATCGGACTGTTTTGGGGAAGGTCAGGGGGTCCTCCATTGAAAAAACAGGGAAACCATTCCAAGTAATTCCCATGGCATTTGAGTGGGATCCCAAGAAAAATATTGCAAATGAAGCAAAACATGATATTAACTTCAGGCAAGCCGAGGCGATTTGGAATGATCCCTGGCGAATGGAAATTGAAGCCAGTACCGTCGGGGAACGACGGTTCCTGACAATCGGCATGGTTGCCAACAGGCATTGGACAGCCATCTGGACACCGCGTGGTGGCAATATCCGTATTATTTCAGTGCGCCGTGCCCGGAACGAGGAGATTGACAGATATGAAGACAACAATGACAGCGGCTGAATTCGACCGCCGTTTCGACGAGGGCAAGGACCTTGGTGATGCTGTTGACTGGTCCAAGGCCCAACGTCCTGGCCTGAAAAAAAAGCGCGTGTATTCCGCCCATACCTTGTTGGCAGACAAGATACTTGACCGAAAGGAAAGGCAGCGCGGTATTCTCAGTTCATCCCTGGTAAAACGCCATCCGTCTGGATGATGGCATAACCCTCCGCGGGAATCCAGATGTAAGGATTAAATGATTTCACTGAATGGGGTGCGGGGTACCCCCGTCATTCGGTAAAACCAAAAAGATATAAGGTGCTTGACCGGGAAAATGCCCTTCACCAATAGACATCGAACACCTTCAGGCAGTCGCCCCTCCGGTAGGGATTGTCCCGCGATATGGCGTTGAGCCGCGCCAGTTCCGGCCAGCGGTCCGGATCGCCGTAGACCTTCTGGGCAATCAGGCTCAGCTTCCGGTCGGTGCGTTCGACCACGTAGCCGTAACACCCCTTGCCCTGCCACTTCATGGTGTCATCAAACTTCGAGGGGTCGTCGACATGAGAAAGCATCAGCTGGTGTAGCCAGCCGCTCGAATGGTCTCTGGTGTATTTGATGCCAGGTGTACGATAACCGGCCACCAGGCTGACCGGTGAAACACCATCTACATCCTTAGTGGGATCCGCGCCGGCCTCGACCAGCAGTCGAACAATTTCCTGGCTCTGCTCCGCCTTGCGCGGCTCGTTTATCCGGTTCCAGCTCCATTTCGAAACCGCATAGTCGAGAAGGGAATGATTGTCATTGAATATGATGGTGGGATCAGTACCATGCTGCAGAAGCATTCTTGTGATTTCCGGACTATCACCGGCAATGGTTGCAAAAAGAGGCGTCAGGCCACGATTGCGTGTCGGTTGGGGACTGACCGTCCGGAAGTTGGGATCGGCTCCGTTCTTCAGAAGCCTCCTTGCCTGTGCCGTCCGGTCGAACAACGCGGCTTCATAGAGAGCCGAAGTTCCATAGGCATTGACCTCGTCTGCGGCCTTGGCTCCACTTCCGGACAACAGAACCAGGAACAGGAGTGTTGGTAAAAGCAACCTCATAATCCAATATTCCCCCGGTTCCAGCCCTGAGGATTACGATTATAGCCGTCATTGCTACCGGCATCAGGTGCTGCCGGATGACCACGTCCTGGGTTTCCTCCCGTATTCCCGCCATTGTTGTTGTTGGTAGTTTGCCGGGGTCTGGTGTAGCCGCCATTGTCGTCATCATCGTCGTCCGAATTGTTGGTGCCGGGGGTGCTTATTCGCGTGCAGGTCCCCGAGGTGTAGCTCCAGGCCCCCTCCGAGCCGTCCACCCGGTGGTCCGCCACAAAGGGCACCGGCGCGGCTACGCCGCGCCAGGTGAAACTCCGGGTGCGCCGGTAGGTCCGGGAACCGGTGTAACCCGTGGGACAGGCATCTACCCGGTCATTGGGGTCGAATTCGTTCTTGACCACATCCCGATAACACCCGTCATGGCAGGACGGGGTCCCGACCTCAACCAGGGTGCCGTTCCGTCCCCTGACCTGCGTGCACGCGGCCGGATCAACGGACATTTCCGTCCGGGCTTCCGTGACCCGGTCCGGCCGGTTCATCGCCGCCGGCCAGCGGGTGGTTACGGTGGTCCTCACCTGCTGGGACTTCCAGGTACCGCCGGCATACCCCGGATGCACCCCGGAACCGCACGTTCTCTCCTGGCTCCAGACCACGTCGTTACGTTCATAGACCGGGATGTCGAACGTGTTGTGGACATCCTCCGTTCCCCAGTCGCCACAGGCCACCACCTCGCGGACAATACCGGTCTCGACGGTAATGGTGATGGTGCCGTCATTCGGATCCTGGGCCTCCGTCCAGCCGATCTCGACGATCCGCACGCCACGACGGGACACCCCGCCGTCATCGATCCACTCGACCCAGCCGGTGTCAAAGATGCCGGAGCCGGGCGGCGTTTCCACCGCGCCCGCGGCCGCCGCATTAACCGGGGCCTGGTAAAAGCCCTGGGGCGGCGTTTCGTCAAAGCCGTTTGCAACGGTCCATTGCCGGCGTTACAGCCGGACGCCCGCACCGACCTCGCCCGTGGGACAGGCCCGCTTTTGATCCTGGTGGTCCATCCGGGCCCAGCGTTCGGCCACCGGTATCCGGGCCTTGACGGCCATCGCAAACCGGTCCTTGCCAAGCGCCGGGTAACACTCCATCAGGCCCTCCGGTACCGGCATGCCCCCACCATCTCGATCGGCGGGTGACCCACGCTGACCCAGAAGGATTCGTGTCCCCGACCGCCTTCCAGAAGCCAGGTCACATGGGCATCGCGCACGCTTTTCGGCGAGGCATAGTGTTCCAGCTCGCGGGTCGGCTCATACCAGGCAATCAGCCAGTCGTCCCCCACCCGGTCGGGATCACCGGCATTGCACAGATGTACCTTGATGCCCGATTCGGCGGCGCCGGCCAGCGATCCGAAATGGGCATGCACCTCAGTGTTCGTGCGGTGATGGTCAACCATGGCCTGATCCCTCGTGATACGAAATTCCGTGGCCAGCGCCACCAGCACAAGGTGCATCCGCCCGGCGATCTCGGCCTGGGCGGCCTGTCGATCCTCCCGGGCCAGCCGGTAGAGATCGGAAAGTCCAATCTGGGACGTGGCCGGCAAGGCCCAGGGGGGCAAGAACCATCACGGCCAGCAAGGCAATGGAAAGCCGTTTGCAAATATTCTGTATCCATGGCACCGTTTTTACTCCCCGATCGGCAAAATGCAATCAATTTGTGTCTTCATGTTCTCTCATTATGTGACGCTCCCGGGATCTCGCCGTATGATTGGAGGAAGAATATTCCCAAGACGAAAAATCCGGGAAACGCTCCGGGACATATTGGCCATCCGGACCGGAGTGTCACGGATTAATTATGTATGTACACCAGGTTTTTTCGGGAATGGTGGGAACAAGATCCATATCATCTGTTTATGGATATTGTTCCCACCACGTCTCAATGGGTGGATTGTTCCTTCAAAGCAGGGATTGAATTTGAGAGAGGTTTAAGATTTATCCCGAAGCAGTTTTACGAGGCACCTAATGCATTCCCTTGGGTTTTTCAGGCCCTTTTTTCATGCTTTCAGCCATTTTGTGGCCAGGAAGTCTGGACCTATTCATTATGTTCCTTAATAAAAGTAATTGTAATATCGAGGTCTTGGAGAATGGTTTTTAATTCGCTAAATTTATCACGAAGAGGGTTAGGTAAACTTGCCTTAAGTTTTGATTTTCCACGATCAAAGATGGCATACATTTCTTTCCCATCAAAACGTGATGAGAATAAAATACCATCAATATTTGTGTGGTGATGGTAAATATAATTCCCCAGTCGCCGACCTTCACTATGGTCCGAAGAGTGTACAGTATCGGTTGGAGCGCCAATAAGGGTACAACCATTATTTCTCAGATCCAGTATTGATAGGTTCGAATCTTGCACAGACGAGATCGTAGAATAGGAGAGTTCATACAATTTAGAAAGGGGAAGTTCTCTCGTCTCTTTCAATTCAAAACGATCGCGTATTGCAACTTCAATAACAGCTGTGCTGAAAGACCTGGCAACATAGAGAATTTTATTCTCAGAATCTTGCGTGCAAAATCTATTATCCCCAGGTGTAATCCCTAATGGATTTTCAAAACGAGTTGGAAATATCCTATAGCTGTGTTCAAGATTTCGCTGCTTAGTTAAACGATTTATTCCACTTGAATTATAGTTACAAGTCGTCATGTGGGGGCAGTACCGTATGACTTTGCACTTCCAAGAACTTCTTTAATCCGACCCTCATTTAACAAGTCTATCGGACGGGCAAAATCACCTGCAAATGAGGTCTTATTATTGAGAAAATCCCAAGTTAACTCTGGATCACCGATTATTTTAGCCACTTGGTCAATTCCATCGACGACACTGTGATTGTGTATTTGTTCCTTAGGAAACTTCAATTCCTTTTTTGTCGTATACCATGAAAGCAATAAGCCCTTTTTTGCTTTATAATAGACCGTAGATCTGGAAACACCCAGAATTTTGGCAACTTCGGTTGCATCTATCAGGCTTTTTCCAGATTTTCTCTTCAAAAAAGGTTTTAACTCTTCAGGTAAGTCGTTAAGAAATAATAAACTACGGTATTTTCTTGCCATATTTTCCAAGGCAGATGTTGCCAGGTTAGGATATCTTTCTATAAATCGACTTGCCGTAGGGGAAAGTTCCTCAAATGTATACGTTTGAGTATTTTTTTTGGCTAGTATTTCTTCCATGGTGTTTACCGAGTTTAGGTTAAATCATTTTGGTACCTGAATAGGTGCTCTTGCATCAAGTATTTTAGGGCTGAATAAAGATCCCTCTTTAGATTCTCGCTTATGTTGAAAATCAATATTAATAAGAGAATTCATCTCCTTGTCAATGATTTGATGTATGGTTTCGTTTTGAATTTTTCAAATTCAACCATACTGCCTTTTGCCACAATAATGATTACCACCAGATGATCATGGTTCCTACCCATCCTTGTCACCTTCATTGAAAAGTTGTCGTAACCCAGGTCAGGAAAACAGCCATGATGGCCGGCGGTGTTGCCGGAAAGATCATGCGCCGTAACCGACGGGGAGGCCAGAGTGCCTTCCCGCGCCATATTGCCCATCCCATTGGAAAAATCACCAGCAAAACGTACAGCTACAGCAACCAGGTCGTCATCGCCGAATATCCCGTGGCCAGACCACACAGAGGATAGACCAAACAATCCCCGGAACCGAACTTGCGACCGAACCAGAGACGGATACCAAGAACAACCGCTCCGATGAGTACGCCTCCCCCACCATGTCGGGAAATTTATCCTAGGATCGTGACACCACCACCAGGAGCAGAAGGAGGCACGTGGTCCTATGTCCAGGCCGCTGGTAACCAGTTGCCGCAGGTCCAGAACGAGAATCTTCAGGAACCCGGCAACCAGCAATAGGGCCAGCAGGAGATACAAGGGTTGCGGCTCCAGGAGGAGAGGGTTAAATTCACTCGCTCCGGATCGGCAAAGGTTCCAATCAGGTAGGCACAGAGATTGTTCATTTCCACCAGAGCCGTACATTGTTCCCGCGTCTGGCGGTTGAAACGGGCCTGTTCCGGATCGGTCTCGCCAAAGGAGATCAGGACCAACTGGTAGTCAATGATGGCCTTCAGGGCAACATTTCCCACGGTCATTTCCCGGGCGACCTCTGCCAGGTCCTCGACGTTGCCGGCTTGGTCCGCCGCAACCGGACCGGCCAAACAGGCCAGCAGCAGGTAGGTGAGGAACGGGAAAATGACGGATCGGAAGGGATTCCCTGGTGTCATGTACATGGTGTATTACCTTTTAACAATGGATCAGTAATTCTGGCAATTGCCAACCGTCATTTCGGTGACAATCAGGTCTCTTGTGCGCACTCTGTTCAAGGTGGTGGCCTGTGGCCCATAGTCAAGTACGGCCCCATTAAAATCACCCGTTACAACCAGCCTGTCAAGAGCCGCCGTGTCGGCATGTACCGTCCCGGTTACATCACCCCCCCCCCCCCCTACCGTATTCACACATCTCCTTTCAGGCCATATCCAAGTTGTATGGCCCGGAATTGATACAATTCCCGTAACATGACAACTGGGCCCGGTTTTCTATCATAGCAGTTCCATCCCCCGAGACGGGCACAGACCCGAGCCGCAAAGGCCAGGGACCCAGCCGGATAAGGGCTTTTCTGCCTCGCCGCCCGGTCGGCCGGGGAAAACACATCCTCAAGAGGCCTTTGGCCCGCGCCATCGCGATCCTGAACCAATTGCAGGCAGGACATATCAGCCACCAATGTCATCGCACAGAGATTCCGGAACGGGGCCGTCGACATTGATACCCTCTCAATGTCAAAACCTTGTGTCTTGGTCGTTCGGAACAACGGCGCAAGGATCCAACGTTGACGATAGAGGCGAATGATCCACCGGGCCTGGTCAAAGCTTGAAACCTCATGACGGGTCAGAAGCCGCCAGTGAATGGGAGAAACACACTTGGGGGGACACACTTCAAAGGCCTCGACCAGACAAACCTGTTGCGTGCGGGTAACACCCTCTTCCGGGGCCCGGTTCCGGGGATGCCTGAGCGTTGTCGAACCAAAGCGAACCGCCAGCCGGGCCGTCCGTTTCCACTGTCCGGGACGGGCCGCCAAGACAACCTCATGATCGTCCGACGGCCGCTCTTCAAGACAGGCAAACATCTCGTCGATGTCAGCCTCACGGTCGGCAACAACCGTTACCATAGACGCATCCCTCAACAGCGCCTCACTCCGCTGCATGCTGGCCATCCAGCGGCAACTCTGGCGAGCACGAAAAGAGCGCCCTGGGGCCGGCTTGGGATCATCCTCCCGCCGTTCCATCAATTGGGCATCCAACAGACCCAAAAGGTCTCCCCTGTTCCGCTGCAACCGCAAGCGTTGCATGGCCAACCAGACTGTTGCCACGACCATCATCGCGGAAACTCGTCGTATCCTGTATCAACAAGACATGCAATCCACCAACACGCGACGATGTCGCCGCCACCACCGGTTTAATAATCCTGTCCTCCGACACCTTCTTATTCCTCAAAAAACGGCCAATCCGTATCTCCCCGGCCCGATGGCCACCAAGACGGCGAACCGATATCCCGTCAGGACCATGGCTTGCCAAGCGGTCATGGATGAAACGGTTGGCCTGATCCAACCGATCATCCCCAAAGAGTGATGCTTCCTGCTCCATGTGTCAATCTCCTGCTCAAATTCAATGATAACGGAAGAGAATCACATCCCAGATCAAAAGGCAAGGGCAAATTCAAAAAAAGATGTGTGAATACGGTAGCCCCCATAGGGTGGCGTGGCAGGACAGGCGAAGGAAGGACATTGAGCCAATCTGTGGTACCAAAAACGACCGGGAAAGGGAAAAGGGCGCAGCCAGCCGAAAAAGCGTGAAAAAATTGGAAGAGCGTGCGAAAATTTGTCTCACTACTGCCGAAATAATGTGAAAAATTGGAATTGGATTATTGTGAAAAACAACAGCATGACCGAGAAACTTCTGGAGGGTGTTGTGCTCGTTGACCAGGTCATGCCGACGGTCACAGTTACAGGTCAGTCCCTGGATCACGACACCCATGACAAGGATCCACCACAACGCCATGCCCGGACGGCCAAGGTCATGGCTGACATCGGGGGGCAGGTGTTCCTCCAGAAGGGCGGACATGTCATCACGGTACGTGCGACCGAGGCCAATGCCGGCAATGGTGCCGCGTTCACGGTGGGGCTTGATGACATGTCTCATGGAGCAGAACCTGCGAAGATTGATGGATATTGGATGAAAAAAGGCCCTGAAACGTGTAAATGCCAGAATGAAATCGATCTTCATCGTAAGATCTCGATTCCAGACCCTTGTTGTCAAGGAGTGTTGTAATGTCTATATACTTTTCGGGCGGGTACTAAATACAATAGTGACATTGGAGTTGTTAACCTAGGTGAGGAGTTTGATTGCTTTCTGTTGAGTGCAACTCTGTGACAGTGATTGGACGACTTGATAAGGCGTTCCGCATTTCAAGGAACATTTGGGGTCCATCTATCCCTGAATTCCATCTGATCAAATTCAAAAAATAATCATTTGGCTACATTTTTTGCCCAAAAGGGTCTTAAAACACCTGATTTGGTGGCGTTAATTCAGCCAAGAATGTACCCAAAATCCAATGTGAGGTGTCGAACCAGTTTGATTGTGATCTTCGACAATTTAAGCAGCTTATCTCGGCTCATTATGCCAATTACCTCACTGGAAAGCTTGTTGAAGACTAAACGCATTGTGAAGGATTCCGTTTCTTAAACTCTTGTACAGATCGGTTATAGGACTTTTGGGGGTGCTTCATAGTTGTGAACTATAAACTTTTGAGACTGGGTTTAAGTTTGGATTTTATCCCTTTACTGATAGCCAAGTAAATTTGTTGAACAGCTAAATGAGTTAAAGTATGAATATTTACATCAAGGGAAACCCGCTACCTGACGCGCCAAGGAAAAATCTTTCCAGGGAAATACTAACCAAAGCCTTGAATGTAATAAATACAACCGACAAAAGAGTCAGATACGCAAGAAGAGAACCAAACCCATGTGATATTTTTGATCAGCTTGCCATTCGAGCGATTTATCTCCAAGAGAATACAGTATTTCGGGAACGAAAATTTCTTTTGTCTTTCCTGGCAAGTTCTATTTCTATCCAGGAAGAATTTAATGAAGCCGGCTATAACATTGATGTAGGTTATACCATACCTACCAAAGCTGAAGTTCCATTGTGGTATGGACTTGCCGAATGGCATGATATTCGTTCTCTCCATGAAGGAATAACCAAGACACCAATGAGCGAATTACGAAGTAAGGGTAGGAAGATCATTGAGGAAGTAGCAGCACCATTATATCCGTTCCACCCACAATGTACATCTGGCGATGTACATTTCCTGGCTACTGGAATCAATCCTATAATTTTTAGCCCTACGAGAAGAAAGTCACCCAAAAAGAACTGGCAATCCATCAGCAGAGAGGATCTTGAGAAAATTCTTGAAGCACTTGATGAAGGTTCCGAACTTGATGGGCTATGTTCTCTCTTTATCAACAAGAAGTGTCTTCCCGGATTAACCAGGCTGTTCGCTCGAACAGCCTGGTTAACAGGCATGCGGTCAATTGAGTTTATGACCTGCAAGGTTATTGACCACAAGACTGGAGAGGAGGTGTTTACCTACCTTGGCGCCAATTATTTTAACCCATGCAATTTTGTAAGTGAAAAGAAAATTTTATCAGGAAGTATCAAAAGTTTCGATGATACCATTAACGAAATAATTATTGGGGCTTCAAGTGGTAGAGACTTCCGGTTACACATTCTTACAGCCAAGACCCAGAATTCTTCGAATGAGATTAACAACGACATCAGGGTACAAAGACTAGAGAGGATTCATAGAGATGATCTGAAAACAATTCTGATCACCTCATGTATCAGAAAACTCCTGCTTTCCAACACGTATTCAAGAAATATCAGGGGTCAATGCTCTACTCTGCTTGGCAAGGCATCAATGCAGGTTGAACCTGAAAGGGGGCAGGCAATAACTCTCCATACCCTGCGACATGCCTTTATGGATGAAGCTCGAAAATCATTACCCCCTGAGGAAGTAGGTACCCTCAGTGGTCATACCTCGGTTAAAACCATGCGAGGATATGGAAGCAAATATGCAAGGTTCAGTCGGAACCGAAAACAAAGCAGGTGGTTTCCCAAGCCTGAGAAAGAGGCCTTGGCCTTAACCAGAAAAGTGTGGGAGGCAAGAAAGTTATTGAGCAAGCAAAAAAAGTTGGAGAATGCAGCCATCAAAATCATTCCTTACCCCAAGTTTGAATAGAATGTGGATTTATTATGTCGATCCTTTATCAATCGCGGGGATGCTTAATGGCAGGTATTATGGTTTTACTCCATATTTCTGCTTCCCATGCTGATCAAAGCGATGTCTTCTCAGGTTTTGACTTGATCCTAAACGAACTTTCATTACCAGGATTTAGCCGTAGTGATTGGGGTATGCGTATGGGTAAGACTGGTGTTTACTTTGGCGAAGTAAAAGTCGTTGATGTCACACATGTTGTTATTCACAAGGTCTTTGTTGAAATAAACCTTGAGAGGTTCTCTAAACTTTATGGGGCAAGAGTTTTTGTTGATCAAATACAACTCACGTGGTTGGATAATATGTGGCAGGCGGTTATTGCAGATAAAATCTATCTTGTTTGCAAAGACTTCTCACCTTGTAGTCAATCCTTTCATATAAATGAAAGTGAAGCCCTTGCAGGATCAGGGTTCAAGACTCTCAGGCTCTTTGCCAAACATGATAAATCAAACTGGGAAGAAAAAGGGAGTTCAAATCCACCTGACACTTTGTTCACTTCAAGTTACCTAAAAGATGTCATTGAGGGGCTAGATGGATCCGGTTTTTTAACAGTCCTATAATGGGTATGAATTTCTTTGACGTTAATGATAGAAGCCTTGTTGGGCAGGCGTTTATTTGAAATGGAGTTCGGGTTGGTGGGAGAAGGATTGGCACGATCAATTGCTGGAAAAATCAAGAGTGAAAATTTTTTTTACGCAAGCTATTGTATTTGTTACAACAATCCTAATTTAATATCTAGAGACAAAGAAATTTATGTCAAATTGTCTTCAATACAAACATATGAAAGGAATTATTATTTCCAAAAAAAGGTAAAAGCAGTACGGCTTGCAGTTGTTGCATTGGGTCAGTTACTTTTGCCAGGGTTAACCGTCTTAATTTATGGTACCCACTTAAAGATCACCTAGCACAATATATCGAATACGGAACTCGGATTGAGTTCCAATACCACTTGAGATTAATTATGAAGACAAACAGAATGACGGAAATTTCCGAACGGCACCTTTGGACAATCGTGAGGGAAGGGTTCCGTCTATTGAATTCGTCAAAATCTCACATTGTTTGGATTGAACGATGAAAGCAGCACTTAAAAAGGAGAAACCAATGGATTAGTCAATATAAATCATGGGCCTCTCCAGGCCTTTATCTGTACTCTCTTGGGTAATTTTTGACCAGTTTTGCTGTTTAATCAAATTCTAGGAAAGAGCAGCAAACATTACAAATATTCAAAGGAATAAAAATGACTTTATTAGAACTACTCTCAGAAATTATTCAGGAAAAGAAAATGACCGAAAGTAAATTAAAACAATTACTAGCGAAGGTTACCAACTGGGATGAAATCACCATCATCATTTTACTGTTGCGTTTAATCGAAATATTTTTAAAACCCTCAGAAAAATATGTAAAGGTGGAGTTGCTGGAAGAAAAGGGTAAAAAAGTCCTCAAGGTTCTTATCAAATCTCCCATATTCGTCTTTCTGACAGCAGAAGAAGCCTTTTGTAAAATCAACATGATTGCCAAAGCAACAAAGCTTGATATAAATCGAATTGTTGTAACAACGCCGGAAGGAATTGATGATCAATCCAAAACTCCAGTGAGATTATGTTGGACTGTAAACCCGAATGAAAAAAGAAACAAAAAAATACATGAAAGAAATTTTGTTCACTTTTTAAAATATCTCTGGTTCAGAGCCTACATTCCCAATTGGTTAGGAAAACAATCCAAAGAGCAAGCGAAAGTTCTTGATCGTGTATTTTGGGATCAGTCGATCCAGGAAAAATACATCAAAGAGGTTCTGAAAAAACTCGAAGACGCTGGATATTTTGGTGATTCCAAGGAAACCGTGGAATCCATTTATGAGAAAATCTTGAGGGAGTGGATAAGGAGATTTTCACACAAGGGACTTGGCCATATCATTATGTATCGTTGGCAAGCCATTGACATAGGAACTGAATTGGGATTGTTGAAAGATGATCGGTACCGAAAAGCTGTGATTTTCAATGGATTTCAAAGGCTCCCTGTTGATTTCATCATTGCCTTTTTTGAGGAAGTTGAAAAATTGGCAAAGGGTTCTCTCGTAGTCAAAAACAGAAAGTTGGACATTGTCTACCAGCGTGAGTGTCTGATGTATATCATC
>JAJEBQ010000025.1 GCA_022822495.1 Paracoccaceae bacterium | reverse complement strand
TGGCGTTCGGCGTCAGTCAGGGCGGCGGCATGGTGGGATCGCCCTATGGCGGGCTGCGTGGGACCTCCGATGACATTGAGGCAGCACGTGTGGGCTATCGGATCGAACCGGATACACCAAAGGCCGAGAAACTCAGTCTTGATGTCTGGGCCGACCCGGTGGCCAAGGATGAAGACACAAGCACAGGGGCCGGGCTGATATGGCGTTGGTAACAGGACGATCGGTAAGTATTGTAGAACGTGCCTTTGGCAATTTGGTAGGTTTAATAGGTTCACGGTCACATTGGTGTTATTTCTCACAATAAATCGTCACGTACCCCCGGTTTTTGATTACATTCATTCAACGCCTATGTGCTGATAAATTGAATTAATTTGAGAATCATCCTCTTTCCTTTCCAAGCAGTCCCTTTGTTGAAGAAGCCAAGCCGGGGTCATCATCCTTTCTGTCACGTGGAGGGCCGGGACACATCGTCCCTGCCGACACGTGAGACACCCTCAAGCATGGGCTTCGGCCTTGTTCTGTCGGTGTTATTGTGATAAACAACAATACCAAGTGCCGGTGGAACGTGTACCACCTCCATTGCCCCAATAAGGGTGGCGTGTCGAGACGGGCGAAGGAAGGACATCAAGTCAATCCACGACACCAAAAACGACCGGGAAAGGGAAAAGAGCGCAGCCAAGCCGAAAAAGCGTGAAAAAATTGGAAGAGCGTGCGACAATTTGTCTCACGACTGCCGAAATAATGTAAAAAATCGGAATTGGATTATTGTGAAAAACAACAATTTCTTTGAAAGAGACCAAAGTTTAAACCGGAATCATGCAGGTCTAGAGAGTGTACTGGCAACGGCTTTTTTCCAACTGGAGAGGCCTTTCCTTCTTTCGGAGACATCCATAGTCGGTTTAAAGCTTTTGGCACATGACCATTTGTTACCAATTTCTTCAAGGGAAGAAAATAAGCCTGACTGAAATCCAGCAAGATAGGCCGCTCCCAGTGCTGTTGTCTCGGGGACTTGTGGGACTTCAACTGAAGTATTCAGAAAATCTGCAACCCTCTGCATGGTAAAATCGCTTTCAGTCATTCCACCATCGGCTCTGAGGACAACATTGGTTAATCCGGGATAATCCATAAACATTGCCTCCCATAGATCAACGGTTTGAAAGGCAACACTATTTAGTGCCGCCTTGGCAAATTCCTCAGGTCCTGTATTCCTGGTTATACCAAATATTGCACCCCTGCATTCGGAATCCCAATAGGGCGCGCCCATTCCGGTAAATGCTGGAACCATGATAATATCCTGTTGTGGGTCAGCCCTTTCGGCCAAAGTTTGAGTGTCGCCAGCGTTCAAGATGATCTTTAAACCATCTCTAAGCCACTGGACAACAGCACCGGCTATAAATATTGAACCTTCTAGGGCATAGCTGGTTTCCCCATTGATTTTATAGGAAATTGTTGTCAAAAGCCTATTTTTTGAGGGAACAAGAGTTTTACCTGTGTTAAGCAGAGCAAAACACCCCGTACCATACGTTGCCTTTAACATTCCTGGCTTAAAGCATGCTTGACCTACTGTTGCTGCTTGCTGGTCGCCCGCTACTCCTCTGATGGGTAGTTTGATACCAAAATGCTGCCCTTCGGTATCCCCAAATTCCGAATTGCAATCCTGAACTTCAGGTAACATGGATACAGGGATTTCAAATAGATCAAGCAGTTCCTGGTCCCATTTCTCCTCGACAATATTATAAAGCAAGGTTCTGGATGCGTTCGTTATGTCGGTAACGTGTTTCTTACCATTGGTAAGTTTCCAGATGAGGAATGTATCAACCGTACCAAAAAGCAAATCTCCAACCTTGGCTTTTTCGCGAGCCCCATCAACATTCTCCAAAAGCCATCTAATCTTGGTAGCTGAAAAATAAGGATCCAGAAGGAGGCCTGTTTTTTGAGTTATTTTTGGCTCCAACCCCCTATTCTTCAGATCTGCGCAATATTCGGAAGTTCTTCTATCCTGCCATACAATGGCGTTATATATAGGTTGGGATGTATGTCTATTCCAAATAAGGGTGGTTTCTCGTTGGTTGGTAATTCCAAGGCTGAGTATTTGAGCATGTTTATGTTTCTGAAGGATATCGTGACAAGTCGCAAGGGTGGTTTCCCAAATATCCTGTGGATGATGCTCAACCCATCCTGATTTTGGATAATGCTGATGAAATTCTTTCTGTGAAGTGGAAACCGGTTTAAAATCCTCGTCGAACAAGATTGCTCTTGTGGATGTGGTTCCCTGGTCAATTACCAGTATGTACGACATAATATATGCAACTCTAATTTTAGGTTAAAAAAATGAGGTTAATGATTCCTAAATTCCAGATAGTTACTGTATCAACCAAGGCCGAATTATACCAAAAAATTATGATGGCATTTGTATTTTTTGATGGGTTGGACAGCTTTAAAACGGTGCTCCAAACTTTTTTTTATTGGGAATGACATATCAAAGTCACATCATCGTTTCCTGGCATCATTTTCACGGCTAATGAGGGATTGGCAATTCAAACGCTCCTCGCCGTACAGACGCCCCGGTCCCGGAGGCGATAATGGATCGGATACCGACCCACCCCATTAAATACAAAACAAACATGCAAGAACTAAATGTGACTTTTGTATATAAGCCCCAATTTTAATCAGTAAGGTTACACAAAAATATTCTATTTTGGTGCGGTAAACTCTATGTTTTGGTACCAGAGGAAGGTGATTCTCGTCGGGGAGGATCAGGTTCATTCCTGAGATCGCTAACTGTTCTGTATAAAAGGGGCAGATCATCGGTGACTGCCGTCCATACAATTTCATCGTCCACTTTATGATATCCATGTACCAATACATGGCGAAACCTTACAAAATCCTGCAGACTGGAAATTCTTGTAGCCCAGGTGGAATCCTGCTTTTCAAGGACATATAAAGCCTCACCAATAATTGTGAAACAGCGTTCCACAGCCCTCCTTTTACTTCTGGCCTGTAGATAATCCTGTAGGCCCACCCCTCAGCATCGTCCAGTATTTCTTCAATTGCAGATACTATATCACTCAGCAACTTCAGGGGATCACGTTTCATAGATCACTTCACAATCCTCTTCGATTGATACCTTCAGGTAATGATTAGTAATGACACCCTTACGAGTCAGATCAACATTCCGGTCAAGTACGTCCTCAAGGTCCCTGATCATGCCAAAATACCGTCGGAACAATCCCGGCAACTGGGGCGGATTGTATTCCACCAGAAAATCAGCATCACTGGTATTCGGGTTAAAATCAGTTCCCCTGGCAGCTGAACCGTAAATCTCCAGTCTCGCAAAATCATATTTGCGACAGACCTCAGCGATCTCTTCCTTCTTGTTAGCAATGAGTTGGTGCATGATAACACTCCAATAATTACGTCTCCTATATTATATAATGGAATGGAGCCACTGGCAAGAACTGAAATGAGGTGAATTTCGGAGGTGTTCAGATACCTCGAAACTTGAATGGGTGAGTTAAATCGGGTTTTTTAGATTTTAGGGTAAAGTATCTCAATTCAGAACAAAACTCAGAATTGCAACACCAAAACCGATAGCTCTCAGAATGGCCAGAATCAATACAGGATAATACAGATTTTTAATCCTCACTCTGCAGTCACGTAAAACAAAAAATGTATTGAGATTCCTTGTGCTGTCCAGCTCCAATTAACGGTATTGTAGCGAAAGGACGTGCATCTCGGGGATCTCCTGGCTGTGGTGACATCGTATAACCTAAGGTGATTTATCAAGAAGTATTCCGGGGTGATGGCTACGGGAGCAGATTTCACGTGGACCATCCAATCCGGATATGGATAAAACCATGTTTGTGGCTTTGTAACAATAGAGGAGAAATTGAAAACATCACATTGTTGTGTCACTAAACAATGTCTTCGAAAAAGAGACTTGGATTATTTTGTCCTTCATGCGTCGTATAAAATTCAAGGCAACCCTTTAAAACATTTTTTTGCAATTTCTTCTGCCCTAGCCCTATCATCGGTCTAGTATCCCAAAATTATTGTAATGATGATATGTTGAGGATGTTTCACCCCGTTGTACAAGAACCGTTATCTTCCTATACTGCTACCAACAAATACCAAAGAGCAGTGACCCTTTTCTGCCCTGAGTGAGTCTTAAGGAGGAAGTCCCTCATGGCTAAGAGTAGTCGTAAACTCTATCATGTCACACTTATTGAGCCCTGATATTGCTCATTGCCAAGCAAACATTTTATTGTATTATTTGCGGGTAATCTCTAAAAAAAAGCATCAAATGAATATTAAAGGGAGAATGATCTGATGAGAACGAAAGCAGCAGTTGCACTCCAGGCAGATAAACCATTGGAAATAATGGATGTAAATCTTGCTCCACCAAAAATGGGTGAGGTCATGGTGGAATTAAAAGCTACAGGAATCTGTCACACCGATGAATTCACTCTTTCAGGCGCAGATCCAGAGGGACTATTTCCTTCTATTCTAGGACATGAAGGGGCAGGAGTTGTTGTTGATGTTGGTCCAGGAGTAACCTCGGTTGCCAAAGGGGATCATGTGATCCCACTTTATACTCCTGAATGTCGCACTTGTCCATCCTGCCTATCACAGAAAACAAATCTGTGCACCTCTATCAGGGCGACCCAGGGACAAGGCTTAATGCCTGATGGAACGTCGAGGTTTTCCACTCTGGATGGTGATCCCATCCTGCATTACATGGGATGTTCCACCTTTTCACATCATACGGTCCTTCCTGAAATTGCTGTCGCAAAGGTCAGGGAAGATGCACCTTTTGACAAAATTTGTTACATCGGATGTGGTGTTACCACCGGTATTGGAGCGGTCATGAATACGGCCGGTGTTGAACCCGGCTCCAATGCCATTGTCTTTGGCCTTGGAGGAATCGGACTCAATGTCATACAAGGCCTGAGACTGGTCGGCGCGGATATGATTGTTGGGGTTGATCTGAACTCCAAGAAAAAGGCATGGGGAGAAAAATTCGGAATGACCCACTTCGTTAACCCGAATGAAGTGGAGGGAGACCTTGTATCTTACCTTGTAGGATTAACCCAAACCAAATCTGATCCCATGGGTGGCGCCGATTATACTTTTGACTGCACAGGTAATGTCGATGTTATGAGAGTTGCCTTGGAGAGCGCTCATCGGGGGTGGGGAGAATCAATAATTATCGGTGTGGCACCCGCTGGTGCAGAAATTTCCACCAGACCATTTCAATTGGTAACAGGTCGAGTTTGGAAAGGTACTGCTTTTGGCGGTGCCAGGGGAAGAACAGATGTGCCCAAAATAGTTGATTGGTACATGGAAGGAAAAATCCAGATTGATCCCATGATAACACATACACTGGAATTGGGTGATATTAATAATGGATTTGATCTGATGCATGCAGGTGAATCAATTCGATCGGTTGTTGTCTATTGAGTTTGGATTTACACAAGAAAAACAATTTTAAGACTTTTAGCCACCTCGGTCGAGATTTTTATCATAGCAGAGGTCTCTTGCTCTGGTGAATTCTCGCATCCGGGCAAGGACATCCACCCCAATTTGGGAATAAACATGCAATAGATCTACAAGGACCCAGTTTTCCCTGATTAGGCCATTCTCACAACGCCAAAAATCCAAACTACGCATGGTTATTTTCTGCCCGGATGGTGCTATACCAAGAAAGCCATCACCGGTGATGGTCATTTTCATACCCGGCCAGGCTGTAAAGCCCACATAATCACCTTCAGCAAATAAATTCCCCTCCCCGAGGGTCCCGACACGATCAGGCATACCATTTAGGAAGGGGATTTGGTGCCAATTTCGAAACCCCTCGATACCACGACAGGTTCCGATACCGGAGGGGCCATACCAACTAAATCTCGAATGCCAATAGCGGTCAAGTTGCATGGCCTCAACGCCACCGGAGGCATATTCTCCCAATTTAGCGAGCATTTCAGATACAAGTGCCAAGCTTTCTTCACTGGTGGCACCGTCTTCATCAGCAATTTCCAAACCATCTTGGGTCGAAGGTCCTGGTACATGCCACTCCCTCCCCAAACTTGGCGACATTGGCCAACAGTTGGCTTGCATCATGAGTTCAGGAAGATCCCACAATGCCTGCATCTCAATAATCTTATTTTCTTCAATGCGATAAAATTCGTGAAACCTCATTGCAACCTGGTGTCCTGTCGGAGGAATATCTAAAAAAGAACCTTTGGAAATACCTGTATAATAACCACAAACCCCAACCCAGTCCTGATCAATGAGAGATCGGCTGGAAATCACTATATGCTCTCTTCGTTCCAGATCAGGAATTGCTATGTAAAGTGGATGAAGAGCGTTCATGTAAAAACTTTCGACATTTTCCATGGTTTCAAAAGGAGTGGCCAGATGCACAGGTGCATCTTTAGCAAAGCAGGATTTTAAACTTCCCAACACCTGAACAGAATCAAAGTCATACATTGCCCTTCGGAAGGGTTCTGTAAGTTTTTTGTTTTTTTGTTGCAAATCATCCTGCATGTTAACGCCATTAAATTCTAATCCTTCAGGCAAATCAAGATACCACACCAAATAGTATTTTTGAAGGGTCTATACTCATTTGTACGGCTCTAATTGTGTCTGGTATGTACGAGCAGCAACTTCCCAATTGGGTAGATATGAACATATAAATTCAAATGACGTTTATCCAGATGCAATAATTTGTAACAAGTTCCACCAAAACCAACTTATAGCAGGACAATTTGGATGGAAACTCACCGAAAGACAAATTTTGTAAGTTCTTTTGTGAAAGGAAGGAGGATCCGTTGGCCAATGCAAAGGAACCACAAGGGTGCGGATAAATTGCTGACTTCAAGGTATCCGTTATGGAGTGAACAAGCGTTGAGAATAGACCTTTTGAATCACAGCATATGACGGGTCAATCACTGTGACATTCTACCAACCCACACATGCGGGGTTATTGAATGTGAATCCTGCTCTTTGGTGGAGCCAAGGGGGGTCGAACCCCTGACCTCTTGAATGCCATTCAAGCGCTCTCCCAACTGAGCTATGGCCCCTAAAGAGTATCTATGGTTGACTACTGATATGTGTTTTAAAGGAAAAATTCAATAAGAAAAGCAATTTAAGTTAAAATTATAGTAAGACGAAAATCAGTTACCTTTGTATCAAATGAAAATTTGATTAGTGTGAAAGAAGTTGACTTAAAAACAACTTTGCACGGTCTGTTTCCGGGTTACTGAAGAAGGTTTCCGGATCAGAGGTTTCAACAATCTCAGCATCATCCATGAAAATTACCCTATCTCCAACCTGCCGGGCAAAGCCCATTTCATGGGTTACACAAATCATTGTCATGCCACCTTCGGCAAGTTCCACCATGACATCAAGTACACCGGAAATCATTTCGGGATCAAGAGCTGATGTCGGTTCATCAAACAACATGAGTTTAGGTTTCATACACAAGGCTCTTGCAATGGCCACCCGTTGCTGCTGACCCCCTGACAACTGCATGGGGAATTTATTGGCCTGTTCCGATATATGAACGCGATCAAGTAATTCCATGGCCATTTCCGAGGCATCATTTTTGTTCATGCCTCTGTTTCTAATGGGACCTATTGTCAGATTATCCAACACTGAAAGATGAGGAAAAAGATTGAAACTTTGAAACACCATCCCAACCTCTCTTCTGATCTCCTCAATATTCTTCATGCCAGGTTTAACTTCTTTCCCATCAATCCTGATGGTTCCAATCTGGTGTTCCTCCAATTGATTGAGACACCGGATCAAGGTTGATTTGCCCGATCCCGAAGGGCCACATATGACAATTTTTTCACCAAAATTTACGGAAAAGTTGATGTCAAAAAGTGCACAGAAATCGCCGAACCATTTACAAAGTCCGGAGACCTCCACAATCGGATCACTTTTAGATTTATGCGTTGGAGCCTTGTTAGGGGAAGTGTTTTCATTATTATTCATGGGCTAAATTTTCCTTGAGTCCTAACCGTTTGAACGGGCACTTCTTTGCTCAAGTTTGCCAAAAACATAGGCAAAGAAATAACATAAGACAAAATACATGGCCCCAACCAAGATCCAGGTTTCAAATACCTTGGTTGTTGTGGCCGCCACCTCAGTAGCCAAAAAAGTCAATTCCTGAATTGAAATCAGTGAAACTATGGCCGAATCCTTGATCAATGTAATAAATTGACCAGCCAGCGGAGGAAGGATCTTTCTGATAGCCTGGGGAAGGATAACGTCCCTTAAAATGTTAAAATGGGAAAGACCTATTGCCCGTCCTGCTTCCCACTGACCTTTCCCGATAGATTGAATACCTGCCCGCACGATTTCCGTAATATAGGCTCCTTCAAATACAGCCAGACAAATCATGCCGGCAATGAAATTTTCAAACAACCTTGGATCGCCAAACAATATCCGAAACAGAGCATTATCCATGTAGGGACTATCGTGACGTAGATTGGAAAGCCCGATCATTGGGAAGATCTGGCTGGAGATGAAAAAGTAGAAAATGAAAATAAAGACAATCGGCGGGATGTTGCGGATAAGTTCAACATAGGCTCGGCTGATAATTCTTAGCGACAGGTTATTACACCTTCGCCAATAGCCCATTATAACCCCAATAATGGTAGCTAGAATAGTCGACCAAATAGCCAGTCGGAGGGTTGTCAATAAACCCTGGACCAGCAAATTGGTAACCCACCTGTCCGTTTCTTCATCATATCTGAGTATAAAACTGAATACCCTATCCCAATTCCAATTATACACCAGGACATCGTTGACCCGGTATACGGCATAAGCAATCATGGCAACGACCAGTCCAATAAGGACCAGATCAACGTATGTTATCCTTCGCTTGCGTAACGGAGGAGGGGGTGAATTACGATCCATTGGGTGTAAGAAGCAAGGCAGTGACAATCGACTGCCTCGCCCCGCAAGTTCTATTGATCGATGGAAACCATGTCAATCCAGGCGGATTGGTTCTTGAACCAGAAATCATGGGTTTCTTGCAACCACCCATCATCGGTACGAAGCAGGATCCAGTTTGAAAAGTAATTCAAGGCATCAGGATCACCCTTCCTAAGAGCAAAAGCCTCGTTACCCTTGGTTAGATTTTCATCTGCAAAAGGCAAAAAGACCTTGTCTGGATTGGCATCGGTCCAAAATCGTGGCTTGGGCGCACTGGAAATGGTTGCGGTGGCATTACCATTAACAACTTCCTGGAAAGCCTGGGCATCATCATCAAACCGGCGGATTTCTGCCTTGGGGAACATTTTCTGAGCGATGGTACAGGGTGTCGCCCCACGGCGGCACGAAATGGTTACACCTGATTGGTTGAAGTCTTCAATGGTAGACTTATCCCCTGCCAATTCGATATTCGCAGCCATTTGCTGACCGGAATTGGCATAAGGGCGAGTAAAGTTAACCGTCAAGTTACGCTGCGGTGTAATTGACATGCCACCGATAATGACATCAAACTTCTTGGCTAACAGCGCTGGAATGATGCCACTCCATTGGGTTGGAACAAATTCCACCTCCACGCCCATATCCTCAGCAACCCGTGTGGCAACATCAATTTCAAAGCCAATCAGGTTACCTTCCTTGTCCCGCATGGCCCAGGGGACAAATGTTGACATACCGACCTTAAGCACGCCACGCTTCTGGATTTCGATCAGCACACTGTCTTCCTCGGCTTGGACTGAGGATAGACCTGCTCCGATCAGCGTAATTACAGGGACTATTAAAAAGCCCTGGATAATATTCTTCAGTTTCATGAGAAAACTCCTTCTTTACTAATATTTCCCTTTTTCAAGGTGCCTTTCAAACAGGGAAACCCCTGCTGAAAGGGTGACTGTCAGGGCAAGATAAATGCCCGCAACAATAAACCAAATTTCAAAGGCCATAAAGGTCTCTGAAATTAAATTCATACCGGCCGTCGTTAATTCAGAAACGGCAATTACACTCACTATGGCCGAGTGCTTGATCAATGATATAACCAGCCCCGTAAGCGGGGGAAGAATAAGTGGTAGCGATTGAGGAATAATTATCTTGGTATATTTATCGAATGGGTTCAAACCGATGGCATCGCTCGCTTCATACTGATCCTTTGATACACCCACGATCCCTCCTCGGATGATTTCGGAAGCAAAGGATCCCTCAAAAAAGGACAGGCAAAGTACGCCAGCCCAAAAACGATCCATACCAAAAATGGGAGCCAAGACAAAGTAGAACAGAAACAACTGGACCAACAAAGGGGTGTTACGAATGGCTTCAAGGTAGAAGGTTGCAATCCATTTGCCGGCCAGCGAGTTTGATAAACGGGCAAACGCGGTCACCAGTCCAATCAATATTGCAAAAATTATTGAAATTCCAGCGAGTCGCAGGGTTTCAATAAAACCCAGAACCAGAGGTCCCCAGATGATGTCACCATCAACGACCCGATAAAAGAATCTTGGAACCCGATACCATTGCCAATTATAATCCATTGCCAGGGCACCTCGATAGGAAACCCAGGCAAGAATGCTGAACACAATTATGGCCTGAAAAATCTGTAAACTTGTTCGCGCTGTCTGGCTAAAACTGGTAGCAACTTTTGGCCGCTTTTTTGTTAGGGGGGGATCTGCAACGACCATTTAATTTCTATCCATTTCGACAAAGCCACCATTAATTACCCATAACTCAACAAAAGTTCGGCAAACTTTTCCAACGACCTTACTTTATTATCAAGCATAAAACCATGTTTGCTGTAACTCTAATAATTGAGATTACTTTATCAACTAAAAACCACAAACCAGAAATTAGCAATAACTTGCGAGTTTGATTTATCAGTTCCAGACCCTTGAAAACAGCAACTTGATCTGTTCCGGGACAGTCACATGGTGATATGTCGGAGGTCAAACTTTTTTGATGGTATGTGAAAGGGGTTTAACTTATATCTGACCATTGGCCCGTTTTACCACAGTAAATTTGGTCGGAGTGAGAGGATTTGAACCTCCGGCCCCTGCCTCCCGAAGACAGTGCTCTACCAAGCTGAGCTACACTCCGATGTGTCAAAAATACCAAGATTGTCGCTTTTATGTCAAATCATTTAGACAATCGATGACAGCGGTTCCCATTTGTGAAGTTGTGGCGGGTTTCCTGCCCTTGATCTGCAAGAGGTCTGGTGTTCTGATGCCGTTAGCCAGGGCTTGTTCAACGGCACGTTCCAACAGAGAGGCTTCGTCAAGCAAACCAAAGGAATATTTCAGGGCCATGGCAAAAGAGAGGATACAGGCACAAGGATTGGCTTTAGCTTGACCGGTTATATCTGGAGCCGATCCATGAACAGGTTCATAAAGCGCCCTAGGGTGTCCCTTGGGCGATTTATCACCGAGCGATGCAGAAGGTAGCATTCCCAACGAGCCTGTAAGCATGGCAGCCGCATCGGAAAGAATATCACCAAACAGATTGTCGGTTACAATGACATCAAATTGCTTGGGATTCCTAACCAACTGCATGGCTCCAGCATCGGCATACATATGACTTAATTCAACGTTTGGATATTCATTATCACCAACCCACTGAACCTCTTCCCTCCAAAGAACACCCGATTCCATGACATTGGCCTTTTCCATCGAACAAACCCGGTTGTTTCTTTTGCGGGCCAGCTCAAATGCCGACCGGGCCACACGCCTGATCTCGGAGGTTGTGTATCTTTGAGTATTTACTCCGATGCGATTACCCTCATTATCCTCAGTGATGCCACGTGGTTCGCCGAAATATACTCCTGAGGTCAGTTCTCGGACTATCATTATGTCGAGACCGGACACAATGTCCCTCTTCAGCGAGGAGAAATCTGCCAATGCATCAAAACACAGGGCAGGTCGAAGATTGGCATATAAATCCAACTCCTTTCTGAGCTTGAGCAATCCTCTTTCTGGTTTGACCTCAAAGGGGAGATCATCATATTTTGGTGCACCGGCGGCACCAAGTAATATGGCATCGGTATCAAAGGCTCGCTTGAGCGTGCTGTCATGCAACGGGGTTCCGAAACTATCGTAAGCGATACCGCCGACCAAATCTTCGGTGATTGTAAATTGCACACCTTGATTGTTTTCGAACCAGTTAATGACACCCTTTACCTCTTCCATGACCTCAGGGCCAATACCATCCCCAGCCAAAATCAATAAATTGTAGGTACCCATTCAAAGCTCCTCATAGGAATAAATTCAGAATGCAAATAAAGTGAAACAGAAATTCTAAAGTCTCGGATCATCAAGGTGAAAAGGGAAGCGTCGGGGCACCAAGCCAGACTGCAACCAACAAATATGGGTATAGATTGAAAATACCGGGAGATGAGTAATTTTTCGAATATCATTGGCATAGGGAGCCATATTCGTGCACTCAAGCACGATTGCACCCACGTCCTTATGGTTGCTTACCATATCATTGGCGGCGTCTTTCAAGTCCTCTTGGCAAAGAGCAAAATCAATCTCCGGCAAATCGTCAAGAATTTTATGTGTGAATTCCCGGCCACCCTCAGTTCCAACAATTGGTGTATCCAGTGGAACCCTGGCAAGCCTTAAATGCTCATCGGTCAGGTGCTCTTTGGATATGGTGATTATGCCAGCCCTTTTGTCGCTCCCAAGCATACTATTGACCATGGGAACTTGCATCAGGGAGGAAGTCGCAACTGGAACATCTATGGCATCTTTGACCCTATCCTGAATAAGGGCCAGAAATCCACAATTGGTGGTCAAACCATCTGCACCATGGGCAACGAGATCCTTACCCGCATTGATAAATCCTTCCAACAACCCCTCGGCTTTTCTTCTCACAACAATGTCAGGAGAAGCTCCTTTAACTATTCTGTACTGTACTGGAAACGGCCAACTATTGGCATTGGCTATGTCCCCATATATTCTTGGGAACTGGGTATCCAGCATCATTACTCCTACCGAAGCACCAAAAACTGTCTTTCCCCCTCGCTCAATGACCATTTTGTCGTTTCCCTAAATTGTCTGGATGAATCTCTGATGATAGTAACGTCATTTATGAAAATTCAAAGCAAAATCAAATGGTCTCCTGGTATTTAATGGTATCCCCATTAATTAATGGAGACACATTTTAAAAAACACCTCTCAATTCCCAGCCTTTTTGTTTGTGCTGTGCTTCGTTTGAAGCCAACAATTAAAGTAATCCCTTTTTGATGTAAACCCGAAAACAATCACATGGAAAGACATCACCTGCTGGAAGAAAAGGAGCACCAACACCAAGCGTTACAGTAACCCCTTGGCTGGGAACTATTCGAGCCACCCAGGCACGAAGGGTGAATTGAGCGATAAAAACCCCCGATTGATCAATTGTTTACTGAAGAAACTATCGTCCAAGGGAATAGAAAGTTAAAAAAGACTTTTGAAGATCAGGGAATCTCAAATAATGGTAAAAAAAGAGATGCCCTTAAGAATAATTACCCAGATATAATCCCTATGACCCATTGACAAACTGGTTATTTATATAACATATATGTTATACCATGAAATGAACTGTTGAAACATTGGACAAGAAAGTCGATCGTGAACTGGCAGAATTACCGCACCGTCATTATGCACGTTTTCTGCATGTTGCTGAGATCCTTGAAGAACACGGTCCCAAGACAGTTGGTATGCCTCATATCCACTATTTGAAGAATCGTTTATGGGAAATACGCTTACAAGGAAAAGATGGATCCTGGCGAGTTATCAGTATCGCAGCTTCTGGACGTCGGTTGATTCTTCTCCATGTATTTCAGAAGACAGCCCGGAAGATACCACCTGGTGCAATGGAAAAGGCCCTCAAGAGGGCAGGAGAAATAACATGACAAAACTATCGAAACTCAAAGCCAAGTTCCTGAGTGATCCCATCAATCGGGTTGCCTATGAAGATCTGGAACTTGAATTCTATCTGGCCCGAAAGCTCATTGCTGCTAGGGTTGATGCAGGGTTGTCGCAGAGCGAAGTAGCTCAACGAATGGGTACAAAACAGAGCGAGGTATCACGAATAGAGAGCGCTCGGCAGAATATTACCATTGCGAAACTGGCTGATTATGCCGACGCTGTTGGTACCAAATTGGATATCACGCTTGAACCCATTCGTCCTGCTAGCTGACTGTAAACGCTTGACCTTTACCGGTTTCCTTATAAGGGGCGTGTTATCATCATTTGTCAACAATGGTTTAATAATAGGCCATTTCCAAGAAAAAAGCTTGTTTGATTGTTCTTCACGATTGATCAGCTTCATCTCTTTTCGTATTTTCTTTTGTCAACTCTTTCGTACAGATCTCCCAATTTTTTGTGGGTTCGACCACAATTGTTGTGTTGCCCCAAGATAATACAATAGTGGTCCGAGTCATCAAATAGTACCCTTTTGCTTTTCAGAAAAAGCCGGTCAGAAATTGGTTTGAAGTCATTATACTAGAATCGTTTTATATTGATCACACCACTCGCCGAGGTGTTGTACAAGCACTCACTCTTTTCTTACTACTCAGGATCCTTGAAATTGTGGATTGCAATCATCCCAGAATTTTAGCCCATTCAATGGGCCTAACTCCAATTTCGAACAACTCATTCTTGAGGGCGCCTCTTTTTTTACCATTATTTGAGATTCCCTGATTTTCAAATGTCTTTTTTCGTTCAATTCACCCTTCGTGCCTGGGTGGCTCGAATAGTTCCCAGCCAAGGGGTTACTGTAACGCTTGGTGTTGGTGATCCTTTTCTTCCAGCAGGTGATGTCTTTCCATGTGATTGTTTTCGGGTTTACATCAAAAAGGGATTACTTTAATTGTTGGCTTCAAAACGAAGCACAGCACAAACAAAAAGGCTGGGAATTGAGAGGTGTTTTTTAAATGTGTTTCCATTAATTAATGGGGATATCCTTAATCCTGTCCCCATGAGGCAAGATTTCAATTAATTTATTGCTTTATGGATAGATTTAGGGAATAACTTATTTTCTTGCATACCTTTTGAATTGGGTAAATGTTCAGGATCACAAGATGAAAAACTCTATCAGTGGGGCAGATGCACTTCTAAGAATGCTCGAAGCTTACCAGGTTGAATATATTTTCGGTTTGTGTGGTGATACCACCCTACCATTTTACGATTCGATACTTACCCTCAATCATTCCATTGAGCATATTCTGGTTCGGGATGAACGAACAGCTGCGTATATGGCTGATGGTTATGCCCGTACAACTGGCAAGGTTGGAGTTTGTGAAGGTCCCTCAGGAGGAGGCGCTACCTACATTCTTCCAGGTTTGATCGAAGCTAATGAATCATCATCTGCTATTTTGTCGATAACAACGGACATTTCGTTGGCATCCTATGGGAAGTTTCCTTTGACAGAGGTTGATCAGGAAGCGCTGATGAGACCTTTGACAAAATGGAACACCGTCATCAGACGAGGGGATCATATTCCACGCATGGTTCGTAAAGCCTTTCGAATGATGACAACAGGAAGGCCAGGATCAACTCATTTGGGTATTCCTTATGATATCCAGTATGAGGACGTCTCCCCGGATGATATCTGGTCTGATAAGTCTCACTTCACATTTCCAGCCTGGCGGTCTGCACCAGAACCAGGGTTGACCGAAGAAGTCCTGCAACTCGTTCTGTCATCAGAAAATCCCGTCATTGTCTGTGGAGGTGGTGTCGTCATCGCCAACGCCACGGCAGAACTCAGGAAATTTGTTGAATATCTGAATCTACCCGTTTTGACATCGATTTCGGGACAGGGGAGTTTGTCCGACTTTCATTCCAACTGTGCTGGTGTTGTCGGATCAAACGGTGGTACTGACGAAACCTGGTCCATATTGAAAAACGCCGATCTCGTTCTTTTTCTGGGATGTCGGGCTGGCTCAACAACAACGTCACGTTGGCAGGCTCCCACAATTGATACCAGAATTATACACATTGACAGCGATCCAGAGGTGATTGGTGCCAATTACAAGACGGAACTTGGCATTGCAGCCGATCTGTTTCTGGTTCTTCAGGAATTGAATCAATTGCTGGATCAAGGTGGATTTGCAGGATCTGGATTTAAGGGTTCCACAATCGTAACCAAAGCCAAGGAAGAAAAGTTTCGCAAGTTCCAAGAAATAGCGCTTTTGGCCAAAGAACAAATTAACCCTGAAGCTATTGTCCTCACACTCCAGGACATTTTATCAGATGATGCCATTATCGTTTGTGATCCGGGTACGCCTTGTCCCTATATTTCCGCTTTCTACCAATTTCCCAAGGCAGGACGCCATTTTATCACCAACCGCGCGCATGGGGCTCTGGGATATTCACTGGGAGCAGCCATGGGGGCTTGGTGCGGGACTAAAAACAAGGAAGTCATCGCGATCATGGGAGATGGTTCCTTCGGCTTCTCCTGTGGGGAATTGGAAACCTTGACGCGAATTGGCATCCCCATCACGATCATTGTGATTTCAAACAAAAGTTTCGGGTGGATCAAGGCCAGTCAGCATGATGAGTATGAACAACGGTATCATAATGTTGATTTCTCACGCACAGATCACGCCAAAATTGCTGCTGGCTATGGATTAAAGTCTTGGCGAGTTGAGAAAATTGATGATTTGGCTGCACAACTTTCCTTGGCCGTTAAAACCGAGGAACCGACTCTTGTAGACATTGTGTGTCAGCCATTGGAACAGGCTAATGCGCCTGTCTTGCGTTGGATGGGATAGCTCCATAAGCATGGCTAACAAGGAATCAAATATTCTTGTTGTCGGAGCAGGGATAGCAGGTGTATCTACAGCCCTGTGGCTGCAAAGGTATGGAAAAAAAGTAACTCTGGTTGACCGTAGTGAACCGGGTGAGGGAACTTCATTCGGCAATGCTGGAGTATTGGCATCCTGTTCCATCACACCCGTTACATCCCCCAAAATGATTCCCAAAATACCGGGGTATCTGATGAATCCGGAATTTCCCCTCTATGTCATATGGAAAAAACTGCCCATTCTTGCTCCTTTCCTGATTCGATACCTGCTCAATGCCAATGATAAGGACACAAGAAGAATAGCCAGGGGATTAACCCAAATCGTTACCGATTCAGTTGTTCAGCATAAAGATTTGGCACAAGGCACCAAAGCCGAAAAGTGGCTAAAGGATTCAAAATACATTTTTGCCTATCACTCCAGAAAAGCCTTTGAAAGTGATAAATATGTTTGGTCTTTGCGTGCGAAGGCAGGGTTTAAACCCAATTTGGTCGAAGGCCCTGAAATACGAGAAATACTTCCCGGCACAGGCAGGGATATAACACTTTTGGCCGTCATGGATGACCATGGTTTTATCTTGAATCCAGGTCACTATGTCAAAGACCTTGCAACAACCTTCATAGGTCAGGGAGGTCACTATGTCAAAGCCGCAGTACAGGATTTCCTTCTGGAAAGTGGCCGAATTAAATCTGTTGCGACCGATGAAGGGAATTTTGAATGTACGGACCTGGTGATTACAGCTGGTATATGGTCCAGGGAACTTATGAAAAAACTTGGTGTATCTGTCCCCATGGAAACTGAACGGGGGTATCATATACTTTTTCGTTCACCCTCCATTGAACCCCCTTGCCCTGTCATGGTAGCTACGGGAAAATTTGTCATGACCCCAATGGCCATGGGCTTGAGATGTGCCGGTGTGTTGGAGTTTGGGGGGTTGACCGCCCCCCCTTCCAAAAAACCATTGGAGGTTATCAAGGCTCATGTAATGAAAACTTATCCAGATCTCACTTGGAGTGAAACAGAAGAATGGTTGGGGCATCGGCCTGCACCTTGTGATAGTTTGCCCTTTATTGGCGAGGTTGGGGATACCAGAATATTTGCGGGTTTCGGACATCATCATATCGGTTTGACAAGTGGTCCCAAAACAGGAAGGATTCTGGCCGAAATTATTGCCAATAACCATTTTCCGGTTGACATTTCTCCATATTTCCCTAGACGATTTACTTAGTAAAAATTTTCAAACATTATCTGCAAGTTTCTTGGAGATAGAATGGAGGGGAGAAATTATGAACAAAATTTTTTTAGGCACCTTAACAGCCTTGGGTTTGCTATTTTCTGTAAATTCGGTTTTGGCCGAAAAATGGGACATGCCCATGGGGTATTCAGCAACCAACTTTCACAGCCAAACCGGAGCAGAATTTGCGGCCTGTGTAACAACGGGCACAGCAGGAGAACTCGAAATTGTAACTCATCCTGGCGGATCTCTCTTTAGTGGAAGTGATATCAAGAGGGCAGTTCAAACTGGTCAAACCCAGATTGGCGAGCGACTATTGTCAGCTCACCAAAATGAAAACGCCTTGTTTGGATTTGATTCCATTCCCTTCCTGGCAACCTCCTTTGAAGATGCAGTAGCCTTATGGGAAGTCGCCAAGCCGGAATTATCAAGTTTGCTTGACTCACAAAATCTTCACCTGTTGTATTCGGTTCCGTGGCCTCCACAGGGATTGTATTTCAAAAAGGAAGTAAATGCGGTTGCTGACATGGAGGGGATCAAGTTCCGTTCCTACAATACCGCCACTGCCCGAATTGCTGAATTAGCTGGCATGAACCCCGTTCAAATTGAAGCCGCTGAAATCTCACAGGCATTTGCCACAGGTGTTGCCGAGTCAATGATTTCTTCAGGTTCTACAGGTTATGACCGCAAGGTCTGGGAAAGTTTGACCCATTTCTATGAAGTGGATGCCTGGCTTCCCCGCAATTATGTTTTTGTCAACAAAGACTCATGGGAGGGTCTTGACGATGCAACCAAAAATATCATGAATGGGTGTGCGTCTCTTGCTGAATATGCCGGTTATTGGCGGTCAGTTCACTATACACAATTTACCCTGGGGGAATTGGCCAAGAACGGCATGATTGTGCAGAGGGCCAATGAAAACCTTGCGAATGAACTTCGTGGATTTGGTGAAATCATGACCGCAGAGTGGTTGGAAAATGCCGGTGAATCTGGTCAGGCCATAATTGACAGTTTCCTGGCTCGCTAATATAATCACCTTTTGAAATGCAGGGTTGGCAGAGTTCTGCTGACCCGTTTATGATTTGGGAATTGAGATGGTCGCTTGCTTGATGTTTTAGGCCCCAAAATTCGTAAAGGTTTGGATGCCCTTTATTTGACCGCTGGTTATTTGGCAGCTCTCTTTCTGGTTGTCATCCTTTTGCTCATCCTTATTCAGATGATGGCTCGCTGGACTGGGGAGATGTTTACCGGTGCACCTGATTATGCAGGTTATTTCATGGCAGGGGCCTCCTTTTTTGCTTTTGCCTATGCACTTAATAACGGCAACCATATTCGGGTAACCCTGCTTCTTGGGACTTTGGGCAAGTACCGAAGAATTGGCGAAATTTGGTGTTTTGCGATGGCAACAGTTTTGGCAGCATACTGGGCCAGGTATGCCATCAAGGCAACCTATTGGTCATATAAGCTTGGTGATGTATCGCAAGGTCAGGATGCCACTCCCCTTTGGATTCCACAGTTAAGTATGGCGGTAGGTTCGGTAATTTTTACGATAGCTCTTTTTGACAATCTGGTTCGGGTAATTTGGTTTGGAACCCATTCTGCCCAAGCCCAAATAGTAAGCGAAGAGGAGTAGCCAGTACATGGAGCAACTTTACCTGACACTGATTTTTCTCTTTGTTTTGTTCCTTCTTTTGGGAACGGGTGTTTGGGTTGGATTGGCGCTTTTTGGGGTTGCTTTTGTTGGGTTGGAACTATTCACCTCCCGCCCCGCTGGCGACGCCATGATAACAACCATTTGGACCTCTTCAAGCAGTTGGTCTCTAACAGCTTTGCCGCTATTTATCTGGATGGGAGAAATACTCTTCCGGACAAGGCTATCCGAAGACATGTTTCGTGGATTGTCACCGTGGATGGCTCGGCTTCCTGGTGGTCTTGTTCATACCAATATTGTAGGGTGTACGATCTTCGCAGCAGTTTCAGGATCATCCGCTGCCACCCTAACCACAGTAGGTAAAATGGCGATACCTGAACTCCGCAAGAGGAACTACCCCGAGTACATGATTATAGGTACGCTGACGGGGGCGGCAACATTGGGTCTCATGATTCCTCCCTCTCTGACCTTGATCGTGTATGGTGTGACAATCAATGAATCCATTACCAAGCTCTTCCTTGCAGGTGTTATTCCGGGTTTGATACTGGCCCTCATGTTTATGGCTTATGTGGCCTTATGGTCTGTGGTCAGACGGAGCGAAGTCCCTGAAATCGGCAACCGTTTATCTTTTATGGCAAAAGTCAGGGAATCAAAGTTTCTGATTCCAGTATTATTGCTCATTATAGTGGTTATCGGTTCCATGTACCTGGGCTTGGCAACAGCGACCGAAGCAGCAGCCTTTGGCGTGGTAGGTTCTCTCGTTCTGGCGGCTAGTCAGGGCTCGCTGGATCGGAAAACATTTATTGAAAGTCTTCTCGGTGCGACCAGAACTTCCGCCATGATAGCCATGATCCTGGGGGGTGCCGCTGCCTTGTCCTTATCCATGGGCTTCACTGGACTTCCCAGAGCCTTGGCCAACTGGATTGATGAATTGGGACTTACACCTTTTTCCCTGCTTATTGCGCTCATGATTTTTTATATCATTCTGGGTTGCTTTCTGGATGGGATTTCTTCGGTCGTTTTGACCATGGCGATCGTTGAGCCGATGATTCGTCAAGCTGGGATTGATGTCATATGGTTTGGGATCTTTATCGTGGTTGTGGTTGAAATGGCCCAAATAACACCCCCAATTGGATTCAATCTGTTTGTCATGCAAGGAATTACTGGGCATGAAATGAACTATATTGCCAAAACGGCGATTCCCATGTTTGCCATCATGGTTCTGATGGTCTTTGTTCTTATTCTCTTCCCTGATCTTGCCACCTATCTACCTGAAACAATGAGAGAACGCTAAATCCTCCTGCCTCATAATATACCTAACACAAAAAACTTTGTACGAACTCGCGATAGATCACGAACGGTGTGCTTGTAGTACATTGTCCCAGTTTTCCTATTTTCAATCTCAATTTCTCGACCTTGTCCAGATCATGAGAGGTAGGTATTGCCATGTTAATCAGGTATTTCCGAAGGTTTTGTCATCTGATGTTATTCTCCTGGCATAAATGTGATTGAAGGTCTCATACAGTTTTTCCAAGGAGCAGTTATCAGGGTGTTTATTTTTTCTTGACTTCAGGCCTTTTTGAGCGGAAACTCCCTTGATATAGGGATTCGTCCCTCAAAAAACGGCACAACATTAACCTCATTCCCTCACCCCAATTCAAGCGTGCCATGTCTCAACATCCTTGCCGATCGCCTCTCCTCTTCAACTCACCATCTCAGGCCGTAACATCACGCCGGGCATCGCCACCCGATGCCTTCCCCTCAGAGATCAGAAACGGAACACGGCTCCACTCCAGACCAACACCCTGACAGATCTTGCGATCATACTGACACAGACGGCTCGGAACACCATAAAGACCGCCGCCCGTGGTGTCATGCATAAGACTGATCTGCATCCGGTGGAGAGCATCCTGGATCCGCTTGGGAAAAACAAAACTGGGAAGTGGTCACCCTGGTCAGGGCTCCATGGCCATTGATACGAGCAGTGCAACGTAAATCTGCTTGCGAATATTCTGTAACCAGGACATCGTTTTTGCTTTCCTTCCTGCGGAATGCAACCAATTATGTGACGCCCCCGGATACCGTCTACCCTGAGTGGGTTAGGAATTCAATCGACGAAAAATCCGGGGGACGTTCCGGTTTGGCAATCCGTACAGGATTTTCACGGATTGATAGTGTATGTACAACAGGTTCTTTCGGGAAATGGGAATGTTGAAACCGGTCACGCCTTGATGGGTGGATTATTCATTGAGCCGGGACTTGAATACTTAAGTTGACAATACAAGGTTTGTATCCAATTTCGAGTCCACACTGCACTTGGAGCAAATGCTTGATCCCTGGCCGGACAGCCTGTAGGCAATACGGAATCGGTTTTGTTGAAATACATCCGCAATTGAAATTTGGGAGGGAAATTTCCCCTCCTGGCCATTTCCCGGGATGCTTGCAGAGGAATGGTGAAGCCGATCAGGATTTATATGCTCCTAATTTGCATATCCAGCAGTCTTTCGAGCAGGTGATTGTCTCCGACCCCCTCAGGAAGAGTTGTCCCATACAGGATTTTTATATGACCCCTATTTGCATTTTGGATGGTTTAACCGAGTGGGCAAGAGGAATCGAACCATCTGCCACGAGGTGTTGACCAAGTATGCCAACACCATACCATAACCACCAAGGCACTGATAAATGGGACCAGTTGATAAATATGCAATCCCTTGTTGGTATTGGGGAGAGTTTCTAATTTACTGAACGAAAAAGGTGTTTCCGCAGCCATGTAATCCTGTAAATTTACCAGCAGGTAGTAACCAGAATTACCGAACACTACCCAGCATAAAGAATCACTACAAATTAACAAGTGGCTGTGTTTAATCCAATCCTATTCGTATCATGAAGAAATGACCCGGTTTTCTCCATGTCGTTATCCCGGTTAACTTGGAGGGCTTAGGGACTAGGTGGTTTCGATTTTGTAGTGGGTGGTTCGGGGTCGGTCCTGGCTGGTGGATCCGGATTCGGCAGCAATTGCCGGTGAATGGCTTCTTCCACCGTGGCCCGTACCAGGTGTGGAGCCGCCAGACTGACACGGTCGGGAGTATCCCCTTCAATCAAAAGCTTGCCTGCCAGGAAACCAGCAACAGGATCCCCGGGCATACTTTCCGGCGCAACCTCCGACGCCTGCAGTTTTTCTTGGATACTTGCAGTCACCTTCTTCCTCGGCAATTCCCGAAGATGATCCGACGGTTTCCCAAAGCATTGGTCCAAAGCAGCAAGGGCAATGATGCTTTCCGGTCTTGACTTCAGAGTATCAAGCAAAAGACTGACAGACTCCCCCCGTACATGGGAGGCCAGGCTTGGAATGCCATATTCCCAAGTACCTAAAGACGGTTGCCAGATAAAACCGGTATGCAACAATTTCTGCCGGGATTCCGGTTGTTCCTCAAAGAGGGAAACCCCGGGTTCAATGTGATTGAGGGACAATTGGAAATCATAACTTGTCGGCTGTCCACCCTCTCCCAGCCGCCAGGTCATTTCGGCAAACGGGATCAACAGGCCGCAGTTGACCAACTCGTCCATCCTGCGGCTGTAAAGTTCCAACCTTTGCACATTGACATTTTTCCGTGCCTCGTTGACCACCTCCATTCCAGGGTTGTGCGCTCGTGTCCTAGCCAACACATCCCAGAGGGCCTGTCCCCAGAGCTGGATGAAGTAGGGATAGTTCTGGGCCTCATCCAGGACCTGTTCCATGGCATCATCACTGAAACGGATATGTTTCCCAAAGGGTTCAAAGAGGGCTTGCCTAGCCTCTTCCCGGTCTAATCTCCCGATCCGCTCCATCCGGCTCCTCTCAATAAAGGTGGCCCCCGAACGGGAGAGGACCGAATCCAGATCCGGAGTCCCGGCAATGACCAGCAGGAGTGGATGATCTCCACCGACGGTCTGTGCCGCATTGTAAAACACATGCCCCACCTCGGGAGGCATGTTGTGAGCCTCGTCAATGAGCAGGACACCTCCGGATTCACCACCGAGGGCTTCAAGCCACGAACTCAATTCCCCCGCTCCGGCAGTCCGGGATGAATTCGCCAGATTTATCCCGGCCCCGACGGGTCCCACATTCAGGTTGACACCACTCAGTCGTTCAAGCAGGTTTTTGGGGAACTTCCGGGCAATCCCACGGGCGATGGACTCGACCGAGGAAAGGTTTTCCGAAGCCATGGTCACCACCGGAAGATTACTCTCCCTGGCTGCCTTCGCCACCCATTTCAACAAGGCTGTCTTGCCACATCCGCGAGGTCCCATCAGGGCCATGGCGGTCGGATGAGGAGTCCCGGAATTGGCTGCCTTCAGCCGATCCCGAAAGTTTCTTTTTAGCCGATCCCGCCCGGCCAAAACGGGAGGTATTTCACCATAACCGGGATGGAAGGGGTTGGGCTTACCTGGTGGTAACAAAAATATCTCCAGTTACAAAATCATCAATGGAAATTGTCTGATATCGGATTTTATGGCAAGGCCGGAATAAAATCAAGCAATCATGACATTAAGTCCTAATACAGACCTCCCCGCCGGCATTGCCCTGATGGCATCTGAAAAGTTTTTTTGCCTTGCCGGACTCATGAGACCTTCCTTCACCAGTAAAACCCCCGGCTTTCCCCTCACCTCAATGCAAGCGGGCCTCGTCGCAATATCCTTGCCGATCGCCTCTCCTTTTCAAAGCAACAATTCAGGCCGCAACATCACACCGGACATCGCCACCCGATGCCTTCCCTTCAGAGGTCAGAAACGGAACACGGTTCCACGCCAGACCCATAACCTGACAGATCTTGCGACCATCCGGACACAGACGGCTTGGAACACCATAAAGACCACCGCCCCTGGTGTCGTGCAGAAGACTGATCTGCATCCGGTGCAGAGCAT